>NZ_JAWRWY010000003.1:0-534871 GCF_046535315.1 Paraburkholderia sp. SIMBA_027
TGCGAACAATATCTGCCCAATCCCGATGTTCCGGTATTCCGGCCTCGGTTTTTTTGCGGCTTCTGCCATGCTAGACCCCTACTATGTGTTAACACTAATACGCAATTTTACCGCCTTTTCATTTCGCGCTGCAGCGAAATCCGCCTTCGGAAACCGCAGTTGCGCGCGAACGCAGGCACGTGGGGAAGGCCGCCCGCACCGGTGCGCGGGCATCCTTTCAACTCAAATCATTGTGATAGTAGTACCCGGTTGTGACATACCAACCGCGGCGCACTTCGACTGGCCGGTCCCCATAGGTATAGGACACCCGATCAACCGATAGCAAAGGAAAACCTGCCGGAACATTGAGCAGATCGGCCACCGCAGGCTCGGCGCCCACCGCGCGGATCTTCTCAGTTGCCCGAATCATGCGCGTGCCGAAGTCCGCTTCGAACATGGCGTAGAGCGGTCCTTTATACTCGGCGAGGCGCTCGGCCGTCAGACCGCGGAACACGCCGCCGGGCAGCCAGATTTCGTCGAGCACGGTGTTTTCGCCGTCGAACTGCAGCAGGCGCTTGATCAGCACCACCGGGTCGGCGGGCTTGAGGTCCAGCTGGCGGGCGATCTCGGCCGACGCGCGCAGCCGCCGGCACTCCAGCAGCCTGCTGATGTGCGGATGTTCGGCGCCGTCATCGGCCAGCAATCTGAGAAAGCGAAACTGGGCGCGATCTTCGTTGTGCGTCGCAACAAACGTGCCTTTGCCCTGGCGGCGCACCAGCAGGTTGTCGGCGGCCAGTTCGTCGATCGCCTTGCGTACGGTCCCCTGGCTCACCTTGTAACGGGCGGCCAGTTCGACTTCGCTAGGGATGATTTCGCCGGGCTTCCATTCGCCGGACTCGAGGCTCTGGGTAATGAGCCCTTTGATCTGCTGATAAAGCGGACTGAAGGTCGGGGACGGCGAAGCGGGCGCAGACGCCGAAGGGCCGCTCTCTGGAGCGGTGGAATTCGCGTTGCTGACCGGGTTCGCACTCATGGCGCGCATTTCAACATAAAGCCCCCCGGAAATCTACCCTTTCGCTTCAATAGATATGTCTTATATAAGACATAAGATACTGTTGACTTTGGCCCTTACGGCTCCTACACTGCCGATCGAGCAAGGGTTTGCGGGCGACTCATGGGAGCCGCCGGCAGCATCCACCTCGTGGCCAACTGCGCCGCGGGCCGCCTTGCACATGCTGTTCCTTCATGCAGTAGAGGTTTCGATCCGCCCCGCCCGCGCCGCTGCCTGATTCAATAGCGCCCGCGCCGCGCCCGCGGACCTTCCGAAGCGAGCTGTGGCAGGAGCCGGCACACGCGAAGCGGCCAGCGTCAGGCGTCCCTGTCCAGGGTGTCCCCGTCATTCCCTTGAGCATTGTCGCACCGGTAACGGTCCGCGGCCCCGCCTCCCGGCGTGCGGCGCGGCGCTTGCAACCCGCTTGCATCCGCCGCGCGCGTGCGTTCGGCAAAAGGACCGCCTGATTCCTGAACGCTTCGCGTAACGCGCATATAGAATGGCGTTTTACCCTGGCGTCTAACGCATCTTCCTGGAGATTTTCAATGGCTAAGCCCGCAAAGCGCGTTGCCGTCACCGGCGCCGCAGGTCAGATCGCATATTCCCTGCTGTTCCGCATCGCGAACGGCGACCTGCTCGGCAAGGACCAGCCCGTCATCCTGCAACTGCTCGACCTGCCGCAGGCACAAGCCGCCGTCAAGGGCGTCGTGATGGAACTCGACGACTGCGCATTCCCGCTGCTCGCGGGCGTGGTCATCACGGACGATCCGAAGGTCGCGTTCAAGGACGCCGACGTCGCGCTGCTCGTGGGCGCACGTCCGCGCTCGAAGGGCATGGAGCGTAAGGATCTGCTGTCGGCCAACGCCGAAATCTTCACGGTTCAGGGCAAGGCGCTGAACGACGTCGCCAGCCGCGACGTGAAGGTGCTGGTCGTCGGCAACCCGGCCAACACGAATGCGTACATCGCCATGAAGTCGGCGCCGGATCTGCCGAAGAAGAACTTCACGGCC
Organism: Paraburkholderia sp. SIMBA_027; assembly: GCF_046535315.1. Lineage (NCBI taxonomy): Bacteria > Pseudomonadati > Pseudomonadota > Betaproteobacteria > Burkholderiales > Burkholderiaceae > Paraburkholderia > Paraburkholderia sp. SIMBA_027. The sequence goes on from NZ_JAWRWY010000003.1 coordinate 2,041, forward strand.
ATGCTGCGTCTGGACCACAACCGCGCGCTGTCGCAACTGGCCGCCAAGTCGGGCAAGCCGGTCGCGTCGATCGAAAAGCTCGCCGTGTGGGGCAACCACTCGCCGACGATGTACCCCGACTTCCGCGTCGCAACCGCCGAAGGCGAGTCGCTGACGAAGCTGATCAACGACGACGTGTGGAACCGCGACACGTTCATCCCGACGGTCGGCAAGCGCGGCGCAGCGATCATCGAAGCGCGCGGCCTGTCGTCGGCGGCTTCGGCTGCCAACGCGGCGATCGACCACGTGCGTGACTGGGTCCTCGGCACGAACGGCAAGTGGGTCACGATGGGCATCCCGTCGGACGGCTCGTACGGCATCCCCGAAGACATCATCTACGGCGTGCCCGTCACCTGCGAAAACGGCGAGTACAAGCGCGTCGAAGGCCTCGAAATCGACGCGTTCTCGCGCGAAAAGATGGACGGCACGCTCAACGAGCTGCTCGAAGAGCGCGAAGGCGTCGCTCACCTGCTCAAGTAATCGGGCAGACCGGCCGGCCTCCCGTCGCCACGCGGCGGGCACCGGCCTCGCGCGCGCCATGCCACATGGCGCGCGAGCGTGAGCGCGGCGCGGTTCGTCGCGGGTCGCATGCGGTGCACGCCGCCGCGCACCCGTACCCCGCCCGCCTCGCGCCCCAGATCCGCACGCGCCTTGCCTCAAGTTTCGCAGGACGCATCCGAATCCGGTTCCCCCTCCAATATTCGACACCCGCCGCCGAAGATGCGCGCCATCACACCCGCCGAAGTGCTGTTTGACGGCGAAGCGCCGCCGACCATCCTGCCCGCGTGCGACCACTACGCCGGCAGCGAGAAGCTGATGCTGAAATCGCTCGCGCTGCAGCAGCAGCTCGGCCCGGTATTCGACATCACGCTCGACTGCGAAGACGGCGCCCAGGTGGGCCGCGAGGCCGAACACGCCGAACTCGTCGCCTCGTTCCTCGGCAGCGAACACGACCGCTTCGGGCGCGTCGGGGTGCGCATCCACGACTTCCACCATCCGCATTGGCGCGACGACGTCCGCCTGATCCTGCGCGCCGCCCGCCGGGCGCCGGCGTTCATCATGCTGCCGAAGGTCCGCGCTGTGGGCGACGCGGCGGAAATGACGGCGTTCATCGAAGCCACGCGCGTCGAGATGGGCATCGACCAGCCGATTCCCGTGCAGTTGCTGATCGAAACGCATGGCGCGCTCGCGCGCGTGTTCGATCTCGCGGCGCTGCGCGGCGTGCAGTCGCTGAGCTTCGGTCTGATGGACTTCGTCTCCGCGCACGACGGCGCGATCCCCGACACCGCCATGCGCTCGCCCGGCCAGTTCGATCACCCGCTCGTGCGGCGCGCGAAGCTCGAAATTTCGGCGGCCTGCCACGCGTTCGGCAAGGCTGCGTCACACAATGTCAGCACGGAAGTGCGCGATATGGAGGTCGTCGCCAACGACGCTCGTCGCGCGCGCAACGAATTCGGCTACACGCGCATGTGGAGCATTCATCCCGCGCAGATTCCGGCCATCGTGGCGGCCTTCGCGCCGCGCGACGAGGAAATCGCCACCGCGGCCGAGATCCTGCTCGCCGCGCAGAGCGCGCAGTGGGGTCCGACGCGTCACGGCGACACCTTGCACGACCGCGCGAGCTACCGCTATTACTGGTCCGTGCTGCGCCGCGCGCGCGCGACGGGCCGCGCCGTACCGCAGGACGCCGCGCCGCTGTTCGCGCCGGGCGAGCTGGCGCAGGCCGCCGCGTCGTGAGCGCGGCCCGGGCTCGGGTTAAGGTCAGGCTTGGGGCCTGAAAACGTTTTCGGCGGCCGCGCACGCCTCTTGCACGCCGTGCCGCCCAGTGAGTCATCGAGGAGATGCTTTGCGATGAGCAACACAGTCGACGGAAGCCTGACAAGAGCCACGGCAAGGCAATTTGCAACAGACCGCAAAATCTGCAGTTCGTACCGATAAATAGGTGAAAATAGCGTTCGCTGCGTGCTTTCGGGGCGCGCGCAGTGCATCCGGCGGCTGCAAGGCGCAGCCGCGCACTGTTCAACCGATTTGAGAGATAAAGGTCTGACTCCATGAAGAAATTGCTGATCGCTGCCGTTATCGGCGCGCTGTCCTCGACGATGATGCTGGCTGCGACCGACGCCGCCGCACAAACCTCGTCGACCACGGCCAAGAAGGCTACGCCGAAGAAGCCGGCTCCGAAGCATCGCATCATCAAGCGCAAGGCCAATCCGGCCAAGGAAGCGAAGGTCGATCCGATCCCGGAAGGCTCGGAACACTGGAACTGCGCGGAAGGCATGCAGTTCGACCTGAAGGGCGACATGGCGCGTGACCAGATCGTCACGGTTCACTGGGCGAACAAGAACTACAACCTGCCGCGTCAAACGACGACGACGGGCGCCGACCGCTTCCACGATGCCGCCACCGGCCTCGACCTGGTCGTGATCCCGACGAAGGCCATGCTGTTCTCGGACAAGGACAGCTCGCGTCTGGCCGACGAGTGCAAGACGACGGCCATGCAGCAAGGCGCACCGGCGCCGACCCAGGCTAACGCGCTGAACCGCAACGCCGCTCCGGCTGCGGGCGCGAGCGCCGCTTCGGGCCAGTAAGAACGGCCGGGACGCCTCGATGTCCGCGCCGAATCCCCATGTCAGGCCACAGCCGGATCAGGTCCTCGTCGATATCGTCGACTACGTCCTGAACGGCTTGCCCGGCGACAGCGCCACCGCGCTGACGACGGCGCGCTACTGCCTGCTGGACACCCTCGGCTGCGGACTCGAGGCGCTCTCCTATCCCGCCTGCACCAAGCTGCTCGGGCCCATCGTGCCGGGCACGATCGTCCCGCACGGCGCGAAGGTGCCGGGCACCGCATTCCAGCTCGACCCGGTTCAGGCCGCCTTCAACATCGGCGCCATGATCCGCTGGCTCGACTTCAACGACACCTGGCTCGCCGCCGAATGGGGCCATCCGTCGGACAACCTGGGCGGCATACTCGCGACCGCCGACTGGCTCTCGCGCACGGCTGTCGCCGCGGGCAAACCGCCGCTCACCATGCAGCACGTGCTTGAAGGCATGGTGAAGGCGCACGAAATCCAGGGCTGCATCGCGCTGGAAAACGCGTTCAACCAGGTCGGTCTCGACCATGTGCTGCTCGTCAAGCTCGCCTCGACCGCCGTGGTCGGCCAGCTGCTCGGGCTCACGCGCGACGAACTCATCAACGCCGTGTCGCTGGCGATGGTCGACGGCCAGGCGCTTCGCACCTATCGCCACGCGCCCAACACCGGCTCGCGCAAGTCGTGGGCCGCCGGCGACGCCACCGCGCGCGGCGTGCACCTCGCGCTGATCGCGAAGACCGGCGAAATGGGCTATCCCTCGGCGCTCACGGCGAAAACGTGGGGCTTCTACGACGTCTCGTTCAAGGGCCGCCCCTTCGCGTTCCAGCGCCCCTACGGCACGTACGTGATGGAGAACGTGCTGTTCAAGATCGCGTTTCCCGCCGAATTCCACGCACAGACCGCCGCCGAAGCGGCCATGACGCTGCACGCCCTGCTCGTTCAGCGCGGCAAGAGCGCCGAAGACATCGCGCGCATCACGATCCGCACGCACCAAGCGGCGATCCGCATTATCGACAAAACCGGCCCGCTGGCGAATCCGGCGGACCGCGATCATTGCATCCAGTACATGGTGGCCGTGCCGATCCTTTTCGGACGACTGACGGCCGCCGATTACGAAGACGATGTCGCGCGCGACCCGCGCATCGACGCCCTGCGCGCGAAGATCGTCTGCGTCGAAGATCCGCAGTTCACGGGCGATTATCACGATCCCGACAAGCGTTCGATCGCGAATGCGCTGACCGTCGAGCTGAACGACGGCACGACGCTCGACGAAATCGTGGTGGAGTATCCGATCGGCCACAAGCGACGCCGCGAAGCCGGCATCCCGCTGCTGATCGAAAAGTTCAGGACCAACCTCGCGCGGCGCTTCGCCGCGAAGCAGCAGCAGGCGATTCTCGATGTCTCGCTGGATGCGGCACGGCTCGAGGCCATGCCCGTGCACGAGTACGTCGACTTGTATGTGACATGAGCGTGATCCGATCAGTCTTGTACCTGTAAGTACCCGCAGCAAACGTGCAGTAAGCGTTATTTCCGCGATTAAACGAAGGAAAATACCATGGCCCACAACCTCCACAAAACGCTAAAGGAATTCGACAGCGGTTCCGGCAAAGGCAAGTTCTACTCGCTGCCGCAACTCGGCAAGCAGCTCGGCGTGAAGATCGACCGCCTGCCGGTGTCGATCCGTCTCGTGCTTGAGTCCGTGCTGCGCAACTACGACGGCAAGAAGATCGCGGAAGAGCACATCGAGCAGCTCGCGAACTGGAAGCCCACGGCTGCGCGCGTCGATGAAATCCCGTTCGTCGTCGCCCGCGTCGTGCTGCAGGACTTTACCGGCGTGCCGCTGCTCGCCGACATCGCGGCCATGCGCGGCGTCGCCAAACAGGTCGGCAAGGACCCGAAGGTCATCGAGCCGCTGGTGCCGGTCGACCTCGTCGTCGACCACTCGGTGCAGATCGACTACTTCCGCCAGAAAGACGCGCTCGACCTGAACATGAAGCTGGAATTCCAGCGCAATAACGAGCGCTACCAGTTCATGAAGTGGGGCATGCAGGCGTTCGACACGTTCAAGGTCGTGCCGCCCGGCATCGGCATCGTTCACCAGGTGAACCTCGAATACCTCGCGCGCGGCGTGCACAAGAAGGCCGACGGCGGCGACACGGTCTACTACCCGGACACGCTCGTGGGCACCGACTCGCACACCACGATGATCAACGGCATCGGCGTGGTGGGCTGGGGCGTGGGCGGCATCGAAGCGGAAGCCGGCATGCTCGGCCAGCCGGTCTACTTCCTCACGCCCGACGTGGTGGGCGTGGAACTGAAGGGCAAGCTGCGCGAAGGCTGCACGGCCACCGACCTCGTGCTGACGATCACCGAAATGCTGCGCAAGGAGAAGGTCGTCGGCAAGTTCGTCGAGTTCTTCGGCGAAGGCACGGCGTCGCTCTCGCTGCCGGACCGCGCGACCATCGGCAACATGGCGCCGGAATACGGCGCGACCATGGGCTTCTTCCCCGTCGACGACAAGACCATCGACTACTTCAAGGGCACGGGCCGCACCGAAGCCGAAATCTCGGCGTTCGAGAACTACTTCAAGGCGCAGGAACTGTACGGTGTCCCGAAGGCCGGCGACATCGACTACACCAAGACGCTCACGCTCGACCTCGGCACGGTGGCGCCGTCGCTGGCCGGTCCGAAGCGCCCGCAGGACCGCATCGAAATCGGCAACGTGAAGTCGACCTTCAGCGACCTGTTCTCGAAGCCGGTCGCCGAAAACGGCTTCAACAAGAAGTCCGCCGACCTCGCCGCCGAATACTCGGCGGGCGAGAAGGTCAAGCTGCATAACGGCGACGTGCTGATCGCCGCGATCACGTCGTGCACGAACACGTCGAACCCGAGCGTGCTGCTCGCGGCCGGCCTGCTCGCGAAGAAGGCCGTGGAAGCGGGCCTGACGGTCGCGCCGCACATCAAGACCTCGCTCGCGCCGGGATCGCGCATCGTCACCGAATACCTGACGAAGACGGGCCTGCTGCCGTTCCTCTCGAAGCTCGGCTTCGAACTCGCGGCTTACGGCTGCACGACCTGTATCGGCAACGCGGGCGACCTCACGCCGGAACTGAACGAGTCGATCGTCAAGAACGACGTGGTCGCGGCGGCGGTGCTCTCGGGCAACCGCAACTTCGAAGCGCGGATTCACCCGAACATCCGCGCGAACTTCCTGGCCTCGCCGCCGCTGGTGGTCGCGTACGCGATCGCGGGCACGATCACGCGCGACCTGATGACGGAACCGGTCGGCAAGGGCAAGGGCGGCCGCGATATCTATCTCGGCGACATCTGGCCGACGAGCGAGGAAGTCAACGCGCTGCTCAAGTTCGCGATGGACGCCGACGTCTATCAGAAGAACTACGCGCAGCTCACGAAGAAGGGCGACCTGTGGAGCAAGATCGAGGGCGAGGAAGGTCAGGTCTACGACTGGCCGAAGTCGACCTATATCGCCGAGCCGCCGTTCTTCGGTTCGGACTTCTCGATGACACCGTCGTCGACGGTCGCCGAAGTCAAGGGCGCGCGCGCGCTGGGCATTTTCGGTGACTCGGTCACGACCGACCACATCAGCCCGGCCGGTTCGATCAAGGAAGACTCGCCCGCCGGCAAGTGGCTCAAGGAAAACGGCGTGCAGAAGGCCGATTTCAACAGCTACGGCTCGCGCCGCGGCAACCACGACGTGATGATGCGCGGCACCTTCGCGAACGTGCGGATCAAGAACCTGATGATCCCGGCGAAGGCCGACGGCACGCGCGTGGAAGGCGGTCTGACCATTCATCAGCCGAGCGGCGAACAGCTGTCGATCTACGACGCCGCCATGAAGTACATCGACGCCGGCACGCCCACGATGGTGTTCGCGGGCGAAGAGTACGGCACGGGCTCGTCGCGCGACTGGGCGGCCAAGGGCACGCAGTTGCTGGGCGTGAAGGCCGTGGTCGCACGCAGCTTCGAGCGTATCCACCGCTCGAACCTCGTGGGCATGGGCGTGCTGCCGCTGCAGTTCAAGGGCGCGGACAGCGTGCAAACGCTCGGCCTGACCGGCGAGGAAACGTTCGACATCGAAGGTCTCACCGACGACTTCAAGCCGCAGCAAGACCTGACGCTCGTGATCCATCGCAAGGACGGCAAGGACGAACGCGTACAAGTGCTGCTGCGTATCGACACGCCGATCGAAGTCGACTACTACAAGCACGGCGGTATCCTGCCGTTCGTGCTGCGCTCGCTGCTGGCCGCGTAAGCAGGCCGCGACGCATCGCAGTTTTTGCAGGTACCGCGCCCGGCAACGGGTGCGGTTACACTTGGAGCCCGACGCGAGTCGGGCTTTTTTTTCGGCTGTATTTGCGCTGCGTGGTGTTCCGGACCGGGTTCCGGACCGGCTTCGCGCGGCCAATAAAAAAGCGCGCCACACGCGACGCACTTTGCCCGCCATGCGCCTGAACGCGCACAGCGACTCAATCGATCAGTTTGTTCAACGTAGCAAACTCGATCAGCGCCGCCAGCGACGACACGCCCAGCTTGTCGAGCACGCGCGTCTTGTAGGTGCTCACGGTTTTATCCGACAGACCGAGCCGCGCCGCGACGCCCTTGTTGCTCATGCCGCGCGCGAGATATTGCAGCACCTCGACCTCGCGCGGCGACAGCCCGTTGAGCGCGACGTCGCGGCCGCCGCCGCAACTGCCCGCCGGGAAGCAGTCGTAACCGAGCAGCACTGCCTTGACCACGCCGCACAGCTCTTCCACGCCCCGGCTCTTGCTCACATAGCCGTTCGCGCCCGCGATGCGCGTGTGGTTCGCCATGACCTGCTCCGGCTTGGCCGACAGCACGATGATGCGCGTGGCGGCCTGCTTCGCGCGGATGCCGCGAATGACCGACAGCCCGTCGAGCTTCGGCAATTCGAGGTCGAGGATCACCAGGTCGGGTTGCAGCGTCTGGACGAGATGGAGGCCCTCTTCGCCGTCACCGCATTCGCCCACGAGCGCGTATTCGGTGTTCAGCACGTTGGCGAGCATCTTGAGGACGATTGGATGATCGTCGATGACCACGATGCGCTTCATTTGTTGTTCCATTTTCTTTTTGGGGCGTGAACCGGGCGTACCTTGCGGCACAAACCCACAGACTGAACGACACCCTCTTCTTTTTGTATAGGAAAGTTCCGAAAGGGCGCCCAATTCGATAAACGGGTTAACCCCTTGCGCTAACGCATTGGATTTAACTAATGCGTGAATTAGACTGAAAAGATGAAGACGCGTGCCGTCACCGCCGCATCGCCCAGCCGGGCCGCCGTGAAACCACGCGGCCGGCGTCGCCATGATCCCGACCTGCATATGCGCGAGCGCCTGCTGGCCGGCGCCACGCAACTGTTCGCCGACCAGGGCATCGCCACCACCACCATGACGCAGATCGCCGCAGCCGCCGGCGTCACGTCGGCCATGGTGCATTACTACTTCACCAATCGCGAAAAGCTGCTCGACGCCGTGGTCGACGAGCGCATCGCGCCCGCCATCGCTTACGTGTGGGGCGGCGAGGCCAGCGAAGTCGGCGAGATCAGCGGAATCAGCGGAGGCGGAGAACGCCCCGCCCATCCGCAGGCGCTCGTGCAGGCGCTCGTCGAACGGCTATTCGAGGTCACCGCGCAACTGCCGTGGCTGCCGCCGCTCTGGCTGCGCGAGATCGTCAACGAAGGCGGCCTGCTGCGCGAGCGCATGCTCAAACGCCTGCCCATCGAGCAGTTGCAGCGCTTCACCGCGCAGATCGGCGCGGCGCAGCAGGCGGGCGCCGTGAATCCTGGCCTCGAAGCGCCACTGCTGTTCATGTCGATCCTCGCGCTCGTCATGCTTCCGCTCGCGACTTCGAAGCTCTGGCAAAGCACGCGCGGCCTGCCGAAAGTCGAGCGCGAGGCGCTGCGCCGTCACGTCACCGCGCTGCTCGCGGGCGCGATGCGCATGCCGGAAGGCGCAGGCGCGCTGGCGGCCGACGGCGCGAACCTCGAACACGGCGGCCCCGAAGCCGCCACCCGCACGAGCACGCGCGCGCGCTCACGCCGCGCGCCGGGAGCACGCTCATGAGCCCGCGCATCGCCATCGCCCATCGCCGGGCAGCCCATCGCCGGGCAGCGCGCGCCGCGGCCGTCGCCCTCACTCTCGTTGCGGTCGCTGCGCTGCCCGCCTGCTCGCGCCACGAAGCGCCGGTCTATCAGGGTTATGTCGAAGGCGAGTACGTCTATCTCGCCTCGTCGCAAGCCGGCACGCTCACGGAACTCGACGTCCGGCGCGGCCAGCAGGTCGCCGCCGCCGCGCCGGTATTCGCGCTCGAATCCGTCAGCGAAACCGCCGCGCTCGACGAGGCGCGTCACCGGCTCGTAGCGGCGCAGGCGCAGTTCGCCGATCTGCAAACGGGCAAGCGCCCGCCCGAAGTGCGCGTGACCGAAGCGCAGCTCGCGCAGGCCGAAGCCAACGCGCACAAAGCCGCGCTCCAGCTCACGCGCGACGAGGCGCAGTGGCGCGCGGGCGGCATCGCCCAGGCGCAGCTCGACGACTCGCGCGCGCAGGCCGCCAGCACCGCCGCGCAGGTGCGCGAGCTGCGCAATCAGGTGCGCGTCGCCAACCTGCCCGGCCGCACGGCGCAGATCGCCGCACAGGCCGCCGACGTCAAGGCCGCGCAAGCCACGCTCGCGCAGGCGCAGTGGAAGCTCGACCAGAAGCGCGTGGCCGCGCCGCGCGACGGGCTCGTCTACGACACGCTCTATCGTGTCGGCGAATGGGTGCAGGCGGGCAGTCCGGTCGTGCAGATGCTGCCGCCGCAAAACGTGAAGCTGCGCTTTTTCGTGCCGGAAAGCGCGGTCGGCGCGCTCGCGCCGGGCCGCAAGATACTCGTGCATTGCGACGGCTGCGCGGCCGACGTGCCCGCCACGCTCAGCTATGTCTCGAACGCCGCCGAGTACACGCCGCCCGTCATCTACAGCAACGAGAGCCGCAGCAAGCTCGTGTACATGATCGAGGCACGCCCGAGCGCCGCCGACGCGCCGAAGCTCCATCCGGGCCAGCCGGTGGAAGTGCGGCTCCAATGAACAGAATGAGCAGCAATGAGGCGGCGATGAGCGACCCGGCCCGCTACGCGATCGACGTGCGCCATCTGAACAAGCGCTTCGGCGACAAGCACGTGGTCAACGACGTCTCGCTGCGCGTCGCGCCCGGCGAGATCTTCGGCTTTCTGGGGCCGAACGGCAGCGGCAAAACCACCTCGATCCGCCTCATGTGCGGTCTGCTCACGCCCGACTCGGGCGAAGGCACCTGCCTCGGCTACGACATCGTGCGCGAGAGCGCGCAGATCAAGCGGCGCGTCGGCTATATGACGCAACGCTTTTCGTACTGGGACGACCTCACGATCCGCGAAAATCTCGACTTCGTCGCGCGCATCTATCAGATGCCGAACCGTCGCGAGACCGTCGACCGCGCGCTCGAATCGCTCGGCCTCGCCAGCCGCGCGAGCCAGCTCACCGGCGCGCTCTCGGGCGGATGGAAACAGCGTCTCGCGCTCGCGGCGTGCATGCTGCACGAACCGCAACTGCTGCTGCTCGACGAACCCACGGCAGGCGTCGATCCCACCGCGCGCCGCGACTTCTGGGAAGAATTGCATCGACTCGCCGCGCGCGGCATCTCCGTGCTCGTGAGCACGCACTACATGGACGAGGCCGAGCGCTGCCACAAGCTCGCCTATATCGCCTACGGCAAGCTGCTCGCGCAAGGCACGGCCGCCGAGGTGATCGCTTCGCAGAACCTCGAAACCTGGGCGATTCACGGCGACAAGCTCAGCGAACTCTCCACGCAATTGCGCGCGCAACCCGGCGTCGATCAGACGGTGGTGTTCGGCTCGTCGCTGCATGCGAGCGGGCGCGACCACGCCGCGCTCGCCGCCGCCATCGAACACGCCGTCAAGCACGCCGCCGCGGGCAAGCCGCTGCGCGCGGAGCGCATCGACACGGGACTCGAAGACGTCTTCATCTACATGATGAGCCACGCTCAGGATAACTATGGAGGCGCGACATGAAGTTCGCGCCCGCGTTCTCCGTCTCGCGCTGGTGGAGCATCGTGCTCAAGGAGTTTCTGCAACTCAAGCGCGACCGCGTGACTTTCGCGATGATCGTCGGCCTGCCGATCATCCAGTTGACGCTGTTCGGCTATGCGATCAACACCGACCCCAAGCATCTGCCCACGGCCATCGTGATCCACGACGACAGTCCGTTCGCGCGCAGCTTCGTCGCGGGCATGAAGAACTCGGCCTATTTCGACGTGATCGAAACGCTGCCCGACGAAGCCGCCGCGCAACACGCGCTCGCGCGCGGCAGCGTGCAGTTCGTGCTGAGCGTTCCCGTCGACTTCTCGCGGCGTCTGCTGCGCGGCGAGCGCCCCGCGCTGCTCGTCGAAGCCGACGCCGCCGACCCCACCGCCATCACCACCGCGCTCGCGGCGCTGCCGGGCCTCGTCGCGCCCGCCGCCGCGAAGGATCTCACGGGACCGCTCGCGCGCCTGAACGGCACGCCCGCCGCCTTCGACGTGCGGATCCACCGCCTTTACAACCCCGAGGGCATCACGCAGTACAACGTCGTGCCCGGCCTGATGGGCGTGATCCTCACGATGACGATGGTGATGATGACCGGCCTCGCCATCACGCGCGAGCGCGAGCGCGGCACCATGGAGAATCTGCTCGCGACGCCCGTGCTGCCCATCGAAGTGATGACGGGCAAGATCGTGCCTTACGTGGCGATCGGGCTGGTGCAGGCGAGTATCATCGTGCTGGCCGCGCGCTACGTGTTTCATGTGCCGTTCGCGGGCAGTCTCGTCGCGCTGTATCTTTCGGCGCTGCTGTTCATCGCCGCCAATCTCACGGTGGGCATCACGCTCTCCTCGCTCGCGCAGAACCAGTTGCAGGCCATGCAGCTCACGGTGTTCTATTTTCTGCCGAGCCTGCTGCTGTCCGGCTTCATGTTCCCGTTCGCGGGCATGCCGCGCTGGGCGCAGTGGATCGGCGGCGTGCTGCCGCTCACCTACTTCAACCGCCTCGTGCGCGGCATTCTGCTCAAGGGCAACGGCTGGGCCGATCTGTGGCCGTCGGTGTGGCCGCTCGCGGTCTTCACGGCGATCGTGATGGCGATCGCCGTGCGCTTCTACCGGCGCACGCTCGACTGAGACGACGATGACGACGCCCGCCCGCTCTCTTGTCCTCGCGTCGAGTTTCGTGCTCGCGGCGTGCTCCGTCGGTCCCGATTTTCACGCGCCCGCCGCGCCCGATACACCGACCTACACGCGCGAGGCGTTGCCCTCCGCCACCGCCTCCGCGCCGGGCACGGGCGGCGCGCCGCAAACCTTCGCGAGCGCCGATCACGCGCCGCGCGCCTGGTGGACGCAGTTCGGCAGTCCCGCGCTCGACGCGCTCGTCGACGAAGCGCTGCGCGCGAGTCCCACGCTCGAATCGGCGCGCGCGAAGCTCGTCGAAGCGCGCGAGAACTACAACGCGCAAGCGGGCGCGACGCTGTTTCCTTCCATCGACGCCAAGCTGAGCGGCACGCGTCAGAAGATCGACCTGGCCGCGTTCGGCATCACGCAGGTGCCGAATCCGGGCCCGTTCACGCTCTACGATGCGTCGGTCAGCATCTCCTATGTGTTCGATATTTTCGGCGCTAACCGGCGCGCGCTCGAAGCCACGCTCGCGCAAGTGAATTATCAGGAATACGAACTGCAAGCGGCGCAGCTGAGCGTGGCGGGCAACGTCGTCGCTGCCGCGCTGCGGCGCGCGTCGCTGCGTAGTCAGATCGACACGACGCAGCAACTGATCGACGCGCAAACGCGTCAGCTCGCGATCATCGAAGCGCGGCTCGCGGCGGGCGGCGTCGCGCGCCTCGACGTGCACAGCCAGCGCACGCTGCTCGCGCAAACGCGCGCCACGCTGCCGCCGCTCACGACGCAACTCGCGCAGACCGATCATCAACTGGCGATCCTGCTGGGCGCGCCGCCGTCGAGCGACGCCTACGTGCAAGCACGCGATGCGCTCACGCTCGACGCGCTGCATCTGCCCGACACCGTCGCGCTCACGCTGCCCGCCACGCTCGCGCGCGAACGGCCCGACATCCGCGCGTCGGAGGCGCTGCTGCATCAGGCGAGCGCGAATATCGGCGTGGCGACGGCGAATCTCTTTCCGCAGATTTCGCTCTCGGCGAGCGTGGGTTCGGAGCGCACGCGCGTCGCCGATGTGATCGGCGGGCTGAACATCTGGAACGTCGGGCTCGGTCTCACGCAACCGATTTTTCACGGCGGCGAGTTGCGCGCGAAGCGGCGCGCGTCGCAAGCGGCTTACGACGCGGCTTTCGCCGATTATCGGCAAACCGTGCTGCTGGCGCTGCAACAGGTCGCCGATACGCTGCACGCGCTGCAGGACGACGCGCTCGAACTGCAGGCGCGCGACACGGCCGCGCGCGAGGCGCAGGCGAGCGCCGATATCGCGCGCGCCAGATATGCGGCGGGCGGCGTGAGCGAGTTCGATCTCGTCGATGCGCAGCGCCAGGCGCTGCAAACCGCGCTCGACCGCACGCGCGCGCAGGCCACGCGTCTCGCGGATACCGCCGCGCTCTATCAATCGCTCGGCGGCGCGGCGCTGCCTGGCGACGCCGCGCCATAACGCCCGTCGTCGCGATCAATATCTACGATTGTGCGACCGCGAGCGGCGCGCCGCGCCGGTACAGCGCCAGCGTCGCGCCCAGCCCGCACGCCGCCGCGAAACACAGCCAGTAACCGGGCGCGGCCTTGTCGTGCGTGACCTGAATCAGCCACGTCGAGACCGCCGGCGTGAAGCCGCCGAACAGCGCCGTCGCGAGGCTGAACGCCAGCGAGAAACCCGCGACCCGCACCTGCGCGGGCATCACTTCCGTGAGCGCCGCGACCATCGCACCGTTGTACATGCCGAAGAAAAACGAGAACCACAGCAGCACCGCGAGCATGCGCGCGAAGCTCGCGCTCGCCACCAGCCAGGACAGCGCCGGATACGCCGTGAGCAACGCGAGCACGGTGATGCCGATGAGAATCGGCTTGCGGCCGATGCGATCGGAAATCGCGCCGCCCACCGGCAGCCAGAAGAAGTTCGAGACGCCCACGCACAGCGTCACGATCAGGCTCTCGGCGGTCGTGAGCTTGAGCACGGTCTTGCCGAACGTCGGCGTATAGACGGTGATCAGATAGAACGTCGTGGTCGTCATCGCGACGAGCAGCATGCCCGCGATCACGATGCGCCAGTTGGCGAGCAGCAGCGCGAACACTTCACGCGCGCGCGGATGATGCGTGCGCGCCGCGAACGCCTCGGTTTCCGCGAGCGTGCGGCGCAGCAGAAACAGGAACGGCACGATCGCGCAGCCGATCAGGAACGGAATGCGCCAGCCCCACGCGGCAATCGCGCTCGCGCTGAGCCACGAGTTGAGCGCATAACCGAGCGCCGCCGCCACGACGATCGCCACCTGCTGACTCGCCGACTGCCAGCTCGTGTAGAAGCCTTTGGTGCCCGGCGTCGCGAGTTCGGCGAGATAGACCGAGACGCCGCCCAGTTCCGCGCCCGCGGAAAAGCCCTGCAGCAAGCGCCCGAGCAACACGAGCAACGGCGCGGCCACGCCGATGGCCGCGTAGCCCGGCACCGCCGCGATCAGAATCGTGCCGCTCGCCATGATCGCGAGCGTGACGATCAGGCCGCGTCGGCGGCCCACTTTGTCGATATACGCGCCAAGAAAAATCGCCCCGAGCGGCCGCATCAGAAAGCCCGCGCCGAATACCGCGAACGTGAGCATCAGCGAGGCGAACTCGCTGTCGGCGGGAAAGAACACGCGTGAGATCGAGGTCGCGTAAAAGCCGAACAGAAAGAAGTCGAATTGCTCGAGGAAGTTGCCGCTCGTCACGCGCAGCACGGCGGCAGCCGTCGATGCGCGCGTGCGGGCCGGGCGCGTCCCGGCGACGGTGGACGGGGTCACGATGCGTGTCTCCTTGTGGTTTTGTGGGGTGCTGCGGGTGCTGCGGGTTTTGCTTGTGCTGCTTGTTTTTCGGGGGCTCGCGTCAGTCCGATGCCGTGGCAGGCGCCTTCGCCGTACGCCTTTCGATGGCCGCTTTCACGAGCGCCGCGCTGCGAAAAATGCCGTGCGCGAACTTGCCGTAGGGCATGGTCGCGAACAGCGCCATCACCGCGCCCAGATGCACGACCAGCAGCCCGGCCATCGCGGCGGTGTCGCGCCAGGCAAGCAGCGCGAGTCCGCTTGCGCTCGTCATGATCAGCAGGGCGATGAACGCGCGGTCCATCGGACGCTGACGCAAGTCCGTGCGCGCCGGATCGCGATGCAGATTCAGCCACAGCAATCCCGATGCGCCCGCCAGCAGACTCACGCCGCCCACCGTGCCGAGCAGCACCGGCGCGCTCAGCAACGGATACGGCGCTTCCAGCCCGAACGCGTAGTGATAGAGCGTGGCGACCGCCGTGGCCGCAAAGCACAGCATGAAGCCGTAGAACGTCAGATGATGGAAGCGGCGGCGCGCGAGCGTGAAGCGGTCGTCGGCTTCGTTGCAGCCTTCGCCGTGGCCGCCGTCGAGATACTTGAGCGTGAGCGCATCGTGCGCCGCTTCGACGAGTGCGCCCGGCGTGGCGTCGCCGGTCGAGACGTCGCGCAGAAAACGCGTGACGCCGACGCCCAGCGCGAGCATCGCGAACAGAAACACCGCGCCGAACAGCGTCGCGAGCACGTTGTGCGGAAAGATCGCGTAGAAGTTGGCGCCGGGAATCGCGCTGTTGAATGGGCGTCCGACTGCGGGACCGCCGAGCACCGCGCCCAGCGCGATGAACAGCGCGAGGCCGAGCGCCAGCGCGAACGCGACCGTTAAACCGTTGCGCTTGTAGAGCGCGCCGAACGCGCGCGGCCACGCATATTCCGTGTAAGTGTCCATGCGCACCTGCGCCATCGCCTTCGGCACGTTCACCGCGAATTCGTGCGGCGGCGCGTACTGGCACGCGTGATAACACGCACCGCAGTTGTGGCAGAGATTGGCGAGATAGTTGACGTCGGCTTTCGCGAACGAGAGGCGCTTCGTCATCGCCGGAAAGACCGCGCAAAATCCCTCGCAATAGCGGCACGCGTTGCAGATCTGCATCTGCCGCGCGACTTCGCTTTCGTGCGCGGTCATGGCTTGCGGCGCGAAGCGGATCGCCTGTTCGCGCAGCGCCGGTTGCGGCGCGCCTGCGTTCGTTGCCGTGTCGGCGCGCGCGCCGGACGCGGCCAGTTCGCGCGCCTCGCGCGTCAATGCTTCAAGCTGCTGCACGTGCTGCTCCCTTCGATTCGAATGCGGCCCGCGCCGCCTGCGTGCCCGCGATGCGCCCGAACGCGGTGCCGATCGACATCCCCACGCCCGCCGTATAGCCCTTGCCGAGCACGTTGCCCGCCATCATTTCGCCCGCCACATAGAGGTTCGCGCTCGGCTCGCCGCCGAAGTGCACCTGCGCGTGCGCGTTCACCTTGAGCCCGAGATACGTGAACGTGATGCCGGGCCGCAGCGCATAACCAAAGAACGGCGGCGCGTCGAGCGGCAGCGCCCAGTGCGTCTTGGGCGGCTGCAAGTGCTCGGTGTGACAGTCGTCGAGTGTCGTGTGATCGAACGTGCCTACGCGACACGCCGCGTTATAGCGCTGCACGGTCTCGACGAAGCGCGCCTCGGGCAAGCCGAGCTGGCGCGCGAGTTCGGGCAGCGTGTTCGCCTGCACGCCCGGAAACACCGGCGGCATGAAGCGGCCCACGGCCTTCGAGTCGATGATCGAATAGCCGATCTGGTCCGGCTGCTGCGCGACGAGACGTCCCCAGATCGCGTAACGCTTGGGCCAGAAGTCCTCGCCTTCATCGTAGAAGCGTTCGGCGTCGCGATTCACGACCACGCCCAGCGACACGCAGTCGATCCGCGTGCAGATGCCGCCGTCGTAGAGCGGCGCGCGTGCGTCGATGGCCACGCAATGCGATTGCGACGGGTCGCCGATCGCGTCCGCGCCCGCCTCGATCATGTGCTTGAGCAGCACGCCTTCGTTGAAGCGCGTGCCGCGAATCAGGAAGTTGTCGGCGGGCCATTCGCCGCGTTCGTTTTGCCCCCACGCTTCGCGCAGCCACGCGCGGTTCGATTCGAAGCCGCCCGCTGCGAGCACGCAGGCGCGCGCCGCGAAACGCTGCGTGCCGCTGTATGCCGCGACGAAACGCGTGCCGTCCATCTCGATGCGATCGACGGGCGTTTCATAGCGGATCTGCACGCCGAGCGCTTCGGCGCTGCGGTAATACGCGTTGACGAGCGCCTTGCCGCCGCCCATGAAGAATGCGTTGGTGCGCGCCACATGCAGCGCGCCCGAGAGCGGCGGCTGAAAATGCACGCCATGCTTGCGCATCCACGGACGACACGTCGACGACGCGCGGATCACGAGGCGCGCGAGCGGCTCGTTCGTGATGCCGCCCGTGACCTTGAGCAGGTCCTGCCAGTATTCTTCCTCGGGATAGGCGTCGACGAGCACGTCTTGCGGCGCGTCGTGCATGCAGCGCAGATTGCGCGTGTGCTGCGAATTGCCGCCGCGCCATTCGCGCGGCGCGCTTTCGAGCAGCAGCACCGAAGCGCCGGCTTCGCGCGCCATCAAGGCGGCGCAGAGCGCGGCATTGCCGCCGCCGATCACGAGGACGTCGGCGACGATATCGGCGGGGGTCGCGGTGGGGATCGCGCTGTGGGTCGCGTTCAATACTTCGGCCATCTTCGTATGTCTCCTTCGAGACGCACTCTAGAGGGCACACGCCGCGCGCGCCAGCAGGCGCACGGCAACAGGGCTTCACGATTCGTGAAGGGTTGCGGCGAAGCGCTGTGGCGAAGCGCTGCGGCAATCCCGACCGCGACGTTATGCGCGCAACGCGGCGCCGGGCCAGCGCCCGGCCTGCACGAGTTCGCGCGCAACGTCGGCGAGCACGACGCGGGCCGCGAGCGCGGCGGGCGAGAGTTCGTCGTCGGAGACACTGACGAGCAGATTGGGACGCAGCGCGTCGCGGTCCGAAACGCGCACGCTCGCGAGCGTGCCGGGCGCGACGCGCGCGAGGGCGGCGCCAGGCTGGATCGTCGCGGCGAGGCCGTGGCAGACGGCGTCCATCAGCACGGCGAGACCGTCGACTTCCGCGACCACGTTCGGCGCGCTGCGCGCGCGCTCGAACGCCTTCGAGAGCAGACTGCGCAAACCATGCGACCCGCTCGGCAAGATCAGCCGCAGGTCGCCGAGCTTCGCGAGCGCGACGCGCGAACCCGTCGGCATGCCCGCGAGATCCTTCGCGCCGATCACGAACAGACGCTCGTCGAGCAGCGGCATCACGCTCCAGCGCTGCGCGGGCTCCTCGCGGAAAATCACCGCGAGATCGATCTGCCGCGCGCCGAGCATCGACCCAAGATAACCCGAGAGACTTTCGACGATACGCAGACGCACATCGGGATAACGCTCCTGCATCGCACGCATGAACGGCACCGCGAGCACGCCGCTCGTGCTGGGCGCGAGGCCCACGCTCACCTGCCCCGAGAGGCGCTTTTCGCGCGCGGCGGCCGCGGCGGCATCGACGTGACGCAGCGCAAGCTGCGCCTGACGCCAGAATGCGAGACCCGCGTCGGTGGGCACGACGCCGCCCGAAGTGCGCTGCAGGAGACGCGTCGAGAGTTCGCTTTCGAGCCGGCTGATCTGCTGGCTCAGCGCCGAGGTGACCATCCCCAGTTCGAGCGCCGCACGGCCCATGCTGCCGTGCTCGATCACGCTGACG
The DNA here is from genome assembly GCF_046535315.1 of Paraburkholderia sp. SIMBA_027. NCBI lineage: Bacteria > Pseudomonadati > Pseudomonadota > Betaproteobacteria > Burkholderiales > Burkholderiaceae > Paraburkholderia > Paraburkholderia sp. SIMBA_027. The sequence goes on from NZ_JAWRWY010000003.1 coordinate 20,542, forward strand.
AAATAGCGCAGTTGGCGTAGCTCCATGTTCTCTCCGCTCGCGGCTCCGGTGGCGACAGACGCTATTGTCGATAGCGACGCCACAAAACGCAAACACCACGCGCAACGAAGCTGCTACGCGTACGCATCAGTAATCATTTGGCATCCGAACTATCTTGCTCGAACGGCGAAGGATTCAAGGACGGCACGCGCTCAGCGCGCCGACGCTCCCATCACGTTCAGCCGACGAAGTGCCGCAGCAGCCCCGTCGCCACTACGCCGATCACCACAGTCGGCAGCAGCGAAAGCCGCATGGCGGCGGCGAGCGTGACCGCGAGGCCGAGAAGATCGGCGGGACGGCTCGACACGAACGCGGGCGCGATCACCGAGATCAGCACGCAGCCCGGCACGTTCTGCATGATCGCCTGCATGCGCGGGCTCAGCGTGCGGTCACGCAGCACCACGAAGCCAACCACGCGCGTGGCGTAGGTCGACGCCGCCATCAGCACGATGACAAGTACGGTGGTCCAGTCAAGCATCGCGCTTCTCCATCGCAACCGCCGCCAGCAGACCGGCGCACGCGCCCGCCGCGACATACCACGCGCCCGGCACGAGCCGGTACGTGACGCCCGCCACCACGAGGCTCACGAACCACGGGCTCGACGCCCGCGCGCCCTTCCACATGCCCTTGAGCAGCACGAGGAAAACGGCCGTGAAGGCCATGTCGAAGCCATAGCGCTCGACGTCGCCGAGCACCGGTCCGAGCACGGCCCCGAGCGCCGTGAAAGCGACCCACGTCAGCCACAGGTTGACGGCCGCGCCGAGGTAGTAGGCGAGGCTGATCGAGTCCTGCTTGCGCCCGTTGGCGTCGGCGAGCGCGAGCGCCCAGCTCTCGTCGCACATCAGGAACAGCGCGGCCAGCGCGCGCGGCAGCGGCACGTGACGCAGGCGAGGCGCGAGCGCGGCGCCCATCAGGATATGGCGCGCGTTCACGAGCAACGACATCAGGACGATCAGCGCGATATGCGGCGGCGAGGTCCACAGACGGACGGCCGTGAACTCCGAGCCGCCCGCAAAGTTCATCCCCGTCATCATGGGCACTTCGAGGACGCTGAGGCCCTTCTGGGCGGCCTGCGCGCCCAGCACCAGCGCGAACGGCACGAAACCCAGCATGACGGGCAGCGCGGCGCGCATCCCTCGGGCCATTTCGGCGCGGACCTGCGAGCCGCGCGACGCCATCGAGGGCGAATACAAACTGCTCATTACCTTTCCTTCAACCAGATCTTCAATCAAGCGACGAGCACGAAGCCTACCGCGCCAACCGGGCGTCGGGCTTGAACGTTCCTGCGGTCGGCGTGTGGCCGTACGGCGCTCGGGGCGGCGCATATTCGGCGCATATCCGGCGCATGGTCGGCACGAATGCGCCCTGAATACCGCCGACATGCACCCCGGCGCGCAAGAGGCGCTATTGTCGTCATCGCGCTTACAAAAAGCAAACGCCGCATATCGACGACGCACAAGCAACGCACCCAAGGCGGCAACCGCTGATTCACGCGACAACCAGCCGTTCGCTTTCGCGCGCGCGCAGGCCAGGCGACAATGAACCGGAGCCCGCTCCAGCCGCCCCATCCGTCACCATCTTCACCGAGAGTCACGCATGAATCAGGCATTGCCCCCGTCCGCCCCGCTCGCGCCCCACGACATCGTCGCCGCCGACGCGCTCGAACTCTCGCAGTGGATCCGCCTGCGCAAGGTCTCGTGCCGCGAAGTGATGCACGCCTTCCTCGACCACATCGCGCGCGTGAACACACCGGCCAACGCCATCGTGTCGCTGCGCGAACGCGGCGCGCTGCTGGCCGAAGCCGACGAACGCGACGCGCAACTCGCGCGCGGCGAGTATCTCGGCTGGCTGCACGGCATCCCGCAGGCGCCCAAGGATCTTTCGGCGACGGCCGGCCTCGCCTCGACGCAAGGCTCGCCGATCTTCCGCAACGAAGTGCCGAAGAGCGACGCGCTGATGGTCGCGCGGCTGCGTGCGCAAGGCGCGATCTTCATCGGCAAGACCAACTCGCCGGAGTTCGGACTGGGCTCGCACACCTACAACACGGTGTTCGGCACCACGCTCAACGCGTACGATCCTGGCCGCAGCGCGGGCGGCAGCAGCGGCGGCACGGCCGTGGCGCTCGCGCTGCGCATGCTGCCGGTCGCCGACGGCAGCGACATGATGGGCTCGCTGCGCAATCCCGCGGGCTGGAACAACGTGTTCGGCTTCCGGCCTTCGCAGGGCCGCGTGCCCAACGCGCCCGCCGTCGATCTCTTCTAAACCAGCTCGGCAGCGCGGGGCCGATGGGCCGCAGCGTGCCCGACCTCGCCATGCTGCTGGCGACGCAGGCGGGCTACGACGCGCGCGCGCCGCTCTCGCTCGGCGACGATCCCGCGCAGTTCACGGCGCCGCTCGCGCGCGAGTTCGGCGGCACGCGCATCGGCTGGCTCGGCGACTACGGCGGCTATCTGGCGATGGAAGACGGCGTGCTCGCGCTCTGCGAGACGGCGCTCGGGGACTTCGGCGCGATCGGCTGCACGGTCGAGGCCGCGCGTCCCGACTATCCGATGGAAAAGCTCTGGGAGTGCTGGCGCACGCTGCGTCACTTCTCGGTCGCGGGCACGCTCGGCGCGCTCTGGCGCGATCCCGCGAAGCGCGCGCTGCTCAAGCCGGAAGCGCAATGGGAAGTCGAAGGCGGCCTCGCGCTCTCGGGCGAGGACGTGTGGCAAGCCTCGGTCGCGCGCAGCCAGTGGTACAACGCGCTGCTCGCGCTGTTCGAGCAGTACGACTACCTGGCGCTGCCGAGCGCGCAGATCTTCCCGTTCGATGCGAACGAGCATTGGCCGAAGTCGATCGCGGGCCGCGCGATGGACACCTATCACCGCTGGATGGAAGTGGTGATCGGCGCGAGTCTCGCCGGGCTGCCCGTGGTGAGCGTGCCGGCCGGCTTCAACGCGCAAGGGCTGCCAATGGGTCTGCAACTGATCGGCAAGCCGCGCGCGGACTTTTCCGTGCTGCAACTGGCGAACGCCTATGACGAGGCGACGCGCTGGGTGAAGCGGCGCGTGCCCGCGAGCATCGCGGTTTAAACACAACGAGTGGACAAGAAAAAAGCGGCGCAGATGCGCCGCTTTTTTTGAGCCGAAGGACTTCAGGCCTTGATCGCACGCGCCGCATTCCTGCCGCGCAGCCATTCGAGCGCCAGCAGCAGACAGGTCGAAAACACGATCAGGATCGTCGCGAGCGCGGCAATCGTCGGACTGATGTTTTCGCGGATGCCGGTGAACATCTGGCGCGGCAGCGTCGTTTGATCGGCGCCCGCGAGGAACAGCGTGACGACCACTTCGTCGAACGACGTCGCGAACGCGAACAGCGCGCCCGAAATCACACCCGGCGCGATCACGGGCAGCGTGATGCGGAAGAAGGTCGTGACCGGATTCGCGCCCAGCGAGAGACTCGCGCGCACGAGATTGTGATTGAAGCCCGCGAGCGTCGCCGACACCGTCGTCACCACGAAGGGCACGCCCAGCGACGCGTGCGCGAGAATCAGCCCGATATACGTGTTGGCGAGGCCGAGCGGCGCGAAGAACAGATACATGCCCACGCCCACCACCACCACGGGCACGATCATCGGCGAAATGAGGATCGCCATCAGCAGCGACTTGCCGCGGAAATCAGCCTTGTTCAGACCGATGGCCGCGAGCGTGCCGAGCACCGTGGCCACCACCGTCGCGAGCGGCCCGACGATGAAGCTGTTCTTCGCGGCCATGCGCCACTCGTCGGACATCACGAGGTTTTCGTACCAGCGCAGCGACCAGCCCGGAATCGGATAGACGAGAAACGTGCTCGACGAGAACGACAGCGGCACGATCGCCAGCACGGGCAGGATCAGATACAGCAGCGTGAGCACGGCAAGGCCGCGCAACGTGAAGTACCAGATGCGTTCGATGCCCGAGGTATGCGGCGCAAACAGCGGTTTCGCGAATTTCATGACGTGGCCTCCGTTAGCCGAGGCTCAGGTTCGTGCGCGTGAAGCGCACGTAGACGAAGTACAGCACGGTCGTGGCGGCGAGCAGCAGCGCGCCGAGCGAGCACGCCATGCCCCAGTTGATCGACACGTTCGTGAAGTACGCCACGTAGTAGCTCACCATCTGGTCGGCCGGACCGCCGAGCAGCGCGGGCGTGATGTAGTAGCCGATCGAGAGGATGAAGACGAGCAGCACGCCCGCGCCGATGCCCGGATAGGTCTGCGGCACGTACACGCGCCAGAAGGCCGCGAACGGATGGCTGCCGAGCGAGACGGCCGCACGCTGAAACGTCGGCGGAATCGATTTCATCACGCTGTAGAGCGGCAGCACCATGAAGGGCAGCAGAATGTGCGTCATCGAGATATAGACGCCCACGCGGTTGAACAGCAGCGCGAGCGGCGACGAAATGATGCCGGTGCCGATCAGAGCTTTGTTTACGAGCCCTTCGCTTTGCAGGATCACGATCCACGCGGCCACGCGCACGAGAATCGACGTCCAGAACGGAATCAGCACGAGGATCATCACGAGATTCGCGCGGCGCTCGGAGAGCGTCGAGATCCAGTAGGCGAGCGGATAGCCGAGCGCGAGCGCGAACAACGTGACGAACACGCTGATCACGAAGGTGCGGCCGAAGACGGCGAGATAGATCTGCTGCTCGGGATCGGCGGCCACGATGCTGCCGAATGCGTCCTGCTTGTGATCGAGCGACGCGAGCAGATAGAACGGCGAATAGCGGCCGCTGTTCTTCGCGATGGCTTGCCAGTACGCGACGTCGTTCCAGCGGTCGTCGAGTTCGACGATTTTGGCGCGCGTCTGTGCGGGCGTGAGTGTGAGCGGCTTGCCGTCGTCGTCGGCGAGCGGCATGGCGCGCGCGGTCTTGGCGACGAGCGAGCGGTAGCCCGCGATTTCCACGTTCAGGCGGCGCGCGAGCGCGCCCATGGCGTCGCCGTCCTGCACCGCGGTGAGGTCCTGCGCGAGCGCGGCATACGCCGCGTCGGGCGGCGCGCTCTTGCGATCCCAGCCGTGCAGCGCCGCAACCGTGTGCGGCAACGCGGTGGCCACTTCGGGATTCTGCACGGCGCGCGTGAGCAGCGCCGCGATCGGCACGACGAAAATCAGCACCAGAAAGATCGCCAGCGGCGCGATCAGCAGCAGCGCCATCGTGCGTTTCTTCGCCTGCGCGAGGCGCAGCTCGCGCTCGAGGCGCGCGCTCGATTCGCCTGCGTTGTCGGCGACTTGGGTCGCGGTCGTCATCGTTGTCACATCAAGTCTCCTGCACTGCCTCCGTTGCCGCGCGGCGCGCCCCGAGAAAAACGAGGCGCGCCGCGCAACGGATACTTCAACGGTTCATGCGTTGATTCAGGCGCTTACTTCGCGGCCCACGATGCGAAGCGCTGCTCCAGTTCGTCGCCGTGGTCGGTCCAGAACGTGAGGTTCTGCTGCACCGCGTTCTTGCCGTTGGCCGGCGAGTTCGGCAGGTTTTCCAGCGTCTTCTCATCGAGCGCCTTGATGGCGTTCTGGTTCACCGGACCGTAGGCGATGTGCTTCGCGTACTCCTGCTGCGGCTTCGGCGAGAGCGTATAGGCGATGTACTTGAGCGCGCCGTCCTTGTTCGGCGAGCCCTTCGGAATCGCCCAGTAGTCCAGATCGTAGATGCTGCCGTTCCAGACGACCTTGAGGTTCTTGCCTTCGCGCTGCGCGGCGTCGATGCGGCCGTTAAAGGCCGTGGACATCACCACGTCGCCGGCCACGAGGAACTGCGGCGGCTGTGCGCCCGCTTCCCACCACTGGATGTTCGGCTTCAGTTCGTCGAGCTTCTTGAACGCGCGGTCTTGGCCCGCCTTCGTCGAGAGCACCTTGTAGACGTCCTGCGGCGCGACGCCGTCGGCCATCAGCGCGAATTCGAGGTTGTACTGCGCGCCCTTGCGCATGCCGCGCTTGCCCGGGAATTTCTTCGTGTCCCAGAAGTCGGCCCAGCTCGTGGGCGCGGTCTTGAGCTTGTCGGCGTTATAGGCGAGCGCCGTCGACCACACGAAGAAGCCCGCGCCGCACGGCTGCTGCGCGGCCTTGATGAAGTCGCTCTTGTTGCCGAGCTTGGACCAGTCGAGCTTTTCGTACAGGCCTTCGTCGCAGCCGCGCGCGATGTCGCCCGTTTCGACTTCCACCACGTCCCAGTTGACGTGCTTCGCCTCGACCATCGCCTTGACCTTGGCCTGCTCGCCGTTGTACTCGACGGTGGTGATCTTGGTACCCGATTGCGCCTGGTACGGCTCGTTGAAGGCCGCCTTCTGCGCGTTGCCATTCGCGCCGCCGAAGTTCACGACCGTGAGTTCCGCCGCGTGCGCCGCGCCGAACGAGAGTGCGAGCGTGGCCGCGACCGCCGCAACGCGCATGTTGCCGATCTTCTTCATGGTGAGTCCCTTCTCCTTGGTGGTTGTCTTGCCGGGCCCTTCAGCACGCAAGGCGTGGCCCGGTCGTCTTCACGCGAACACGCGCAGATGTTCGGGCGCAAACTCGAGCGCGACCGGCTGACCGGGCGCGAAACCGGCGAGCGCCGCGGTGCCGAGCGGCACCTTCACGAAGCACTCGTCCTGCTGAGGCAGACCGCAGCGCATGCGCACGTGGTCGCCGTAATAGATCAGACTGCGGGCCTCGCCCGCGATGGCGTTCGCACCGTTCAGCGCGCCATTCGACAAGCCGTTCGCGGCGAGCTTCATGCGCTCGGGACGGATGCACGCGATGGCGTCGGCGCCCGCCTGCGCGCCCGCAACGTTGCGGCCCTTGAGACGCGTGCCGTCGGCCAGATGGATTTCGCAGAACTCGCCTTCGACGGAGGCGATCTTGCCGCGCAGACGATTGCTGTCGCCGATGAAGTTCGCGACGAACTCGTTGCACGGCGACTCGTACAGGCGGTCGACGCTGTCGAGCTGCTGCACGATGCCTTTGTCGAACACCGCGACGCGGTCCGACATCGTGAGCGCCTCGCCCTGATCGTGCGTGACGTAGACGAAAGTGACGCCAAGCTTCTCGTGCAGCGACTTCAGTTCGTACTGCATATGTTCGCGCAGTTGCTTGTCGAGCGCGCCGAGCGGTTCGTCCATCAGCACGAGCTTGGGCTGGAACACCAGCGCGCGCGCCAGCGCGATACGCTGCTGCTGACCGCCCGACAATTGCGCCGGGTAACGCTTCGCGAAGCTTTCCATGCGCACCATCTTGAGCGCATCGTTCACACGCGCGGCGCGCTCGCCGGCGGGCACCTTGCGCACGCCCAGCGGATACGCCACGTTCTGCTCGACCGTCATGTGCGGGAACAGCGCGTAGTTCTGGAACACCATGCCGATGTCGCGCTTGTGCGGCGGCACGTTGTTGAGCAGCTTGCCTTCGAGACGGATCTCGCCGCCGGTGGGAAACTCGAAGCCGGCGAGCATCATCAGGCACGTGGTCTTGCCGGAGCCGGACGGCCCCAGCAGCGTCAGGAACTCGCCCTGATAGATGTCCAGATCGAGTTGCTTCACGACCAGCGTTTCGCCGTCGTAGGTCTTGCGCACGCCGCGAAAGCTGACGATCACGTCCGAGTGCTTCATCGCCCAGTCTCCTGTCTCTATTCCCGTATTGCCGCGAGCCCGTATTGCCGCGAACCGCCGATCCGGCGCGATTAAATAAATTCTGTCGCTTGCATTAACCAGATCTGACGTGCGGATTACTATAGTCTGTCCCGGCTCTATCCAATGGAGCCATTTCATTATTCCTGATGGAACCACTTGGTCATGGTCATCTTGTCCGACTGGCTGGCCGCGCAGCTTGACAAAAACGACGTCGAACCCGTCTACCGGCAGCTCCTGCGCCTGATGCAGCAGGCCATTCTGACCGGAAAACTCGCGCCCGGCACCAAGCTGCCCAGCTCGCGCACGCTGGCCGGCGATCTCGGCATCGCGCGCAATACGGTGCTGCACGTCTACGACCAGTTGAGCGCCGAAGGCTACGTGCTCTCGACCACCGGCAGCGGCACCTATGTGGCCGACACGCGCCCGGATTCCGCCGCGGTCGGCCCGCGCGCGACCGCGGCCACGCCGGACGGCGCCGACGCGTCGGCCGCGAATGCCGCGAATGCCGAACCGGCGGCGTGCCCGCGCGGCGACATGTCGGTGCGCGGGCAGCGCCTGATCGACGAAGCGGGCGTCTCCGCCAAGCAATGGGGCGCGTTCATGCCCGGCGTGCCGGACGTGGCCGAGTTTCCCGCGCGCACCTGGAGCCGCCTGCAATCGCGGCTCTGGAAGTCGGCGAGCCACGATCTGCTCACCTATGCGCCGGGCGGCGGCTATCGGCCTTTGCGGCGCGCCTTGTCGGACTATTTGCGCGTCGCGCGCTCGGTGCGCTGCACGCCCGACCAGATCATCATCACCACGGGCATTCATCAGTCGATCGATCTTGCCGTGCGGCTGCTCGCCGACCACGGCGACCGCGCGTGGGTCGAGGAACCGTGCTACTGGGGCGCGCGCAGCGTGCTGCAGGCCTCGGGCATCAAACTCGCGCCGATTCCTGTGGATGCCGAAGGATTGAATCCGCGCGAATCGGACCTGCGCCATCCGCCGCGCATGGCGCTCGTCACGCCGTCGCATCAGTATCCGCTCGGCATGGTGATGAGCCTCGCGCGCCGCCGCACGCTGCTCGAATACGCGCGCCAGCACAAGGTCTGGATCATCGAAGACGATTACGACAGCGAGTTTCGCTACGGCAGCCGGCCACTTGCGTCGCTGCAGGGGCTCGACGAATCGGATCGCGTGATCTATGTGGGCAGTCTCGGCAAGCTGCTGTTTCCGGGTTTGCGCGTGGGCTATATGGTGGTGCCGGAACGACTCGCGGCGACGTTTCGCACCGGTGTGGCGGAACTGTATCGCGAAGGTCAATTGATGCAGCAGGCCGTGCTGGCCGAATTCATCATGGACGGCTATCTGACTTCGCACGTACGCCGCATGCGCACGCTCTACGGCGAGCGTCGGCAATTGTTGATCGATGCCGTGACGCGGCATTTCGGCGACGCGCTGCCCGTGATGGGCGACGAAGCCGGTCTGCATTTCGTGCTCAGACTGCCGGATCATTGCGACGACCGCGTGGTGACGGCGGCGGCCTATGACGCGGGCGTGATCGTGCGGCCACTCGCTTCGTATTATCTCGGCAAGCAGCAACGCAAAGGATTGCTAACCGGTTACGCATGCGTGCCGCACGAGCACATCGAGCCAGCGTTCGACACGCTCGCGCGCGTGATCGAGAAACATGCGTTCGGGAAACGCGCGGCGTGAAGCGAAGCGAAGTGAGGTCAGAAATCGCGGTATATCTATACCGTTTTGTCTTTTCATCGATATCAAAACGGTAATTTCCCTTCGTGCCGTAGTTGCCTATATTCATTTTCAACCCAACTCCATAAAAGCATTCGTCGATTACGCGGCGCCGCTCGTTGCCACTGGAAATCAAGTGTCGACGTGACGCACCGCACTGAATTCACGACTGCTTTTGCCTTGAGTGAAGTCGAAAATGCATTTCCCCAAAGACGCTCAACCGGACCCGTCGCCGATCGAACTGGTCTGCCCCGCCGGCAATCTTCCCGCACTGAAGATCGCGGTCGACAATGGCGCCGACTGTGTCTATCTCGGCTTTCGTGATGCGACAAACGCACGCAACTTTTCCGGGCTGAATTTCACGCGCGAAGCGATAGAAACCGGCATTCGCTACGCGCATGCGCTCAAGCGCAAGGTCTTTCTCGCGCTCAACACCTATCCGCAACCGGACTCGATCGCGAACTGGCACAGCGCCGTGGATGCCGCCGCGGATCTCGGCGTCGATGCCGTGATTCTCGCCGACCCCGGTCTCATGCGTTACGCCTCGCGACATCACCCGGGGTTGCGATTGCATTTATCGGTGCAGGGATCGGCGACCAATCATCAGGCGGTCAACTTCTATCACGAGCAATTCGGCATTGCGCGCGCGGTCTTGCCGCGCGTGCTGTCGCTGTCGCAAGTCGAGCAGTTGATCGGCCAAACGCCGGTCGAAATCGAGGTATTCGGTTTCGGCAGTCTGTGCGTGATGGCGGAAGGCCGTTGTGCGCTGTCGTCGTATGTGACCGGCGAATCGCCGAATCTGAACGGCGTGTGTTCGCCCGCGAAAGCCGTGCGCTGGTTGCAGACGGCGGCGGGACTCGAATCGCGGCTCAACGGTCTGCTGATCGACCGCTACGACGTCAATGAAAAGAGCGGCTATCCGACGCTGTGCAAAGGACGTTTCGTGGTCGAAGGCGAAGCGTATTACGCGATCGAAGAACCGACCAGCCTGAACACGCTCGAACTGCTGCCGAAGCTGATCGAGATGGGCGTACGCGCGGTGAAAATAGAAGGACGGCAACGCAGTTCGGCGTATGTCGAACAAGTCACGCGTGTCTGGCGCGAAGCGATCGACCAGTGTTTGCGCGACCCGCTGCACTTTCGCGTTCAACCCGACTGGCAGACGGATCTTTCGCGGCTTTCCGAAGGACATCAGCAGACTTTGGGCGCACTGCATCGCCCCTGGAAATGAGTCATTGCCACGCGCATCGCACGGAGCGTCAATCTTGAAGATCTCGCTTGGACCCGTTCAATATTATTGGCCGCGCACGACATTGCTCGCGTTCTACGAGCGCGTGGCGACCCTGCCGGTCGATATTGTCTACCTCGGCGAAGTGGTGTGTTCGCGCCGCCACGAAATGCGGTTTTCGGACTGGATGGACGTTGCCGCACGCTTAACCGATGCGGGCAAGGAAGTCGTACTGAGCACGCAAACCTTGCTGGAATCCGGCAAGGACATGCGCGTGCTTGCGGACATCGCGGATAACGGCTGCTACGGCGTCGAGGCCAACGACGTGGGCGCCGTGCAGCGTACGCGAGGAAAGCCCTTCGTTGCAGGCGCATCGCTGAATATTTTCAATCCGCCGACACTCGACATCTTCGCGGAGGCAGGTGCAAAACGCTGGGTGGCGCCGCACGAAATGCATCAGTTCGATTTGCGCGCGTTGCAGCATGCGCGACCGGCCGGCATGCAAACCGAGGTGCTGGCTTATGGACGTTTGCCGCTGGCGTATTCCGCACGCTGTTTCAGCGCACGCAACCGCAATTTCCCCAAAGACAATTGCCAGTATGTGTGCAAAGACTATGCCGACGGCATGCTGCTGGAAACGCGCGAATTGCAGCCGCTTTTCGTGCTCAACGGCATCTCCACGCAGACCGCGCATATCTACACGCTGATCGACGAAATCGGCACGATGAAAAACATGGGCGTCGATATCGTGCGCATCAGCCCGCAGCAACATCACACCGAAGAACTTGTGTCGCTCTTTCACCGCGTCATTCGCGAGCCGTCCGAATCCGCGGATGCCTTGGCGCACATGCTCCCCTTGATGCCCGCCGCGCCGTGCAATGGCTATTGGCATTCGAAACCCGGCTTCGAATTCGTTCGATCCTGAATGGATGCCGTGCAGAGGACCTGAAATGAATGAACTGTTTCATCGCATTCCGTCGCCCGTCAAGCGCATGCTGTCGCTGTTACCCGCGTATCCCGGCACGATACTGTTCGCCAGAGCGCTGAATCTCGCACTTCGCCCCCATCTTCCCGGCGATCTGAAATCGTCGATCGAGGGGCGCGCGTTGCGCATCGACGTGAAAGATGCGGGCCTCGTGCTCGATTTCATGTTTCGGGCGAACGCCTTTCATGCGTTGCGCTCGTCCGGGCAACCCGATCTCGTCATTAGCGCCGTTGCGCGCGATTTTTTCGCGCTCATGCGCCGTAAAGAAGATGCCGATACGCTTTTTTTCAGCCGCCGTCTCGTGATGGAAGGCGATACGGAACTGGGCGTGTGCATCAAGAGTTCGCTCGATTCGATCGAATGGCCGTGGTTCGAATTTGAGCGAGTGTTGGGACGCATTCGCGGCAAGGTGGCGGGAAGCCCGTGAAGGTTCGAAATGCAGTGACGTGGTGTATTGCTGCAATGGCGCAAACCCGGCCCATTGCACGCACAGGAATAAAAAAGCGCGCCTCACAAGGGCGCGCCTTTTTTGCATCGTCAGCCGCTTACTTCAGGCCGAAATCCACCCGCGTCGTCGCGCCCTTGTCGTCGATACCCTTGGCATCGAGCTTGGGCGCCACCACGAACACGCGGCTCGGATCCACCTTGCCCTCGAAATACTGCTGCACCGCCTGCGCGCGCCGCTGCGCCAGATCGCGCAGCGTCGCGTCGTCCACGGGCGCGTGTTCGGCGAGCGCCTGCTTCATGTCGTCCTCGGGCAAGCTCTTGGTCAGGCCGATCATGTTGCGCGGCTTCTTGAAGTCGCCCGACTTATAGGCCTTCTCGAGATACTTGTTGTACTCCTTCGGATCGACCTTCACTGCCGAGGTGTCCACGCTTTCGCCGTTGCCCACGGTGTCCTTCACCTTCTGCTGACGCACGAGACGATCCACGTATTGCTCGCGCAGCGCAGGCGTATCCACGGCCGGATCGACGCGGCCGATCAGATCGATCTTGATCGACGGCTTGTCGTCGAGCGCCTTGGCGATGGTGTCGAGCTTCTTCGTATCGGCGTCGGTGAGCGTCGCCGTGCCCGGCGCGAATTCCACATAACCGAGTTCTTCGCCGCTGCCGCCGAACGCATTCGCGAGCAGCGAGAACGGCGCGGTCACGGCCTTTGCGATCAGGTTCAGCACCGCTTTCCAGATCAGCCCGCCAATGCTGAACTCCGGATTCGAGAGCGAACCCGACACCGGAATGTTCACGTCGATTTCGCCGCGACGGTTCTTCAGCAGCGAGATCGCGAGGCGCACCGGCAGCTTCGTCGCCGTGTCGTTGTCGACGTGATCGCCGAACGTCAACTGGTCGATGAAGATGTGGTTGTTCGCCGTGAGCTGATCGTCGGCGAGCTGATAGTGCAGGTCGACGTTGAGCTTGCCCTTCGTGATCGGATAGCCCGCGTACTTCGCGGAGTACGGCGTGAGATTGGTCAGTTCGATGTCGTGCGCGCTCGCGGTGAGATCGAGCGACGGCTTGGCGATCAGCGGATTCACCGTACCCTTGATCGTGATCGGGCCGTTGGCCGCGAGCTTCGCCGAGACATCGACGGGCGCGGGCGTGGTCGACTCGGTGCCGAACGCGCCCACGGTCCCCTGGATCTGCACGAGGTCGGCGGTGTAGTTCGGCTTGATGAAGTTGTCGGTGTAGTTCACGCGGCCGTTTTGCAGCACGAGCTGGCCGAAGTGCAGGCGCACCGGATTCTTCGGCGGCTGCGCGGCCGTCACGGTCGCGCCCGCGACCGACGCGGCGGCAGGCGCCGACGCCGTCTGCACCGGCGCGGCTGCGGGTTCGCTCGCGGCCTGCGGCGTGAGCGGCACCGGCTCGCGGCCGCCGCGCTGCGCGGCGCCGGTGTCGCGCGTGAGCGACTGCGCCTGACCGCTCTCGTGCGCCACCACGTCCTTCAGGTTCAGCTTGCCCTGCGAGTCGAGCAGGACGCGCCCGTAGAAGCCCGCGAAGGTCACGCGGCTCGCGTCGACGTCGGTGCCGCGCGCCTCGTCGTAATTCGCCTTGAGGTTCGTGAGCGCGAGCGAGCGCCAGCCCGCGAACGGGTCCGAGGTCGCCTTGTCGAGCATGCGCACGTCCACGAGCGCCGCGTCGCCGCGATAGTTCGCCCGCATCGCCTTGCCCTGCTCGACCGACAACTGCCCCTTCATGTTGAGCAGCGCGCTCGCGATCACCGCGTTCAGCTGGTTGCCGAAATACGGCTCGAACGCGGCGGCATCGAGCCGGTTCGCGTCGATCTTCAACTGCGCTTTCAGCGGCGTGGGATTCACGTTGCCGTCGAGCGCGAGCGTGCCCTTCTTGTTGACGGTCGCCTTCAACTCGATCGGCAGCGCGTGTTTCATGTCGTCGCTGATCTGCTGGACCTTGAGGTCGAGCGGCGCGATCGAGAGCTTCACGGGGCGCGGCGTGGTGCTGTCGGTGAAGTTGACCGAGCCGTCGTTCACGCTCACCGCGTCGATCTTGAAGCGCCACGTCGGGCCTTCCTGCACCGACTTCTGCGCCGCGTGAATCGCCGTGCGCTGCGGCGCGGCTTCATGCGTGGCCGCCAGCTCCATCAGATCGATCTTGCCGTTCTTCAGGCGCTCGGCGTTGACGGCCAGACCCGTGGTGTCCACCGAGGCGACTTGCGCCGTGCGCGCCGCCAGATCGACCTGGGTCAGCTGCACGGTGCCCTTCGCGAGCGCGAGCGCGGGCGCCTTCGCGCCGCGCGCGGCGACCTTCAGGGCGTCGAGCGTCAGCGTGCTCGCGCCGACCGTCACGGCGGCGGGCTGCTTCGCCCAGTTCGCGTTGACGAGCGCATCGAGGCTCAGCTTGCCGTCGACGATCTGCGCGGCCGTGACGTTGTCGATATAAGGCTGCAGCGCCGGCAGCGCGAGCGCGTTGAGCGCGATCTTCGCGTCGGCGCTTTGCGCGGCCATGCCGAAGTTGCCCGAGACCTGCGCCGTGCCGCCTTCGGGCGCGGCGAACGCGAGCGTGTAGGCGGCGGGCTGCTTCGCCGTCGACGAGAAGTTGGCAAGCGTCGCCGTGAGGTTGTTCAGGTCCAGTTGCACGGGCCGCGCGGCGGCCTCGTCGTGCACATGCACCGTGCCGCCCGTGAGTGCGAACTGGCGAATCGAGAGGTCGAGCGGCGGCGCTTTTTCGGCGGGCGCGGCCGGAGTGCTCGCGGTAGCCTGTGCGCCGGACGCCGCCGACGCCGACGCCGACGACGCAACCGGCGGCATCGCCGCGACGCCCGCCGACGCGCCGCTCGCGGCGGCGGCGGCTTCGGCCTTCGCGGCAGGCGCGTTGGCGAGCTTTTCGAAGCTCAGCACGCCGGCCTTGTCGCGCGCGACCCAAACCGTCGGCGCATCGATCCTGATCTGGTCGAAGCGATAGCTGTTGCTGAACGGTTCGAGCGAATTCGCCGCCACGTGCAGGCTGCGCGCGTTGAGCAGCGGCGCGCCCGCGTTGTCGCTGGCATCGATGTCGTTCAGGTCCGTCGTGCCCGAGACGCGCAGCGTGGGCTTTTCGCCCGACATCACGAAATCGAGCTTCAGATTGGTCGAAAGCTTGCCGCTCTTCAGCGTGACCGGCAGCTTCGACGGCGCGTACGTGAGCAGCTTCGGCACGTCGAGATCGGCGAGATGCAGTTCGACTTCCGACTCGCGCGAAACGGCGAACGGCTTGGTCTTGCCGTCAATGGCGAGCGTGCTCGCGCCGTCGATGCGCGCGCGCAGCATCGGCTGCACGAAGATATCGGTCTTGGAAGGCAGCGTGGCGATGAACGGAATGCCCAGCGTCCAGCGGTCGATCACGTGCTTCTCGTTGAGCAGGCGGTCGTCGAACGTGATCTGGCCGTTCTCCACGCGGATATTCGAGACGGAAAACTCGGCGGGCTTGCTGCTCGGCTTGTCGGACGGCTTCGAGAACTTGTCGATCAGATCGGAGAAGTTGAAGCGCTGCGCGTCGAGCCGCACGATGGTCGCGCGCGGCGAGTCGAGCCGCACTTCGTCGACGATCGGCGCGAGGCGGAACAGCGACGACCACGACGGCTTCACCACGAGCCGTTCGACGTCGAAGAAGTCGCCCTGACCGCCGCGCTCGCCGATATGCACGCGATCGGCTTCGAGCCGCAGCGTGTACGGATTGAGCCCGATGCGGCCGATCGTGACGGGGCGGTCGAGCTGCTTGCTCAACTGCTGTTCGGCGATGTGGCGGATCAGCGGCGGCGCGGCGAAGAAACCGAGCAGGCCGAACACCACGAGGAAGATCAGGACGCCCGTAAGGATGCGTCGTGTGCGGGGCGCGCGCGCGACGGCGCGTACCGATTGCAGGGAAGTCGTCAGCGATGCTTTGTTGATGCTTGCCATGCTTGCTGGCCAATGACGCGACAGTACGTTGTCGCAGAGTGAAAGACTGGGGCGTTTTGTCGGAAAAGTCCGACAGCCGGAAGTATAGGCCCGATGCCGTTTTGCGCGGCAGTAAAACGCCCGGCGTCATGGGCTTCGCAGCCGGCGCGCGATGACGCGGCGGCACATCCGCGCGCGCGGCGACCCGCGTGGTGAGCGGTTTGCTGGCGTCGGCGCGCGCGGTGGCGGCGCGTGTCCGTCAGGCGCACGGCATCCGCTCCGACAAAAAAACTGCGGCGCACATCCGGGGAGGATGGCGCCGCCGCTCTATGCGCGTTTCATCGACGCGTCGATGTCACTGACGCTCGACCGCGGGCGGTTGCCACGAGCCGTCGGTGGCTTGCGGTTTCGGTGCGTACAGACGCAGCACGAGGCGGAAATCGCCCTTCGGCACCGGCACCCAGTTGGCGCCGCCGCGCGGACGCTCGGCGCTCACGTGCACGTCGAGCGAGCCGTCGCGGTTGCGGCGCGCGCCGTTGCGGTCGCCGAACGCGACGCGCACCGGGCCGTCGCTGTCGAGCGCGCCGTCGGTCGTGTAGGCCGTGATCGACCAGAAGCCGCGCACCGGCGGCAGTTGCTTCGCGGTGAAGTGGATCACGTAGCGGTTCGCGCCGTTGAGCGTGTGGCCGTCGCTGTCCTGGGCGACGCGCGCGCGCACTTCGTCGAGACTCGTCGGCAGACCCGGCGAGGTGTAGGCCGCGTAGGCGCGCAATGCGTAGTCGGGGCCGTAGTTGCCCGCGTCGTCGCCGATCCAGAGCCAGCCGTTGCCCGCCAGCAGATTCGCGGGCGGCGTGGCGACGCGCGCGCGGCCGTCCTCGAAACCGGCCGCGACGAGCGCGGCGTCCTTCGAGCCGGACGGCAGTTGCGCCGTCTCGCCCGCGTGCACGCCGATGTCACCGAGAATCTTGATCGCGTGCGGATCGTCGGGCATCGACGGGTTGTCGTCGATCGCCTGCGCGAGACGCGTGAAGAAGCCGTTGGCGTCGAGCGCCGCGACCTGCGCGCCCGGCGCGCCCGTGGCGACAGGGTCGCCGCTCAGGCCCGCGCCCGAGGACGCATCGGCTTGCGCGCCACGCTTGCCGTGTTCGTCCCAGGCCGACAGCGGCGCGACGCGGATGCCGCGTTGCAGGCGGCGCACGGCCGCGATATCGCCGCCGCCACGCGTCTGGATGCGCGCGAGGAACCAGACGTAGCGCGTGCTCACTTCGATGCGCTTCACGCGCGCGGGCAGCGTGCCTTGCCAGCCGGCCGGCACGAACGCAATCGTTTGCGCCTTCTGACCGGCAACGCGTTCCTTCGGCGGCGCGGCCGTCGACCAGACCACATTGGTCCACATGTCGAGCGCGCGGGCGTCCATATAGCGGCCGTGGGTGTCGGGCAGCGCGACGATGACCGGCTCGCGGCTCACGTCGAACCAGCCGGACGAGGCCAGCGTGTCGAGATTCGGCTCGGGCGGGCTGGAGGCGCCGACGGGCGGCAGCGATTGCGCGTGGCGCAGCGTGTTCGTCTCGGCCTGGCCGGGCGCGCTGCCGGTGGCGGCTTCACGCGAGACGTCCATCAGCACGAGCGGATAGCCGAACACGTAGGAATCCGACACCTCGTCCTTGACCCAGCCATTGCTCCTGGGCGCGACGCCCGCGGGCGCGGACGCGCAACCGGCAATCAGCGCAATCCCCGCCAGCGCGGCGCAGGTGCGGAAAAAGGGAAACTCTCGGCGTTTTCTTTTCATTTCTATATAGGTGCGAAGCAGGGGCGGTCCATGAAGTGACGTCGACCGGCTTCCGACGCGGCGCGCGGCCCCCCCAGGGCCGTGGTCTCGTGCGCGCAGCAAGGTGCCAATGCCGCCGGGTGGTATCGTATCGCCCGCGCCTTGCCGTGAAAAGTCTGACGGAAGTAAATCTGCTTTACCCGGCGTGAGGGGGATCGAGAGAGCCCTTGACCTTCCCATCATGGGAACGTAGATACTGCGTGAAGTCGAATCGTCATTGCGCGCGTTCACGTTCGCGCCCCAACATCATGAACGAACCTCTCGTTGCCGACAGCGCCGCCGCCAGCCGCGTCGCCGAGCTTGAAATTCACGGCATGACCTGCGCCTCGTGCGCGATGCGCGTGGAAAAAGCGCTCGCGAAAGTGCCGGGCGTCACACGCGCGTCGGTGAATCTCGCGACGGAAAAAGCCACCGTCGAAGCCAATGCCGACGCCGAAGGCGCTCAGGTTGCCGCCTCGGCCTTCGCCGATCGCCTCGTGGCCGCCGTCGAAAAAGCCGGCTACGAAGCCGCGCCTATTGTCGACGAAAATCCCGCATCGGCGGATAACGACGCCGATTCCCCGGCAATCGCCCATTTCGCCATCGGCGGCATGACCTGCGCCGCCTGTTCGAACCGCGTCGAGAAAGTGTTGGCGAAAGTGCCGGGCGTGGCGAGCGTCAGCGTGAATCTGGCGACCGAGGAAGCCGCCGTCACGCTGAACGGGCCGCTTTCGGGCGAGATGAGCGATCAACTCGTCGCCGTCGTGAAAAAGGCCGGCTACGAGGCCACGCCGATCGTCAAGGACGCGCCCGCCGGGTCCGCGGCTCACGCCGCCACGGATTCGGCCGCCCACGGCGGCGCGCCGTCACGCGCCGCGGCCGCCGAAGACGCCGCGCGCCGCGAACTGCGCGCCGTGCTGATCGCCGCCGTGCTCACCGCCCCGCTCGTCGTGCCGATGTTCGGCCACTGGCTCGGTCTGCACTGGATGCTGCCCGCCGCCGCCCAGCTCGTGCTCGCGTCGATCGTCCAGTTCGGCTTTGGCGCGCGCTTCTATCGCGCCGCCTGGAAGGCCGTGCGCGCGGGCGCGGGCAACATGGATCTGCTGGTCGCGCTCGGCACTTCGGCCGCGTGGGGCGTCAGCGTCTACGCGATGCTCGCGCATCCGGGCGACACCGCGCATCTCTATTTCGAAGCCTCGGCGGTCGTGATCACGCTGGTGCGCTTCGGCAAGTGGCTCGAAGCGCGCGCCAAGCGCCAGACCACCGACGCGATCCGCGCCCTCAACGCGCTGCGCCCCGAACGCGCGCGTCTGCGCGAGAATGGCGCGGAGCGCGACGTGCCGCTCGCGCAGGTGCGCGTGGGCGCGATCGTGGTCGTGCGGCCGGGCGAGCGCCTGCCGACCGACGGCGTCGTGCTTGAGGGCCGCAGTCATGTCGACGAATCGCTGATCACCGGCGAAAGCCTGCCGGTGCCGAAGGAGCCCGGCGAGCCCGTCACCGCCGGCTCGATCAACGGCGAAGGGCTGATCGCGGTGCGCACGACGAAAATCGGCGCGGAAACCACGCTCGCGCGCATCATCCGTCTCGTTGAAAGCGCGCAGGCGGAAAAAGCGCCGATCCAGCGTCTCGTCGACCGCGTGAGCGCCGTGTTCGTGCCCGCGATCCTCGTGATCGCCGCGATCACGCTGGGCGGCTGGCTGCTCGCGGGCGCGTCCGCCGAAACCGCGATTCTCAACGCGGTCGCCGTGCTGGTGATCGCCTGTCCGTGCGCGCTAGGGCTCGCCACGCCCGCCGCGATCATGGCGGGCACCGGCGTAGCCGCGCGTCACGGCGTGCTGATCAAGGACGCCGAAGCGCTCGAAACGGCGCACAACGTCGGCGTGGTCGCCTTCGACAAGACCGGCACGCTCACGCTCGGTCAGCCCTCGCTGACGGCGTTCGAGCCCGCCGGCGGCTTCGTGCGCAACGAGACGCTCGCGCTCGCCGCCGCCGTGCAGCAGCACAGCGATCATCCGCTTGCGAAGGCCGTGGTGAAGGCCTACGACGACGCCTCGCAGGGCGCGCCGCTGCCCGCCGCCGACGACGCGCGCGCGGTGCCCGGACGCGGCGTACAGGCGCAGGTCGAAGGCTGGCAGCTCGCCATCGGCAGCGCGCGCTGGGTCGCGGAACTCGCGCTCGACGTGCCGTCCGCGCTCGCGGCGCGCGCCACGGCGCTGGAAGCCGAAGGCAACACGATTTCGTGGTTGATCGGGACGCAGTCCGGCGCGCAGTCGAACGCGCAATCGGAGGCAAATCCGAATGCAAAACCCGACACCGTGCTCGCCCTGCTCGCATTCGGCGACACCGTGAAGCCGACCGCGCGCGACGCCATCGCGCGTCTGAAGTCGATGGGCATCCGCAGCGTGCTCGTGACCGGCGACAACGCGGGCAGCGCTCATGCCGTGGCCGCCGAACTGGGCATCGACGAAGTCCACGCGCAGGTCCTGCCCGACGACAAGGCGCGCACGATCCGCGACCTCAAGATTCGCAGCGGCGCGATCGTCGCGATGGTCGGCGACGGCATCAACGATGCGCCCGCGCTGGCCGCCGCCGACATCGGCATCGCCATGGCCACCGGCACCGACGTGGCGATGAACGCCGCCGGCATCACGCTGATGCGCGGCGACCCGGCGCTCGTCGCCGCGGCGATCGACATCTCGCGGCGCACGTGGCGCAAGATCCAGCAGAACCTGTTCTGGGCCTTCGTCTACAACCTGATCGGGATTCCGCTCGCCGCTTTCGGGCTGCTCAATCCGATGCTCGCAGGCGCGGCGATGGCGTTCTCCAGCGTGAGCGTCGTGACCAATGCGCTGCTGCTGCGCACCTGGCGCGACAAACGCTAAAGCGCCCGCCTCAGCGCACGATCCTTTTTCAAACACATTGTTCAAACTGAGCGCGCGACGGTCACCGCCGTCGCGCGCTTTTTTTGTTGCGCCGTGCATTCCCATTTATTGCGCGGATCGGAATGCATTATTTTCGTGTGCGAAGTATTGAGTGCATGCTGCTAACGCGTGGCTAACGCGCAATTATTGCGGTTGATGCATCGTGCGCACGCGCGCCGCGAGCGATATTCATCCGAAGATATAACGCAAAAATCGCGATGTATCGCGGATTTTCCTGTCTGTGCCGCGCGTTTCGTTGCATCGCCGCACATTTTTTCGCGTACCCCTCAAGGATTCACGAAGCTGGCCGTAAATCGTTTGCCAGCGCTTCGAAAGCGCCCGGTCCCTCCGCATTATTCTTTTCAGGAACCGCTTCAATGATTCCATCCGTCCAGCGACGCACGAGCGTCGGCGTGCGGCTCGCGCTACTTTCGTGCGTGCTCGTCGCCGCGATCTTCGCGGCCTTCACATGGGCGCTCACGAACAGCGCCGCCAACCAGGTCGGCGACCAGGTGCGCGCGCGCATCGCCGAGAAAGACCATTCGGTCGCCTCGACGATCGCCCTCATCGACAGCGCACTCGACGCCGAAGTCGACCGCTCGATGTCGCTCTTTGCGAGCTTCCTGCCCGGCGAGTTCGCGCTCGATCCCACGCAGACCGTCGACATCAACGGCAAGGCCACGCCGACCTTCAAGGTCGGCGACCACGTGCTGAATCTCGACTTCTCGATCCCCGATCAATTCCTCGCACGCAGCGGCGCCATCGCGACCGTGTTCGCGCGCAGCGGCGACGACTTCGTGCGCGTGACGACCTCGCTCAAGAAGCAGGACGGCTCGCGCGCGATCGGCACGCTGCTCGACCGCAAAGGCCCGGCCTATGAGCCGATCGTCGGCGGACGCAGCTACGCGGGCCTCGCGCAACTGTTCGGCAAGCAATACATCACCGAATACCGGCCGATCACAGACGCCGGCGGCAAGGTGATCGGCGCGCTGTTCGTGGGCGTCGACGTCGACAAGCAGATCGACGCGATCAAGTCGGAAATCGGCAAGCTCAAGCTCGGCCAGACCGGCTATTACTTCGTGCTGGATGCGTCGAACGGCGCCACGCGCGGCAATTTCATCGTCCATCCGGCCGACGCGGGCAAGCATTACGACGACGCCAACGCGCCCTACACGCGCATGCTCGAAGCCGGCGAAGGCACCTTCGAGTTCACGGGCGCGGACGCCTCGCTCGGCGAGCGCGACTCACGCGCGAAACTGGTCTCGTTCGTGAGCGCGCCGCAATGGCAATGGCTCGTGGGCGGCGTGGTGCCGCGCGACGAGATCATGGCCGAAGTGAACGCCACGCGTAACCGCTTCGCCGCGATCGGCTTCGTGCTCGTGGTGCTGTTCGCCGCGCTTTCGATCTACGCCGCGCGCCGCATGGTGAGCCAGCCGCTCGACGCCGCCGCGCACGCCGCCGGCCGGCTCGCGGCGGGCGACCTCACGGTGCGCATCGGCGCGTCGCTCGATCCGCACGGCGCGCAGTCGATGCAAGCATCATCCGTATCATCCCCCTCGCTCGACGACGCGCAGAACCAGGGCGCTGACGAAATCGGCCGCCTCACGCGCGCGATCGACGGCATCGGCGTGGGGCTCGCGCAGATCGTCTCGCAGGTGCGCAGCGCGAGCGCGCAAATGAGCGACGGCACCTCGCGCATCGCCCAGGGCAGCGGCGAGATCGCCGAACGGATCGCGAGTCAGGCGAGCAGCCTCGAAGAAACGGCCGCGAGCATGGAAGAGATCACCTCGACCGTGCAGCAGAACGCCGACCACGCACAACGCGCCAACACCGTGGTGACGGGCGCCGCCGAGGCCGCGCTCGAAGGCGGCCGCGCCGTCGAACGCGTGGTGGCGACGATGCAGGACATCAGCCGCGCCTCGCAGAAGATCGGCGACATCACGAGCGTGATCGACGGCATCGCGTTCCAGACCAACATCCTCGCGCTCAACGCCGCCGTGGAAGCGGCGCGCGCGGGCGAGCACGGCAAGGGCTTCGCCGTGGTGGCGAGCGAGGTGCGCGCGCTCGCGCAGCGCAGCGCGGCAGCGGCCAAGGAGATCGCGGAACTGATCACCGAATCGACCTCGACCGTCGATACCGGCTACCGTATCGCGGGCGAAGCGAGCACGACGATGCGCGCGATCGTCACGCGCGTGGAAGAGGTGCGCTCGATCATCGCCGAGATCAGCGTAGCCTCGCGCGAACAGTCGGGCGGCATCGAGCAGGTGAACATCGCGGTCTCGCAGATCGGCGAGGCCACGCAGCAAAATGCCGTGCTGGTCGGCGACGCCGAGCGCGCCGCCGCCGCTTTGTCCGAACAGGCCGCGACGCTCGCGGAACTCGTGAGCGTGTTCAAGGTGCGCGGCTAGGCAAAAGTTGGTGCGCTTCGGCGCGCGGGCCGCAACGAAAAAGCCGGACGGCGCATGGCGCGCCGTCCGGCTTTTTTTATCGACTGCGAATTTTGGAATACGAAATTCGGCATGCGAAGTTGGCCGCGAATATGGCCGCAAAGCACGCGGCTTCGCGCAAAGGTTTTAACGCACGATGGTCGCGCGGCTCGCGAGCGACTGCACGCGCTGGTTCACAGCGGCGTCCAGCGCTTCGGCCTTCAGTTGACGACGGATTTCGTCCTTCACTTCGGCGTAGCTCTGCACCTTCATCGGACGCTTGTCCTGCAGCTTGACGACGACCCACGCGTCGTCCGACTTGACCGGCTGCGGCGCGACGCCGCCCACCTGCAACTGCGCGAGGGCTTGCGCGACGTCCGTCGGCACGCCGCGCGTCTTGCCGTCGACCACGGGCGTCTTGAAGCTCACCCACGGCATCTGGCCGCCGTTCGCCTTCGACGGCGCCAGGCTGACCTGCTTCGCCACGGCGTCGAACGTCTGCCCTGCCTTCAATTGCGCGATCGCGTTTTGCGCTGCGGCCTGATCGGCAACGACGATCAGTTGCGGCTTGAACTCGTACTGGCCGAGTTCGGCGTTCACGGTGGTGTACCGCGCCTTGATCTGGCGCTCGGTCGGATCGGCGGCGCGCACGTTCGCTTCGAGCCACGCGCGGATCGCCATGTCGGTCTTCTCGGCCTCGGGCGCCTGGGCGACTTCCGGGCGCTTGTCGAAGTGGTCGTGGACGGCTTGCTGACGCAGCAGTTCGCGGGCGATCAGACCGTCGCGCAGCGCTGCGCGCAGTTGCGGCGCGTCGGGTGCGCCGTTGGCGGTGACCTTGCGGACGGTGTCGTCGAGCGCGGACTGCGGAATGGCCACGCCGTTGACGACGGCGACCGCGCCGGCCGGCAACGCCGCCGACTGCGACGTCGCGCCGGATTCGCCGGCCGCGTGGGTGAGCGTGGGCAGCACGGTGCTGACAGCCACGGAAGCGAATGCGGTCACGCACAGCGTGCGGATCAGGTGGGACATGCGGATCACTGCGGGGAACTCCAAGGTTTGAATGCGTGTGCGCTTCGCGGCGGAAGGCCAATCGAGGGAATCTAGCGGAACTTCGCTCAGGAATGCGTCAGCAAGTGTCAAAGCTAAAAAGTAGTCACCCGGGATGTGACTTAGGTCAGCACATGAATGGATCTGCTGAGGTGGCTTACTGAGTGTCCGTTGCGAGGAATCGCTGCCAGATCAACGGCCTGGCAGAGATGCAGACAGCTTGTCCACAGGGCTGCCAACAATTTCTGTGGACAAGATGGTGCCTGTTTTTGCGGCACACGGCGGGGTGTGCCAAAACGGGGCATCGCGGGGGAAAACGCTTATTCATCAGCAAGTTGGCGCACTCACCCCAAGGTTACTCACAGGGCTATCAACGAAAACTGTGGAAAACTTTGGGGTGCTGCGCAGGGGCTGCGAAGCGGCGGCGAAGTTCGCGCCAGACTTTCGGCGAGCACCGCACACGCCGGCGAATCCATCCGCTCACACTGTCCGCTCATCATCCTCCGGCACCCCGCCAAAATCCGCGCGCACCGCCCCCTTGCGCCCGATCAACCATCACGCAAAACCCGCGCTCGCAATCACTCGATGCTGTTACCGTGCGCGCTCAATTTCGCCTGAGCGCCGATTCGCCAACGCGCCAGGCGCCCGGCACCCCGCACCAGCCCGAGCACCGCTTCATGACGCCCGCCTCCCGGCCGCCTTTGCGCCACAAGATCGCCGCCCTCTACGCCTTCCTGCTGGCCCTGAATACGGGTGCGTGGCTGTGGGCCATCTGCGTTTTCCGCGATCATCCCGCGCTGCTCGGCACGAGCCTGCTGGCCTGGTCGCTCGGTCTGCGCCACGCGTTTGACGCCGATCACATCGCCGCCATCGACAACGTCACGCGCAAGCTCATGCAAGCCGGGCAGCGTCCGCTCGAAGTCGGCCTTGCGTTCTCGCTCGGCCATTCGACGATCGTTGTCATCGCCACCATGGCGATCGCCGCGACGGCCGCCTCGTTTCAAGGTCCTCTGGAGCGCTTTCGCGACACCGGCGCGCTGATCGGCACCTGCGTTTCGGCGGCGTTCCTGTTCGCCATCGCGCTATTCAATCTGCTGATCCTGCGCTCGGTCCTGCGCACCTACCGGCGCGTACGGCGCGGCGAAGCCTGGAGCGAAGCCGATCTCGACGTGCTGCTCGCGGGCCGCGGTCTGATCGCGCGGCTGCTGCGTCCGCTCATGCGGCTCGTGACGCGCGGCTGGCATATGTATTTCCTCGGCTTCCTGTTCGGTCTGGGTTTCGACACCGCGAGCGAGATCGGCCTGCTCGGCATCGCCGCCGCGAGCGCCACGCAGGACCTGCCGATCTGGGCGATCCTCGTGTTCCCCGCGCTTTTCACCGCGGGCATGACGCTCGCCGACACCACCGACAGCCTGCTCATGCTGGGCGCCTACGGCTGGGCGCTCGACGACCCGTTGCGCAAGCTGCGCTACAACCTGTCGATGACCGCGCTCTCGGTCGTCGTGGCGGTCGTCGTGGGCGGCATCGAAGCACTCTCGCTGATCGGCCAGCGTCTCCATCTCGAAGGCGGCGTCTGGCGCGCCGCCGATACGCTCGGCGACCAGCTGGGTCTCGGCGGGTTCATCGTGGCCGGTTTGTTCGCCGCCGGCTGGCTCGCCTCGATGGCGCGCTTTCGCGCCCGATCCGGCACTCCCGCATCGCGCACGCCGGCCGGTCATTCCTGACGAATTCTGACAGTCCCGCATCTCGGCGTGCCGCTGAATAAGCCCTCACGCATCGGAATTATCCGATAGCCAATCTGAATTGACTCCGGTCAAAACAAGATGGCCACCCAGGCCAGATCATTCCATTTTTTCGCAGCCCACACGGTCCATCAAGGAGGCCATCTTGGAGACGTTCTACGACGCCATGCGCGCACAGGGTGTGACGCGGCGCAGCTTCCTGAAGTTCTGCAGTCTCACGGCCACCGCGCTCGGTCTCGGTTCGGCGTTCGTGCCGCGCATCGCACACGCGCTCGAAACCCGTCCGCGCACGCCGGTGATCTGGCTGCACGGGCTCGAATGCACGTGCTGCACCGAATCGTTCATCCGCAGCGCGCACCCGCTCGCGAAGGACGCGATTCTCTCCATGATCTCGCTCGACTACGACGACACGATCATGGCCGCCGCCGGCCACCAGGCCGAGGCGATCCTCGAAGACATCCGCACGAAGTACAAGGGCAACTACATCGTCGCCGTGGAAGGCAATCCGCCGCTCAACGAAGACGGCATGTTCTGCTTCCCCGGCGGCGAGCCCTTCGTCGAAAAGCTCAAGCGCGTGAGCGCCGACGCCAAGGCCGTCATCGCGTGGGGCGCGTGCGCCTCGTGGGGCTGCGTGCAGGCGGCGAAGCCCAATCCCACGCGCGCCACGCCGATCGCCGACGTGATTCTCGACAAGCCCATCGTCAAGGTGCCGGGCTGCCCGCCCATTCCCGAAGTGATGGCCGCCGTGATCACCTACATGGTCACGTTCGACCGCCTGCCGCCGCTCGACCGCCAGGGCCGCCCGAAGATGTTCTACGGCCAGCGCATTCACGACAAATGCTACCGGCGTCCGCACTTCGACGCGGGCCAGTTCGTCGAAAGCTGGGACGACGAAGGCGCGCGCAAGGGCTACTGCCTCTACAAGATGGGCTGCAAGGGCCCGACCACCTACAACGCCTGCTCGACGGTGCGCTGGAACGACGGCGTGTCGTTCCCGATCCAGTCGGGCCACGGCTGTCTCGGCTGCTCCGAAAACGGCTTCTGGGACAAGGGTTCCTTCTACGACCGCGTGGTCGACATCAACCAGTTCGGCATCGAGCAGAACGCCGACCGCATCGGCATGAGCGTCGCCGGCGTGGCGGGCGCGGCCATCGCCGCGCATGCGGTCGTCAGCGCGATCAAGAGCACCGTGCTCAAGCGCAACGACCTCAAGCCGCTGCACGAGATCCACGACAACAATAACCATCAGGAGCCGCGGCAATGAGCTACGCAACCCAGGGCTTCACGCTCGACAACAGCGGCCGCCGCGTGATCGTCGACCCGGTCACGCGCATCGAAGGCCACATGCGCTGCGAAGTCAATCTCGACAGCAACAACGTCATCACCAACGCCGTCTCCACGGGCACGATGTGGCGTGGTCTCGAAGTGATCCTGCGCGGCCGCGATCCGCGCGACGCGTGGGCCTTCGTCGAACGCATCTGCGGCGTCTGCACGGGCACGCACGCGCTCACGTCGGTGCGCGCGGTGGAGAACGCGCTCGGCATCGCGATTCCCGAGAATGCGAATCTCATCCGCAATCTCATGCAGGCCACGCTGTGGGTGCACGACCACCTCGTGCACTTCTATCACCTGCACGCGCTCGACTGGGTCGACGTGGTGAGCGCGCTCAACGCGGACCCGAAGCGCACCTCCGAACTCGCGCAGAGCATTTCCGACTGGCCGCTGTCCTCGCCGGGCTACTTCCGCGATCTGCAATCGCGGCTGAAGCGTTTCGTCGATTCGGGCCAGCTCGGGCCGTTCCGCAACGGCTACTGGGGCCATCCGGCCTACAAGCTGCCGCCCGAAGCCAATCTGATGGCGGTCGCCCATTACCTCGAAGCGCTCGATTTCCAGAAGGAAATCGTCAAGGTGCATACGGTGTTCGGCGGCAAGAATCCGCATCCGAACTGGCTCGTCGGCGGCGTGCCCTGCGCGATCAATATCGACGACGTGGGCGCGGTCGGCGCGGTCAACATGGAGCGCCTGAATCTCGTCTCGCAGATCATCGACCGCACGATCGAATTCGTGCAGCAGGTGTATCTGCCCGACGTCGTCGCCATCGCCTCGTTCTACAAGGATTGGGCCGCGATCGGCGGCGGCATTTCGGGGCAATCGGTGCTCTCGTACGGCGACTTCCCCGACCACGCCAACGACTACGGCGACAAGAACCTGCTGGTGCCGCGCGGCGCCGTGGTGAACGGCAACTTCAACGAGATCCTGCCCGTCGATCTGCACAACCCCGAGGAAGTGCAGGAGTTCGTCGCGCACTCGTGGTATCGCTATCCGGACGGCAAGCAGGGCCTGCATCCGTTCGAGGGCGTGACGGAGCCGCATTTCGAACTGGGCGGCGCGACCAAGGGCCATCGCACGAAGATCGAGCAGATCGACGAATCGGGCAAGTATTCGTGGATCAAGGCGCCGCGCTGGCGCGGCCACGCGATGGAAGTGGGGCCGCTCGCGCGCTATCTGATCGGTTATCACCAGAATCGCGCGGACATTCGCGAGCCGGTGGACGCGCTGCTCGCGAAGCTCGGCGCGCCGGTTTCCGCGCTCAATTCCACGCTCGGCCGCACGGCGGCGCGCGCGCTCGAAGCCGACTGGGCCGCCACGAAGATGAAGTACTTCTTCGACCGCCTGATCGGCAATCTCAAAGCCGGCGACACGGCCACCGCGAACGTCGACAAATGGGAGCCCGCGTCGTGGCCCGCGCAGGTCAAGGGCGTCGGTTTCACCGAAGCGCCGCGCGGCGCGCTCGGTCACTGGATCCAGATCCGCGACACGAAGATCGACAACTACCAGTGCATCGTCCCGACCACATGGAACGGCTCGCCGCGCGACGAGCAAGGCCAGATCGGCGCGTTCGAGGCCAGCCTCATGAACACGAAGATGGCGAAGCCCGACGAGCCGCTCGAAATCCTGCGCACGCTGCACAGCTTCGACCCGTGTCTCGCCTGCTCGACGCATGTGATCGGGCCGGCGGGCGAGGAACTCGTCAACGTTCAGGTGCGCTGAGGCGCGCAAGCGAGGTCGCAATGTCCAGGCAAAAGCAACTTAAGACCTACAGTTTCGATGGCAACGCGCCTGCCGAATTCGAAGGCAAGCGCGTCACGTCGGTCTACGTGTATCAGGCGCCCGTGCGGCTGTGGCACTGGCTCACCGTGCTCGCGGTGATCGTGCTGACCGGCACGGGCTTTCTGATCGGCAAGCCGGTTTTTCCCACGCTCTCGGGCGAGGCGAGCGCGCATTTCATGATGGGCTGGCTGCGCTTCGCGCACTTCACGGCGGGTTACGTGCTCGCCGTGGGGCTCGTGTTCCGCGTGTGCTGGGCGTTCTTCGGCAATCACTTCTCGCGCGAGATATTTCTCGTGCCGGTCTGGGATCCGCAGTGGTGGCGCGAACTTTTTTACGAGTTCCGCTGGTATCTGTTCCTCGCGCGCTATCCGAAGAAATATGTCGGCCACAACCCGCTCGGTCAACTCGCGATGTGCGGCTTTTTCATCGTCGCGGTGCTGATGTGCGTGAGCGGCTTCGCGCTCTATGGCGAAGGCCTCGGCACGACGAGCTGGGCCTCGCACACGTTCGGCTGGGTCATCTCGCTCGTCGGCGGCAACAGTCTCGCGCTGCATAGCTGGCACCGTCTGGGCATGTGGAGCATCGTGCTGTTCGTGATGATCCACGTGTATGCGGCGATTCGCGAAGACATCATGTCGAAGCAAAGCATGATCTCGACGATGATCAGCGGCTTCCGCATGTTCAAGAACTGACATGCGCGACTCGATCTCTCATTCGCAAGACGTGCCGCAAAGCGCGCCTCAAGCAGCGCCGCCGCACATCGTCGTGCTCGGCATCGGCAACGTGCTGTGGGCCGACGAAGGCTTCGGCGTGCGCGCCGTCGAGGCGCTCAACGCGCAATACGCCTGCGCGCCGAACGTCGAACTCGTCGACGGCGGCACGCAAGGTCTCGCGCTGCTGCCGCTCGTGGAGTCGGCGCACAAGCTGATCGTGTTCGACGCGATCGACTTCGGTCTCGCGCCCGGCACGCTCGACGTGCGCGAAGGCGACGAGGTACCCGTTTGCCTGCAGGCGCGCCGCATGAGCCTGCATCAGATGGGTTTCGCCGACGTGCTCGCCTGCGCGCAACTCAAGGGCAACTATCCGCAGGAAATCGTGCTGATCGGCGTGCAGCCGGTCGAACTCGACGACTTCGGCGGCAGCCTGCGCGACGCCGTGAAAGCGCAGATCGAACCGGCTATCGCGCAAGCCTGTCGTTTCCTCGAACGCTGGCAGGCCGCGCCGCGCGCGCGGCCGGCTTCCTCCGCGTCACCTTCTGGCGCCGAGCCGCTGAACGCGGCGAGCCTCGCGCTCGCGGCCTACGAAAACGGACGCCCGAGCGAGCGCCTCGCGAACCGCGACGGCGACACGCGCTTCTGGCGCCCACAGGAGAACGTCTGATGTGCATGGGCATTCCCGCACGCATCGTCTGCGCCGAAGGTCTCGTCGCGCAGGCGGTCACGCGTCACGGCGCGTGCGCCGTCGACCTCGCGCTCACCGGCCCGCTACCCGCGGGCGCGTGGGTGCTCACCTTCCTCGGCGCGGCGCGCGAGGTGATCGACGCCGACCGCGCGCGCGACATCGACGCGGCGCTCGACGCGCTCGAAGCCATCGCACGCGGCGAGATCGACAGCACGCAGGCGGCAGCGGGCCTCGACCGCTTTTTCGCCGACCTCACGAACCGCGAGCCGCCGTTGCCCGCGCATCTGCGGGCGCGCGCCGCGCACGGTTCCGCCCACGGCGCGGCCTCACCGGACACTTCGGATACCCCATCATGACGCTCGCAACGCTTTCCGGCGGCCCGACCCTCGACACGCTGCGCGAACGCCTCGCGCGCCACGGCTACGTCGAAGTCGACGAGCACACGCTCGACGGCGTGGCCGCGCGCGCCGCGCAACTCGTGCTGCTGCCGCTCGACAATCCCGCGCAGCGCCCCGAATTCGCCGACCTGCTCGTGATCCTGCCCGAGCTGCTGCGTCAATTCGGCGACGACGCCTTCACGGTCGCCTACGCCTGCCCGCCCGCCGCCGTCGCGCTCGCGCGGCGCTTCGGCGTGCTGCGCCAGCCCGCGCTGGTGTTCCTCCACTTCGGCGCGCTCGCCGGCACGATCGAAGGTCTGCGCGACTGGCGCGAATACGTGCAGGCGTTCGCGCGACTGTGCGCCTCGGGCGCCGCCACAGGCGTCACGGAAACCAAGGGAGTCACGCGATGAACCGCGCCGATTTCATTCCCATCCTGCCGCTCGTGAGCGGCCCCGGCTCGCAGCCGCAGCAACCCGGCGACGAAGCCTGGTCCTGTCTGCCGCTGCCCGTCGAAGTCGAGACCTGGCGCGCGCCCGCGTTCCCCGAGCCGGGCGAGCCTGGCGCCGCCGCCGTATTGCATCTGCTGCACGGCATGATCGACGCGCTCGAAAGCCTGGCGTCGCCGGACAAAGCCATCCGCTTTCCGCTCGACGCGCTCGACACCGACGCGCATCGCCTGCTCGCGCAGGTCTTCGGCGAAGGCGAAGTCTCGGCGCGCGTCGCATGCGACGACGGCGCGACCGTGCAGATCCAGGAAGCGCGCTACGCGGGCGTCTGGCGCGTGATCACGCTCGGCGCGCAAGGCGAGCGCATCGCCGATTACGTCGAGATCGCGCCCGCGCCGTCCGTCGTGTTCGAAGCGTCGGCGCGCGGCGCGGCGCACGCGGCCATTCCGCCCGTCGGCGAAGCCACGCTGATGAACGCGCCCTCGCTCGCCAGCGAAATCGCCGCCATCCACGCGCGCGCCGTGCAAACCGGCGGCGCGGGCCAGCACACCATCAACTTCAGTCTGCTGCCGGTCAGCCCCGACGATCTCGCGTGGCTCGAAGGCATGCTCGGCGAAGGGCGCGTCGGGTTGTTCTCGACCGGCTACGGCAAATGCATGGTGATGGCCACGGCGCTGCGCCACGTCTGGCGCGTGCGATATTTCGACGGCACGAGCAAGGTGCTGCTCGACACCGTCGAGATCACGCGCCTGCCCGAAGTCGTGCTCGCCGCGCCCGACGATCTGCGCGATTCGTTGCAGCATCTGCGCGAAATCGTGCAATGGCTGGAGTCGCACTGATGTTCGAAGGCAGCTACCTCGGCGACAACGGCGCGCTGCGCCCCGCCAGCCGGCTCGAATGCAAGATCTGCTGGTGGGTCTACGATCCCGCGCTCGGCGATCCGGTCTGGGACATCGCGCCCGGCACGCCGTTCGCGGCGCTGCCCGCGCACTGGAAATGCCCCGTCTGCGACGGCGCGCGCGAGCAATTCATGGTGCTCGACGATGCACGCGCCTGACGTCGTTCGCCGCGCCGCCACCGATCCCGCGCACGATCCGTCGCGCCGCGTCGAAGCCGCGTTCGCGCAGATCGCCGCCACGCGCATGCGCGATCTGCCGTATCTGAATCCGCGCCTGGCGGTCGCGGCCGTGGGCTTTCGCCTCTGGCAGTCGAGCTGGATCGGCGTGCTGGTCACACCGTGGGGCATCAATCTGCTGCAACTGCCCACGGACGACGCGCCGTTCGCGGCCTGGCGCGCGGCGGACGCCATCGACGTGACGCTGCCCGGCGCGACGCTCGCGTTCGTGCCCGCGCGGCTCGATGCGCTCGGCGAGTATCGGCAATGCTCGCTGTTTTCGCCCGCCCAACAATTCGCCGATCAGGCCAGCGCGCTCGCCACCGCGCATGAAGTGTTGCGTCTGCTGTTCGAGCCGGAAGCGTCGGCCGATGCCACCGTCGCTGCCGTCGCCACGCCCGCGCCGCCCGCCGACCCGCGCCGCCGCCGTTTGTTCGGACTCCGGCCATGAACCGCAGCCACGTTCTCACGCTGACACTGCGCGGCGACAGCAAATGCGTCCGCGACGTGAGCGCCGAATGGCAGCCGCTGCCTGTCGAACGCCTGCTGATCGGCGCGCGCGTCGCCGAAGCGGAAGCGCTCGTGCCCGCCGCGCTCGCCTTGTGCCGTCATGCGCACTGCGCCGCGGCTCACTGGGCGCTCGCGGCCGCGCAACCGGGCCCGCTGCACGCGCTCGACGCCCGGCGCGATGCGCGCGTGCGCCTCGAAGCCGCGCGCGAAACACTGCGCCGCTGGCTCATCGATCTGCCCGGCGAACTCGGCGAACAATGGGCGCCCGGCACGCTCGCGCTCTGGCCGCAGCTCGACTCGCACGCGGCCATTGCGGCCTGGTGCGCCGACCACGTGTTCGGCATGCAAGCCGCGCAGTGGCTCGCGCTCGATAGCCGCGGCCAACGCGCCTGGGCCGCGCGCGGCACGCGCGTCCCGGCGCGCTGGCTCAACACGTTGCTGCACGATGCCGACCGCGCGTGCATCGCGACGTCGGCGGGCGTGCTGCATTACGTCGATCGCGCGGGCGTCGCGCTGCTTGCGGGCGCGCCGTGCATACCGTGTGCGCCGGGTTCATCGTCGACAAGACCCGCCGACGCCGACGCGCCGCCGCACGCCGACCTCTGGGACACGCCCACGTGGATGCCCGATCTCGCATCCGGCCTGCTGATCGCGCGGCTACAACGCCTCGCGCACTACTGCGCTCACGGCGACGACGCACCGCCCGTCTCCGGCGGCTGGCGCGCGGGCGCGCTCGGCATCGGCTGGGCGCGCGGCGCACGCGGCCTGCTCGTGCACGTGGCGCGCGTCGAGCACGGCGTGATCGCCGCGTGGCGCATCGTGCCGCCCACGCAATGGAATTTCGGCGTGCCCGCCTTGCTGCGCCAGGCGCTCGCGCAGCGTAGCTGGGACGACGCGCAACGCCGCGCCGCCCGTCTCGCGCTGTTGCTCGACCCCTGCGTGGCGCACGAGATCGTCGTGCAGCGCGGCGCGGCGCACGTCATCGATTCGGGAGCGTTACAAGGAGCCCAGCCGTATGCATGAAATGGCCATCGCGCACAGCATTCTGGACCTCGTCGAGCGCGAGGCCGCGCGCCAGCACGCCACGCGCGTGCGCACGCTCGAACTGGAAATCGGGCAACTGGCCAATGTCGATGTGGGCGCGCTGCGCTTCGCGCTCGACGTCGTGCTGCGCGACACGATCGCTCACGGCGCGCGGCTCGAAGTCGCCGAACCGCCGGGCCAGGCGGTGTGCCTGCGCTGCGGCGACGACGTGGCGCTCGCGCGCCGCGGCGAACCCTGCCCCGCCTGCGGCAGCTACCAACTGGCCGTGACCGGCGGCGACACCTTGCGCGTCGCCGGCATGATCGTCGACTGAGTGCGTCGGCGCGAAATCCAACGCGTCCGGTTCGCGCCGGACGCATCGAGAAAGGACATCATCATGTGTACGACCTGCGGCTGCGGCCCGGACAACGTGCGAATCGAAGGGGCGCAGATGCGCGAGCATTCGCACGAACACGAACATGCGCACGGGCACGAGCACGAACATGCGCACGATCACGATCACAACCACGCGCACGAACACAACCACGCGCCCGGCCGCCGCGTCCGCATCGAGCAGGACATCCTGCGCGAGAACGACCGTTATGCGCTGGCCAATCGCACGCGTCTGCGCGCGCACGGCGCGTTCGCGCTGAACCTCGTTTCGAGTCCCGGCTCGGGCAAGACCTCGCTGCTGGTGCGCACGATCGAAGCGCTCAAGGACGAACTCGCGATCGCCGTCATCGAAGGCGATCAGCAAACCTCGAACGACGCCGAGCGCGTACGCGCCGCCGGCGCGCCCGCCGTGCAGATCAACACGGGCAAAGGCTGTCACCTCGACGCGCACATGGTCGGTCACGCGCTCGACCGCCTGCCGCCGCTCGACAACAGCCTGCTGCTGATCGAGAACGTCGGCAACCTCGTCTGCCCCGCGTCGTTCGATCTGGGCGAGGCGCACAAGGTCGTCGTGCTCTCGGTGACGGAGGGCGAGGACAAGCCGCTCAAGTATCCCGACATGTTCGCCGCCGCCGACCTCATGCTGCTCAACAAGACCGACCTGTTGCCGCACCTCGACTTCGACGTCGATGCCGCGCTCGATTACGCGCGCCGCGTCAATCCGCGTATTCAGGCGCTGTGCGTGTCCGCGCGTTCGGGCGAGGGTTTCGCGCAATGGCTCGACTGGATTCGCGCAGGCTGCGGTGCGGCGCGGGCGCTGCGTCCCGACGCGCGCTAGGCGTACAACCGTCAAGGACATCACGGCGATGAGGCGAGAGCAACTGCGCGTGAGCGGGATCGTGCAAGGCGTCGGGTTCAGACCGTTCGTCTGGCGGCTCGCGCAACGCTTCGGCCTGACGGGCGAGGTGCGCAACGACGCGAGCGCCGTGCGGATCGACGTGCAGGGCACGCGCGCGGCGCTGAGCGCGTTTCGCGCAGCGCTCGCGCAGGAAGCGCCGCCGCGCGCGCGCATCGATGCGATCGATACCGAACGCGCGCAACCGCTCGATACGGCGGGGCGCCCGGGTTTTCGTATCGTCGAAAGCGGCGAGACGCACGCGCGCGACGGCGAAATGGCAACCGACAGTGCAATCTGCTACGCCTGCCTCGCGGAGATCTTCGACGCGGGCGACCGCCGCCATCGCTACGCGCTGAACAGTTGCTGCGATTGCGGCCCGCGCTACACCGTCACGCGCACGCTGCCGTTCGACCGCGCCAACACGAGCATGGCGCCGTTCGCGCCATGCGCCGATTGCGCCGCCGACTACGCCGATCCCGCGAACCGGCGCTTTCACGCCGAACTGATCGCGTGCCCCGTCTGCGGACCGCGTGTGCGTTTCGAAGCACCGCTGGGCAGCGCGCGCCGCGATCACGCCGATCACACCGATCCCGTCGCTGACGCGTGGCGAGCGATTGCGCGCGGCGAGATCGTCGCGGTCGAAGGACTCGGCGGCTTCCAGCTGATCTGCGACGCGACGCAGCCCGACGCCGTCGCGCGTCTGCGCGCCCGCAAGCGGCGGCCCGCGAAACCGTTCGCGCTGCTCGCGCTCAACGCCGCTTCGGCGGCCCGCTGGATCGTCTGCGACGCCGCCACGCGCGCGCTGCTCGACGCGCCCGCGCGACCCGTCGTCGTCGCCGCGCGATGCGACGACAACGCGCTCAGCGGCATCGCGCCCGGTCTCGCGCAACTCGGCGTGATGCTGCCGTGCACGCCGCTTCAATATCTGCTGTTCCACGAAGCGCTCGGCCGTCCGTCGGGCGACGCCTGGCGGGACGCGAACCAACCCACGCTGCTGGTCGCCACGAGTGCGAACGTCTCGGGCGAGCCGCTCGAAATCGATCCTGCGCACGCGCGCGACGCGCTCGCCGGTATCGCCGATGCCATGCTGTTTCACGACCGCGCGATCGTCGCGCGTTGCGACGACAGCGTGCTGCTCGCCGCCAACGCCGACGACGCTGACCACGCTGACGCCGCCGCCCCGCAAGCGCCGCTGCCGCTGCGGCGCGCGCGCGGTTACGCGCCGCAAGCGCTCGCGCTGCCGCACGCGGGGCCGTCCGTGCTCGCGCTCGGTGCGCATCTGAAAAGCACCGTCACGCTCACGCAAGGCGCGCGCGCGTTCGTCTCGCCTTACCTCGGCGACCTCACGAGCGCGGCGGCGTGCGCCGCGCTCGACGCCGCCGCGAACCAGCTCGTCGATGCCTGCGGCGCGCCGCCCGCCGCGCTCGCCTGCGACCTCCAGCCCGATCTTTACTCGACGCGCCTCGCTCATACGCTGGCCGCGCGCTGGAACGTGCCTGTCGTGCCGGTGCAGCATCACCACGCGCACATCGCCGCCGTGCTGGCCGAGCACGGTCACGCGGATGCGGCGCTCGGCGTCGCGCTCGACGGCTTCGGTCACGGCGACGACGGCACGGCGTGGGGCGGCGAGTTGCTGCGCGTCGATCCCGGCCGTGCGACGCGTCTCGGTCATCTCACGCCGCTGGCGCTGCCCGGCGGCGATCTGGCGGCGCGCTCGCCCGCGCGCATGGCGCTCGCGCTGCTCGATCGACTCGATCGGCTTGATCGTGCCGATGTGCAAGCCAGCACCAAGAACCGCATCCCGCCAGGCATCGACGCCGCCACGGCCGCACGTCTGCGCGCGCAACTCGCCAGCGGCTTCCACTGCCCGCCGACCACGAGCCTCGGCCGCTGGTTCGACGCCATCGCCGGACTCGCGGGCGTCTGCGCGGAGCAAAGCTATAGCGGCGAAGCCGCGCTGCGCCTCGAAGCGCTCGCGCGCCCGTGCGCGCCGCTCGTTGACGGCTGGCGTCTCGACGGCGGCAACCTCGATCTCCTGCCGCTCGCGCACTGGCTCGCCGCCCAAACTGAAGCCGCGACCATCGCGAGCGTCTGGCACGCCACGCTCGGCCATGCGCTTGGTGCGTGGATCGCCCAGGCCGCGCGCGCGCACAACCTGAACGTGGTCGCGCTCGGCGGCGGCTGCTGCGCCAACCGGCTGCTGATGCGCGCGCTCGCCGACGCGCTGCGCGCATCGAACCTCACTCTGTTCACCGCACGCGCGCTGCCCAGCGGCGACGATGCGATCAGCTACGGCCAGGCGTGGGCCGTCATCCAGCAACTCACATCGTCCGCCACCGTCACGCGGACGACACCCTAAGGAATCCGCATCATGTGTCTTGCGATGCCCGTCGAGGTCATCGAACTCTTGCCGGAACAGCGCGCGCGAGCGAGCGTCGATGGCGTCACGCGCGAGATCTCGCTCGCGCTCGTCGACAACGTCGTACCCGGCGACTTCGTCCTCCTGCACGTAGGTTTCGCGATCGGCAAGCTCGACCGCGCCGCCGCCGAAGCCACGCTCGCGCAACTGGCCGAACTGGGCCGCCAACCCGGCGAGGGCGCCACGCCATGAAATACGTCGACGACTTCCGCAACAGCGAAATCGCGCGCGGCATGGCGGCGCGCATTCACCGCGCCGTCGAACGCCGCCGACGCTACCGGCTCATGGAGTTTTGCGGCGGTCACACGCACGCGATCGCGCGCTACGGCCTCACCGCGCTGCTGCCGCCGCAGATCGAGCTGATTCACGGTCCCGGCTGCCCGGTCTGCGTGCTGCCGGTCGGCCGCGTCGACAGCGCGATCGAACTCGCGCTCGACCACGGCGTCACGCTCTGCACCTACGGCGACACGCTGCGCGTGCCGGGCTCGAAGCGCATGAGTCTGTACAAGGCGCGCGCGGCGGGCGCGGACGTGCGCGTCGTGTATTCGGTTTCCGACGCGATCGCGCTCGCGAAAGCCGAGCCCGCGCGCGAGGTGGTGTTCTTCGGCATCGGCTTCGAGACCACCACGCCGCCCACCGCGCTCGCGCTCGCCCAGGCGCGCGAGATGGCGCTCGATAACTTCAGCGTGTTCGGCAACCACGTGCTCACGCCCGCCGCCATGCGCCATCTGCTGGCCGAGGACGCCGACCAGAGCGCGCGGCTCGACGGCTTCATCGGGCCGTCGCACGTGAGCACGGTGATCGGCGTGGCGCCTTATCGCGCCATCTCGCGCGACTTCGTGAAGCCCGTCGTGATCGCCGGGTTCGAGCCGCTCGACGTGTTGCAATCCGTGCTGATGCTCGTCGAGCAGATCAACCAATGCCGCGCCGACACCGAAAACCAGTTCACGCGCGCCGTGACCGAAGCGGGCAACACGCGCGCCCAGGCGCTCGTGCACGCGGCGTTCGAGACGCGCGACAGCTTCGAATGGCGCGGGCTCGGCGCGGTGCCCCAAAGCGCGCTCGCGATTCGCTCCGAGTTCGCGCAGTGGGACGCGGAGCGCCGTTATGCACTCGCGCCGCGCGTCGCCGCCGACGTCAAGACCTGCCAATGCGGCGCGATCCTGCGCGGCTGCGCGAAGCCGAGCGACTGCAAGCTGTTCGCCACCGTCTGCACGCCCGCCACGCCGTTTGGCGCCTGCATGGTGTCGAGCGAAGGCGCGTGCGCCGCGCACTATCAGTACGGCCGCTTCGTCGCGCCCGCCCTTTCCTCCGCACGCGCGCCGCGCGCCGTGACATCCGCATGAGATCCGCATGACTGCCTTGCCGACCTCTCCCCGCCAGCCCGAATTCGGCCGCAAACTCGACCTCAAGCAAGGCCGCATCGACCTCACGCACGGCGCGGGCGGACGCGCGAGCGCGCAGCTCGTCGCCGAGCTGTTCGCGCCCGCGTTCGCCAACGAGTGGCTCGCGCAAGGCAACGACCAGGCCATCGTGCCGATGCCCGCTGGCCGCCTCGCGCTTACCACCGACAGCCACGTGGTCGCGCCGCTTTTCTTTCCGGGCGGCGACATCGGCACGCTCGCCGTGAACGGCACCGTCAACGATCTCGCCGTGGGCGGCGCGACGCCGCTCTATCTGACCGCAGGGTTCATCCTCGAAGAAGGGCTCGCGCTCGCCGATCTCGCGCGCGTGGTGACATCGATGGCGCAAGCCGCGCGCGCGGCCAACGTGCGCATCGTGGCCGGCGACACGAAAGTGGTCGAGCGCGGCAAGGCGGACGGCGTGTTCATCACCACGGCGGGCGTGGGCGTGGTGCCGGAAGGCGTGCGGCTCGACGGCGCGCAGGCGCGTCCCGGCGACGCCGTGCTGGTCTCCGGCGCGCTCGCCGAGCACGGCCTCGCGGTGCTCTCGCAGCGCGAGAACCTGGGCTTCGACAGCAGCATCGTGTCGGATTGCGCGGCGCTCAACGGCTTGACGGCGGCGATGCTCGCGGCGTGCCCGTCGCTGCGGCTGATGCGCGACCCCACGCGCGGCGGCCTCGGCAACACGCTCAACGAGATCTGCGCGCAGTCGGACGTGGGCATGCGGCTCAACGAAACCGCGCTGCCGCTGCGCGCGCCCGTGCGGGCCGCGTGCGAGTTCTACGGCCTCGATCCGCTCTATATCGCCAACGAAGGCAAGCTGATCGCGGTCTGCGCCGATGAAGACGCCGACGCGCTGCTCGCGGTCATGCGCGCGCATCCGCTGGGCCGCGACGCGGTGCGCATCGGCACGGTCATCGACGACGCGTATCGCTTCGTCCGCCTGACGACGTCGTTCGGCGGCGAACGTCTGGTCGACTGGCTGCACGGCGAAATGCTGCCGCGCATCTGCTGAAAAGGAAGCGAGCCGGGCGCGGTGGCTTTGCGCGGCGCGTCCGCTTCATCGTGTGCGGACGCGCGGCGCGAACCGCCTGGTCAGATCGTCAATTGTTCTGCGGCGGCGTGTACTGAGCGGGCGCGCCGCCGCTCGAATCGGAATCGTCGGGCGTGGGCGTCGGCGCGAGCGAGGGCTCCTGCGGCGGATAAGGCGGCAATTGCTGCGACGCGCCCGACGGCCCGAGAATCGGCGGCTCGCTCGACGACGGCGTTTGCGGCGCAGTGCCGTTGAGAATCGCCGCCGCGCGCGCCGCATCCGACGCGGCAGCCGCCGACGCCGGCGCGATCGCCGAAGCCGACGACGCCGACGAAGCCGCCGCCACGCCGCTCGACGGCGGCACTTCGGCGGGCTCCGGCGCAGGCTCGGGCGCACGCTTGATCGGCGTACCCGGGCGCGGCGCCTCGGCCTTTTCCTTCGACGCAAACAGCGTATCCATCCACGCCTTGAGCTTGTCGCGGAACTGCTCGAACGCGCCCGGCGTCACTTCGGTGTCGAAGCGCGCATGCGGATCGACGATGCGCGAGCGGAACGCGCGCTGGAAGAAGTCGCCGACGATCGGCAGCGCGCTGCGCGCGCCCTGGCCCCAGTAGTCGCTGTTGAGCGTCACGCGGCCGTCGTCGAAACCGACCCACGCGCCCGCCACCAGTTGCGGGTCCATGAGGATGAACCAGCCGTCCGCGTTGTCCTGCGTGGTGCCGGTCTTGCCCGCGACGTCAGCCCGAATGCCGAAGCGCGTGCGGATGCTCGAACCCGTGCCGCGATTCACGACGTCGCGCATCGTGTCGAGCAGCGTGCGGTCCGCCGACGCCGACAAGGCGCGCTCGGGCGAAGCGCTGCCGAACTGCGCGAGCACCTCGCCCTTGCTGTCCTCGATGCTCGTGACCATGCGCGGCTCCAGATACTCGCCGTCGTTCGCGATGGTGCTGTACGCCGAGACCATTTCCTTGAGCGTGACCGGACTCGTGCCGAGCGCGAGCGACGGCACCGCGTTGAGCTGGCTGTCGCGCACGCCCATCGCACGCGCGAGACGCGCGACCTTGTCCGGCCCCACCGCCTGCATCACCTGAGCGGTGATGCGGTTGCGCGAGAACGCGAGCGCGTCGCGCAGCGTCATCGGCTTGTTGCTGGGCGGCACGTCGTCGTTCGGACGCCAGATTTCGCCGCCTTCGAGCGGCATTTCCACCGCCTGGTCGATGACCGTGTCGGTCGGCTTCGCGCCGTTCGCGAAGGCCGCGCCGTACACGAAGGCCTTGAACGTCGAGCCCGGCTGACGGCGCGCCTGCTGCACGTGATCGAACGGCTCGTCCTGGAAGTCGCGGCTGCCGACCCACGCCTTGATCTGGCCGTCGCGCGGATCGATCGCGACGAAACCGGCCTGCACGTCGGTCTTGTCCTTGCAGAGCGCGCGCATGAACGTGCGGTTGGCCGCGAGCTGCTTGAGCGCGTCGTCGTCGTTCGCACCGGCGTCGCGCGCGCTCTTGTAGTCGGGCGTTTCGCGCATGAAGGTCTTGAACAGATCGTTGCTCGCCGAACAGCCGTTACGGCCGCTCCACGCGCCGTTCGCGATGCCCTGCAACTGGTTCGCGTGCTGCTTGAGCGCGGCCGTCGCCATCGCCTGCAGACGCGAATCGATCGTCGTGTGCACGACGAGGCCATCGGAATAGATGTTGTAGTCGTTGCGGTCGGCCCACGCGATCAGCCATTTGCGCAGTTGCTGCGCGAAGTGCGGCGCGGGTCCGGGCGGCTCGGTCTGACGCTCGAAGTCGAGGCGCAGCGGCTGCTTCGAGAGCGTCGCGGACTGCGCCGGCGTGAGCTTGCCGTACTTCACCATCTGGCCGAGCACGGTGTTGCGGCGCGCGAGCGCGCGCTCGGGATTGATCACCGGGTTGTAGTAGGCGTTGCCCTTGAGCATGCCGGTGAGCGTCGCGGCCTGGAGGACCGTGAGCTGATCCGCCGACACGCCGAAGTACGTGCGCGCCGCCATCTCGATGCCGAACGCGTTGTACAGGAACGGCACCGTGTTGAGATAGGTTTCGAGAATCTGCGGCTTGCTGTAGACGGCCTCGATCTTGAAGGCCGTGATCGCTTCCTTGATCTTGCGCGTGAGCGTGGGCGCGCGGCCGATTTCGTCGGGATAGAGATTGCGCGCGAGCTGCTGCGTGATGGTCGAGCCGCCCTGGCGGTCACCCGAGAAGGTGTGCAGCGCCGCGCCCGCCGTGCGCTTGAAGTCGATGCCGTGATGCTCGTAGAAGCGGTGGTCTTCGGTCGAGATCAGTGCGTCGACCATGTGCGGCGAAATCTGGGCGAGCGGCACCCATTCGCGGTTCGACGGCTTGAATTCGGCGAGCACCTTGCCGTCCGCCGACAGAATCTGCGCCGGCCGGTCGACGCGCGCCT
Source organism: Paraburkholderia sp. SIMBA_027 (assembly GCF_046535315.1). NCBI lineage: Bacteria > Pseudomonadati > Pseudomonadota > Betaproteobacteria > Burkholderiales > Burkholderiaceae > Paraburkholderia > Paraburkholderia sp. SIMBA_027. Next base: position 63,005 of record NZ_JAWRWY010000003.1, read on the forward strand.
TGCGGATGTCGCCGATGCTGGGCGTGAACGGAATCAGCACCAGCACGTAGAGCAGCATGGCCGCCGGCAGCGCGCCGATGGCGAACAGCACGCCGCGCCGCGTCGGATGGCGCAGGTGATGCAGCCCGCGCGCGAGGCGCGGACGCGCGAAGGCGCAGACGCTCGCCGCAGCGGGCTGGAGACGGGAGGACAACTTCGCGACGAGGTCGCGGATGAACGGCACGGAACGCTTCACGCGGGGCTTCGGGGTCGGCTGGCAAAGCGTGCATCGTACCAAAACTGCCGGACGCGGCTTTCATCGGGCCTGCGGGCGGGGCCGCGGTGAGGGGCGCGAACCCGTGCGCTCAGAAAATCAGCGACAGCGCGATAGCCATCCAGACCGCCAGCGCGCCCGCGAGAAAGACACGCCGGGCCAGCAGAAAGCGCGTTTCGTCGCCGGGCGGCGCGGGCGAGGTGGCGAGCCACGGCACGCTCGCGAGACAGGCGAAGCCCGCCAGCGCGATCACGACGACCATGCGGTCGGCGATCCGCCACGGCGTGGGCTCGTGCAAGCCCCAATATCCGAGGAAGACGATGCCGATCGAGAACATCGTCGACGCGGCCGAACTCAGTGCGACGACCGATCCGGTCGGTGATTGCATGGCGAACCTCCCGCGCGCCGCGCGATGGACGGTGCGGCCATTATCGGCGCGGGCGGCGGCAGGGGCAATGCGGGGCGGTCCCGCCGCCGAACCGGGCCCGGGTTCAGCTTCAGGCTCAGGCCTTGGGGCGCACCATCTGGAACATCTCGCCGATCTGCGCGTAGTCGGCGCGATAGCCCGCGCGCATGATCGGCTGGGCGGCGTGCGTGTCGAACAGGCCGTCCTTCAGGAAGCGCTGCTGGATATGCACGCCGACCACCTGGCCGAGCGCGAGCCAGTTGTCCATCGGCGTGCCGTCGAGCGTGTGCAGGCGGATGACCTGCAGCAGCTTGCATTCGAGCGCGGCCGGCGATTCGGCGACGTGCGGCACCGCCACGTTGCGGCCCGGCGCGGGCGTGAGGCCCGAAAGCGCAAATTCGTCGACGTCGGCGGCGACGGGCGCGGAACTGCGGTTCATCTGCTCGGCCAGCGGACGCGAGGCGAGATTCCAGACGAATTCGCCCGTCGCCTCGATGTTGGCGATGCTGTCCTTGCGGCCCTCGCTGCTGAATCCGATGATCGACGGAAACGAGGAAAACGCGCCGAAGAAGCTGTAGGGCGCGAGGTTGAGCACGCCTTCGGGCGAACGGCTCGAGATCCAGCCGATCAGACGCGGCGCGACGATCGCCTTGAACGGATCGTGCGGCAGCCCGTGGCCGGCGGCGGGGTCGTAGAAGTAGGTGTCGGACATGGTCGTGTGGCGGGTTTGATGCGGCCCACACTATGACACGACGGGGCGGGCCTTGCTGGGCGGGGCTTATCCACAGATTTTGTTCACAACTCCGTGTCTAAAGTCGGTCGGGCATAGCTCAAGTCCGTTCCGCAAGGCTCGGCAGGCGGAAGTAGAGAAAGAGATTTTTGCACCGGAGCTTCCGTTCGTCTATTCACCCAACGGTTTCCTAATCCGGCAGTGCAGCAGCTAGGCCGCCCGTGAGGAGATCTCGCCTACCTATTAGACATCCGCTGTGTCTAAAATCCAACACAACGCCGATGCCCCAGTCAATTTTTCGAAACAGATGTCGAGTCAGTTACCAGACGGAATGCCCGTCAATGCTGCATCGCACGCACACAACGGAAGCAGCGTTCCATTCCCCGGCCCCCGCAAAAAATCACACCCTGTGATTTTGGTACGTCATCGGCGCGTAGCCGTCATGCAGAGCTGCCTTAACTGTTGCCCGTCATTCTCCCACTTCAGTTCGGGCCGGAGCCGCTACTCAGCAGCAGAGCTCCCCCGTCAGGTTCAGGTGTGCGCAGGGAATAGATGTTCGTACCGCCTCGCAGCGCCTGCGTGTGCTGCTCCACTTCACGACGCGCCAGCGCGAGCCTCAGCACGGTCCGAACCGACGACGTGCTGTTGCCCGTCAGCGCCGCCTCCTGATGCGAGTGATACCGCTCGCCCTCGCGCATGGCACGGAGGACTTCCGCCAGCACGGCTTCTTCCGATTTCACCCTGAAATTCATCTGGCCGCTCCTTTGCCGAAAACCGTGGTGTCTGGAGGAAGGTCCACCAGATGCCACTGCCTCGCCTCGGGATCAAACAGCGCGAACTGGTTGCAATGTTCCACGCCCACCTCGGCAAGCTGTATCGAGTTCACGGCGGCGCGCACCGTAACGTTCACCTTCTCGATATTCCAGTCGAGCACCTGTCTGTTGGTGTCGCGCCATGCGAACAGGCCCGCGCGTTCATGAACGCTGTCGAGCAGCAGCATTCCGCGAGAATCGACTTCAAAGCGGTTCGCCTGGGTCAGTGGGCGCTCGACAACCAGCGAAGCGCTTGCGGGACTCCCATCGGCTTCCCGCACGATGCAGCCGTTTACTGCGGGCCAGCCGAAGCGCAGGTTTGCGACCAGGCCGAGCCCGTCACGCCGCCTGAAAAGGCACCTGGGTGCGTCTGATGCGTTGATGATCGTGTAGGTTCCCATGCTGCTCGCACCGGCAAGCATGAGATCAATCAGCAGGTGAAGCGGTGAAAGAAAGCAGGAGACCGCTGGTCCGAACTCGGTATCCAGTGCCCTGAACCCGAAATTCTCCTTTCCGTCATAGATCCTGCTTTCGCAAACCACTGTCCACAGCGGCATGTCAGTGAAATATGGTGTGTGCCCGTCTGCGTGGCCACTCGCCCCTATCATTGTTCGTCATCCTCATGATTGACGTTGCACCCCTGCCTGGTCGGAGTGCCGGTCGATTATCCGTTAAGCGTGAAGCCCTTCCACTGGAAGCCGCGCGCTTCCTCCAGCGAGCACAGCCACATCCATTGCCCTGGGACCATCGGGCAGGACGAACGGTCTGTGGTCAGCGGTACGGTGCGTACCGCGTCGAACTTCTGCCCCTTCTCGATGCGCAGGATATCGGTGGGTCCGGACTCCTTCGTCCAGCCCTCCCAATAGCCGGTTTCCGGGCAGACGCCCCCTGTGCAGAGGTTCATGTAGCCGTACTTCTCACGCTTCTTGAGCCGTTCCTCTTCGCGCTTCTGCTTGCGCATTTCGGGCGTGAGGTACGGATAAGCACGGGAAATGTGAATGCTCATCAGTATCCGCCGGCTGTTTGGGTCGGTTGGATCAGCATCCCCATACGTTAGCTCAACGTCAACAGGAAACCGGCTGTACGCACTTTCGTTGGCACGGTATCGATACCTGTGCAGTAGCGGGTACTGAGGCAACCCGGCTCCAAGATCATTGCCATAGGTCCGTGATCCATCAAAATCAATCCTATAATCCGACAAATCCAGTTGCGTCTTTATTAATGATGGCTCTATGTCAATTCTGACGTTAGATGATATGAAATTCAATTCGAACACGCGCGGGACAATTGCTACTTTCATTCGATCATCTGAATAGTTCAACGGATCATCGCCAACGGCTAATATAACGTCGACGCCTGGCAATTCGGAGGTGCGGTACACGTACTCTTTACGTGGGTCTCCAGCATCGCCATTGGTTAAGTGAAGCTTCCCGAATATTGGATCGGATAAATTCACTGCTTTGTCTTCGCGCATAATTCCCATACCCTTGTCGAGCATATCGAAAATCGCTGCTTTCCGATTCTGAACTATGGTATTAGCCATCTCCCTTGGCTCCGAGTTGGGTAAGATTGATGGAGTATTTTTCTGTGCACAGGCTTGGTTCACGCATAAACAAAGTATTTGCGTTAATCCAATAAGAATCAACTGGCTCGCTCGTTGCATACGCATCCTCTTCGTGTAAGTGCGTGTAGTAACCAGTTTTATGCGGGGCCATCTTCTTCGCAAGCTCGGGCGTAATGTTGCGAATCTCGCACACGGCTTTTTCAACATTGTCAAAATCCTCGTTGACATATGTGTAACCCGGCTTATCGCGCATTTCTGTGATTTGCCAGTAGTAGTAAAACATCAATAGCGCGTGCATTCCAACGCGAACACGGTCATCATTGGGAAATTTTGTTTTTGATGCCAATAGGAAAACGTCGTTGTTTATAGTGTTTGAAAAATATTTTCCAATTTGCGAGTATTTCGAGTAGTCGCCGGGATAGGTAGTGAAAAGCGATACCATCCAGAATATCTGCTGGCAATGCCGCGATTCATGATAAAGGGCATTTGTGAGTCCACATTTCGACCCCTCAAAATACGCCTTATCATCATCCAGCGCGTATCCGATGATTTTGTTAATAAAATTGTCGTATATCGCCATTACCCACGATGGCGATACAAAAGAGGCCGTAACGTCGGAGAGCATGTTGTAGCCTTTGGCTGCTTCTCTATCAACAATTTTAATTCCCGGCATGGCACCCCCACCGTTTAGTGTTTTCGGTGGCAATCCGAACGGGCCAGTTTGCAAGGCGCTCCACAGCGCATCTTGCATGGCTGGAACGATCGCGTTTTGCATATCCGCTAACGGCTTTCCTGCAAGCCCTTTCCAGTCAATTGCAGCAAGCTTTTCCTTTACAGTGAGGGCGTACGTTTTCGCGACCGGATATTCAATAGATGTGGAGTAACCCGGATCGCGCGGGACTATCGTTGTGCGCGGCTTAGCTGCATATCGGCTCGTACGCAGGCCGAAATTCATCGGATCACACGTCAGGAATACGGGTGGTTTGCCCTGAGTCGTTGCGGCTTCTGATGGCGTGTTGATCGTCTTTCCGCCGACCGCCGCCGTTCGCAGCGGCAATTCCGATATCTGAGCGGGCACAGGGGCGGCGGCATCGCGCGAAATAGTCACGCTCGCCATGCCGATGACGTTCTCGGGTTCACTTTGAGAGTGAAAATCGATCGTGCCAAACGTGACTGCGTTACTCGTTACGACGCTCAATTCGCCGTGTTCGGTTGTCGTACCGGTTATGACCTGGCCATCATCGAGCGTCATGCGGTAAGGCTGATTGGCAATCGCGAATCCGCCGCCGTGCTCCACCAGCACTGGATGCAGCGCGTATTTTCCAGGGCTGTCCGGCGTCACCGGAAACTGTACCGGTTGACCTTGCGCGTCCGCTGTCGCATGTCCTGCCGCGTGAATCAGATGCTGTCCGTTGGTGTAGACGTAGAACCCATCCGGTCGCAGGCTCACAAGCGTGTTGTTGCAGCGGAGATTGATCCCCTTCGGCGCATTGATGTCGACACGCCCCTGGGTGCTCGTTACCGTCATGTCATCCTGCGACATCAGCGTCATCGTGCCGTTGCGCGACTCGGCATGGACCGGCCCGGTCGATATCAGCCGGATGGTCTCCTGTGCATAGAAGGCAATCTTCTCCAGCACCGACACCAGCAACGACTTGCCCGCCGCAAGCGACACGTGACCCGTGGCGCTTGCCGCCAGATGCCGCCCGCTCGACAGGTGCAGGTCGTCGGTCGCCGCCGCCTGGATGCCCGCCGCGCTCGCGAGCAGCAGGTGAGGCCGCTCGAATTCAGGGAAATCATCCGCGCCCGCGCGCGGATTCGCGCTGCCGCGCAGCTCATCGTTCGCGGTCTTGATCGCTGTCACGGCGTCGCTCTGATCGCGCCCCGGCTCCTGTGCGCCGCGCTGCTGCGCGAGTTGCGCCGCGTTTTCGTGGATGTCGCGCGCCGCCGTCAGCAGCGCAACCGCTTCACCGTTCTCCTTGATCTTGCCCTTCGCCAGCAGACGCGCGAACGTGGTGAACATGCCACCGAGCGCCGCGCGCAACGCCATGAAAGCGTCCGTGCGCAGCTCAACCCCGATGCCGCGCGCGTCCTGTCGCCCTTCGTCACCGGCAACGCGGTGGTGATTGCCCAAGCTAATGCTGCTCATTGCGAAATCAGTCGCAAGCTGCACCTGCTGCTTGCCGTGGGTGTCATCGAACACCAGATGGTTCGAGCCGCTTCCACCGGACTCCCTCGTGCGGATGCCGGTCAGCCACATGTTTTTCGCCAGGTCCCAGGGCGGCGGATTGTCCCTGTTCCCCAGCCCGCCCGCAACGTAGGGCATGTCGGGGTTGCCGTTGATGTGCTCCACCACCACTTCACTGCCGATGCGCGGCAGGAACACCGAGGACGCCCGGCCGTTCTGCCAGGGCTGCGCGGGCCATAGCCAGATGAACGAGTCGTTGTCGTATTTTCCCTGCCGGTCAGCGACGAGTTGCACGCAGACACGCCCCTGGGCGTCCGTCCAGAGTTCACTTCCTTCGGGGCCGGTCACGATTGCCCGCTCGGCACCAATCACCGGCCACGGCGTGACAATCGGCAGGCGGAAGTGACAGCCTTTGGCGGGCTGTGCCTCGAATTCGCAGTCGCAGCGAAAGGCCTGTTCCGTGCCGCTCGCCTGGTCGTTGCACTCGATATCGAGCTTCATCGACAAGACCAGCCATTCCTGATTGACCGTGGCGAGCGGATGTTCCGTCAGCTCGAAGGTGTAGCCCGGACGCAGGCCCCGAAGATGACCCGAACCCCGGATGCGCACCCCCTGGCAACGGATGGACTGCATGCGCACCATCGCCGCCTGCCGCGCCTGCTCATCGTTATCGAGCGGCCTGCCGTTGAGCCCCATCGCACCTTGCAAGGGCTGGCTCACGTTTACGCCGTACTCATAGAACTCCTGATCCGCCTCCGCTGTCTCGCGGGGATCGTGGTCAGTCTCCCGCAAGGGGGTGTTGGAGCGCCGCAGGCGCGGTGCCATGGGATCGTGGTCTACGACCGTCACCTTGCCCTCGGTCCAGTGACTGTCCAGCTCCAGCCACTCGATGCACTCCTCGTCCACGCGGTTCTCACCCGGCGCGTAGCGCAGCGTCCTGTAGGCCTCGCCGTGCTGCTGGAACGCGCCCATCGTGTCCGCGATAACGAGGCGGTGGAATCCTTCCGAATGCTCGAACCAGAAGAACAGACCCGCGCGCTCGCACCAGCGCATGAAGCATGTGAAGTCGGTTTCGAAGTGCTGTCGTTGCAGGTCGCGCACGGGATAGTGTTCGCCGTGGATCGGCCCCCCGACACGCCAGTCAATCGATACCGGGTAGTCCGCCAGCAGTTCGCGGATCGCATCGATCACTGTTTTGTTCTGGAAAACGCGATAGTTCTGCCCCATCGACGCCTGCTTCAGCGTCGGCTCCAGCACGAATTCGTAGACCATCACCCGGTCGTTACGCTCGATGAAGCGCGCGGTGCTCACACGCCCGGTAATTTCGCGCACGTGAAAGCCGATGTTGCCCCGCCCCGTATCGCCTGGCATGCCGGGAATGAACGTGCCACGTCCGGGAATGTCGATGAACACCGTGATCTCGGTGCCGACGATTGCGTCGAGATCAAGCGCGGTGTCGAGCGTCCATGGCGCGCGCAGATCGGTTTTTGCGCGCACGGTGTAGTGAAAAAGGCCGCCGACTGACTCCGTACCCTTCAGGCTGATGGGGACCAGCAGGGAATGCGTCACTTCCTTCTGCGGCACGGTGGGGTTCAGACGCCAGTACCAGTCCTCGCGCGGTGTGAGCGGTGTGAATCGCGGAATGGCCGCGCCGTCGATCTCCATCGGCCGCTCGGGAGCACGATAGCGTTCCCGGCTGAAATCGCTGTGGTTTTGCATGAAATGCCTCACGCCCTGATGAGCGTGGCACCGCACGCGGTTGTGTCGCCGATGAACATCACCTTCACGCCGTTATGCGTGCGCGAGCCCGATGCCTTCCCCGGATAGTCGCCGCCGCACTTCGGACAGCGCACCCGATGCCCTTCGAGCATCACCGGCACGCCGTGGTGTTGCAGATTCGGCGCGGCTTCGATGACCTCGCCGCCATGATCCGTGGCGTCGCCCAGGCGGGCGACTTCGCGCCCCGTTATGTCGTCTCTCATCTGCCGTTGCTTTCCGTGAAATCCACTAAACACGCATTGGCGCATGGGGGATAACAGGGGCGATATGAGAGCAATCCGAATAGCGAATGCGCGGTGCCTGGTTTGGGGGCGTTTTGATCTGGGCCAGGATCCCGGGATCGTTCGCTATCCAAATTCTTTCTGCGACACGAGCGAACAAGCCGACTTGCTGGCACTTCGCGCCGCAAGAGAACGGATCGATCAACACTGCCGGCGCAACGGTAGTTCAGCGCAATCGCGGAAGACTTATCCCCAGTTTTTGTTCACAGCCCTGTTGATAACACCGGAGCAGATGACACAACCCTTTGTCGCCAAAGCAAAAACCTGCGCTGCATCCCACGCGCGTCCGGCGCTTGCCTGGACATTGCTCCGAGCATTGCGCCAAGCCCCAACGCAACAAGGCCGACTCTCTTTCGAGAGCCGGCCTTGTTCGGCGTATTCGGTGCGGATGAGGCGCGTACTGCGGACGGCGACGTGTTACCGCGCCATGCGCTGCGCCTCGATTGCCTTCGGTCCGGTCGACTTAGTCGCGCGGCAGGCCGAAAGGCGTGTACTGCGAGCGGCGGATGCGTTCGGCTTCGCGGTGACGCGCTGCGTACGAATAGTCAGCATCCATCGGCAGATACGGCGACGCGAAGAGGTCGCTCACCTTTTGGATCAGTGCGAGGATATAGCTCATTGCGACTCCCGGTTGGTTGGCGTTTAAGGGATTTCCCAGATCAATTTAAGGGTTTTCCCTGACCAAACCGATTATAGGGTTTTCCCTAGGCTAGCGCTAGTGCAATGCAGCAAAAAAACCGCGGCAGCGCGTCGCAGACACGCGTTCACAGCCTATGCGTTGCATCAAGGCAACACATAGGCATCCTGTGATTTAGGGGGTCGAAACGATTCAGCCGCGAACGAGCCTAGCGCGAGGTCTGCTGGGAATGCGCGTGCGCTTTGGTCTTGCTTTTGGTCGCGGCGTGTTCGGCGGCACGCTCGGTCGGCTTCGCCGCGCGCTTGACGTGACGCGGCTCGGCGGGCGCAACCGGCTTGCTGACCGGGGCGGCAACCGGAGCAGGCGGCGCGATTGCGGCGACCGGAGCTGCCGCTGCGGCGGCGAGCTGCGCCGACATGGCGTCCAGCGAAGCCTGCTGCTTCTGCATCAGCACCTCGATGCGCTGCTGCTGCGCCAGCGAATCGGACGACAGCGTCGCGATCATCAGCGTTTGCGCAATCGCCACGAGCACCGTGACGACCAGCGCCGCGACCGCCACGATTAGCATCCACTTCGTGCGGCGCGCCTGCGCGCCTAGCGTCGCGACGGTGTCGGCGAGCGAGGCGGTCAGCGCGGGTTCGGGGTGCGCGGCGCTTTCAAATTTCGCGGCGGGTTCGAAACCCGATGCTGAACCGCCCGTCGCTGCGGCAAATGGCACGAACGGCTCCCAGCCGGGCGTCATCGGTTTGGCCTGCGGCTCGGCTTGTTCCGACGATGCAGACAAATCGGGCGCAGGAGACAAAACGGAAGGCACAGGCGGCGCGAAGTCGAACGGCTCGGCAGGCGCGGACAGAGGCGCCGGCGTCTCGGCCACCGCAGCCTCGGACACAGCTGGAGCCGCCGCAAACACCGGCTCGACTCTCGCCCCTTCCATGCCAAACGCGCCCGCTCCGGTCGCCTCGTCGCCTTCCGGCGTCGGCATGACCGGCGCTTTCTGGCGCGCGGCGCGCCGTGCGGCGGGCGCGGGCGACAGACGCGGCTCGCGCAGGTCCCCGGCATCCGGAGACGCCGAATGGGCCTCAGCCGATGCCAAACCGTCGTCCGGGCTATCGCCGAACAGGTCGAGCGTGCTCACTTCGCGCGCGTCGGGCGCTTGCGGGTCGGGGGATTCGAGGGATGGCGCCGGGGTCCGGCGACGGGAAGGCGCGCTGCGTGACGCGCGCTCGGGACTCAACAGTCCGTTGTCTGCTTGATTGACGGATTCGGCCATGGATCAACGACAGGGCTTGCATCTTATTGACACTCGCGTCGCACGGCCGTCCCGCCTGGCCGCAGTGCGACAGCCGCGCTCGCTCCTCGGGCGCACGTGGTCTCGTTGGTCGCGCGCCCATGGGCAGCCATCTTATCCGCAAACGTTCGCCCTGTCCCCCTGGCCAATATGAAACATGCGTGACGCATGCGTTCGATCAGCTTTGCGGTCCGTCCTCGCGGAACTCTCTCACCACCTGCAGCTTCTTCAGCGCCTCGCAGATCGATGCATATTCGGGCGACGAGACGCGGCTCAGCACGATCATCACCTCGTCGAGTTCGGGCGAGTCGTCGCTCTGCTGCACCACGAACTGCTTGACGCGCGGGCTCGACACGCCCAGCGCGTCGTGCAGCGAATGGAACGTGAGCGCGCCGCGATCGACCAGTAGCGAGATGCGGCGGCGCTGCCGGAACGTGATGAAGCGCCGTTCGAGCGGCTTGATGCCCGCGAGGATGATGAGGATGATCACGGTCGCCGCAATCGACGCCGTATAGAGCCCGCCGCCCACCGCGAGGCCGATGGCGGCCACGGACCAGAGGCTCGCGGCCGTGGTCAGCCCGCGCACGATCTCGCCGCGCAAAAGGATCGAGCCCGCCCCCAGGAAGCCGATGCCCGAGACGACCTGCGCCGCCATCCGCGACGGGTCGAGCACGACGTGGTCGCTGTTGAGCACGTCCGCGAAACCGAATGCCGAGACGATCATGATAAGCGCCGAGCCCACGCACACGAGCATGTGCGTGCGCAGCCCGGCGGCCCACGAGAGGCGTTCGCGCTCGAAGCCGATCACGCTGCCCAGCAGCGCCGCCATCACGAGGCGCGCAATGATTTCCCAGTTATTGATCATGATGTTGCTCTCCGTTACGTCGTGGGCGCGCTCCGCTGCGCGACTTCCTGCATCGCGCGCGGGCCGCCCTGTGTTGGTATTGCCGCGGCGCACCGCAGCCTGCTCCACCTGCCCGGCCCAATCTTCGAGACGCCGTGGCCGGGGCGTACAATCGCGGACACTGTCCGGCTCTGCGCGCCTCCTTGCGCGCCTATGCAATCTATGAACACCGCTACCGGCGCAGCCAGCCTGCGCAATCATTTCGACCGCGTCGTGCTGCCGTTGTGGCGCGGCCCCGGTTTCAACACGGCGCTGCGTCTGCCGCACGAAGCGCTCGCCGTGCGCGACGGCCACGCCGCGCCGCTGCCCGACACGCGCTATCGCGCCATGGCCTGCGCGCGCCAGCTCTTCGTGTTCTCGCAGAACGGCGACGCCGCGCACGCGCACACGCTGTTCGATTCGCTACGCCACACCTTTCAGGACCGCGCGCGCGGCGGTTGGTTCTATAGCGTCGATCCGGACGGCGCGCCGCTCGACACCACGAAGGACCTCTATACGCATGCGTTCGTGGTGTTCGCGTGCTCGGCGTACGGCCAGCGTTTCGGCGTGATGGAGGCGCTCGACACGGCGCGCGAGACCTCGTCGCTGATCGTCGAGCGCTTCGCCGCCCACGACGGCCTGCTCAACGGCGCGCTCGACGCCTCGTTCGCCACGGTCACCGGCACGCCGGTGCAGAACCCGCTGATGCATCTTACCGAAGCCTGGCTCGTGGCCCGCGAGGCGACTGGCGACGCCGCCTTCGACACGGCCATTACGCGGCTCGTCGAAGCCGTGGCGCGCAGCTTCCTGCACGCGCCCACGGGCTGTATCGCGGAGCTGCCGCTGGGCACGGCGGACAATCGCCTGGAGCCCGGTCATCAGTTCGAGTGGTTCTGGCTCGCGGCTCAGGCCGGTGCGGCGCGCCTCGGCGCTTCGGGCCTGCAGGAAGCGCTCGGGCGCGCGTTCGACTTCGCGGTGAAGCACGGCGTGGACCCGGTCACGGGCGCCGTGGCCGCCGCCACCGACGAACACGGCCGCGTGATCGACGCCACCCAGCGCATCTGGGCGCAAACGGAGTATCTGCGCGCGATCGCCACGCACGGCGAGTCCGTTGCGCGCGCAACGCTCGGCGAGCAGATCGGGAAGTTCGAGCAGCGCTTTCTCACGCCGCAGGGCTGGGTGGAATGCCGCGACGCGAGCGGCGCGGTCGCGCGCGCGGACATGCCGTCGACCACGCCGTATCACTTGCTGACAGCGTATCAGGCGCTGCCGCGGGACTGAAAACGACAACGGCGCGGTGAGACCGCGCCGTTGTGCTGGTTTCGATGCACCGCCACCCGAAAGGCGGCGGTCGATCCAACGATCAATACGCCCCGGCCATCGCCGCCATGCCCGAGGGCTCCGCGCGCGACGCCATCGGCGCCAGCGCACGGCCTTCCGCCAGCACCGAAGGCGAGATTTCGAACGCCGCCACGGCATCCGCGAGCTGACGCGTCTGCTGATGCAGCGACGAAGCCGCCGCCGCCGCTTCCTCGACCAGCGCGGCGTTCTGCTGCGTCATCTGGTCCATCTGCGAAACGGCCGTGTTCACCTGATCGATGCCCGCGCTCTGTTCGAGCGACGACGCGCTGATCCCCGCCATCATCTGCGTGGCGCGCGAGATCGACGCCGACACTTCGCGCATCGATTCGCCCGCGCGCTCGACCAGCTCCGCGCCGCCGCGAATCTGCGAAACCGATTCGCTGATCAACGTCTTGATTTCCTTCGCCGACTGCGCGCTGCGTTGCGCGAGGCCGCGCACTTCGCCCGCCACGACCGCGAAGCCGCGGCCCTGCTCGCCCGCGCGCGCCGCTTCCACGGCGGCGTTCAGCGCGAGGATGTTAGTCTGGAACGCGATGCCGTCGATCACGCCGATGATCTCGGCGATCTTGTCCGAACTCTTCGCGATGCCGTGCATGCGCTCGACCACTTCGCCCACGACATGGCTGCCGCGCGACGTGGCGTCGAGCGCCGCTTCGGCGAGCTGGTTCGCCTCGCGGGCGTTGTCGGCCGTGTTGCGCACCGTGCCGGTCAGCTCTTCCATGCTGGCCGCCGTTTCTTCGAGCGACGCGGCCTGCGATTCCGTGCGCGCCGACAGATCGGCGTTGCCGGTCGCGATTTCGTCGGCGCCCACGTTGATCGAGCCGGCGGTCTCGCGCACCGTATGCACCGTGCGCGCGAGGCTCGCCTGCATCATCGAAAGACCGCGGAAAAGGCGGCCGATTTCATTGTCGCCGCGCGCCACGATGACTTCGTCCAGACGGCCGCGCGCGATGCGGTCGAAGTGACGGCCCGCTTCCTCGAGCGGCGCGACCACGCCGCGGCGCAGCGCGTAATGCACGCCGGTCGCCAGCGCGATCAGCCCGAGCAGAATGATGATGCCGACGGTCTGGAACACCGCGAGGCGCGTGTCGATCGAATCGAGCGACGCGTGGCTCGCGGCGGACGTAAAGCGCGTGAACGCCTGCAGTTCGGCGAGGTAGGCGTCCTGATACGACTGCGTCGGCTGGTCGAGGAACGCCTGGATGTTGTTCGCGTTGAGGTCGTCCACGAGTTCGGCGAGCGCCTTGTGATAGACCTGATAACGCTGGCCGAGCGCGGCCACGCGCGCGCGATCTTCATCGTTGATCGACTCGACGGCGCTCAGCTGCGCGTACGACTGCTCGGCGGCCGTGAGCTGCTCGTTCGCGTGGCCGATCATTTCCGTCGGCGCCGCGCCGCCGCGAATCAGGCGGGTGCCCGCGCGCGACAGGTTGATGCGCGCGTCCATCAGTCGCTGCGTGATGTCGTTGGCGGCGCTCGCCTGGCGCAGCGCCACCTTGGAGAGGTCCTTCACGTCGTCGTGCGTGCGGGTCAGCGCCCAGAAACCGAGCCCTTCGGTCACGAGCTGGAGCACGCAGAACGCGACGAGAACACATAGCAGGCCGGATGCGACCTTGATCTTGCTGAACATCTTGAACACCCTGGTATGGCAGTGAGTAGGTTCGGCGCGCGCATGTGATCGCTCGCGCCCGCACTGCGTTTACGGCCTGGCAAACGTTGTATTAAGGCCAGTTTCATGAAATTTCCGCGTCAAACGCGCAATTCAGCATTGCAGAAAAAACCGCCAGATCATTGACGCTGTTTTTCGCAACAATATCGGGGGTCGACCCTCCGATTTACCTTGCGCCGCCGCAAGACGCTTCCTAGAGTGGTTAGGAAACCACGGGGCGCGGGCCCAGGGGACAGTGATGACAGATCTGGTGGATCGCGCGCGCGGCGCGCTGCACGCGCAGCCGTTCAGCGTGTTGCTGGGTACGGAGCTGATGCACGTCGGCGCCGACGAACTCACGCTGCGCCTGCTCGTGCGCGACGAACTCAAGCAGCAGCACGGGTTCGTGCACGGCGGGGTCATCAGCTATCTCGCCGACAACGCCCTCACGTTCGCCGGCGCGCTGGCGCTCGGGCCGCGCGTGGTGACGGGCGAATACAAGATCAACTATCTGCGGCCGGCGCTCGGCGGCACGCTCATCGCGCGGGCGCGCGTGGTGCACGCGGGGCGTCAGCAGGCCACCTGCCAGTGCAGCGTGTTCGTGATGGAGGACGGCGGCGAGCGGCTGGTGGCGCTCGCGCAAGGCACCATCAACCGCATGGGCGAGAACGGCGACAACAACGGCCATCCTGCCTGACGCCATGACGCCATCGGCGCGGCACGCCTTACCGCGCCGAAAGAAAAACGGCCGCGGATCACCCGCGGCCGTTTGCTTGTCGCCCGAGGTGCGGCGACTACACGTTCGCCGTCATTCGGCGGCGCGCGTCTTCTGCGTCTGCTCACCCAGACCTTCGATGCCGAGGCGCACCGTCTGTCCCGGCTTGAGATACACCGCGTTCGGCTTCACGCCCATGCCCACGCCCGGCGGCGTGCCGGTCGAAATCACGTCGCCCGGTTGCAGACTCATGCACTGCGAGAGATACGACACCAGCTTCGCGACCGTGAAAATCATCGTGCGCGTGTTGCCGTTCTGATAGCGATGGCCGTCCACTTCGAGCCACAGCGAGAGATTCTGCGGATCGGGCACCTCGTCGCGCGTCACGAGCCACGGGCCGGTCGGGCCGAACGTATCGAACCCCTTGCCCTTGTCCCACTGGCCGCCGCGCTCGATCTGCCACTCGCGCTCCGACACGTCGTTAATCACGCAGTAGCCCGCCACGTGATTCAGCGCCTCGGCCTCGCTCACGTTCTTCGTGGGCTTGCCGATCACCACGCCCAGTTCCACTTCCCAGTCGGTCTTGACCGAGCCGCGCGGAATCTCGATGTCGTCGTTCGGGCCGACGATCGCGCTCGTCCACTTGTTGAACACCACGGGCTCGCCCGGCACCGGCATGTTCGATTCGGCGGCGTGATCGGCATAGTTCAGGCCGATACACACCATCTTGCCGATGTGGCCCACGCACGGACCGAGACGCGGATTGCCTTCGACGAGCGGCAGCGTTTCGGGATCGATCGTGCGCAGTTGCGCGAGGCCCGCGTCGGAAAGCACGTCGCCGGCAATGTCGGCGATCGCGCCCGAGAGCGCGCGAATGCGGCCTTCGGCGTCGAGCAGACCGGGCTTTTCGTGGCCCTTGGGGCCGTAGCGGAGCAGTTTCATCGTGAGCGTTCCTTGTCTCTTGGGTGTCTCTGTTGTCTCTGGTGTCCTGCGCGCGGCTTACTGGCGTCGCGCGCGAATAGCTGGCGCCGCGGCGGCCGCGGACTAGTTCGACCAGCCGCCGTCGATCACATGCGCCTGGCCGGTCGTGAAACCCGACTCGTCCGAGGCCAGATAGAGCGCGAGCGCCGCGATTTCCTCGGGCTTGCCGACGCGGCCCATCGGCTGGCGCGCGACAAACGCGGCGCGCGCCGCATCGACCGTGGTGCCCTGCGCCGACGCCTGCGTGGCGATGCGCTCCTCCAGCGAGGGCGAGGCCACCGTGCCGGGACAAATCGCGTTACAGCGGATGCCGCGCGTCACGAAGTCGGCGGCCACGGCCTTCGTCAACCCTATCACAGCCGCCTTCGACGCGCCGTAGACGAAGCGGTTCGGCACGCCCTTCACGCTCGACGCCGCCGACGACATGTTGATGATCGAGCCGCCGCCCGCCTCCAGCATCGCGGGCAAAAACGCGCGAATCGTGCGGTACATGGCCTTGGCGTTCAGATCGAAGGCGAAATCCCAGTCTTCCTCGCTCGCTTCCAGAATCGAGCCCGCATGCACGTAGCCCGCGCAATTGAACAGCACGTCGACCTGGCCGATTTCCTCGGCGAGCGCGCGAATCGCGGGGGCGTCGAGCACATCGAGCTTGCGCGCCTCGACCGGCAGCGTCTTGAGCGCGTCGATGCGCAGGTCGGTCGCGATGACGCGGGCGCCTTCACGCGCGAACAGTTCGGCGGCCGCGTAGCCGATGCCCTGGCCCGCCGCGGTGATCAAGGCCGTCTTGCCGGCCAGTCGTTGTCCCATCTGCCACTCCCAAAGAAAGCGCGATTGATATGAAGCCGAAGATGAAGCCCGATCGAGGCGATGCCGCAAACGGCCATTATGGCCAGAGGCACGCCCATCATGCGATTTGCGCGGATGTTTTCTAACCGGCTGGATCGGCGCGGCGCGCGAGACAGCCTCGCGCCAGATTGCCGCCAGCCTTAGGTCAGCCTCTAGCCAGTTTCAACCGTGATCGAGACGATAAAACGCCGCCGCGTTGCCGCCGAAGATCGCGGCGCGCTCGTCGTCGGTGAGATCCGCGAAAAGATGCTGCGCGCAGTCGTGCCAGCGCGCGTAGTCGCCGTTGAGGTTCAGCACCGGCCAGTCGCTGCCCCACATCAGGCGGCGCGCGCCGAAGCAGGCGAGCAAATGCGCGATCCACGGACGCAGCGTGTCGTCGCGCCAGCCCGGCGCGGCTTCGGTCGCGAGCCCGGACACCTTGCAAAACACCTGCGGAAAGCGCGCGAGCCGCGCGATGGCATGCGACCACGCCGCGTAGCCAGGCGACGCCGCGCCGCCGTCGCGAATCGGCGGCTTCGCGCCGTGATCGATCACCACGCGCAGCGCCGGATGCCGTGCGAGAAATGTTTCGAGCGCGCGCGCGTGGCGCGTGAAAATCAGCGCGTCGAAGGCGAGGTCGTGGGCGATCAGCGCGTCGATGGCGCGGGCGGTATCGGCGTTCGCGATCCAGTCGTCATCGGGCAGGTCTTGCAGCATCGGGCGCACGGCGCGCAGTTTCGGCTCGCGCGCGAGTTCGGCGATCAACGCGGGCGCGCGCGCGTCGTCGAGCGGCACCCAGCCCACGACGCCCGCAATCGACGCGTCGTCGCGCGCGAGGTGCAGCAGCCAGCGCGTTTCCTCGACGGTCTGCGCCGCCTGCACGAGCACCGTGCGCGCGACGCCGCACGCGGCGCGCAACGGCGCGAGATCGGCGGATAAAAACGGACGATAAAGCGTGCGCGACTCCGGCGTGAGCCAGCCGTAATCGCCGCGCGCCGGGTCCCAGTAATGCTGATGCGCGTCGATCGCTTCGTGCCAGACGTGCTCGCTCATGATGCGACCTGCGTCGGCAGCGGCGCACGCGCGTCGATAAGCCCCTCGTCGCGCAACGCAAGCCAAAGCTCGCGCGGCAGCGCCGTCTCGAACGACGCCACGTTCTCCTGCAATTCCGCCGCGCTGCGCGCGCCCGTGAGCACCGTCGCCACGGCCGGATGCGCATACGGAAACTGCAAGGCCGCCGCCGCGAGCGGCGCGCCAAACGAGCCGCACACCGCTTCGAGCCGCGCCACGCGCTCCACCACTTCGGCCGGCGCGTCGCCGTAATTGAACTTGCGATCGCCGGCCACACCGCGCGCGAGAATGCCCGAATTGAACGCGCCGCCGAGCAGAATGCTCACGCCGCGCTCGACGCACGCGGGCAGCAGATCGTCGAGCGGTTGCTGTTCGAGCAGCGTGTAGCGGCCCGCGAGCAGCGCGCAATCGATATCGAATTCGCGCATCGCGTCGAGGATCACCTCGCGCTCGTTTACGCCGAAACCGATCGCCTTCACCGCACCCGACGCGCGCAATTCGTCGAGCGCGCGAAAGCCGCCGCCCTCGCTCAGTTGCCGCCAGTAATGCGCGTTGCGCTCGCCGTGCGTGAAGCGGCCAATGTCGTGCACGAGCAGCATGTCGATATCGACGATACCCAGACGCATCTGGCTATCTTCGAACGAACGCAGAATGCCGTCGCGCGTGTAGTCGTAAATCGCCTCGAACGGCAGCGGATTCTGCCAGCCTTCGCTGCCGTCATACGCGTGCGTGCGCGGCACGAAACGGCGCCCGACCTTGGTCGACAGCACGTAGGCCTCGCGCGGATAACGGCGCAGCGCGTCGCCGAGTCGATGCTCCGCCTTCGTATGGCCGTAGTGCGGCGCGGTGTCGAAGTAGCGCACGCCCGCGCTCCACGCGGCGTCGACGGTTGCGCGCGCCTCGTCTTCGCTGAGATCGCGATACAGGCCGCCGAGCGGCGCGGTGCCCAGACCCAGCGCGCTCACTTCGAGCGTCGTGCGCCCGATGCGCCGACGCTGCGTCACCTGCGGATGAAATGCCTGCGTCATGCGGCTCGTCTCCAGAAGTCGCCGATCAATGCCCTGTTCGATTCGAAACGCGATTCAAAGCCCGCTTCAAAGCCCGCTTCAATGCTCGACCGCCACATGCACCGGCACGCGCGCATTCGCGGGCAGACACGCGGGGCCGACCGGCTCGAAGGTCTTGTACGTGAGAATGAATTCCTGATGCCCGAGCGATTCCGACTTCGAACGCGCACCCTGCGCCACCGCGAGCGTAACGTCGAACACTTCGCGGCCCACCTCGTCGAGCGTCGCGCGGCCTTCGAGAATGCGGCCCGCGTCGATATCCATGTCGCCCGCGAGATTGCGATACGTGAGCGGATTCGCGCATACCTTGATGACGGGCGACAGCGCCGATCCCACCACCGAACCGCGCCCCGTCGTGAACAGAATCACGTGCGCGCCGCAGGCGATCAGTTCGGCGATCTCCGCGTTGTCGCTGATATTCGGGAATCCGAAACGTGGTTCGCCGTCGGGCACCACGTCGAGCAGATACAGGCCGCCCGTGGGCGGCACGTCGCCCGGCTTCACGATGCCGACAATCGGCGACGCGCCGCTTTTGGCATACGCGCCCAGCGACTTTTCCTCTTGCGTGGTCAGCCCGCCATCCGCGTTGCCGACCGCGAACGAACCGTGCCCGAGAATCGAGTAATAGCGCGCCGCCTTCGCCACGCATTCGACGATGGCATCGCCGAGTTCGGGCCGCGCCGCGCGGCTTTTCATGTGATATTCGCAGCCCACCAGCTCGCCGGTTTCCTCGAAGATGCACGCCGACCCCGCCTCGATCAGATGATCGAACGCGCGCCCCACGGCCGGATTCGCCGTGATGCCGCTCGTGCCGTCCGAGCCGCCGCAGATCGTGCCGACCACGAGTTCGTCGAGCCGCATCGGCACCTTCGTTTGCTGCGCGAGTTCTGCACGCGCGCCACGCACCCAGTCCACGCCGTATTGAATCGTGCTGCGCGTGCCGCCTTTTTCCTGAATCGTGAGCACTTCGACGGGGCGTCCGCTCGCGCGCACCTGCTCGACCAGATAATGCTTGTTCATGCTCTCGCAGCCTAGCGAGACGAACAGCACCGCGCCGACGTTCGGATGCGTGGTGAGGCGCGTCATCATTTTCTCGGCATAGCTGTTCGGATAGCAGCCCGGAAAGCCGATCAGATGCACGGGCGATTCGTTCGATTCGTGCGATGCTTTCGAAGCGCGCGAAACGTCTGCATCGTCGAACGCGTGCGCGTCGTCGTAAAGCGGTTCGCGAAACTGCGCGACGATCTCGCGCGCCACGTGATGCGCGCACTCGACCAGATACGCCACGGCGACCACGTTGCGAATGCCCTTGCGGCCGTCGCTGCGCGGCCAGCCTTCGAGCATCGGCGCATCGGCGCGCGCGGCTTCGGCGTTGAATGAAGTCATGGCAATGTCCCTTGCTAGCGGTGCGGCACGAACTCGTGGCCCGCGTCGTGCGTGTACGTCGGCAGATAATCGCTTTCGAGGTTGTGCGTATGCAGATGCGCGCCGCGCGCCACGTCCTCCGTCACGTGGCCGATGCGCGCGCCGTAGCGCAGCACTTTTTCGTCCTTCGCGAGCGCGCGCCGCGCGATCTTGTGGCCCAGTTCGATGGTCTTCGCAAGCGTCACGCGTTCGCCTTCGATCTCCAGCGTCTCGCCCGCCGCGAGACGCGCGGCGGCGATCAGGCAGTTGTCGTCGGGGGCGAGCAGGATGAGGCGCGCATCGGTGTGTCCGGAACGGCTGTTCAAGTTCTCTCTCCGCGTTCAGTTCTGCGCTTCGCCGCCCGCCAGCCGCGCCACCATCAGCGAGCCGAGGATGATCGCGCCGTAAATCGCCTGCACCCAGAACGACGGCACCTGCGCGAGCGTCAGCAGGTTCTGCACCACGCCGAGCAGCAGCACGCCCAGCAGCGCGCCGAACATCGTGCCCTTGCCGCCGTCGAGCGAAATGCCGCCGATCACCGCCGCCGCGAACACCGTGAAGATCATGCCGTTGCCCTGATTCGCGTTGATCGCGCCCACGTAACCGGTCACGATCAGCCCGCCGATGGCCGCGAGGATGCTGCCGAGCACGAACACGCCCCACGTGATGCGCTCGACGCGAATGCCCGCCGCGCGCGCCGCGTCGGGATTGCCGCCGATCGCGTAGAGCGCGCGGCCCACGCGGTGATAGCGCAGCATGAAGGCCGCGACTGCGAACGCCGCCGCCGCGAGCCACACGGAAAGCGGCAGACCGAGCACGATGGTGGTGGCGAGCGCGAAGAACGACGGCGGCATGTCGAACAGCGTGCCGCCCTTGGTCGCGCCCACCAGCATGCCGCGCAGCACGATCAGCATCGCGAGCGTGACGATGAACGCGTTCAGGCGCAGCCGCACGACCAGAAAGCCGTTGACGAAGCCGATCAGCGCGCCCACCGCGACGATCGCGATCAGGCCTGCAAACGCGGGCCATTGCAGGCCGAATCCCGCCGACGCCGCCGGCATCACGAGCATCGCGCCGATGGCAGGCGCGATGCCCACGGTCGATTCGAGCGAGAGATCGAACTTGCCGGTCAGCACGATCAGCGACTCGGCGAGCACGACGAGCGCGAGCGCCGCCGACGCGCCCAGCACGCTGATGAGATTCGCCTTCGTCAGAAAACTCGGGCTCACGAAGCCGCCGATCACGAGCAGCAACACCAGCGCCGGCAGCAGCGCGAGGTCGCGCAGACGCGCGAACTCGATACGCGGACGCGCGCGTTTGCCGGTGGCGGCGAGGTCGCCTTGCGCGGCCGCGAACGCGGGCGTCGAAACACTATTCTTCATGGAGATCGACTCCTTCGACCGATGCAATCAGTTCATGGTCCTGCCAGCCCGCCGCGAATTCCTGCACCACGTTGCCGCGAAACATCACGAGCACGCGGTCGCAGGTGCGCAGATCGTCGAGTTCGCTCGACACCACGAGCACAGCCTTGCCTTCGTCGCGCACGCGGTCGACGACCGAGAGCAGCGCCTCTTTCGATTTCACGTCCACGCCCGCGGTAGGATCGATCAGCACGAGCACATCGGGATTGCTCGCCAATGCGCGCGCCATCACGACCTTCTGCTGATTGCCGCCCGAGAGCCCCGACACCACGTGATCCGGTCCCTGCGCGACGATGCCGAGCGCCTCGATCATGCGTCGGCCGACCTGCTGCTTCTTCGCGGGCGGCGCAAAACCGAGACGGCCGAGCAGGCCCGCAATCGTCATCGACGCGTTCTCGGCCACCGACTGCGTGAGCACGAGTCCTTCGTGATGGCGATCCTTCGGCACGCAGCCCACGCCGCTCGCGAGCGCGTGCGGCACGTCGCCGGGCTTGAGCGCCGCGCCGTTCACGCGGATCTCGCCCGACTGCTGCGCCGTGAGCCCGGCAATCGCCTCGCCCACGCTCGTGCGTCCGCTGCTGGTCGCGCCCGTGAGGCCCACGACTTCGCCGCGCCTCACCTGCAACGAGACATTCGCGTAATCGGCGCCCGTGATGTTGCGCACGTCGAGCGCGAGCGCGGCGTCGGCGGGCAATGCGGCGCGGGCGGCGGCATCGGCGACGTTGAGGCCGCCGCGTTCGCCCGTCATCGCTTCGATCAGGCGTTCGCGCGGCAACTCGGCAACCGGCGCGCTCACGATATGGCGCGCGTCGCGCAGCACCGTCACGGCCTGGCAAATCTCGTACACCTCCTGCAAATGGTGCGAGATGAACAGGAACGTCACGCCTTCGCGCTGCAATTCGTCGATGCGGCGAAAGAGCCGTTTGATCTCTTCGCCGTCGAGCTGCGCGGTGGGTTCGTCGAGGATGATGAAACGCGCGCCGTACGACAGCGCCCGCGCGATCTCCACAAGCTGGCGCGCCTCAACCGTGAGGTCGCCCGCCCGCGCGTCCTCGCGCACATCGATGCGCCAGTGGTCGAGCAGCGCGCGCGCGTCGCGGCGCATGCTCGTCCAGTCGATCACGCCGCGCTTCACCGGCTGACGGTTGATGAAAAGATTCTCCGCGACCGTGAGATCGCGGATGATCGTCGAGTGCTGATAGACGCAGGCCACGCGCTCGCGCCACGCATCGCGCTCGGCAATGGGCGGCGCGGGCTCGCCGTTGAAATACACCGCGCCTTCGTCGGGCTTGCGCAGTCCCGTGAGGATCGACACGAGCGTGGACTTGCCCGCGCCGTTGCGCCCCACGAGCGCGTGCGACTCGCCCGCCGTCACGCACAGGCTCACGTTCGCGAGCGCCGCCGTGGAGCCGAAGCGTTTGGTCACGCCGCTCGCTTCGACCACGGGCGGCTGCGAGCGCGCCGCGCGCTCGCGTGACAGCGTCATCGTCTGCGCAGGCGGCGCGGTGTCAAGCCGATCGCGGGTTCGATCGCTCATTTGACGGCTCATTTGACTGTATTGCCCCAGAGGTTCTTGTCGTCGACGTTCTGCTTCGTCACGAGCGGCGCGGGCAACTGGTCTTCGAGCACGCCGGGCTGCAACTGCACGATGTTGCTGTCGTGATCGGTCTTGCCCGGCTTGAACGTCTTGCCCTCCAGCGCGGCCTTGATGTAATAGAGGCCGTATTTCGCGTAGAGATCGGCAGGCTGCGAAATCGTCGCATCGATCTCGCCCTTGCGGATCGCTTCGTATTCCTGCGGAATGCCGTCATTCGAGACGATCACGATATGCTTCGCGTCGCCCGCCGGAAACAGCAGTTGCTTGCGGCGCAGCGTCTGCAGCGTGGGAGAGAGATAGACGCCGCCCGCCTGCATGTAGATCGCCTTGACGTCCGGGTTCGCGGTCAGCAGGCTGTCGAGCGCGCTCGCCGCCACGTCGCCCTTCCAGCCCGCCGGAATCTCCAGCAGCGAGAGCGACGGATACTGCTTCAGGCAGGCGCGGAACGCCTCGGAGCGGTCGCGCCCGTTCACCGAAGCGAGGTCGCCCATGATCTGCACGACCTTGCCCGACTTCACGTGCTCGCCGATGTACTTGCAGGCTTTTTCGCCGTAAGCGTGATTGTCGGCGCGCACGACCATCGCCACGTTGCCCTGGGTGGGCGCGACGTCCACGGCCACGACCTTCACGTTCTTCTGCGCGGCGTTGTCGAGCGCGCGGCTGATGGCGGCCGAATCGATCGGCCCGACCACGATGCCCTTCGCGCCCAGATTCACCATGTTGTTCATGTCGGTGATCTGCTGCGCGGGGTCGTTGTTCGAGTTGACGGGCGCGAGAATATCGATGCCCATCTGTTTCGCGTACACGCCGAGGTAGTTGTTGTACGACTGCCAGAACGGCGACGTGAGCAGCGGCAGGCCGAGGCCGACCTTGCCCGCGTCCGCGGCCTGCGCCATGCCCGACACGCCGAACGCGGCCGCGCAGACGGCCGCCGCGCCCAGGGTCTTCGCGGCGAGGCGCAGCAACGCGCGCGCCTTGCGCGTTTGAATCAAGCGGCGGGCCGCGTGCGGCCCGGTTGCGAACGCCATGTCAGTCTCCAAAGTTGTCGTTGTTGAACCATCATGTGCGCGACGCGTCCGCCTGAAAAAGCGACACGCGCCCGCGGCGCTGCGACTGCCTTTCCCAACCCTTCCCGTTGCCTTTTTCCTTCCCGACGCCACTGGCACATATTCACCAGTGAACCTATTATTCATATACGCACGATCCAAGGTCAAGGAATGTGCAGTGCAGCAAGGCTCCGGAATTTCCCTGGGCACGTCAGGGTTTTGTCGCTGTTTGTGTCGGCAAGGCGCTTTGAAATAATCGCGAGAGGCGCGCCGCGCAAGGCGGCGGCGCGCAGGCAAGGAACAAGGACACGATGAAAGCGAACGCACGTACGCGGCGGCCGGCGGCGCCGCCCGAAGCCATCGAAGCGGAGATCGGCGATCTGCACGACGAAAAGCACGACGAGAAAGACGACGGCGACCGCTACCGCGCGCCCGCGCTCGACAAAGGTCTCGACATCCTCGAACTGCTCGCCGAGCAGCGCGGCGGCCTCACGCGCGCCGAGATCACGAAGGCGCTCGGGCGCAACGCGAGCGAGATCTACCGCATGCTCGAACGGCTCGTCGCGCGCCAGTACGTGATGCGTTCGGAGGCAGGCGACCGCTACGCGCTGAGCCTCAAGCTGTTCGCGCTCGCGCATCGTCATCCGCCGATGGAGCGTCTGATCGCCGAGGCGCTGCCGCTCATGCAGCGCTACGCGAACGACGCCGAGCAGTCCTGCCATCTCTCCGTCTACGACCGCGGCAATCTGCTCGTGATCGCGCAGGTGGACGGGCCGGGCACATGGGGCATCGCGGTGCGCCTGGGTTCGCGCGTGGGTCTCGTCGATACGAGTTCGGGGCGCACCATGCTCGCGTTCCAGTCGCCGGAGCAGCGCGCGCACATGCTCGCGGAACACACCAAGGTGAAGGGCGAGATCGCCATCGATCACGCGGCGCTGGAAAGCGCATGCGAGCAGATTCGCGCGGCGGGCGTTTCGCGCACCGACAGCCAGCAGATCTTCGGCGTGACCGACGTGACGTTCCCGGTGCTCGGACCGTCGGGTCAGGCGATCGCGGCGCTGACCTGCCCGTTTCTCAAACGTATCGACGACTACGTCGCGCCCTCGCTCGACGAAGCCACGCAGATGCTCGGCGCGACCGTGCAGGCGCTGTCGATGTTCCGCGAAGGCGATGCTTAGGAATCCGCTCAATCCGCGCGGTTGCGAAGGCGGCTGCACCGACCGCTGCAACGCCCGCAGCGACGTCGAGTGAACGCGCTGGCCGCCTCGCGCATCCGGTGCTACGCTCGAAAGCCCTGCGTGCAATGCGCGCCAGTGTTTCAGCGAGGAGACAACGATGACCGATCTCGTGACATGCGTCTGGTTCGATCAAGGCCAGGCGCGCGAAGCAGCGCAGTTCTACGCCGCCACGTTCCCCGACAGCCACGTCGATGCGGGCCATGTCTCGCCGATTCCCGGCATTGGCGTGGGCGCGGAACTGCTGGTGGATTTCACGGTGCTGGGCCGGCGTTTCGTCGGTCTGAACGGCGGGCCGAACTTCAAGCCGAACGAGGCGGTGAGCTTCATGGTGCTCACCGACAGCCAGGAAGAAACCGATCGCTATTGGAACGCGATCCTCGCGAACGGCGGACAGGCGTCCGATTGCGGCTGGTGCAAGGACCGCTGGGGCTTTTCGTGGCAGATCACGCCGCGCCGTCTGCTCGAATTCGTCGGCGGCGCCGACCGCGAAGCCGGACGCCGCGCCATGGAAGCGATGATGACCATGCAGAAGATCGACATCGCCGTTATCGAACGGGCGGCGGCGGGCGAATAGCGCTTTCAACCGCAGTTCATCAACCGGCGACGACGAACGGCGCGCGATCGCCCGCGTCCTGCGCCTCGCGCGCCATGATTGCCACGTACAGGCGCTCCAGATCGCGGGTGAAGCGCTTCGTATCGAACAAGGGCGCGTCGTTGCGTGCTTGCACGAGCCGCTCGCGCACCTGCGCGTGCCACGCCGGATCGTTCGCGAGCGCCAGCGCGATCTGGAAATAGGCGTCGAGATCGCGCGCGATCAATTCCTCCAGCCCGACCGCGCGCAGCAGGCTCGCGCCCACGCGTCCCGCGAGCAGCATGCCCGGCGCGCTGACCATCGGCACGCCCGCCCAGAGCGCGTCGCTGCCCGTGGTGTGCGAGCCGGTCGGCAAGGTGTCGAGCGCGAGATCGGCGAGTTGCAGACGCGCGAGGTGCAGGTCGTGCGGCACGCGCGGCGCGAAAATCACGCGCGCCGCCGCCACGCCCTGCTCCGCGAAGAACGCGTGCAGATGCGAGCGCGCGCGCGCCTCGCCCGGATCGAGCAGCCACAGCACGCTGCCGGGCGTGGCCACGAGCAGGCGGCGCCAGATCGACGCAATGCGCGCATTGAGCTTGAAGATCTGATTGAAGCTGCAAAACACGAAGCCGCTCGCGGGCAGGCCCGCTTCGGCGCGCGTGGGGCGCGGCCCGCATTCGCGGCGGTGGTCGTGAGGCTGATAACAGTGCGGCATCAGCGCGAGCGTTTCGCTGTAGTGCGCCGCCGTGACGGGCGGCGTCACCACGACATCGCCGATCAGATAGTCCGCCAGACGCGGCGCGCCGAGCGAGCCCGGATAACCGAGCCAGCTCACGATGACCGGCGCGGGCCGCAGCGCCGTGATGCCGAGCCGCGTGCCGGTCGTGTAGCCCTTGAGATCGACGAGCAGATGCACGCCGTCGTGCGCGATGCGCGCGGCCGCCTGCGCGTCGCTGAGCGCGCCGATCTCGTGCAGCGTGGCCGGGCACCGCGCAAGACGCTCGCGCCACGCGTCGTCGGGCGCGATGTCGCCGTACGCGTACAGATGGATGTCGAAGCGCGCCGCGTCGTGCAGTTCGAGCACGCCCGCCAGCAGGCGCAGCGTGGCGTGATCGTAAAAATCCGCCGACAGATAGCCGATGCGCAGCCGCGCGCCCGTCTCCCGCGCCTCGCCCGCCTCGAACGCCGCCAGCGCCTCGGCCAGTCCCGCGCCGCGCGCGACGAGCGGCGTCGCCGCCAGTTCGCCGCGCCAGCGCGATTGCGCGAACCGCCTGCCCGCCTCGCGGTGCAGCTCGGGCGTGAGCGCCGGGATGCCGAGCAGCCCCCACGGCGTGAGCTGCTCCGCCTCGCCCGACGCGATCATCGCGAGCGCCGCCTGATCGATCGGCTCCAAGCCGTCCCAGTGCGCGAGACGCCGCCGCACGGACTGCACCGCCTCCCAGCGCCCGCCGCGCGCGTAGGCCGCCTCGGCTTCGTCGAGCCGGTTCTGGCGCTCCAGCAGGCCGCCGTAGCATTGCCACGCATGCGCGGCCTGCGGATCGAGTTCGAGCGCGCGGCGCAAACACGCTTCGGCTTCCTCGTCGCGGCCCGTTTCGGCGAGCAGCACCGCGAGATTGCCGAACGCGAACGCGTAGTGCGGATCGGTTTCGATGGCCGCGCGATAGGCGGCTTCGGCATCGGCGAGATCCTGGCGCTTCTTCAGCAGGTTGCCGAGATTGTTGAACAGGCGCGCCTCGCGCACGCCTTGCAGGACCGCCGAGAGATACGCCTCGACCGCCGCTTCGTCGCGGCCTTGCCAGAGCAGCGTCCACGCCAGATCGCGCCGGTACGCGCCACCCTCGCGCACGGCCAGCGCGCGGCGGATCGCCTGCTCGCCTTCGGCGTGACGCTGCTGGCGCGCGAGCGCGACGCCGAGCTGATGCCAGGCGTCGGCGTGACGCGGATCGGCGGCGACGGCCTCGCGCAGCAGCGCTTCCGCGTGCATGATGTTATCGGCGTTCAGACGGTCGAGGCCGCGCTTGAAAAGCGCGTCGGAACGGGCGGACGGAGTGGGGACGGATGAGTTCATCCCGCGAGGATAGAAAGCGCGGGCCGCCGCGACCATCAGAGCCGTCCTGGTTTCGCGCGCGACACGCGCACGACGTTCCGTCCCCTTGCGCACGCGCGGCGCGACTGGAACCGCGCCGCGCAAAACGGTTAGAATGGCGGCCCTCTTCAATTCCGTCCGGCGCACGATCTCGCGGATCGCACCCCGGACGCGTACTCCGATCTCATGGCGAAACTTCTGACCGATCAAGAATTCCAGCGCTTTTCCGAGCTTCAGCAGAAACAGGCGAGCTTCACGATTTCGGCCGAGGAAGCCGACGAGCTGCGCGACATCGTGGCCCGCGCGCAGCAGAAGCGCGACGACCGTGCCGACGCGATGAAGACCGTCGAAACCGCGATCGCACAATTCGAGATCACGCCCGACGAGCTGTTCACGGCGGAGCAGATCGCCGAAGCCGCGCGCAATTTCGGCCTGATTCCGGCCACGCGCAAGGAGCGCGTGCTGCCGCCGTCGCTGACGTTCAACGGCAAGACGCATCAGTGGACCACGCGCGCGCTGCCCGACGAGATCCGCCTGCCGCTGTTCGAGGCGTTCCAGGGCGGCCAGTCGGTCAAGCCGTTCATCGCCACGCCGAAGGACGGCGCGCGCTGCGCGGCGACCATCGCGCGTCTGGAAAAGGAAACCGGCGCGCAGTACGCCGAGGCGTGGCTCGAAGAACTGTCGCTCTCGCGCGCGCAGGTGGACGAAGCGCTGGCGAAGATCGCGGCGTGAGTTTGGCGTCGATGCGTGTGCGGTGACACATCCGCACGCACCATGAAAAACGGCCGCATAAAGCGGCCGTTTTTATTTCCCCCTCGCCTGATCCGCCGCCTCAATCCAGCGGCATCCGGAAACCCACCACGCCCGGGTCATCCGTCGGCGTAACCGTGAAGCCCATGGCGCGCGCCAGTGCGATCATCGGCGCATTCTCGCGCAGCGCCTCGCCCAGCAGCCAATGCGTCCCGCGCGAGCGCACGTAGCCGATGATGCGCTCCATCAGCAGCCGCCCCAGCCCGCGTCCCTTCAAGGTGGAGAGCACGGTGACCGCGAACTCGGCGGTTTCGTTGTCCGGGTCGGCGACCGCGCGCACCACGCCCAGCGTGTGCGGACGGCCGTCCTCGCCCGGCACGCTCGCGACGAGCGCCATCTCGCGGTCGTAGTCGATCTGCGTCATGCGCGCGAGCTGCGTGTGATCGAAGCTGCGCACCGCCGAAAAGAACCGCAGACGCAGATCGTCCGGCGACATCGACTCGACGAATGCGCGGTGCATTTCCTCGTCCTCGGGCCGGATCGGGCGGATCGTCAGGCGCTCGCCGTGCCAGTCGATCGTCTCTTCGAGACGGCGCGGATACGGCATGATCGCGAAACGGCTGCGCTTGTCCGCCAGCTCGATGCGCGGCGCGACCACCACGGCGGCGTCGGGCAGCACGCGCAGCGTGAGCCGCATGCCGACGATCTCGCGCACCTCGCAGACCGCCTGTGACAGCGCCGTGAGCGCCGCGAGCGTGGGCGCGGGCGACGCACGGCGCGCATACGGCGATTGCGTGACGATGTCGCGCGAGAGCACCGGGTTCAGCGGCGGCAGGCTGTAGACGCGCATCGGCGGCGAAAAGCCGTCCGGCGACGGCGCCTCGAAATGAAATACGGGACCGAAGTTTTCGTCGTCGCGAAACGTCACCGTCACGTCGACGACGGCGGTCGCGCTCGCCTGCTGCGGCGCCGTCTCGAGCCCGAACGCCTTGAGCAATTGCGTGGCTTCCTCGCCTTCGAGCGCCGCGCGGCCCGCCGCCAGCGCGCCGCGCGCGATGCCCAGCGCCACGTCGATGGCCGCCTTGCCTTGCGCGGGCAGGCTCTCGGGCGTCTGCATCAGCAGCTCGCGCCCGAGCCGGTAATCGACGAGACGCGCGAACGCGCGCGCCAGCCGCCGCGGCGTGGTGTGCACCGGAATGCCGTGCGCATGCAGCGCGTCGCGCGTGGCCTCGTCCACGCCGCCGAAAAAGCACGCGAGCATGCCGCGATACGCAAAACGCTGATGCTCGATGAGCGTGCGCGCCACCTGCTCCACCGGCGCGCTGTGCGTGGGCGCGTGCACGACGAAGGCCGTGCCGGTGCTGCGCTGCGAGGCCAGCGTCTGTAGCGCGAGGCCGAAATGCTCGGGCCGCGCGGTGTCGCCGAGCACGAGCGGATTGCCCGCCTGCGCGTGCGGCAGCGCCGCCGCCACGGCCGCGCGCGCTTCGTCGCTCCAGGCCGCGAGCGTGTCGCCGGCCTTGTTGAAGGCGTCGCGCGCGAGCGTGGCCACGCCGCGGTCGCTGGTGATGAGCGTGGCCGAGTCGCTCGCGGCCACGCGGCCCACGCCGAGCGTTTCGATTTCGTCGAGCAGATCGTCGAGCGTATCGACGCGCACGAGGCCCGCGCGCCGGAACGCCGCCGAATAGAGCGCGTCGCCCGGATCGTCGCGGCCGCTGCGCAGCGCCAGCACGGGCTTGTTGCGTGCCGCCGCGCGCGCCGCCGACATGAACTTGCGCGCCGCGCG
Organism: Paraburkholderia sp. SIMBA_027; assembly: GCF_046535315.1. Lineage (NCBI taxonomy): Bacteria > Pseudomonadati > Pseudomonadota > Betaproteobacteria > Burkholderiales > Burkholderiaceae > Paraburkholderia > Paraburkholderia sp. SIMBA_027. The sequence continues at coordinate 93,391 of NZ_JAWRWY010000003.1, forward strand.
GATGCCGTCCACTTCGAGCAGGATCGCGCGCGTGGTGGGATCGCTCGCGAGATAGTCGAGCACGTCGCCGACATCGACATCGGCTTCGTCGCCGAGCGCGATGACGTGCGAAAAGCCGAGGCCGCGCGCGCCCGCCCAGCGAAGCACGGCGTTGGTCAGCGCGTTGGACTGCGAGACCCACGCCACGCCGCCCTTGCGCGCGACCGTGGCGGCCGCGCCGAGCTGCGCGTTGAGCGCGGGCGTCAGCGCGCCGAGGCTGCCCGGCCCGACGATGCGCAGCAGATGCGGACGCGCCGCCGCGAGCGTGTGGCGCAGGTCGGCGCGGTCTTCGTCGTTCTTCACCTCGCCGAGCATGATGGCCGCACGCGTGCCCATGCCGCCGAGCCGGTGCACGAGCGCGGGCCACGTGGACGGCCGCGTGCAGATCAGCGCGACGGTGGGCGCTTCGGGCAGATCGCCCGCGTCGGCGACCACGGGACGGCCGTCGAACTGCGCGAAATCGCCCGCGTGACGCGGATTGACCGCGAACAGCGGGCCGTCGAAGCCGCCTTCGATCAGGCGCTGCCACACCATGTTGCCGATGCTGCCGGGCCGCTGCGAAGCGCCGATCACGGCCACCGATTTCGGCTGGAACACCGCGTCGAGATTGCGTACGGTCACTGCTCCTCCTGTTGTGCGACGGCGCGCGCCGCGTGCGCGGGCGGCCGGAAATCCCTACCGATCGACACGAATGAGAATAGGCGAATCGGCCTCGCGCTGCGCGCATTTCGCCCGCCGCGCTTGCGTTCGCGCGGCGGCGGCACGGCGTCGCAGACCGCGGGATACCGCGCGGCGCGCACCGGCGATCGATTCGCGCGCTTCGACGTGCATCTCGACGTGCATCTCGACGTGCATCCGGCATGCATCGTGTCGTGGTCCGGAAGAAAAATGACACGCATTGTCTGGCAGTCATTTCGGCGTAAAATGCCCCACGCCGCCGTGAAGTACCGGCGTAGCACCTTTACGCCCGCGATGCACGTCGATCTATTCACCCTCTATCTCCTCGCGATCGGAACTCTTTTCGCCAGCGCCGGCATGACGCTCTGGGAGCATCGCACGCACCCCGGGCGCAGCAAGGAACTGAAAATCCTCGCCGCCGGCTATGCCACGCTCGGCGTCGGCGTCGGCGCCGCGATCTGGCGCAGCGCGCTGCCCGGCGCGTGGGGCGCGGCGCTGAGCAATCTGGTCATTGTTACCGGTTATCTGCTGATCGCGCACGGCCTCGCCGTCATGAACGGCCGCCAGAACCGAGCGTTGTCGGCCGCGATTCTCGGGGTGCTCGCCATCGCCTGGATCGTTGCGGGCACGCGCGGCGAGTCCGTCATGTGGCTCTATCTCACGGCCATTCCGATCTCGCTCGCCTCCGCGATGGCCATGCGCGAGCTGCTGCGCAATCACGCGCTCAAGTGGTCGCAGGCGCATCGCATCGCCGTGATCGCGACGGGCGTCCATACCTTCGTGTATGCGTTCCGGGCCGCCGTGCTGCCGTGGCTCGCGACGCGCTACGGTCAGGCGCTGCTGCCGGTCGTCAGCAAGGTGACGATGTACGAGGGCGTGCTGTATTCAGTCGTGCTGCCGATGACCTTGCTGCGGCTCGTGCGCGACGAAACCCACGGGCAGCTTTTGCAGGAATCCCAAACGGATTATCTGACCCGGCTCGGCAACCGCCGCTGGTTCTTCGAGGAAGGCGCGCGCGTGCTGAGCCGCGCCGGCACGCGCGAGCGCGTCGCGCTGCTGGCGTTCGACCTCGACCAGTTCAAGGCGATCAACGACCGTTACGGCCATCAGACCGGCGACGACGTGCTCAAGACCTTCGCGAGCATCGCGCGCGCGGCGCTCGGCGACGACACGCTGCTCGCGCGCATCGGCGGCGAGGAGTTTGCCGCGCTGATCGCCGGGCGCGACAGCGATCAGGTGCAGGCGCTCGGCGAAACCATCGCGGCCCGCTTCGCCCGGAGCGCCGCGCAGCCCGTCGACGGCACGGGCATCCGCACCACCGTCAGCATCGGTCTCGCGCTCACGCACGGCGCGCAGGCGCACGCCGAAGCGGCCACGCTCACCGACCTGCTCGCAGCCGCCGATTCGGCGCTGTATCGCGCCAAGTCGCTGGGCGGCAACCGGCTCGAACTGGCGCAGGGGATCGAGCGCTCGTCGCGGGTGTGAACGCCGGATACGCAGCGCGCTTCCAGAACTCCGGAAAGAAAGCGCACATGAAAAAAAGGCCGCTCGGAAGCGGCCTTTTTCTTTGCTGGCAGCGGACCGGCGAATCGCCCGGCCCGCGCGCCGCGCGTTACATCGACTTGCGGAACGGCGCGCCCGAATGTTCGCGCAGCTCGTTGAAGACGATCTTCGGCCACGCCTTCTGGGCGACTTCGATTTCCGACACGTGCGAGGCCAGATAGGTCGGCGCGTTCGACGCGTCGTAGGCCATGCGGGCTTCGTACGAATCGGTGAAACGGCGCAGTTCGGCGGGATCGTCACAGGTGACCCAGCGCGAGAGGCGATAGCGCGCGGGCAGCAGGCGCACGGCCACCTTGTACTCGGCCGACAGACGGTGCGAAACCACTTCGAACTGCAGCTGGCCGACCGCGCCCAGAATCGTCGCGCCGCCGTGGATCGGGCGGAACACCTGGATCGCGCCCTCTTCGCCGAGCTGCTTGAGCGCTTCGCCCAGCTGCTTCGCGCGCATCGGATCGACGACTTCGACGGTCTGGAAAATTTCCGGCGCGAAGAACGGCAGCCCCGTGAATTGCAGGTCTTCGCCTTCGGTCAGCGTGTCGCCGAGACTCAGCGTGCCATGATTAGGAATACCGATGATGTCGCCAGGGTACGCCTCGGCCACGGTTTCGCGGCGCTGCGAGAGGAAGCTCACGACGTTGTTGGCGCGGAAGGTCTTGTTGTTGCGCGTGACCTTCAGCTGCATGCCGCGCTCGAAATGGCCCGAGCACACGCGGATGAACGCCACGCGGTCGCGGTGCGCGAGGTCCATGTTGGCCTGCACCTTGAACACGACGCCCGTGAACTTCGCTTCTTCCGGCGAGACCGCGCGCTGCACGGCCATGCGCGGCGACGGCGGCGGCGCGAGATCGACGAGCGCGTCGAGAATTTCCTTCACGCCGAAGTTGTTGATCGCCGAACCGAACAGCACCGGCGACTGCTCGCCGGCCAGGAACGCGTCGCGGTCGAACGTGGGCGTCGCGCCCGTGATCAGCTCGACCTCTTCCTTGGTGCGCTTCCAGTGATAGCCGAAGCGCGCTTCGCCATCGGCGTCGCTGATGTTCTGCAGCGTTTCCACCGCGCCGCCGAGCGACTCCTGGCCCGCGCGGAACACGCGCACCTGATCGCGCTGGATGTCGTAGACGCCCTGGAATTCCTTGCCCATGCCGATGGGCCAGGTGAACGGCACCGCCGCCACGCCGAGATGCTGCTCGATTTCGTCGAGCAGATCGAGCGGCTCGCGCACTTCGCGGTCGAGCTTGTTGATGAACGTGAGAATCGGCGTCTTGCGGCTGCGGCAGACTTCGAGCAGCTTGAGCGTCTGCGCTTCCACGCCGTTCGCGCCGTCGATCACCATCACGGCCGCGTCGACGGCCGTCAGCACGCGATACGTGTCTTCCGAGAAGTCCTCGTGGCCCGGCGTGTCGAGCAGGTTGATGACGGCGTCGCCGTACTCGAACTGCATGACCGAGCTGGCGACCGAAATGCCGCGCTGCTTTTCGATCTCCATCCAGTCGGAGGTCGCGAAGCGGCCACTTTTCTTGCCCTTCACGGTACCGGCGATCTGAATCGCGCCCGAGAACAGCAGCAGCTTTTCGGTGAGCGTGGTCTTGCCCGCGTCCGGGTGAGAAATAACCGCGAACGTGCGGCGGCGTCTGAGTTCAGCAACTGACATGGATGGAGCGGGTATACGGATGAATTCGGGCAACCGGCCGCACGGCGGGGGTTACGGGGACGGCCTGAGCGGCGAATAGCACGAGCGGTCGGAAAAACCGGGGCCGGCGTGCGCGCAGAAAGGCGCCAGGGGACGAATGATACACGTCATTACAGCCCCCGACTAAAAGTTCGACGCAGCTCGCGACAGCGCAATCCTGCACGGATTCGCAACGGGCGGCGGCGGCGCATCGCCGGACGCGCGCGGGTGAGCTTTTACGGGAGACGCGCGGACACGGTTGCGACGTCCACGAACCGCGCAGGCGAGACGCAATCGAGATGCAAGCGCGGCGCGCGAAGCACGCGGCGGTGCGGCCGCGCAAGGCGGCGCACGGCATATGAGCAGTCGACGGGATCGCGCCGGAGGGTGCGCGCGGCGCGTCCGCGCTGAGTCGACGGTGAGCCTTTACGGGAAGCGCGCTGCCGGCTTCCCGCGCCCGCTCATTCCTTGATCAGGAAACGATCGCGGTTCTTCAGACCGGACAGCCAGCCCGGTGCGCGGCCGCGGCCACTCCAGGTTTCGCCGGTCTTGGGATTCTGATAACGCGCCGGCAACGGCTTCTTGCGCGGCGCGGGTGCGCGCTTCGCGCTAAAACCCAGTTCTTCGGGCGTAATGTCGTACTCGGCGATCTTTTCCTTGATCTCGGCGATGGCCAGCTCGATTTCCTTTTCGCGAGCCGCCGCAACTTCCTTATGGAGTTTTTCGAGTTGCGCGGTCAATTGCTTGTAGCTCGGCATAAAAAATAATCTCCGGTTCGGTCAGACACGGCCATTGTGACCGTTCTGGCGCCAAAGAGTGCCGGTTATCGCGCATTTTTCTCGCACTTCACCGATTTTCATTGCGATTTATTACATAAACGCCCCAAAAACAGGCAAAGACTAACGCACCGATTCGTGTGAAGAACACCCCTTGGCGCGGCGCTCCAACGCGCACAGAGCCTCGGAAAGACGCTTCACGCGCTGCATTTGCGAAGGCACCAGAATCGCCACCTGCACCGAATCGAGACGGCCTCGCCAATAAGAAAGTGGAATGCGGTCCTGACCTGAAAGCCTTGCAATCACATGTTCGAGATGTTCTAAATCCTTTTCAAGTTGGTGGTGATTCATTACTGCCCCCGGCATGAACTGTCTTTATGGAAGACGTCGATTCAAAACGCGTCCGCGCATTCGATGATTTATCGCCCGATTTCGATTAATATTCGTCACCGCCTTAAATGTCGTGCTGCTTCTCCGCTATCTGCCCAGGATAGCGAACATTCAAATCGCATTGCTTCTCAAGAATAAAGTCGGCGCGCCCGCCAATCCGTTGCCTACCGCACGGAACCCCATGGACAGGGCGCTCACGATGATGACCGTTCGGTCAGCTTTACGGACCGAAGATTAACGGCGGCTATTCAATCTGTATATTCCTCAATTGTGGAAGAAATATGCATTGCGCATTTTCCACGACTGGCGGGCCGCGGCGGGTATCAAAATGAGAACGGCGTGAAATCGAACGAATTGCAATACGACCGGCTGCTGAATGTTATTTACGAAACCCTCGAGCACCCTTCCGCATGGAAGGATTTTTGCGCGGAATTGAGGAAATCGACGGGGGCCGCTTCGGTGCATCTTTGCGCATTCGAGCGGCAGCGTGAATTGTTTTCCTGGGCCGACGGTTTCAGCCTGCTCGAAACGGAGCCGCTGGAACGCATCGGCCCGCTCTATCGCGACGACCCGCGGCTCGAGTGGCTGCGCAGCGCGGCGCCCGGGGAATGGCAGCACTGCGGGCCGCAATCGGCGCTGCAGGACGCGGCGAACAATGTAAGGAACGAACCGGATGGCGCACGGCATCCGGTGCTGGAGCCGTGTCTGCTCGCGGCGGGTTCGCGCTGCGTTTCGCTGTGCAAGCTGATCGACGGCGGCGCGCTCACGGTGATGCTCGCCCTGCGCGGCGAAGCGGACAGCGGCCCGTTGTCCGACGAGGCCCGCGCGCTGCTGGAGCGCATCACGCCGCATCTGATGCGCGCGGTGCGCGTGACGGCGCGCCGCCACGTGCCGGACGCCGACGCGCTCGCGAACCGCGCACGCGTGCCCGCCATGCTGGTGAACGCGAGCGGCGAAGTGCTCGACAGCAACGACGCCGCGCAGCGTCTGCTGCGTGCGACCTCGCTGGTGCGCGTGCGCGGGCGGCGGCTCGCACTGGCCGCGCCGCATCAGGCGCGCTTTCTGGAGGACGTGGCGATCAGCGAGGCGCGTCTGAAAAACCGCGTGAGCGGCGCGCGCGCGGCGGCGGCGCGGCTGCGCGCGCTGCGCATCGTGGCCGGCGAAGGGCCGGAGGGCGTGGAGCCGGATTCCGCAACGGAACCGCTGTCGCCCGGCGCGCCGGGCGCGGGCGGACCCGAAGTGCTCTACGCGTTCTACAACGTGCTGACGCCCGGCGATGCCTCGGCGGCCGAGCCGCACGCCGTCGCCGCCCTGATGTTCTATCACCCGCGTTCCGCGCCCGCCGTGGACGAGCAGGTGCTCGCCGAAGCGTTCGACCTCTCGCCGGCCGAATGCCGGATCGTGCATCTGCTGGTGGAAGGGCACACGCAGAAGGAGATCGCCGCGCGCGTGGGCGTGCAGCACGACACGGTGCGCAAACAACTACAGTCGATCTTTCAGAAGACCGCCACGCGCCGTCAGCCCGATCTCCTGCGTCTGCTGATGAACCTGCCGTCCTGCGCGCCGCCGGGCGGCTGACGGACGCGAACGGCGCCCGGACGTCGAGGCGCTCGACACGCTCCGGGCGCGGACCGCACCGCCGCGCTTACTTCGCGTGGCAGGCGAAGACGAGCGTGTACACGTCGCCGTTGGTCGAATTGTCGACGGTGTCATACGTGCCGCCGCAGCGCGCACGCGCCTGCTGCACGCAGGAATCGCGGTCGCCGGCGGCAGGACACTGGACCTGGACCGTCGGACGGCCATCGGACAGAAACAGCGGCGGGCCGCTGCTGCACGCGGACAGCGCCGCGAGCAACGCGCAGGCGCCTGCCGCGAAAGGCAGCCTGCGAAAACGGAACAACGACGAACCGAAACGAGTCATGGAGTACCCCGGGGGCTTTCTAGTTTTTCGACGATGCGATTGTGCCATGCCCGCTCGCGCCTGCGCGGCATCCGGGGCGCATCGGCGTGCGCGCGGGCGACGTTCAGTGCACCGGAGTGGACGACGCAGCGGGCGCGGTCGTCAGCGTCTTGTAGGGCAGCGGCGCGCGCGGATCGGCGGCGAGGCGCACGAACACCTGCTCGACATCGGCGATCGCGGCCAGCCGACGCTCCAGCGCCGCGCGGTCGAACGCGGCGGGCGCGCAGCCCTCCGCATAGACGAAGCGCCGCTGCACGGTGATCCAGATGCTGGTGCCCGCGAGCGAGGCGTCGCCGGAGAAGGCGGCGCGGACGGCGTTCGCGATGTCGGCGTCGTAGAGGTAGGAGTTCGGCTTCGTGCACTTGTGCGCGAGCCAGCAGGTCGTGCCGCGCTCGACGCGATAGTGCGCGTCGTCGTCGGCTTCGGCCTTGCTCATGCGCGGGCCGAGCGGCTGCGGACATGCGCTCGACGCCACCGACAGCGCGAAGAACGGATCGTTGTACCAGTTGCGCATGTCGCCGTCCTGCGCCCATGCCGACGTCGGCGACGTTGCCAAAATCGTCGACATCGCCATCACTATCGATGCCGCCGCAAGCGTGCGTCGACACGCATCGCGCGCGCCGCTTGCCGCCCTCGCTGACCGTCCGCGCATCGCGCTCTCCTTGCCCCGCTCCTTGCCGTGTCCGATGCTCGCCGCGCTAACCGCGCGCGTCAAGGCGCGCCGCGCAATCTCCTCTCGCGGGCGCGAGCCGATTCGGTACAATCGCTGCGGCGCACCATGAACGGCCGGTGCAGCCAAAGATATGCAATAGAAGTGCATCGACGAAGTGCAACACGCATTGCAGGAGACTCCATGTCGTTCATTATCGTTCTCGCGGCCCTGGCATTTCTGATGCTTGCGGCCTATCGCGGTTACAGCGTGATTCTGTTCGCGCCCGTCGCCGCCCTCGCAGCTGTGCTGCTCACCGATCCCGCGGCCGTCGCGCCCGTGTTCTCCGGCATCTTCATGGAGAAAATGGTGGGCTTCGTGAAGCTCTATTTCCCGGTGTTCCTGCTCGGCGCCGTGTTCGGCAAGGTCATCGAGCTTTCGGGTTATTCGGAGTCGATCGTCGCGGCCGCCATCCGCTATATCGGCCGCTCGCGCGCCAACGCGGTGATCGTCGCGGTCTGCGCGCTGCTCACTTACGGCGGCGTCTCGCTGTTCGTGGTGGTGTTCGCGGTCTATCCGTTCGCCGCCGAGCTGTATCGCCAGAGCGGCATTCCCAAGCGGCTGATGCCGGGCGCGATCGCGCTTGGCGCGTTCTCGTTCACGATGGATTCGCTGCCCGGCACGCCGCAGATCCAGAACATCATCCCGACGACGTTCTTCAAGACCACCGCGTGGGCCGCGCCCGCGCTCGGCGTGATCGGTTCGCTGTTCATCATCGTGGTGGGGCTCACGTATCTCGAATGGCGCCGCCGCAGCGCGATGGCCAAAGGCGAGGGCTACGGCACGTCGCTCGTGAACGAGCCCGAACACGTGCAGACCGACCACCTGCCGAATCCGCTGCTGGCCGTCACGCCGCTCGTGCTGGTGGGCGTCGCAAACTTCTTCCTGACGCGCTGGATTCCGCAGTGGTATGGCGACACCTACACGATCGCCCCCGACGTGCTGCCCGGCATCCACGCGCCCGTGACCACGACGGTCAAGCAGGTCGTGGCGATCTGGTCGGTCGAAGGCGCGCTGCTGCTCGGCATCGTGTTCGTGGTCCTGACGGCGTTCTCGCGCGTGAAGGATCGCTTCGCGATCGGCACGAAGGCGGCCGTCGCGGGCGCGCTGCTCGCGTCGCTCAATACGGCATCGGAATATGGCTTCGGCGGCGTGATCGCGGCGCTGCCCGGTTTTATCGTGGTCAGCGACGCGCTCAAGAGCATTCCGAATCCGCTCGTGAACGCCGCCGTTTCGGTGAGCGCGCTCGCGGGCATCACGGGGTCGGCGTCGGGCGGCATGAGCATCGCGCTCGCGGCCATGTCCGATCTGTTCATCAAGAGCGCGCAGGCCGCGCATATTCCGCTCGACGTGCTGCATCGCGTGGTGGCGATGGCCAGCGGCGGCATGGACACGCTGCCGCACAACGGCGCGGTCATCACGCTGCTGGCGGTGACCGGGCTCACGCACCGCGAGTCGTACCGCGATATTTTCGCGGTCACGGTGATTAAAACGCTCGCGGTGTTCTTCGTGATTGCCGTGTTTTATACGACGGGGATTGTTTAAGTCCTTTGTCGCGTTTTTGTTGTGCTCGCGATCGTTGCTGAAGCAACGACAGTTTGACGCTGACGCACAAACTCTGCTTTTAAATTCTCCTGCGAAACGTACGGCGCCAGCCTCGGCGCTGCTACGTTTCGCTCACTCCCGTCGCAAGCTGTCTTCCTCAAGACCTGAAAATATCAACGCCACCGCAGTCGCCTTCCTTTGCATTCAGAGCGGAATAAATTCAATGCAAATCGCATTTATGTAATACATAAGAATGTAACTTGAAGGCATTTTGAATCAATTTCCCACCTCGAATTTCTGTAGTTCCACGACAGCTCGAAAAACAATAAAGAATTGAAGCCGGCTGCCGTAAATCAACCATGTCTGTGTTGGGTAAGCCGTGTTTAGCAAGCAGACATCTTGGTGTTTCAAACAATTGAAAACCTACCGGGGATAATGAAATGACGAAGTTCTATCGAACCCTGTCGCTCTCTGTCGGCGTCGCGATGCTTGCAGCAGGATGCGCATCGGGACCGCAGTACAAAGACGTGGCATCGTCGATACCGACGCTCGCTGCCGATCATGGCTTAGCAGACTATCGAGAACGCGAACCTGCATGTGTAATCGAGCAGACCTAAAATTGTCCTGTCACCTGGAAGCCGAGCGTCACGCGCGACGCCGGAAAATCAGCCGGCTTATAAACCGGCGTGCCAGCGAACACGTCATAGCTCAAGATGGCAAAGCGCGTGCGAACGGCGCCCTTTAAGCCGACGACCGCGCCTGCCAGTTGCGTACCAACCAGATATTGCGCTGACGGTCCCCACACGTGGCCGTAGTCCAGTCCTGCATAGAATGCCTGTCCGATAGTATCTCCACGTCGCCTGCAACGCTGTATCACTACACAAACGAAGCTGCTATGAACGCAATTTTGGAGTCGGAGGCGCTTAATCCGTCTTTGAAAGCGCTTAATCCGAATGACGTAAGATACGGAAATGGACAGTATCTGTCCGATATTCCGCCAGGTACTATGACGCCCGCGCAGCTATCGCGGGCATTCGTGAACAACCCGTTTCAAGGTGCGCGATATTCAAATTTTGTTGCGGTTGACGTGACGGGGCTTAACGTCGTACAAGGGCGTCCAGGTGTCTATGTTGTGCCCAACGAGATACCGCTGGACATTAGTGGCCGGATCACTGGAAGTGGGGCGGTGACGAAGAAATGAGTTATATCCGCGTTAAATGGATTCATTCAATACCAACTGAGCCGACAGTTATCTATAGTGAACTTGATGTAGATCGGTGGGAGTTGCGAAAGATCGAACTATACCCGGACGGGCATATCGGTTTTGCAAGCGCAACTGTGTGCGCTGGCGGCAGTGGTCTCAGCAAGGAGCCACTTCCACAGCTAAGTGAAATTGCGGGCGATCCGCAGTTTGAACCGGCGGAAGTAAGTAAGAGTGAGTTTGAGCAGGTGTGGTTGAAAGCGATTACTAAAACACAGCCGTAGAGGTGCACGTAATTCGCCCGGCTGAAAGCGCGGAGCTTGGAATTTGATTAGTAATGGAAAATAAAAAGATACTTACGGGGTTGCCGCTTGCGATTCTCGTCCCTCTCGCCGTTCACGCACAGACGTCGCCCGATGTTGCGGCGGCGCGCGCGAACGCGCAGCAGGATCAGCAGGTGCAGCAGCAGCGCGACGCGCAGCAGCGTGCGGCGACGGTCACCGCGCCTAGGGTACCGGTGCTGGAGAGCACGCCGGACGTACTGACAGTGGTTGTGCCCTGCGCGTAAGCGGTGCCGGAATTCGCGACGCTGGCGGCATTGATCGCCAGATTGCCGCTTGCGCTCATCTTGCCGGACTGCACGAGTTGGCCCGCGCTGGTGAGCGTCAGATCGCCCGCCTGGGCTTCGATAACGCCGGCGTTGTTGACCCCCACGCCGTACTCGTTGGAAGTCAGCAGAATCGTATTTGCGTACATCCCACCAAGCTGCGCGACGTCGATCGAGACGCTCGGCACGGTACCGGTGCCGGTCGTCGGCGTCGCGTTCAGGCTGGCGTAGTCGACGTTGTTCGCGCCCGTGACGACATTCAGCTTGTTCGCGTACAGGGCAGCGTTCACCTGCACAGCGCGCGCGATCAGATCCACCTGGTCCAGGTTCGACGCATTGAAGCCATCGCCCTGAACAGCGATATTGCCCTGAGTGACGTTGAATCCGGTGAGATTGCCATTGGCGTCGAACAACGGATTGCCGGTCGTGAGAATGCCGCGCGAGGTATTGATGAAACCGCCGCCGTCAACGACGATTCCCGATGGGTTAGCCACGACCACATCCGCCTTCTTGCCCGCGACCTCGATATAGCCTCGCAGTTGAGAAGGGTTATTGCTATTGACCTGGTTGACAATGATTTTGGCGGCGTCATTCGCGCCAAAATTCGGATTACCGCTAATCTGACCTGCGAGCTGGGTCGACGTAATAACCGACGAATTGTTCAGAATTGCGCCACTACGCGATACGTCGAATTGCGAATAGGTGTTTAGCGATACACCGGCGCCTGAAGGCTTCTGGATGTTCACCTGCGGCAGCCCATTGGCCGTACTGATGACACCCGGCGCGTGCGCGCCCGAAGGCACGATCTGCGCAATCGATAATGCAGGACTCAGCCCGAGCAGTGCGAGCGCGGCGAGCGCCGCGTGACGCATTACGCGCTTCGCGATGCGTCGCGATGGCCCCGACGATTTTGTTTTGACTCGCCCCGCACTGCCGTTTGCGATCGCCGTTTCGGCGACGGCAACCACCATTCCCCGCGACTTGCTGAACACAAGCCGGTGACAGCCGCTATTCATTTTTCTGGTACCCGTCACGCTGGAAGAGGTCTCGCCCGCTCCTCAAGGCGTCTTCCCATTGCTACACACGACACCCGCGCACCGTGGCATCGCCCCCGAATTGCTTTTTATATATTTCTAGTGATTTCAACCTGTTACGGGGCGCAGGCTAACAGATTTGCAACTGTGCCGGTTGATTTTTTTAAATGTTTAACGAAAAATATGCAGATTGGGCAAAAAATCGACGAAGCAAAAGCGTCATTCTCTTTTGCTGAAGATGCTATGAAAATGACAAGGCCTAGCGTCGTCAATAGCCGAATTGCGCGTCATGCCGGAATATCTAAACAGCGCGTCTGCGGCATCTTGTCATCGCGCCAAAGTCCGCACCGGAAATCGAAAATACGCTAAACATTCCGGCGCGAGTATCAAACTTGAACGCTTGAGCGATCCCAAACCCCATCACTTCCCCACATGCGGCCGCAGCGCCGCCAGCCAGCAGACCACCGCCACCGCGCCCGCATCGGGCGACCCCACGGCGCGCGCGCCCAGATAACTCGCTCGCCCCACGCGCGGAAGCATATGCGCCGTCGCCTGCGCGCCATGCTCCGCCGCCGTCACCGCTTCAGCCCACGCGCGTTGCGTGTCGAGCCCTTGTTTCAGGGCCGATTCGAACGCATCGCTCGCGGGAATCAGCGCATCGAGCATCGTTCGGTCTCCTGCCTTCGCGCCGCCGAGTTCGCTGATCGCGTCGATCGCGCCGCGCAGTGCCTGCGCCCATTCTTGCGCCGCCGGTTGCGCCGATCCCTGCAGATGACGCGACGCACGCAGCAGCGCCGTCGCGTAGAACGGCCCGGAACTGCCCGCGATCGCCTTGTGCAAACTCACGCCCAGCGACGACAACGCATCGGGCGCCGTCGCGAGCGCGTGCATCGGCGTGGCGTTCATGGCGTCGGCCGCGCGGCGCATGCTCGCGCCGAGGTCGCCGTCGCCCGCTTGCGCGTCGAGTTCGGTGAGCCGCGATTCGTTATCGGTCAGCGCCTGGGCCACGGCATCGAGCGCCGCCTTGATGCGCGTCGCGCGTTCGGTGCCCGCCGCATCGAGCACCGGCGCGGCATGGTCCTCGCGCTGCACGCCGGACGTATCGAGCCGCACCGTGCGATTCAGGCAGCCCTTGCCGGGCCACGCATGCGCTTCGGTCGCGGCGTCGAGCAGCGCGAGTTTGCCGTCGTCGACACGCATCAGCGAAATCGAACAGCCCGGCATGTTCAGCGCCGATAAAAACGTTCCCGCCCATGCGCGCTCCACGCGCAACTCGCGGCGCGCGAGGCTCGCGCAGGCCGCGCGCAGCACGATGGCGAGTTCCATCTGCGGCGTGGCACCCAGACCGTTGACAAGCAGCGCGACGCGCTCGCCGCGCGTGATCGCGAGTTCGTCGAGGACGTTCACGAGCAGCGCTTCGGTCAGTTCGTTCGCGGGCAACGGCGCGCTGCGCTCGACGCCTTTTTCGCCGTGGATACCGAGGCCCAGCTCGATTTCATCGTCGGCGAGCGTGAAGCTCGATTGCGCGACGCCCGGCAGCGTGCAGCCATCGAGCGCCACGCCCATCGTGCCGAGATTGGCCACCGCGTCGCGCGCGACGGCGGCCACCACTTCGAGCGTCGTGCCGCGCGCCGCCGCCGCGCCCGCGATCTTGTGGATCAGCACCGTGCCCGCGATGCCGCGCCGCTGGCTGCGCTCGGCGTGGCCGCGCAAGGCCACGTCGTCGGCCACGGTCACGACTTCGACGGGAATGCCCTCGGCGCGCGCCAGTTCCGCCGCGAGGCCGAAGTTGAGGCGGTCGCCCGTGTAGTTCTTGACGATCAGCAGCGCGCCTTTCGGCCCCGCCGTCGCTCGGATGGCCGCCAGCACGGCGCTCGTGGGCGGCGACGTGAAGACCTCGCCGCAAACGGCCGCGCTCAGCATGCCCGCGCCCACATAGCCCGCATGCGCGGGCTCGTGGCCGCTGCCGCCGCCCGAGATCAACGCGACGGGCCGCGACGCCGGCTCCGGAATGTCCCTGCGAATAAGCACGTTTTCGTCGCCGAGGATGACGACGTTGGGCGCCTGCAACGCAATGCCTTCGAGCATTTCGTGCACGACGTCGGACGGGTGATTGACCAGTTTCTTCATGACGACCCTGTCGAAAGCGGTTGGACATCCCGGGTGCCATGCAGCGCGCATCGCGCGCCGCCGGGTTCAGCCAGTGTACGCCGCTCGGGGTGGGCGTGGGCTTGCGGGCGCGAAACGCAAAAACGGCGCGTTCCGGGCCGAAACCCGAAAGCGCGCCGTTTTTGCGCAACGTCTTAGTCCGACTTCAATGCGCGAGAAAATCCACCACCATGCGATTGAACGCGTCGGCATGTTCCCATTGCGCCCAATGGCCGCAACGATTGAACACGTGCAGCTGCGCGTTCTGCATGCCCGCAAGCAGACGCAGGCCCGTATCCATCGGCACGAAGCGGTCGTCGCGGCCCCAGATCACCAGCGTGGGCGCGGCGATTTCGCCCAGACGCGGACCATAATCGTTGAACTGCTTCGGATTCGCCGCGAGGCTCTTCACGAAATTCTCGAGGTGATCGCGGCGCGCGAGCATATTGTCCAGACGCGCCTGCATCAGGTCCTCGGTCAGCGCGCTCGCATCGTAGACGAACACGTTCATCATGCGCTTGAGGTTCTCGATGGTCGGCTCGCGATACAGCCCTTGCAGCAGCTTGATGCCTTCGGTGGGCATCGGCGCGAAGTTGCTCGGACCGCCCGTGCCGCCGCCCATCAGCACGAGTTTGCCCACGCGCTGCGGATTGCCGAGCGCGAACGCCACCGCGCTATGGCCGCCCATCGAATTGCCGAGAATATGCACGCGCTCGATATCGAGCGCGTCGAGCAGGCCTTTAAGAATACGGCCATTGAGTTCCGAACGCGAGGTCGTGCAGACGATCGGATCGCTTTTGCTCCAGCCCGGGCAGTCCATCAGGATCACGCGATAGCCCGCCGCCACGAGGGGTTCGACATTGCGATTGAAGTTGGCCCAGCCGCTCGCGCCGGGGCCCGAGCCGTGCAGCATCACCACCGTTTCGCCGTTCGCGTTGTCGTTCGGCGCGCCGGTGTCGTTATAGTGAATCCGCAGCGTTTGATCGCCGTCTTTCACGTTCGCGAAGCGGCTCGTCGCGGTTTCCGTAATCGCTGATGCAGTTGCAGTCATGATGTTGTCCTTGCTGTAAACGCTCGTCACGGAGAAAGCCATGCTTTCTCCATTAAATTAGTTAGACACCCTGAATTTCAGGCGATTGCTTTTCCATCGACTCTCGCCGCGCGAATCCGCCCACCACGGTCAAGGCTGCGATCGCTGCGATCACGACGAGCGGAATGCTCGACGCCACCAGCATCGACGGGCTTTGTCCGATCGCGAACAATTGGCCGGCGACGAGCGGCCCGAGAATCGAGCCGAGCCGCCCCACCGCCACCGCCGCGCCCACGCCCGTGCCGCGCACTTCGGTCGGATACGCGTGGCCTGCGAGCGCGTAAAGCACCGACTGGCCACCCACGAGAAAGAGCCCGCAGAGCAGGCCGCCGCACGCCATCGCGGTCGCGCCGCCCGCGCTCGCGAGCGCCGCCAGCGCCACGGCGATCCCCACGTACATGCCGATCACCGTGCGCCGACGGCCGAAGCGGTCCATCACAGTCGCGATCGTCACCGCGCCAATGCCGCCGCCGATGTTGAACATCATCAGCACGATGTTCGATTGCACGCGCGTGAGGCCGCGCGCAAGCACCATCGAAGGCAGCCAGTTCATCAGGAAATACAGCACGATCAGCGTGCCGAGATAGCTGATCCACAGCGCGATCGTCGTGCGTGCGCGATCCGCGCGCCAGAGCGCTTCGCCGATACCCGGCACCTCGTCGCGCGCGGCGCTGGAGACGCGCGATGCACGCGCCGCCACGAATTGCTGCGACTCGCGCAGGAACGCGCCGAGCAGCGGCAACATCACGATCGGCCCGAGGCCGCCGACGTAAAACACGTCGCGCCAGCTCGTCGGGCTCGCGCCGAGCATGCCGATCAGCGCCGCAATCGCCGCGCCGAACGGCATGCCGCAGTACATCGCGCCCACCGCCGTACTGCGCTGCTGCGGACCGGCCGCTTCCGAGCACAGCGCGATCAGGTTCGGCATGGCCGCGCCGAGTCCGAGCCCCGTCATCAGGCGCGCGATCAGCAGGCTTTCGAAGTTCCAGACCAGCGTGGTCGCGAGCGAGAACACGCCGAACAGCGCGACCGACACCATCAGCACACGCTTGCGGCCAAAGCGGTCCGCGAGCCGTCCACCGCACGCCGCGCCCGGCAGCAAGCCGATCGCGCCCGCACTGAACGCCCAGCCCATCTGCGCAACGCTCAGCGCGAACTCCTTCGCCATGCGCGGTCCCGCCACGCCCGCCGATTGCAGATCGAGTCCTTCGAGCAGCGCGATCGCAAGACACAGCCCGATCGTCACCTTGTTGCTCGCCGAACTGCCCATGCTTCCTCCAGCACCACCGATTCGCGACGTCATGTGAAAAGTCTCCAAAGTTGTCTTCAGCCGATCTTGTTCGCCGGCTATGGTTTGAATATCGAATCGCCCATCGCAACAACGCCGCGTATCGCTCGATGTCGATACGCGGCGTTGCATTACGGCTGACGCGCGGCGGCGCGCTGCTTCAGATCGAGCGCGACATCCACGATCATGTCCTCCTGTCCGCCCACCATTCGGCGCTTGCCCAGTTCGACGAGAATATCCACGGTTTTCAGGCCGTATTTCTTCGCCGCCACTTCCGAGTGACGCAGAAAACTCGAATACACGCCGGCATAACCGAGCGCGAGCGTTTCGCGGTCCACGCGCACCGGACGATCCTGCAACGGACGCACGATATCGTCGGCGGCGTCCATCAGCGTGTAGAGATCGGTGCCGTGATGCCAGCCCATGCGTTCGGCCGCGGCGACAAACACTTCGAGCGGCGCGTTACCCGCGCCGGCGCCCATGCCCGCCAGCGATGCATCGATGCGATCGCAGCCTTCTTCCACCGCGACGATCGAATTCGCCACGCCCAGCGAGAGATTGTGGTGCGCGTGCATGCCCGTTTGCGTTTCGGGTTTCAGCACCTGTTTGACGGCGCGAAAGCGATCACGCACGTCGTTCATCGTGAGCGCACCGCCCGAATCGACCACGTAAATACAGGTCGCGCCGTAGCTTTCCATCTTCTTCGCTTCGACGGCGAGATTGGCGGGCGTGGTCATGTGGCTCATCATCAGAAAGCCGACCGTGTCCATGCCGAGTTCGCGCGCATATTCGATGTGCTGCTTCGAAATATCGGCTTCCGTGCAATGCGTGGCCACGCGCACGACGCGCGCGCCTGCCTCATAAGCAGCCTTCAAATCGTGAATCGTGCCGATGCCGGGCAACAGCAGCGTGGCGATCTTCGCGTGCTGCACCACGTCCGCGACGGCTTCGATCCATTCGAGATCGCTATGCGCGCCAAAGCCGTAATTGAAGCTCGATCCTTGCAGACCGTCGCCGTGCGCGACTTCGATCGAATCGACTTTCGCCTTGTCGAGCGCGCGTGCAATGTCCTGCACGTTCTGAATCGAGTATTGATGACGAATGGCGTGACTGCCGTCGCGCAGCGTCACATCGGAGATATAGAGTTTCTTGCTCATCGCTTGTGCTCCTTACGCGCCTTGCACGCTCAGCAGCGTGTGCGCCATGCGCTCGGCGGTCGCGAGCGCGGCGGACGTCATGATGTCGAGATTGCCTGCGTACGCGGGCAGATAATGGGCGGCGCCTTCCACTTCGAGAAACACCGAAGTTTTCAGGCCGCTGAATGTGCCGAGGCCGGGAATCGTCAACGGTGCGTTCGCCGGAATTTCGTCGAATTGCACTTTTTGTTTGAGCCGATAACCGGGCACGTAGGCATTTACTTTCGCCACGGTGTCTTCAATCGATTTTTCAATCGCGTCCCGGTCGGCGAGTTCGGAAAGCGTGTAGACGGTATCGCGCATCATCACCGGCGGTTCCGCCGGATTCAGCACGATGATCGCCTTGCCTTTCGCCGCGCCGCCGACCACTTCAATCGCCTTCGAGGTGGTTTCGGTGAATTCATCGATATTCGCGCGCGTACCCGGCCCCGCCGATTTGCTGCTGATCGACGCGACAATTTCCGCGTAATGCACCTTCGCCACACGCGAGACCGCCGCCACGACGGGAATGGTCGCCTGACCGCCGCACGTGACCATATTCACGTTGGGCGCGTCGATCTGCGCGTCGAGATTCACCACCGGCACGCAATACGGACCGATCGCGGCGGGCGTCAGATCGATCATGCGAATCGACGGCTTCAGCTTGCGCAACAACGCGTCGTTCTTCACATGCGCGCCCGCCGATGTTGCATCGAACACGAAGTCAATATCGTTGAAAACGGGCAGACGCGTAAGCCCTTCCGCACCTTCGTGCGTGGTCGCCACGCCGAGCCGCGCGGCGCGCGCGAGGCCATCGGAGTTCGGATCGATGCCGACCATCGCCGCCATCTCCAGATGCCGGCTGTTGCGCATGATCTTGATCATCAGGTCCGTGCCGATGTTGCCGGAGCCGATAATCGCTGCCTTGAGTTTTTCGGAAGCCATGTTAATTCCTGTTTCGGCCTGTCAATCAGGCAGTGAAAGTCGCGCGAACGCCGCCGAGGCCTTCGATCTGCGCGGTGTAGGTGCCGGGTTCCTTCACGGCGACCATCGGGCCGAGCGCGCCCGTGAGCACCACGTCGCCGGCGCGCAGCGGCGTGCCGAGCTGCACCATGCGATCGGCGAGCCACACGGCTGCGTTGAGCGGATTGCCGAGGCACGCGGCGCCGTTGCCGCGCGAGAGCACTTCGCCGTCGCGCGACAACTCCATCGCGCACGCCGTCAAGTCGATCTGCGCGAGCGGCACGGGGCGGCTGCCGACCACGAAACGCGCGCTCGATGCGTTGTCGGCGACCGTATCGACGAAGCGAATATCCCAATCACGAATCCGGCTATCGACGATTTCGATCGCCGCGAGTGCATACGCACTCGCATTCAGGATGTCGACGAAGGTGTGCTTTTCATGCGTGAGATCGCGTGCGAGCACGAGCGCGATTTCCGCTTCCACTTTCGGCTGGATCAGTTGCGCGAGCGAAATGGCTTCGCTGTCGCCGTGCGCCATGCTCGCGAACAGCGCGCCAAAATCGGGCTGATCCACGCCCAGCTGCTTTTGCACCGCGAGCGACGTGAGGCCGATCTTGCGGCCCACGATGCGCTCGCCGTTCTTCACACGCAGGTCCACGTTCGCCTGTTGCACGGCATAAGCCGTGGCGATGTCGTCGAGCGCGATCTCGCCGCGCACGGGCTCGACCACGTTGCGTGTACGCTCCGCTTCGCGCAGTTGCGCGGCGAGCGTCGCGATGCGATGCTGATCGGTCATGCAAACTCTCCTTGTTTCTATGAATCGCGATCGATTGCTTTGATCGTTTCGATCGGCGTCGATCAGGCCGCCGCACGCCATTCGCTTGCGGGCGACGCGTGCATGGCGGCGAAACCGGCGATCCACTCGGGAATCTCGCGGTAGTAATCGAGCGACGCGCGATAGTCGCCATACGCGGCGAGCGTGCCGAACGCGGCCACCCAGGTGCGGATCTCGTGCGCCGACTTGCCGCCGTCGCGCGTGATGGCGGCGTTGGTCATGCCGTCCACCGCGGTCAGCTCGCCCGATGCGAGCTGCGCGAGAAACGCCCGATCCCATTCTGGATTGAGCGGATGCAGCGGGCTGTCGCCTTGCGAAAACGCGCGCGCCGCCGCCACGGTGCGCGCCTGACGCGCCTCGCGCGATTCGGCCGAGGGATTGCGGCCCGCGATCAAACGCTCGGCCACTTCAGGCGTCGCGCCGATCAGTTCGGGTACCGGCGGTTCATGCGAGATGCCGCCCGAACCGACCACGAGTACGCGCCGATTCGTGCGCGACAGAAAACGGCCAATCGCATCGCCGAGCAAACGCGCGCGGCGCAGCGTCGCCATCGGCGGCGCGACGGAATTGATGAACACCGGAATCACCGGATAGCGATCGAGACCGCCCGTCAGCACTTCGAGCGCCTGCGCGCAACCGTGATCGACCTGCATGCGATACGAAAGCGCGACGTCGATATCGGCGGCCAGCACGTGCTCCGTGAGTTCATGCGCGAGCACCGACGGCACCGGCAAGTCGCCCGCGAGGCTCTTGAAATCGCCGATCGCCTGCGCCTTCGCGCCGATGCAGAACGGCGGCATCACATCGTAGAAAAAACCGTTGAAGTGATCGGGCGCGAACACCACGATCAGATCGGGATTGAAGGCATCGACGCGCGCACGCGCCGCTCGACCCACGCGTTCGACTTCCTCGACCACGTCGGGACGCGGATCGAAGTAGCCGTGCAACGGCGTGTGCGAGAGACATTCGAGGTGAATGGGCATGGTCGTGAGGCTCCTGCTCAAGCTTCGGCGACGCGCGCGACGGCAACGTCGGCAAGCGCGGGGCGCGATATCGGTGCTGCGGCTCGCGCGTCGTTCACGGCGGCGGCGCTCATGCCGAGCTTGCCCGCAAGTTCGACGATGGCGTCCGAGACCTGCTGTGGCGTGCATACGCCCGCCACGAAACGATCGGGGCGCAGCAGCACGACCGACTCCGGCAGACGGCTGAACCAGTCCTTGAGGCGGCCCTGCACGTCGCCGATCGCGAGCACGTCGGGCGGCACGTCGTCGCCGTAATCGAGTTGCACGTCCGGCTTCACGACCACGAAGCGCGCGCCCAGACTCGCCCACAACGCACGCGCCTGCGGCGTGAGGCCGAAGGTCGGGTCCGCGCCCCAGGCGAGCAGCGCGAAACCGTTGCCGATCGCATCGTCCAGACGCACGACGCGGCCATCGGCCAGACGCACGCGCGGCTGCACGAACATGCGGCCCACCGGCGACGCAGCATGTGGATCGCGGCCATACGCAAGACGCCCGAGCAGCGAATCGCGCTTCTGGCTCATCAGTCCGAGCAGGCGACCGACCGGTCCGCTGCCTGCGCCTTCGAGCGTGCGCGCGAGCCAGCCGCCCTGCGCTTGCGGCGGCGGCAACAACACGACGCCCGCTTCGTATCGCGGCATCGGCTTGAAACGCATTTCGACGAAATAGCGCTTCACAGAAGGGAAAACGTTCATCGACTTCACGAACGCATCGCGAAAGCGCGCCCCGAAACGCGTGGTCGGCGCGAAGATATCGCCGGCGACTTCGGAGAGGTGAATCATCGAGCGTGCATGCGCGCGGCGCTCGACCGTATAGGTGTCGAGCAAACGGCCATCGGCGAGACCCTTCGCGACCATCGCGAGTTTCCAGCCGAGATTGTTCGCGTCGCGAATGCCGCTGTTGTAGCCCTGCCCTTGCCACACCGGCATGATGTGCGCCGCGTCGCCCGCGAGCAGCACGCGATCCACGCGAAACGTTTCGGCGAGCCGCGCATTGTGCGTATAGACGCGCTTGCGGATGTAGTCGACCTTGTCCGGGTCCGCGACCACCTTGCGGATCAGCGCGGCCATGTTGGCGGGCTGCGAAAGTTCTTCCTCGGTTTCGCCCGGCATCACCATGAATTCGAAACGGCGAATGCCGTGCGGCAGCGCCGCCGACACGTAAGGCCGCGTGTGATCGCAATGCATGTAGATGTGCGGCGAGCCGATCGGATCGTTGCGCACATCCACCACGATCCACTGATTCGGTTTCGTGCGGCCTTCGAACGGCACGTTCAGCGCGCGGCGCACGAAGCTGTTGCCGCCGTCCGCGCCCACCATGTACGCGGCGCGAATCGTGCGCTGCTCGCCGCTGGCGTCGCTCACGTCGATCGACACGCCTTGCGCGTCCTGCACGAAGCCATTCACGTCGTGGCCAAACAGCACGTCGACGTGAGCGAAGCGCGCGAGCCCTTCGTAAAGCACGCGATCCGCGAGCGGCTGAATAAAGGCATTGCGGCGCGGCCAGCCGAATTCGTCGGTGCGCGGTTCGATCGACGCGAAACAGTGGCCGTCTTTCGTCACGAAGCGCATCCAGTGATCGGGCGTGGTGTGCGGCGCGAGGTGATCGGCGAGACCGATCGACTGAAAAACGCGCAATGCTTCGTCATCCAAACCAATTGCGCGCGGATAGTCGATAATCTGATCGAGCTTTTCGATGAGCGTGACGCGCACGCCTTGCAGACCGAGAATATTGGCGATCGTGAGGCCGACCGGACCCGCTCCGATGATGGCGACGTCGGTAACGTGCTGGCGCGGGCGGACGGAATCCGCCTGATGAGGCGTGGTGTGCATGGTGTCTCCTGTTTGGATCGCGCGGGCGTTCATGCGCCGCGTGCGATCCCATGCAGATCTGTCGCGCGGCTCGGCGGCCGCTGCGGGTGCTGACAGGTTTTGCCTGAAACGGATCACCGCCTTGGGCGTTTTGCCGCAGGCCGGTGAATGAAAGCGAGTCTAGGGGCGCGCCCACACCCGCTCAACAATTTCGCAGAAATGTGCATAGAATGCACACAGTTGATTTAAAAGAGATTTTTTATGACGAAGTATGCAAACGTGCGAGGTCTCGCGCGCGGTCTGCAGGTGCTCCGGGCGCTCAACGCGATGGAGAACGGACGCGCGACGAGCCAGCAACTGAGCGAGGCCACGGGCCTGCATCGCACCACCGTGCGGCGTTTGCTGGAGACGCTGGTCGAAGAAAACTTCGTGCGGCGTAGCGCCTCCGACGACAGCTTCCGGCTCACGCTGAACGTGCGCGCGTTGAGCGAAGGCTTCACCGACGACGAACTGATCGCCACCGTCGCGCCGCCGATCATGGGCCAGCTGATGCAACGCATCGTGTGGCCGTCCGACCTCACGACGCCCGACGGCGACGCGATGATCGTGCGCGAGACCACGCATCGTTTCAGCCCGCTGTCGTTTCACCGCTCGATGGTCGGGCGCCGCTTGCCGCTGCTGCTCACGGCGGCGGGCCGCGTCTATCTGGCGATGTGTCCCGAGGCCGAACGCGAGGACATGCTCGATCTGTTGCGCGCGGGCGCGGGCGGCGAGCAGCAGCAGAAGCTCGCCTCGGACCCGGCCTTCATCCGCAATCTCGTCAAGCAGACGCGCGCGGACGGCTTCGGCTCGAATCACGGCGACTGGGCCGACCAGCGCAAGATCGGCGCCGTTGCGGTGGCGATCGAAGCGCATGGCCGCGTGCTCGCGAGCCTTAACGTGATTTATCTGGAGCAGGCCATGCAGCCGCAGGAAGCGGTGCGCCGGTTCGTGCCCGAGTTGCAGCGCGCGGCGAAGGAAATGGTGGAGGCGATGGAGCGGCAGGAAGGCGAGGCGTGAACGCGCCCGCCCACGCGCTTTTCAATAATTTTCGCGATTTGTGAAAAGGGGGCTTGCGCACCTGCGAGAGTGTCTCTATAATTCGCGCTCTCTACAGGCTCGTAGCTCAGTTGGTTAGAGCACCACCTTGACATGGTGGGGGTCGTTGGTTCGAATCCAATCGAGCCTACCAACGAATATAGTGGTATCGCGTAGCGCGCTTTATCATGCTTACGCAGTGAATATGGCGCATTCCCTCACGGGTCTGCGCCATTTTCTTTTGTGCCTTCATACGCGCACATCAGCACGCTATTCAGCACGCGCCAATCGGCGCATCACACTCGCCATTCAATCGAGTGCCTTGTCGTTCGGATGCGCGAACAGTTCCCTCATCTGCTGCGAAAGCGGATAGTCGAGATTCATGCCATTCGGCGGAATCGGCTGCGTGAACCATTTCGTATAGAGCTTCGCCATCTCGCCCGAGGTCTGCATCTTCGCGACGGTTTCGTCGACGAGCGCCTTGAATTGCGGATCGTCGCGACGCAGCATGCACGCGTAGTTTTCCGACACCGGCGGCGTGCCCGTCACCACATAATCCTGCGGACTCTTCGTCTTCGCGCGCTCGCCGTACAGCAGCGGCTCATCCATCACGAATGCGATTGCGCGGCCCGTCGTGACGTTGAGGAACGATTCGGCGTGGTCCTTCGCGCTGATGATCGTCATGTTCATATGCTTCTCTTCGTTCATCTTGCGCAGCATGCGTTCGTCGGACGTGCCCGCCGTGGTCGCCACCGTCTTGCCCGCGAGATCCGCGAAATCCTTCACGCCCGAATCCTTGCGCGTGATAAAGCGAATGCCGTACAGAAAAATGCTGTTCGAAAACGCGGCCTGATTCTGGCGCTCGAACGTATTCGTGGTCGAACCGCATTCGAGGTCGATCGTGCCGTTCTGCACAAGCGGAATGCGATTTTGCGAGGTGATGGGAATCGTGCGCACCTTGAGGTTCGGCGTGTCGGTTTTCTGCTTCACCGCTTCGACGATCTTCAGCGCGATTTCCTGCGAATAGCCAATCACGTTCTGATTCTGGTCGTAATACGAAAACGGAATCGACGACTCGCGCGTGCCAAGCACGATGACGCCCGTATCGTGCACTTTCTTGAGCGTGCCCGTGAGTTCTTCCGCTTGCGCCGCGCTCGCGAACAGCGTTGCCGCCAGTGCGCTTGCTCCAATCGCACCGATCACACCGACCACCCCGATTTTTCTCATGCCGATCATCGTCCTGTTCTCCCGACTGGTGTAGTGAAACAAATCGTTCAACGCGTCCAACGCGCCGGCACGAAGGCGTCGCCGTCGAGTGGCAGCGCGCGGTTCGCGAGCCGGTCCGCCAGCAGTTGCGCGCTGCCGCACGCGAGCGTGAAGCCCAGCGCGCCGTGCCCCGTGTTCATCCAGAGATTGCGAAAGCGTGTCGTGCCGATCAGCGGCTTGCTGTCCGGCGTGGCAGGCCGCATGCCCGTCCACGTTTGAATTGCGTCGTAATCGCCGGCTTGCGGAAACGTCTCGCGCGCCTGACGCGTGAGCAACGCGATACGCTCGCGATCGGCGTGCGCGCTCATGCCCGTGAGATCGACCATGCCCGCAATGCGCAGACGTTCGCCGAGCGGCGCGTAGACCACCTTGTGATGCGCATCCGTGACCGACACGCGCGGCGCGCCGTGTTCGCGCGCGTCGGGCAACGTGAGGCTGTAGCCTTTGAGCGGATAAACCGGCACGCTCACGCCGAGCGAGGCCAGCATCGGCTGACTCTGGAAGCCGAGGCACATCACGAAGGCATCGGCTTCGATATCGCCTTGCGACGTGATGGCTGCCTGCACATTCGATTCATTGATACGGAGTCCGGATAATTCAGTCGCGAGTTGAAGTTGCACGCCGTCGCGCTGCGCGGCACGCGCCAGATGACGCGTGAAGCTGTCGCAATCGCCGGCTTCTTCACCGGGCGTATGAATGCCGCCTGCAATATCGCCGCCGATATGCGCGAGCGCCGGTTCCAGCGCCACGCACGCCGCGCCGTCGAGCGCGTGCTGTTCGCAGCCGAATTTCGCCTGATACTGCGCCTGGCGGCACGCGCCCTCAAAACCTTCGCGATCGCGAAACACAACGAGTTTTCCGTTGCGTACATAGTCGAAATCGAGCGATTCGCGCGCGACGATTTCGTGCATCAGACGCTGGCTCAGAAAGCCGAGACCAAGCAATTCCGCCGTGGTCTGCTGGCTGCGCGCACGCGTGCAGGCGCGCAGAAACTCCACGCACCAGCGCCACTGATGCGGATCGAGACGCGGCACGAAACGCAGCGCCGCATCGCGTGAAAACAGCCATTGCGGCAGCTTGGGCAGCACCGAGGGATCGGCGAGCGGCGCCACGTAGCTGTAGCTCAGCTGACCGCCGTTGGCGTGGCTGGTCTCCTGCGCCACGTCCGCGCGACGCTCGACGAGCGTCACCTGATGTCCATCGCGAGCAAGAAAATAGGCCGTCGTCACACCGATGACGCCGCCGCCCAACACGCAAATTCGCATAACCCGTTATTCAGTCCACTGGTTTTGACCGGGTCACGCGAGGCTTTCGCTGCCACGCTCGCGAGACCGACCACACCAGTCTTACCGGGCAAAAAACGGAACTCAATTGCGAATTGCGCGGGGGATATAACCTCAGGTTAAGTCCCGATGACGCGGCGCGCACGGCGAATTCAGGCCAGCGCCGGCTCCGCACCCGCATGCCGTGCGCCTTCCAGGGCCGGCGCGCCCGGTTCGCCCCGGCGCGCGGCATGCCCTTGCGCAGCGCCGAGATTGAATACCGACACCGCCTCGCGCAGCGTGTTGGCCTGCGCTTCGAGCGACTGCGCGGCAGCCGCGGCCTCTTCCACGAGCGCCGCGTTGCGCTGCGTGACCTCGTCGATCTGCGCGACCGCGCGATTCACCTGCTCGATGCCGTCGCTCTGCTCGTGCGTCGCCGCCTCGATCTCGCCCATGATGCTGCTCACGCGCGCCACCGCGTCGCGCGCCGCGCCCATCGTGTGACGCGCTTCGTCGACGAGACGCGCGCCCGCGCCCACCGTCGCGACCGACGCCGTGATCAGCTCCTTGATCTCCTTGGCGGCCGTGCCCGAGCGCTGCGCGAGGCTGCGCACTTCGGCGGCAACCACCGCGAAGCCGCGCCCTTCCTCGCCCGCGCGCGCGGCTTCGACCGCCGCGTTCAGCGCGAGGATGTTGGTCTGGAACGCGATGCCTTCGATGATGCCGGTGATTTCCTCGACCTTGCGCGACGACGACGAGATGTCGTTCATCGTCTCGTTCACGCGCGCAACCACGTCCGCGCCGCGCGACACGGTGTCGAGCGCGCCTTGCGCAAGCCCGCTCGCCTCCTTCGCCGCCGACGTGTTCTGGCGCACCGCCGATGCCAGCTCCTCCAGGCTCGCCGCCGTCTCTTCGAGCGCCGCCGCCTGCTGCGACGTGCGGCTCGACAGATCGGCATTGCCCGACGCGATCTGATCCGCGCCCAGCGTGATCTCGTGCGTGCTGCCGCGTACGCGCGCGACGGTGCCCATCAGCCCTTCGCGCATCTGCGCGAGCGCGCCGAGCAACTGGCCCATTTCATTGTTCGAGCGCACGCGCACGTCCACGGTCAGATCACCGGCCGCAATGCGCTGGAAGTGGCGAATCGCCTGATCGACAGGCTTCACGACGGCCGCCGCGAGCCCCTTTCGAGCGAACAGACCGAGCACGACGCCAATCACGGCAATCGCGCCGAACACGATGACCGACACCTGGAAGCGCTCGGCGGCGATCTCGCCATCGCGCTGTTCGCGGGCGGTCTGCCATTGTTCGAGCGCGTCGATCGCTTTCGCGTAGATGGCGTAATAGCGGTCGGCCGTCTCGCCCTGGATGGTGCGGAAGGTGTTGAAGTCGTTGTCGACGAGCGCCTTGTACTCCGGCTCCAGCGCCTGCTCGACGAGCGCCGTACGCGCCTGCGCGACCGCTTTGGCGAGCCGTGCTTCTTCGTCGTCGGTGAAAGGGCCCGCGCTGTAGCCCGCGAAATCCTTGTTCGAATCGACGAGCACCTTGTGCGCCTGTTCGAGCAGGCCCTCCGTGGACTTGCCCACGCTGAACAGCGTCTCGTAGCCGCCCAGCGCGAGGCGCACCTGCAGAAGCCGCTCCGAACTCGTCTTGAGCGCGGCGAGCGACTGGGCGCTGCGCTGCGTATCGACGAGACTCTCGTTGGTCAATTTGAGGGCCCCGTACGCCACGCCGATCACCACCAGCAGAAAGGCGACGAATAGGCCAATGACGAGGGTAAGCCCGCCGCGAATAGTGATATTCCTGAGCATCTGGTCGGTCTCCTGGCTTTTTATCGCGGCGCGTGGCCGCCCGCGCAATCTCGCGCTTCGCAGGGACTAACGGCAGGTTTAATTCACTCCCTTATAGGGGATATCCATGAGGAAAGCGGAATATTCGCGACGTTCGTTTCAATTATTGGGAAATTCGTGGAATTACCACTCTAATTAAGCATTGGCGATGGCCGATGTGGCCGGCGCGTCGTCCGGCCACGCGCAAGAGCAGGCATTGCGGTAAATAGTATTTTACCTGCCGGGCAATAATCACCCAGGCATGCTCAATGTATTTTTTAGCGATCTTCTTCCGCCCTTCCAAATGGGCTTTCTTTTGCAATTGATCGCAGCAAACGTTTCCTTTTATCGAAATTTCTCTAAATCTCGATTTGTTTAAAACATGCCTGAATTCATTGACACGAATTCACACATCAGCACTGGTCTTTATCGACTTTTAACGCCCCTCAAGAATGACAACTAGCCGCCGATAACTCGACGGTATTCCGTCCGACTGGCTTCATCGTAATTCGGACGTTGCCTGACTAAAGCAGGCTTTTATTGACCCGGATTGCGTTCCGATATGACTACATTAGAACCCGTCGCGGCTTTATCGAGCCGCACCGCGCTTTCCACGGAGACATCGGCACCGAGTTCGCGCGAATTGCGCGAGCGGCGACTCGACGAACTGCTCGAAAGCTGCAAACAGCAAACGCTGCAACAGATCATCGGTCCGTTCGGCCTCACGCCCGCCATGTTCGACGACAAGACCGGCGGCAATGTCACCACGCTGCACAATTTCGAACAAGGCATTACGGCGACGCAAAACGATGCCGCGGCCTATACGGAATGGCACGACAAGCAGTCGAATCCCATCGACCGCACGACGTACGGCAAGACGTTTCCCGCAAAGCGCAAGGCGATGTTCCAGAATGACGAGCCCATCATCAGCGCTTATACGGGCAAGGAACTGCCGCGCGATGGACGCACGCATCTCGATCATGTGAATTCGGTCAAAAGCATCGAGATCGACCCTCGCGCCAATCTCTTCATGAACAAAGCGCAGCGCGTGGAGATGGCGAATGCGCCGGAGAATCTCGTTCCGGCCGAGCACGATATCAATCAGTCGATGCAGGACAAGGTCAAGCTCGACTGGGCGAATGCGGAGCGCAAGAAAACGCCCGGGCAAACCAACGCGGAGTCGTTCGGCGTCGACGTGGAATTGCTCAAGAGAACGCAGGATAAAGCCGATCGTCATCGCAAGATCGAAACGCTCAAGGCTCAGGCAAAGAAGCAAGGCGCGGAACTCGCCTCCACCTGCGCCACGGAAGCGGGCAAGAACGCACTGCGCCAGGCGATGGGCGTGCTGCTGCACGAGTTCGTCAACAGCAGCTATGTGGAAGTCGCCACGCTCGTGCGCACGCCGGCGCCCACGGAGAATCTCGTCGACCGCGTGACCGAGGCGCTCAAGCGCACGCTCGATCGCGTCACGGCGAAGCTCGGGCATGCGTTCGACGCGCTCATCGAAGGCGGCGTTCAAGGCGCGGTGAGCAATCTGCTCACGTTCATCATCAACAATGTCGTCACGACGTCGGCGAAGATCGTCACGGTCATCCGTGAAAGTTTCAAGGGACTCTGGCAGGCCATCAAGATCGTCTGCTTCCCGCCCAAGGGTCTCTCGGCGATGGAAGCCGCGCGCCAGGCCACGAAGATCATTGCGGGCGTGATCACGACCAGCGTCGGGCTTCTGTTCGAGCAGTCCATCAAGGGCTTTCTGGTCAGCATTCCCTTTCTCGCGCCGCTGGCCGCTTATGTCGCGCCCGTCATCACCGGCATTCTGACCGGGCTGATGACCGCGTTGACGGTCTATGCGATCGACCGCCTGTTCGACTGGCTGTCGCAAACCGGCACCGAACATCTCGAAGCGCAGATCGACACGCTCGAAGCCGATGCGGCGCTCGGCGAGCGTCTTGCGACCTTCATCGAGCAGCAGTATCAGCACTCGCAGCGCTACCAGGAAATGCTCGCCTGTTACGAGGCAATGGCCGAAGACCTGGAAAAAGCCGAACACCACTTGCTGGCTGCCGTGGATACGGCCGCCGCCACCGTCGAGATCGGTGCCAGCACGCACAAGGCGCTTGGCACCGGCCTCGCAAACATGAAGCAGATGGACGACGAACTCGAGCGCCTGCTCGCAGACTATTGCACCAAACCTTGAAACCATGAACGACCTGATCCAGGACATTGCCAAGATTGAAGTCCCGCACGATCTGCTTTCGCAGATCGACGTGAACGACGTGCTCTTGAAGTTCCGCAACAACTTCAAGCGGCTCGACGAACTGAAGCGCGCGCGTAACGAACATGAGCAGCGCAACGCGCTCATGCGCTGGTGGCACAACGACAAGCTGAAGGACGCGCAACTCGATGCGCAGGAGTTGCAGGCGGAGTTCTCCAAGAGCCTCGCGCAACTGATGGTCATCAGCATGATGCAGTCGCAGAAGCTCGCGCATCAGCAAGATCAGATCGGCTCGCAGCAACGCGACCTCAAGCGTCAGACCGAACGCCTCGAATCGCATACGGTGCAGCTCGATCAGCAGCAACAGAAGCTGCATATTCAGGCTGTCGAACTGAAAAATCTGATCAACGATTTCTTCGAGCTGCGCGGTTTGACGCAAGAAGGTGCGAAGCAACTTATCGCCATCGCGTCGGAGGTGAAAGGCACGCGCAACGAGCTGATTCAATCGGTGCAGGCAACCGCCGCCAGCATGCGCGACGACCACGCCGCGCTCGAACAGTTCGTGAAGGACGTGGCGGCTTCGCTCAGCGCGTCGGTGATGGAGAAAACCGGGCAATTGAGCCAGCAGGTTGACGCGCAGTGCGCCGCATTGACGAGCCGTCTCGAAACCGCGCAAGCGCACGGCGCCGCGCGTCTCGACGAGATCGCCGCAACGCTCGGCGGCCATATGAGCCATACGCAGGCGCAGGGCGAAGCGCTCGTGGCGCGCATCGAAGCGACGGACGGTCGTCACGCGCAAGCGCAACTCGCCATCGACGCTCTGAGCGCGCGCCAGCAAGCGATGAATGCGGGTATCGAGGCGAACGGCACGCGTATCGGCGTGCATGCCGATTCGATCGCCCAACTCAAATCGGAACTCGACGCGAGCAAAAAGCAGTCGCATGAATTGAAGGCGCAACTGGAACAAGCCGAAAACACGGCCAATCTGAATGCGGCGAAATTCAACGATGCGAACGTGCGTGTCCAGCGTCTCGCGCGAATCAGCGCGGCATGCTCGGTTGTCGCGCTGGTGGGCGTCGTGGTCAGTCTCGCCAACGCGGCACACTGGATTCACTTCTAGAATCGGTTAGCGAGCGAGCGCGCCTGCGCCATGCCCGCTCCTCGCGGGAAGGCGGCAAGCGTGCTCGCGTTGCAGCATCTCGCTGCGCTTTGCGCTTCAACTCCCCGGATCAAGCAGGTTCGACGAGAAGTCACACGACTGCGCCGCGAGCCGCGCCACCGCGGCGCTCAACGAATGCGCCCGCTCCGCGCGATGCATCGCGACGTATTTAACCGGCGGCAACTCGGGCCTCGTCGGGACGACCACTAGCGCGCGCCGCTTGAGCATGCGTGCAAGACACGCCCGCGGCAAATAACTGACGCCCAGCCCCGAAAGCGTGAGCCCGATTTGCGCGATCAGGCTGTTGCTCGCGAGCACCTTCTGCAAGGCCACGCCTTGCTCTTCCAGAAACCGGCTATACACATACCCGGTGCCCGACAATCCGCCCTGCAGAATCAGCGGATATTTCGCGATCTCCGCGAGCGCGATCGCGCGCTTGCCCGGCGCGAGGCTCGCCGCGCACATCCACGCGTTCTGCACCTCGCCCACGAGCGTCGACGCATACGGCTCGACCTCATGCGTCTGCGGCACGATGATGACGTCCACCGTCGCCGCCGCCAGCCGTTCGCGCAGGGTCGCGTTGAGATCCACCTCCGCTTCGACCTTCACCTTCGGATACTCGGCCTGAATCGCCCCGATCAAACGCGGCAGCCAGGTCAGCGCCGTGAGTTCCGTGACGCCGATGCGAATCTGTCGAACCAGCGCTTCTTTCGAGCTCATGCGCTCGACAATCTGATCGCGTCGCTCCAGCAATTCCTTCGCGTGCTCGAAGAATTCCGTGCCCTTCTCCGTGAGACGCGCGCTGCGATTCGCGCGGTCGAACACGGCCACGTCGAATGCGCGTTCGAGTTCCTGCACGCGCTTCGAAATCGCTGATTGCGTGGTGTTCAGGCGCGTGGCCGCCGCCTCGAAGGAGCCAAGCTGAACGATCCAGTACAAGGCTTCCATTTGTTTGAACGTCAGCATGGCCCGAATTTCACATCACTAAAAGCGATAGTTTCTCATAGAAAAAAATCGCTTTTTTAGTTCATTTTGGCTGGTTAATTTTTCTCTCGACGAGTCCCGGACGAGGCTCGGTTTATCCAAATCAATCGATACGTGTCTGGAGAACGCATGGAATCCGTCATGGAAGCACCTCAACCCGAGCGCGTGGCGCGCAAGCCGCGCGTCGGGCTCGCGTGGCAAATCGTTATCGGGCTTATCGTCGGTATTGCGGTGGGGCTGGTGCTCAACCGTCTGCCCGGCTCGCGCGAATCGGTCATCAACGGCTTTCTGCAACCGGCCGGCGACATCTTTATCCGTCTGATCAAAATGGTTGTCGTGCCGATCGTGTTTACGAGCATGGTGATGGGCATCGCGGGGGTCGGCGACGGGCGTTCGCTCGGGCGTATCGGCCTGAAAACGCTGATCTATTTCGAAGTCGTCACGACCATTGCGATCGTGCTGGGCCTCGTGCTCGGCAACGTGCTGCATCCGGGACTCGGCACCGATCTGTCCCAGCTCGGCCACACCGATATCTCGCGCTATCAGCAGACCACGCAGCAGACGCAGGGCCATCACGGCTTCATGGCGCTGTTGCTGAGCATCATTCCCGACAACATCGTCATGGCGATGGGTCGCGGCGATCTGTTGCCGGTCATTTTCTTTTCCGTGCTGTTCGGTCTCGGCCTGCAAACCGTGCCCGCCGAATATCGCCAGCCCGTGCTGGCTATGTTCAAAGGCATGAGCGACGCGATGTTCAAGGTCACCGGCATGGTGATGCGTTACGCGCCGTTCGGCGTGTGCGCGCTGATCGCGGTCACGGTGGCGAGTTTCGGCTTTGGCTCGCTGCTGCCGCTTATTAAACTCGTTGCGGTGACGTATCTCGCGATCATTCTGTTTGCAGTGTTCGTGCTCGGCCTGGCGGCGCGGCTGTTTGGTTTCAGTATCTTCACGCTGCTGCGCGTCATCAAGGACGAATTGATCATTGCGTTCTCCACCTGCAGTTCGGCAACGGTTCTGCCGCAATTGATGAAAAAGATGGAGGACTACGGCGTGCCGAAAAGCATCACGACGTTCGTGGTTCCCACGGGTTACACGTTCAATCTCGACGGCGCATCGATTTACCTCGGCATCGGCACGCTGTTCGTTGCGCAGCTTTATGGCGTTCACCTCGGCCTGCAAGAACAGATCGTGCTCGTCCTGACGATGGTGGTGACGTCGAAAGGCGCGGCCGGTGTGCCCGGCTTCATGTTCGTCATTTTGCTGACCACGCTCGCGAGCGCCGGATTGCCGCTCGAAGGGCTCGCCTTTATCGCGGGCGTCGACCGGATCATGGATATGGGACGCACGGCGCTCAATGTCGTGGGCAATGCGCTCGCACCGCTCATCATCGCAAAGTGGGAAGGCCAGTACGACGCGGAAAAAGGCAAAGCCTATGTCGCGTCGCTGGACGTATGAGATTCAAAAAGAACCGATCAGTCAGGAACAGCAATCATGGAACGAGGAACCAAAGAGATGAGCAGCCATCGCGGACAGTTGTTTTCCGATTCGCTCATGGAGGCCATCAAGGGCCGCTTTCATTATGTCGATCACGATATCGACGGCAAAGCGCGCCTCTTTTTCGATAATGCCGGCGGTTCTTTCAGATTGAAATCGGCGCTTGAAGCGTTCGCGCAAGTCGATGCGCTGCCCGATTGTCCCGAGCGCATTCACGAACGCGCGCTCGTTTTGCAGGACATTCAGGCACGGGGCGAAGACGACGTTCGCCGTATGCTCAACGCGCGCAACGGCAGTGTGTATCTTTCGCTGACCGCGTCCGCGGCGATGTTCGAGATGGTGCGCGCGGTCATGGAGAACGTGCCCGGCACGAACGCGGTCACGACCATACTCGAACATCCGTCGTCGTTCGATGCCATGACGATGTATTGCGAGCGCACCGGTAAAACGCTGCGCGTCGCGCCGAGCAACGTGGAAACCGGCGGTATCGATGTCGATGCCATCGTCGCGCTCATCGACGACGACACGGCGTTATTGAGCGTGATGTACGCGTCGAACATTTCGGGTGCCAAGCTCGATATTGCCGAGATCGTCGAACGGGCGCGCGCGCGCAAGCCGGATATCTTCATCATCGTCGACGCGGTTCAGCATGCGCCGCACGCCGCAATCGATCTGCAAAAGACGCCGGTCGACGGTATCAACTTCGCGCCGTACAAGTTTTTCGGCTGCCGGGGTTCGGGCGTGACGTGGCTTTCCGAACGGCTCGCGGCGCTTCCGCATCATCGGCTCGCCGCGAAGGAAAAAGGTGTCTGGGAACTCGGCAGCCCCGCGCCCGCGCAATTCGCGGTGGTGAGCGCCATCGTCGATTACGTGACGTGGATCGGCGCACAATTCAGCGACGCCGACGACCGGCGAGAATTGTTCGTGCACGGCATGCAACGTATCGAAATGCACGAGCGAGCCTTGCTTGCGCTATTGCTCGACGGCGTAGACGGTCAGCGCGGACTGCGGGCAATCGAAGGCGTGCACGTATTCTGGGATCACGACGACCTTACGCGCCGAGATCTGATCGCCGGCATCGGCTTCGATCATCTCGATCCGACCGCCGCCGTGCGCGCTTATGAAGAACGCGGTGTGATCGTCTATGAACGGATCGCGACCAGCCTGTATTCCGGGCGCATGCTGAAATCGTTCAATCTCGACGGTGCGGTTCGCATCTCGCCGTTGCATTGTCACGCGCCCGGCGATATGGCGAAGTTTCTCGCCGTGACGGAAGAGATTGCCATTGCGAACCGGCGCAGCCAATAACGCAAAATGAAATGCAGACGCGCCGGGATTCGATTCGCTGACCCGGCGCGTCTGCATACCAACCCGCACGATCCCCTTCGCCAATCATTTCGGCCGATGCGGCCACGCTCCCCGCTTGACGACCGACCAGTAAATCCAGCCGATCAGCACCAGCGCGACGGCGCCCAACATGGTTGGGAGTACCAGGAAAGACCAGCCCGGCTGCGCGGCGAAGATAATCACCGGATTGCTGCCCGCAGGCGGATGCACCGTGCGCGTCAGCATCATCAGCATCAGTGCGGATGCGGCCGCAATCGCCATCGGCATATAGCCGGGACCGAACAGATGCAAGCAGACGAGTCCCGTTAGCGAGGTCAGCACATGGCCGCCGATGATGTTTCTCGGTTGCGAAAACGGGCTGGCCGGAAAACCGAACAGCAACACGCAGGTGGCCCCGAATGAACCGAGAATCCACGGTTCCGAGGTCTCTTGCGCCAATACGCCCACGAGAGCCAATCCAACGAACGCGCCCAGGCCGGCGAGCAGAATACCGCCGGCCTGGGTGCGCCACGTCGAGGCTCCGTTAGCGCTTGCGGAAGCGGCGGACGGAGTCGTCATAAGCGATCAGGCCGCCTTGAAGCGGGCGGCTTCTTCCGAACCCTTCGTCGCGTTGCCCGCGCTGTATGAATGCGCGCCCACGCCGGCGAGTTTGCCGCCTTGCACGATCAGATACTCGTCGCGAATCGGACGGCCCTCGAAATAGCATTCGAGAATTTCGCGCGTGCCCGCCGCATAACGCGCCTGCGCGGACAGGCTCGTGCCGGAGATGTGAGGCGTCATGCCCTGATGCGGCATGCTGCGCCACGGATGATCCGCGGGCGCGGGCTGCGGGAACCAGACGTCGCCGCCATAGCCCGCGAGTTGACCGCTTTTCAGCGCATCGACAATCGCGTCGCGATCGCAGAGCTTGCCGCGCGCCGTGTTGATCAGATACGCGCCGCGCTTGAAATTTTTGAGCGTTTGCGCATTGATCATGTGTTCGGTTTCGGGATGTAGCGGGCAATTCAGCGTGACAACATCGCACACGCGCGTCAGGCTTTCGAGGCTCGTGTGATGCGTGAGATTCAGTTCCTTTTCCACCGACTCCGGCAAACGGTGGCGATCGAGATAATGCAGCTTCATGTCGAACGGCTTGAGCAGACGCAGCACGCGCAAACCGATGCGGCCCGCCGCCACCGTGCCCACGTGCATGCCCTCGATGTCGTACGAGCGCTCGACGCAATCGGCAATATTCCAGCCGCCGCTATTGGCCCAGTTATGCGAGGGCATGTAATTGCGCACGAGCGCCAGCGTCGTCATCACCACATGCTCGGCGACGCTATTGCTGTTGCAGTACGTGACTTCCGCCACCGTGATGCCGCGATCCATCGCGGCCTGCAGATCGGTGTGATCGGAGCCGATGCCCGCGGTCACGATCATCTTGAGTTTCGGCGCCTTCGCGATGCGCTCGGCCGTCATGTACGCGGGCCAGAACGGTTGCGAGATCACGATCTCGGCGTCGTGCAGTTCGCGGTCGAGCACGCTGTCCGCGCCGTCCTTGCTCGACGTCACCACGAGTTGATGATCCTTCGATTCCAGATATTTTCGCAGGCCCAGTTCACCCGATACGCAACCGAGCAAATGACCCGGCGTGAAGTCGATGGCACGCGGCGTCGGCGTGGTTTGTCCGTCGGGATAACGCGTGATTTCGGGAATCGTGTCGCGCGCGTACTGCTTCGGCATACCGTTGACCGGATCGTCATAAAGCACACAAACAATTTTAGCCACGATGTTGTCTCCACTCTGATGGACGGGAATCCGGCGGCTCTGGGCGCCGCCGGTTGTACGACCGCGCTGCATGCGATCGATCGACGGACAGAGTGTCGACGAGAAGCTCGATGGCGATCCAATTCTTTCGACGTATGAACTGATAAACGCGACTTATCAAACGGCGGGCAACGCTTCTCGCGGTGCGTGTGGCCGCGCTATGAAAGCGTCGAAACGCGTTTGCATGTCGAGGTGTTTCGCGGCCTTCCACAAGGCCGCAACGAGTGGCGGACGCGACGGCAGATCGCGCGCGATCAGACCGATCTCGCGCGTGAGTTCGGGTTCGAGCGGCGTCACGGCATCGCGTTGCGCGCTGTCCATCACGCTCAGCACGCTATGCGGCAGCACCGTGTGCAAACCGGCGTGCTGCACATTCGACATCAGCGTGAGCAGCGAATCGGCTTCGAGCACGACTTTCGGTTGAACGCCCGCGCGGCGAAACGCAGCGTTGATCACCTGCCGGTTCTGCATTGAGGAATCCAGAAGACCGAATTGCAGATCGCCGAGCGCGTCCCAGCGACGCGCGCCCGAGCACGAGCTCTCGCCCGCGCCGGACGGCGAAACCAGCACGTAGCGTTCGCGATACAGCGAATGCACTTCGAAACCGGCCTGGGTGTGATCGTCGAGATAGGTGAAGCCGATGTCGAGTTCGTAGTCGTCGAGCTGGCGCAAGATGGCGTCCGAACTCAGCGAGCGCACCGCGAAACTCAGCTTGGGATGCGCCGCGCGGCACGTTGAGATGAGCATGCTCACGACCGGCATCGTCGTGGGAATCACGCCGATTCTGACCGTGCCGGTCAGCAGGTTCGACGCGGACACGTCCTGCCGCATGTGATCGAGCGCGGCGATGGTTTGGCGCGCCCAGCCGAGCACGCGTTCGCCCTCCTCGGTGAGGCCGAGAAAGCGGCGCCCGCGGCGTACGATCACGAGCCCGAGTTCGTTTTCGAGGCTGCGTATCGCCGACGACAGCGCCGGCTGCGTGACGTTGCATAGCTCGGCGGCGCGCGCGAAGTGCTGCTCGCGGGCCAGCGTCACCAGGTAGTTGAGTTGCCGGATGAACATCGCCTGTCTCCCGATCCGGTGGGCGCCGCGCATCTTTTTTCATGACGCGTCCGCGACGTTCCGCCCGTTATGTCCGCTGATATATTACGCTAACTTTGTACGTCATCGCAGCGTGTTCCTCTGCCGGCGTCGTAGAGAGGGGAAATATCGACAGAATCGGGCATGTAAAAAAGAAAGGGCAAGACGTTTCGTCTTGCCCTTTCTACATCGAGTGACACCGGCCCGGCGGCCGGCGCGGTCATGGATCGCCTGGGTCAGCTTAGATCTTCAGACGCGAGACCTTGGTGCCCGCGAGCGAGACGTCGGCCATCAAACCGGCGTTGGTCATCACGAACACTTCGACCGGATGGGTCGCCGTGTTGGTGTCGACCGCACCGTTCGCGCCGATCGTCACGAGCGCGACCGAGGCGTCGGCGCCTGCGGCCCAGCCGTCGGTTGCGCGGAATTTCTCGAGCGACTCCTGCGTCATGAACGCAAAGATGATGGCCTTCGACTGCGCACCCGCCTG
Source organism: Paraburkholderia sp. SIMBA_027 (assembly GCF_046535315.1). Classification (NCBI taxonomy): domain Bacteria; kingdom Pseudomonadati; phylum Pseudomonadota; class Betaproteobacteria; order Burkholderiales; family Burkholderiaceae; genus Paraburkholderia; species Paraburkholderia sp. SIMBA_027. Next base: position 131,900 of record NZ_JAWRWY010000003.1, read on the forward strand.
CAGGCCGAACGAGCCCGACACCGTGCTGTAGTAGCCCGAGGTCGAGCCGCCCACGCGCAGCGCGCCTTCGCCGTACTGCGCGCCGACGATGAAGCCGGCCTGCAGCACCGACGGGAACACCAGCACGCCGCGCGACTTGGCGATCAGTTCGCGCGAGCCCGGTACCGTCGAGTACAGCTTGGTCATGGCGTTGTCGACGCTCGCGTCGATCGACTGGCGCTTCGACATATCAGTCGCCGCGTTCGAGTTGTTCGTACCCGTAGTCGTACAGCCCGCGAGCGCGAAACCGCCGGTGGCGAGCGCCGCGGCCGCCGAAAGCATGAAGTTGCGTCGTTGCATGTCGTTATCTCCACACGAATAAGAATTTGCGCAGTGGTACAGCAATCCGCGTGCCCGACGTCTGACGGGCGCCACGCCTGTCCTGTCCGCAGGCGCAAGCAGGGCGACGCTCGCGCGCCGCACCCCGCTCGGCAACGATTCTGCCCGATTTACCGTGACCGGGCGTTGAAGGCCGACACGCGCGCCCTCGCCGCCCGCCCGCTCAGCCGCTCAAGGCGTCGCGGGCTGCCACGACGGATCGGGATCGAAAGCCTTCAGCGACGCCGCCACGCGCGCCCCATTCGGCCCAAGATTCTTCTGATACAGCTTGCCGTCCTGATCGACGATAAAGCTCATTACCCCGGTCTTGCCGTACTGCGCGGGCCACGCCACCAGCGCAAAGCCGCCCGTCAGTTCGCCGTTCTCCACGTAATTGCGCGCGCCGCCGCTCGCATGCGCGCCCTGCGCCGTGAGGATGCGGAAGTGATAGCCGTGATAGCCCTCCTGCGGCGTGATCTTCGCGTTGTGCGGCATGGTTTCGGCGAGCGGGCCGAGCGGGCTTTCGGTATCGCCGGGACCGGCCGGCCAGTAAAGGCCGTCGTGCGTGCCGGGCGTGCTTACGAAGCGCTGCGCGTAGTGCTGCGTGAGACCTTTGTAGTCGTTCTGGGCGTCGACGTAGGCGAGCGCCGTGAGCATCGCCGAGCGCTCGTTGCGGCCGATGCGGCGCGTGAGCACTTCACTCGCGCCTTCGCGCGGATCGAAGCGCCAGCCGCCCGCGCCCTGCACGATCGGGATCGGCAAGGTCCAGCCGCTGTCGCCCACGGCCAGATGCGCGCTGGCCTTGCCCGCAACCGGCGGCGAGTCGGGCACGATCTCGTGGCCCTTGGACCAGGCGCCGAGGAAGTCGTCGATGTCCTCGCGGCCAATGTTCTGCGTGGGAATGAACTGCTGGAAGTCGCTGCCGAGCACGTGCTTCATCGCGTCGTGGTCGTTGGTGGCGAGCGCGTTCGTGAACGCCTCGGCCGCAGCGTCGGGTGTGGGATAGACGGCCTGCGCGAATGCAGCGGGTGCGGCGCCCAGCGCGAACGCGAGCGCGGCGGCAGCCGACACCCCGGCGCGTCTCCACCCGCAGGAGCGGGGCTGCGCGCGGCGCGGCGCGCCTTGCGGCAAACGGCGTGCTTGATTGCGGATCATCGCGAGTCTCCTGTCGGGGTTCAACGGTTGCGGCCAAAGTGGCGTTGGCCGCCACCGCCTGCGCCGACCCGGCCGCCACCACCGCCGCCGCCGCCGAACGAGGGACGCGCGCTGCCGCCCGCCTGAGCGCCTCCGAAGCCCCCGCCGCCGCGGTTCTGCAGCGCCTGGCGGCTCTGCTGGCCGCGCTGCGAGTCGGCCCGCGCCGCACCGCCGTCGCCCGCGCCGCGCAACGCGTTGTCGCGATTCGCGTTTTGCGCGCGATTGCCGATCTCGTTCTGACGATTCGCGTTCTGCGCCCGATTGGCGGCGTTGTTCTGCGTGCCGCCCTGGCCACCGATGCGTCCGCCTTGCGCACCCTCGCCGCGATTGCTGCGATTGTCGCGATTGTCGCGATTGTCGCGATTGTTCAGCGCGTTGGCCCCGCCGTTCGGCCCGTTCCCGCCCGGCCGGTTCGCGCCGTTCGCGCCAGGCCGGTTGCCGCCCTGCTGAATGTCGTGCAAACGCTCGCTCGCATTGCCGCCCATGTTCTGCCCGGTGCGGTTCTGCAAGGTCTGCATGGCCTGCGAACGCGACTGGTCGTAGCCGCGGAAATTATTGCGCTGGCCATTCATATTCGCGTTGTTGAAATTCTGGTTGCGGCGCTCGACGTTGGTGTTGCGATTCCAGTTCGCCGTGCTGGTGTTGGCGTTGATGCGGTTATTGACGTTAATGTTGTTGTAGCGATTGACGTTGATATTCACGTCGTGGGTGCCCCAGCCGAAGCCGCCCCACAACGAATTCGCCACCGCCACGCCCGCGCCGAACGCGAGCCCGCTCACGAAACCGGTGGCGAGCGCGTAACCCGGAGGCGGCGGCATGTAGACGGGCGGATACGCCGGATACGGCCACGCGCCGTACACCACCGTGGGGTTATAGGTCGGCACGTAGACCACCTGAGGATTCGCCGGCTCGATGATGATCGTCTGCGTGCTGCTGCTCGGCGCCTGCTGCACGACCACCTTCTGCTGCTCGTTCGATTTGAGGTTGCCCGCCTTCTGCGCCTGCGTGCGCAGACGCTGCACCGAATCCATCACATCATTGGGCTGCGCGAGAAACGCATTGCCGATCTGCGCGACCCAGTCGGGCTTCGACTCCATCGTCGCCAGCACCTGCGGAAACGCGACCAGCGACTGCACGCTCGGGTCCCACGGCTGCGAGGCCACGGCTTTCACGGCGTCGTCGCCCTGCAGTTTCGGGTTGGCCTTCGACCACGCGGCCGCCGCCTGCACGTCCTGCGCAAACGTGGCGGCCATCAGCACCTGCGCGAGCAGCGCGTCCGGATAAAGCGCGATGGGCGCCGTGAGCGAATCGAGTTGCTGGTTCGACAGGTGCGCGGCATTTTGCGCGAGCGCGGAACGCGGCCCGGACGGGCCAATGAAGAGCGGTGCGGCCGCGAGCGCGGCGCACAGGAGCCAGGCAGCACGCTGGCGTACACCGGACGAGTTCACGTAACGGTCCTCCTGATTGCTGATGGGCGCGATGGTGTGTGTTCTGATGCGCTCTGCAAAGTGCGACGCGTGCGAAGTGCGTCAAGAACATGAAGCACGCGACGTACTGTTATATAGCGCACTTGTGCATATCCCTGCGCGCAAAACGTACCCGCCAAAATACGAGCCGCGCAGCCGCGGTGTCAACCGCGCAGCCGCGAAAGCGCAGCGTTTCAGGAGACGCATCAATGAAGCGCGCAAATGCGCGGAACGCAACAATGCGCAGGACATCGAAGCGCGCCTCGCCGGATCAGTGCTCCGCGTTGGCCGTGCGGCGCTCGGTCGGCGCGAGATGCATGCGCACGAAGCCGATGTGCTCGCGCAGCACGTAGAACGCATCCGCATACGCAAGCGGCATGCGCAGCGTATTGAGCGAACGTTCGATCTCGTCGAGTTCGTCGATCAGCGCATGGCGTTCCTCTTCGTTGGTGTGCTTGAGCGCGTCGCGCTCGATGGCGATCAGCGCGCCGTAATAGCGATAGATGCGCGAACGCACGCGCCAGCGGTACAGCGCCGGAATCGCACGCAGCGCCGGAAACACCAGCACCGCGAGCGGCAACAGCAGCACGAGCAGCCGATCGGTCACGCTCGCGAGCCAGAACGGCAGGTTGCGATAGAGAAAACTCTTGCCCGACTTGTAGTAACGCGTGGCGTCTTCGCTGATGCGGAAATCGTGCGCCACCGGGCTCGGAAATTCGCCGGAGCGCTGCAGCAGCCCCGGCACGCCGTTCACTTCGCTCGCGGCCTCGATCAGCAGATCGGAGATGGCCGGATGCAGCGTGTCGCGCGCGACGATCTCCACGGTCGGCCCGATCAGATGCACGGTCTGCGGCGGCACGCGGCGGCGCAGATCGAGCACGCCGGTCGGCAGGTCGATGGCCTCCAGATACGGAAAAAGCCGCGTATATGCCGACGATTCCTCGAAGCTCATCACCGAAATGCCGGGAATGTTCAGCAGGCGCAGCATCAGCGTGCGCGTGGTGGAATCGCCGCTCAGCATGGCGGCGTCGACGCGGTTCGAGACCAGCGCCGTGGCCGCCTCCATGCCGTCGAGCGGCAGGAAGGTGGCGTCGCCGCCCGGGTCCATGCCGTTCGCATCGAGCAGCTTGAGCGACAGTTCGCGCGTGCCGCTCCCCACGCGGCCGATGGCGATGCGCTTGCCGTCGAGATCGGAAAGCTGCGTGAGTCCGGAGCCGCGATAGAACACCACGATCGGCAGATATGCCACGCTGCCGAGCGACATCAGCGAGCGCGTGTCCTGGCCGTCGGCCACGCCGCCCTGCACGAACGCGAGATCGACTTTCGATTTGGGATCGAGCAGACGCTGGAGATTCTGCACCGAGCCGTCCGATTCGAGGATCTTCAGCTTCACGCCGTTGCGCGCGAGGACCGTGCGATACGCCTCGGCCATCTGCATGAACGAGCTGTCGCGCGGACCGGCGCTGAGGGTGATGGCGCGCGGCGGCGCCGGATCGACGAGCCACACGACCAGGCCGATCACGACGATGCAGAACAGCGCGACCGGCAGCGTGGAGAGCGCGATGTCGCGCCACGCCGGATGCGACGGGTCACGCATGAAATGCGGCAAAGGTGGACGGTGGCGTCTCATGAGAACCCGGCGGCGATGCGTCGATCTCTGGAAGCCCCATCATGCCATTTTCGCGCCGGATCGGGACGCAGGGGGATACTCGGGGATGCCCGTGCTGGCGAGTGGTTGCGAGGCTGCCCGCGCGCTGAAAGCTACGTAAGCGCGCGCCTACGCACAACGCATCACGCCGCCGCTTTGGTGAGCGCGAACAGTTCGGCGCGCAGCGCCTTCGCGCGGTCGCGCTTCATATGCTTTTCGAATTCCGCCTGGGCGTCCTGCCAGAGCGCGTGCGCCTTGTCGTAGCGGCGCAAGCCGCTCGCGGAGAGCCGGTAGACGAGCGTGCGCGTATCGTGCTCGGCGGCGGCCGTGAGCACGAGGCCGTCGCGCTGCAGCGGCTTGAGCGCGCGCACGAGCGTGGTGCGGTCCATCACGAGGTCGTCGGAAAGTTCGGCGGCGGTGGCGTCGGGGCGGCCCGCGAGGCGCGAGAGAATAGTGAACTGCGCGGCCGTCACGCCCGCCTGCGCGAGATGGCGCTCATAGAGCTGCGTGACGAAGCGCGCCGCCTGCCGCAGTGCAAAACAGTTGCATTCCTCGCGCGTCACTCGCTTCGTCATTGCCGGTCACCTTCTCGTGCTTCGTTCGCCATCACGTGAATCTCGTGAATTTCGTGGATCTGGAGCGCGCGCGCCGTTTCGTCGATCACGTCGATCACGTCGATCACGCCGATGCGCGCGCCCGGCCATCATACTTTCTCGAGCGCGAGCGCGATACCCTGGCCGCCGCCGATGCACAGCGTCACGACGCCCCGGCGCACGCCGTCGCGCTGCATCGACCAGGCCAGACGCGTGGTCAGAATCGCACCCGTCGCGCCGATCGGATGACCGTGCGCAATCGCCCCGCCTTCCACGTTGACGATGTCGTCGGGAATGCCCAGTTGCTTGATGACCGCGAGCGGCACCGCCGCGAAGGCCTCGTTGATCTCGAAGCGCTCGACGTCGCCGAGCGACCAGCCCGCACGCCGCAGCGCGAGCTGCACGGCGGGCACCGGGCCGAGGCCGAACAGACCCGGCTCGACCGCCGCCACGCCCCACGCCACGAGCCGCACCATCGGCGCGAGACCGTGCGCCTCGGCGAAACCGCGCTCGGCCACCAGCATCGCCGACGCCGCGCTGTTCAGTCCCGGCGCGTTGCCCGCCGTGATCGTGCCGTCGGGGCGGAACGCGGGCTTGAGCTTCGCAAGCACCTCGAAGGTGGTGTCGGGGCGCGGCGCTTCGTCGGTGTCGAAGCGCTCCACGCCTTTCTTGCCCTTCAGCTCCACGGCGACGATCTCTTCCCTGAAACGCCCCGCCGCCTGCGCCGCCGCGAAACGCTGCTGCGAACGCGCGGCCCAGCGGTCCTGCTCGTCGCGCGTGAGTTGCGCCTGCGTCACGAGGTCTTCGGTGTGCCAGCCCGAATGCTCGCCCGAAAACGCATCGACAAGACCGTCGCGCAGCATGCTGTCGTGGATCTGCGCGTTGCCCATGCGATAGCCCCAACGTCCGCCGTCGAGCAGATAGGGCGCGCGGTCCATGTTCTCCATGCCGCCCGCGAGCGCGACATCGGCGAGACCGAGCAGCACTTCCTGCGCGGCGCTCGCCACCGCCTGCGCGCCCGAGCCGCACACGCGGTTCACGGTGAGCGCGGGCACCTGCACGGGCACGCCGCCGCCCAGTTCCGCCTGGCGCGCGGGATTCATCTTGTTGCCCGCCTGGATCACGTTGCCGAGCACGACCGAGCCCAGCAGCGCGGGATCGAGCTTCGCGCGCGCGAGCGTTTCGCGCACCGCGATCGCGCCCAGTTCGGTGGCGGGCACGCCCTTGAGCGCGCCGTTGTACGCGCCGATCGCCGTGCGCACGGGATGGCACAGCACGATCTCGCGCGCGGCGTTCGCGCCGGTATTGAGGGGGGAATTCGGGGTGGAATTCGACAGGCTCATCGTGTTCTCTCCAGAGTCATTCGATGGAACAGCATGGACACTCACAATCGCTGCATGCACCGTTTCATTCTATGTATGCATATGCACACATCCAAGGCGTTTCCTCGAATCGATACTCCTGATTCGTGGCACGTTTTATGTCGGCGGCGCATGCGGCGCACGTGGCCTGTCGCCGGGTTCGACGCCCTCGCCTCGCGGCGAAAGGCGCGTGAACCCGCTTACGCGACGGCCGGAAAATCGAGCGTCGTATCGTTGATGCGGTTCACGAGGTTCGTGAACGTGATCGACGCAATCGCCAGCGCAATCTCCACGATCTGGCGCTCGGTATAGCCCGCGGCGCGAATCGCCTGCACCTCGGCTTCCGCGACCGTGCCGCGCGTTTGCACGAGCAGGCGCACGAAGTGGACGAGCGCGTCGCGCTTCGCGTCGCCGCTGGCGTCGCCCGCGCGGATCTGCTTCATCGTTTCCGGTGCGAGGCCCGCGAACTTGCCCGCCAGCGTGTGCGCGGCGAGACAGTAATCGCAGCCCGCCACTTCGCTCACGGCGAGTTTCACGGCTTCGATATCGGGCTTCGACAACGCGCCGCCCGCGAGCACGGCTTCCACGCCGAGTATCGAGGCAAGCGCTTCCGGGCTGTGCGTGCCGATGGTCGCGTAGGCGTTCGGCACCTTGCCGACGGCCTTGCGGATCTTCGCGAAAACGTCGGCGGCGACGCCGGTGGCTTCTTCGGGCTTGATGGAGGAAAGACGGGACATGATCGACTCCTGGTTCGTTGAATTCGCTGCATTCGTGGATCAAGCGCGCCGCGCGGAAGTGCGCCGGCATCGCGTTTCTGCTGCACCGCCATCGTCGATGGCATGACGCCAGTCTAGACGCGCACGCCGACGCTTTTAATGCCAGAATGGCGCGAATTCATGCTCGATCGTCTCACCGCCCCTCCACTTACGCCGCCGATCATGGACATCCTCAGCCGCCTCCTTTCGCTCATGCCCGTCGCGGGCCGACTCGACGTGCGCTGCCACTTCGGCGCGCCGTGGCGTATCGACGAGCCCGGCGCGGGCCCGCGCGAGATCCGCTATCACGTGCTGATCGCGGGCTCGGCCATCGTCGAGGACGCGCACGGCACGCCCACCGCGCTGCATGCGGGCGACATCGTGCTGTTCCCGGCGGGCGGCGCGCACGTGCTGCACGACGGCAGCGGCGAAGCGCCCTCGGCGGTCGAAAAACGTGTGGAAAACGGCCTCGAAGTGGCGACCAACCAGACCGACGCGCACCGCACCGACGTGCTCTGCGGCCGCTTCCTGCTGCCCGCCGTGCCGCAACGGCTGCTGCGCGAGAACCTGCCGGGCCGCCTCGTCGTGCACAGCGCGCCCGCGGGCGGCCATGCGCCCGAGCGGCTCGTGCGCCTGATCGCGCTGCTGCGCGACGAGGCGCTCGAAGCGGGGCCGGGCAGCGATTCGCTCGTCAACCATCTCTCGGGCGCGCTGTTCGCGCTCACGCTGCGCTACGCGAGCGGCACCGACGCGCCGCCGCGCGGCCTGCTCGCGCTGGCCCGGCAACCGCGTCTGCAACCGGCGATCGACGCCATGTTCGAGACGCCGGGCCGCCCGTGGACGCTGCCCGATCTCGCCGCGCTCTGCCACATGTCGCGCGCGACCTTCGCGCGTCATTTCGATGAAGCGATCGGACGCTCGGCCGCCGACGTGCTCACCGACATCCGCATGACGCTCGCGGGCCGTCTGCTCGCGCAGGGCAATCAGCCGGTGGCGGAGATCGGCGAATTCGTCGGCTATCAATCCGATGCCGCGTTCCAGCGCGGTTTCAAGCGCCACGTGGGCATGACGCCCGCGCAATGGCGCGCCGCCGCACGCGCCGAAGCCTGAACGGGCGCACGCCGACTTAGCCAACGACTCATCCAGCGACTCAGCCGCCGCGCGCCGCGCCCGGCGACGACGCGACCACCTCGCCGCTTTCGCTCCAGCCGCCGCCGAGCGAGCGGTACAACGCGACCGCCGCGAGCGCGCGCTCGCGCTGCGCGTCGTTGAGCAGATCGGCATCGGCGAGCCAGGTTTGCTGCGCGCTCAGCACATCGAGAAAATCCGTCGCGCCGCCTTTGTAAAGCTGATTCGCGAGCTTGAGCGATTGCGCCGAAGCCGTCACGGCGTCGTGCAACTGCTGCGTCTGCGCGGCCGTGCTCACGAGGTCGGTGCGGCTGTCCTCCACTTCGCGCAACGCCTGCAACATCGTCTGCTGCAAATTCAGCTGCGATTCGCGCATGCGGCTTTCGCTCTGCGCGATATCGGCGCTGATGCGGCCCGCGTTGAAGATCGGGCTCGTCGCGCTCAGCGCCGCGCTGAAGAGGTTGTCGGTGAGCGTCGGCAGCCCGAGATACGAAGCCGCGAGCACGCCATCCGCGAGATTGAGCGAGAACTTCGGATACCGCTCCGCGCGCGCCACGCCCACTTCCGCCGCGCGCTGCTCGACCGTCGCGTAAGCGGCCTGCACGTCGGGGCGACGCAGCAGCGCTTCGGAAGGCAGCAGTTGCGGCACGCTCGCGGGCGCGGCCGGAATCGGCGCGGGCGTCGCGAGCGCGAGTTGCGCGACCGATTCCGGCGTGCGGCCCGTGTACACCGCAAGCAGATTCAGTTGATGATCGATGCTCGCCTGCGCGCGCGGAATCCGCGCCTGCAGTTCGCTCAACTGCGTTTGCGCACGCGTGACGTCGAGTTGCGTGGACAGCCCGTATTTCAGGCGATCTTGCGTGAGCTGCAAGGTGCGCTGACGTATCCCGACGTTGTCCTGAAGAATCTTCAGTTCCGCCTGCGCCCAGCGCAGATCGACATACGCGGACGCCGTATCCGCCGCCAGCGCGAGACGCACGGCGTCGAGCGCGTGTTGCTGACCGACGAGATTCGCCTGCGCCGCCAGCAGATCGAGCCGCTCGCCGCCGAACACATCGGGCGACCAGCTCAGCGCGAGGCCCGCGCCCGCCTGCTTCACATAACCAAGCGGCGGCGGCGTGTTCTGCCGCGCATACGCACCCTGCGCCGTGAAGTCGAGTTGCGGCAGCAGCGCCGCGTGCTTCTGCGTCGTGATCGATTGCGCCTGCTTCACGCGCTCGGCGGCGGCCTGCAAGTCGAGATTGCCGCCCAGCACCGTGGCGAGCAGCGCGTCGAGCGTCGGGTCGTCGAATTGCGCCCACCAGGCGCGGGCGTCGATGGCGTCCTGCGGGGCGTCGATGCGCCACGCGGCGGGCGCGGTGTCGTGCACCGTCGCGGGAAAATCGGCGTGTTGCGCGGGCTGCACGGCGCAGGCCGCGAGCGCGGCGAGCGCGAGTGCCGAAAGCGTCGACCGCGCAAGACGGATCGGCTTCAGAGGAGAAAGCGTCGAACGTGACATGGTGAACCTCGGAGATTCAATGCAAGCTTCTATGCGAACTTCGGTGCAAGCTTCAGTGCGAACTTGATTGCGGACTCAATGCGCGTCCGGCGGCGGCGCGGCGGTCGTGATCGGCCGCGAAAACGCCACGCAGACAATCGCCACCACGAAGCACAGCGACAGCACGAAGAACGTATCGGAGAACGTCATGACGAGCGCTTCGCGCAGCACCAGCGCGTGCAGTTGCGCGAGTCCCGTTTGCGCGGCGTCGAGCGTGTTGCCCGCCATCGTCGACCAGTACGCGGTGCGTCCGGCGAGCAGGAGTTCGACTTGCGGCACGCCGTGCGTCACGCTCTCGTTCAGGCGCAGATAGTGAAAATTCAGGCGATCGTTGAGCATCGTCGCGCTCACTGCAATGCCGATCGCGCCGCCCAGATTGCGCATCAGATTGAACAACCCGCTCGCCGATTTCAGCCGCGAAGGCGGCAGCGAGCCGAGCGACATCGTCACGATGGGCGGCACCGCGAATTGCTGGCCGATGCCGCGCAGCGCCTGCGGCAGCAGGAATTGCTGCCAGCCCCAATCGTGCGTGAGCGGCACGTAGAGATAACAGCCGAGCCCGAAGCACACGAGCCCGAACAGCAGCAGCGCACGCATGCTGAAATAGCGCGTGGCGAACGCGTAGAAGCCGAGCGCGATCAACTGGAACGCGCCCACCGAAAGCAGCGACAAACCGATCTGCAACGAGCTGAATCCGCGCACTTCCGCGAGAAACAGCGGCGTGAGAAACACGGCCACGAAGATGCCGATGCCGGTCACGAACGACAGCACGCTGCCGATGCCGAAGTTGCGCACCGAGAGCGCGCGCAGATCGACGATCGGCTCTTTCGCGGTGAGCGCATGCACGATGAACAGAAAGCCGCCGATGGCCGCGATCCACGCGCAGAACACGATCGCGTCGTCGCCGAACCAGTTCTTGCGCGGCCCTTCTTCGAGCACGTATTCGAGGCAGCCGAGAAACGCGCTCATCAGCACGATGCCGAGATAATCGCCGCGCTTGATCAGCGAGAGATCGGGTTCGTCGATATGCACGTACTTCGGCACCAGCGCGGCCACGGCGATGCCGGGCACGAGGTTCAGATAGAACAGCCAGTGCCACGACCACTGGTCGGTGATCCAGCCGCCAATCACGGGGCCGAGCGTGGGCGCGAGCGAGGCCAGCGCGCCGATGGTCGTCGAGGCCACGATGCGCTGTTTGCCGGGAAACAGCACGAATGCCGTGGTGAACACGGTGGGAATCATCGCGGCGCCGAGCGCGCCTTGCAGCGCGCGGAAGATGATCATCGAGTTGATGTCCCACGCGAGGCCGCACAGCATGCTCGTGATCGTGAACCCCACCGCCGAGCCGACGAACAGCCAGCGCGTCGAGAACACTTTCGAGAGCCAGCCCGACATCGGAATCACCATGATTTCGGCGATCAGATACGCGGTCTGCACCCACGAGAGTTCGTCCTGGCTCGCGGACAGTCCGCCGCCGATATCGCGCAGCGACGAAGCGACGATCTGGATATCGAGCGTGGCCATGAAGAAGCCGATGCACATCAGCGCGAACGCGAAAGCGCGCTGCGCCATCGGCTGTTCGTGCGGCTGAAGCGGGCGCGGCGCGGCTGCGTTCAGAGTCTCGCTTGCGGCCGCTGTGGGGCGCACTTCGAGTTCGGTGGTCGGGGCGTTCATGTCGGGTCCGTAGCGGTCATTGCGCGGCGGCGTGCTGCGCGCCGCTGTCCAGATGCACCTTCACCGTCGCCGAGAGGCCCGGACGCAGCACGCCCTCCATGCCCGGCGGCACCTGCACGCGAATGCGCACCGGCACGCGCTGCACGATCTTCGTGAAGTTGCCGGTCGCGTTCTCGGGCGGCAGCACGCTGAAGGTCGCGCCCGTGGCCGGCGCAAGACTTTCGACGCGGCCATGCAGCGTGCCGCTCGCGGCGTCGAGTTCGACGTCGGCGGCATCGCCCGCGCGCATCTTGCGGAGCTGATCCTCCTTGAAATTCGCGTCCACCCAGAGGTCCGACGCGGGCACCACGGTCAGCAGCGGCGCGGCCACGTTCGCGAGCATGCCCACCCGCGCCGTGCGATTGCCGATGAAACCGTCCACCGGCGCGCGGATCGTCGTGTAATCGACGTTGAGCGCCGCGAGACGGCGGCTCGCTTCGGCGGTTGCCACGCGCGCCTGCGCGTCGACGATCTGCGCGGCCAGCACGTCGAGCTGACGCTGCGCGGCCAGCACCGCCGCACCGCTTTTCGCGACCGAGGCCTGGGCTTTCGCGGCGTCGGCGTCGGCGCGTTCGACGAGTTGATTCGACACCGCGTCGTCCTTCACGAGCGCGCGGTAACGCGTCTGGTCCTGCGCGCTGCGCGTGAGTTCGGCGTTCGAGGCGCGCGCCTCGGCCTGGCTCTGATTGATGACGGCGGCTTGCAGCGGGCGGCGCGCATCGAGTTCCGCCACGGCGGCGCGCGCGCTCGCGAGTTCGGCGTCGGCCTGCGCGAGCTTCGCGTCGTAGTCGCGCGCGTCGAGCCGGATCAGCACCTGGCCGGCCTTCACGCGCTGGTTGTCCTGCACGTCGATCTCGGCGACAAAGCCGCTCACGCGCGGCGCCATCACCGTGACGTTGCCGCCCACGTAGGCGTCGTCGGTGGATTGCACAAAGCGCAGCACGAGGAACCAGTAGCCCAGCGCCGCCGCGAGCGCGAGCGCCACGGCGCCGACTGCGAGGCGCATCCAGGGCAGACGCGCCCGTTCGCGCGGCGCGGCGCCCGTGGCAGGAGTGGAAGGACTCGACATGACGTTCACCTGTGTATATGCACTAATGAGAATAAAAAAATGCCGCAGCGTGATGAAACCGATGCGTATCAACTCACACCGCCCGCGTGATGCGCAGCAATTCGCGCCTGAGCCACGCGGCGCGCTGCGCGCCGAAACGGCGCTCGAATTCGTCCTGCGCGGCGCGCCAATGCACGCCCGCTTCGTCCAGCCGCGCGCGCCCCGCCGCCGTGAGCGCAACCTGGCGGCGACGGCAATCCGCGCCTTGCGGCGCGTGCTCGCCGTCCGTTGCCGAATGTTTTGCCACCGCCAGATCGGCGACCAGACCGCTGCGCAGCAAGGGCCGCAGCGCGCGCACCAGCGTCGTGCGTTCCATCACCATCGTGCGGGCGAGTTGCGCCATCGTCAGCGAGGGTTGGCCTTGCGCCGGGTCGGCCGGGTCCGTCGCGCCGAGCGCACCGAGTAGGCTGAACTGCGTGGGCGTGAGCCCCGCCGCGCTCAGATGCCGCTCGTAAAGCTGCGAAAGATGGCGCGCCGCCTGACGCACCGCGAAGCAGTCGTCGTGCTCCAGGGCGAGGGCGGAAAACGACTGCGCCGGCGAAGAACGGTCGGAAGTGTGCATACGCACAGATTAGACGGCCTGGCGGGCCGCTACAACTGCCGCGCGCGGCATCAATTTATGACCGCGGCGGCAACAATCGCTGCGCAACGCGCTATGAAGCGGCTATGCAGCGCACGCTGAATTCTCAACCGACTTGCTGTGCCTGCGCATCGGCGAGCGCCTGAGTATGCGGCTGGGCGTGCGTGACGCCGCCGAAAAACTCCGTCGCGTGATCGATGAAAGCGCGCACCTTGGCGGGCAGCAGCGTGCGCGACGTGTACGCGAGACGGATCTCGATCTGCATGTCGCTGATCGGGAAGTCGTCGAGCAGCGTGACGAGGCGGCCCGCCGCCAGATCCGCCTGCACCAGCGCGACCGGCAGAATGCCGATGCCGAAGCCTTCCAGCACCATCGCGCGATTGAACTCGGGATTGTTCGACGCGATCTCGTACTTCAGTTGCACGGTCACGTCGTCCTCGCCTTCGGGGCCGCGAAACGTGAGCGAGGGCTTGCGCAGCGACGGCGGCATCGGCACGAAGACGTGCTGCGCGAGATCGGCGGGATGGCGCGGCGTGGACGTGGCCGCGAGATACGCGGGCGAGGTGACGAGCGCGAGCGGAATGCGTTCGAGCAGCTTCGTCACCGTGGTGTCGTTGTTGAGCATGAACGGCAGCACGAGGCCGAGGTCGTAGCCGTCCGCGACCAGATCGACCTGGCGCTCGGTCAGCATCACGTCGAGCGTGACTTTGGGATGCGCGCGCTTGAAGCTCGAAATGAGCGGCACGAGCCGGTTCACCGTGGCCGTGGTGTGCGCGACGAGACGCAGCACGCCGTTGGCTTCGCGCGTCTGCTCGGTGGCGCCCGCCTCCAGCGCGTCGAGGTCGTCGAGCACGCGGCAGCAGCCGTCGTAGAAACGCTCGGCGGCCTCGGTCAGCGACACCGCGCGCGTGGTGCGGTGAAACAGGCGGCTGCCGAGCCGCTTTTCCAGCCGCGCGATCGCGCGCGAGACGACCGGCGTGGCGAGGCCGTGCATGTCCGCGGCGCGCGTGAAGCTGCGCGCCTCGACCACGGAACGGAAGATCCGCAAGGTGTCGATATAGTCCATGGCGATGACGATGAAGTTCGAGCGAGTGTAATGCGCCGCGCGCAAACGCGCTTGACGTACTCGGCATACGCGACTTACGCGGCGCGTTCGTCTCCCAAGCTCAGTTCGTCCCCTCCGCGCCGTCCGCGTCGCCGAACACCTCCAGACAGAACGCGCAGCCGTCTTCCGAAAGGCTCGCCCGGCCCGTGCCGTCCTCGGCGAGCGTGGTCACCACGAGGCCGCTGTCGACGAGTCCGGTCAAGTGGCGGCGCAAGCCGCTCATCGGCACGCCCGCCTGCTTCGAGAGCTTGGCGAGCGACCACTCGCGTCCGGGCGTCTCGCGATGCGCGCGCCAGAGCTGTTCGAGGATCGAGACCAGCGCGGGATCGACATCGCCGTCCGCGCTGTCCTCCTCGTCGCGCGCGCCGTGGCTGCCGTTGCCGTTATGCAGATCGTCGTCCTTGTCTTCGTCGTGCATCGTGCGTCTCCTCAGGCCATCTTCGCGGCCAGCTCGCCGAGCGTCTTCAGCGCCGCCTCGGTCTGCGCGGTCCACGGATAGCTATAGTTCAGGCGAATGTAGTGGTGAAAGTCGTTGCGCATCGAAAACATATATCCCGGCCCGATGGTGATGCCCTGCGCGAGCGCGGCCTGATAGAGCCGCATCGAATCCACGCGCGGCGGCAGTTCGACCCACAGCACGTAGCCGCCCTGCGGATCGGACGTGCGCGTGCCCGCCGGAAAGAAACGTTCGACCATCGCCTTCATGAGCCGTGCCTGCTGCCGGTAGAAGCGCCGCAGACGACGCAGATGACGGTCGTAGCCATCATGGCGCAGATAGTCCGCGAGCGCCACCTGCGGCACCGACGGCGTGGTGAGCGTGTTGAGGAACTTGAGCTTTTCGACCTGCGCGCGATAGCGGCCCGGCATCGCCCAGCCGATGCGGTACGAGGCCGAGAGACTCTTCGAGAACGACGCGCAGTGCAGCACCAGCCCGCGCGTGTCGAACTGCTTGAGCGACGATGGCCGCGTATCGCCGTAATACAGCTCCTGATAGACGTCGTTCTCGATCACGGGCAGATCGTGCGCCTGCGCGATCTCCACGAGCCGCGCCTTGCTGGCGTCCGGCATGCGAAAGCCCAGCGGATTCTGGAAGTTCGGCATCACCATGCAGGCCGCGACCTTCTGGCGCGCGAGCACGCGTTCGAGCGCGTCGAGGTCGATGCCGGTGTCCGGGTGCGTGCTCACTTCGATGGCGCGCATGCCCAGACGCTCGATCGCGTGCAGCATCGCGTAGTAGGTGGGCGATTCGACGGCTACCGTGTCGCCCGGACGCGCCACGGCCTGCAGGCTCAGGTTGATGGCCTCGGTCGCGCCCACGGTAATGACGATCTCGTCCGGGTCGATGGTCGCGCCGTTCTCCGCGTAGCGGCGCGCGATCTGGCGGATCAGCTCGGGATTGCCGGGCGGCAGGTCGTCGATCAGGTTCCAGCTCGCGTGACGCCGCGCGATGGCGTTCGCGTACTGATTGATGCGTCGCCACGGATACAGCGCCGGGTCCGGATACGGCGAGCCGAGCGGCACCGCGTCCTGCGCGCCGATGGTGCGCAGGGTGGAGAGCACGAGGCGGCTCACGTCCACGGGCGCGGGCGCCGAGGCCGGCGGCAAAGCGGGCGTCGCGGCCGCCGCGGCAGCGTGTCGGGACGCGCCGCCCGGACGGCGCGCGCGGCCGTCGTGCGCCGCGCCGCCGCCTTCATGGCCCGCTTCGCCGCCGTTCTCCCGCCCGGCCTCGCCCGTCCCGCGCGCCAGCGGCCGCGCGCGCACGAAAAAGCCCGACTGCGGCCGCGACTCGATCACGCCCCGGCTTTCCAGCAGCGCATAGGCGTGCAGCACCGTCTTGATGCTGACGCCGTGCTGCTGGCTCGCGCGCCGCACCGACGGCACGCGCTCGCCCGGCCCGAACACGCCGCGCCGCACGGCGGCCTCGATGTCGTCGGCGAGTTGTTCGTAGCGGGTAATCGAGGAAGACGGCGAGGAAGGCGGCGCGGGCATGGCAGAGGCAAACCAGGGCAAACGAAAGGCAAGGGAAAGGACGGGCAACACAAACCCCACCAGTCTATGGCAAATCGTCGCAACTGTATCCCTCGGCTTTCCGGATTTCTGTGATCACCGGGAGCACAGGAACACAGTAGTCTCGCCTCATCGGGCGAACCGCCCTCACGAATCCGAAGCCGAAGCATGAAGAAGCCGCAAGGTCGCATCGAACCGTATCACCACCCCGCCGCAGGCTGGGGCGCACTCAAGCAGGTCGCGATCAACCTGATCAAGGAGAAGGTGTCGGGCGGCAACTACCGCACGCTGCTCAAGCAGAACCAGCCGGACGGCTTCGACTGCCCGGGCTGCGCGTGGCCGGACCGCGAGCACGCGTCGACCTTCGAATTCTGCGAGAACGGCGTGAAGGCCGTGGCCGCCGAAGCCACCAGCAAGCGCGTGACGCCGGCCTTCTTCGAGCAGCACACCGTCACCGAACTGATGGCGCAATCGGACTACGAGCTGGAGCAGCATGGCCGTCTGACCGATCCGATGGTCTACGACGCGCAGCGCGACCGTTACGTGCCGATCGAATGGGACGACGCGTTCAGGTTGATCGCGAAGCATCTCAACGCGCTCGACAACCCGGACCGCGCCGCGTTCTACACCTCGGGCCGCGCGAGCAACGAAGCCGCGTTCCTGTATCAGCTGTTCGTGCGCATGTACGGCACCAACAACTTCCCCGACTGCTCGAACATGTGCCACGAGGCCACCAGCCGCGGCCTGCCGGGCACGGTCGGCATCGGCAAGGGCACAGTCACGCTCGACGACTTCGAGCACGCCGACACGCTGCTGATCTTCGGCCAGAATCCCGCGACGAATCACCCGCGCATGCTGGGCGAACTGCGCGAATGCGCCAAGCGCGGCGCGACCATCGTCTCGATCAATCCGCTCAAGGAACGCGGGCTGGAGCGCTTCGCGAGCCCGCAGCATACGCTCGACATGCTCTCGCCCAAGGGCGTGGAGATCAGCTCGGTGTTCATCCGTCCGCGTATCGGCGGCGACTTCGCGCTGATCAAGGGCATGGCCAAGCGCGTGATCGAACTCGACGATCAAGCCGTGTCGCAAGGCACGGAACGCATTCTCGACGTCGCCTTCATCGCCGAACATACGGTCGGCTTCGACAGCTTCGCCGCCGATCTGCGCGCGGAATCGTGGGACACGATCGTCGCCGAAGCGGGCGTGCCGCTCGACGAAGTGCTCAAGCTCGCCGACATCTACGTGAAGGGCAAGGCCGTCATTTCGACGTGGGGCATGGGCATCACGCAGCACAAGAATTCGGTGGCGACGATTCAGCTGCTCTCGAATCTGATGATGATGCGCGGCAATATCGGCCGCCGCGGCGCGGGCCTGTGCCCGGTGCGCGGCCACTCGAACGTGCAGGGCGACCGCACGGTCGGCATCGAGGAAAAGCCGACCCAGGCGTTCCTCGACCGTCTGGGCAAGGCCTACGATTTCGAGCCGCCGCGCGAGCACGGCTACGACGTGGTCGAAACCATTCACGCGATGCTCGAAGGCCACGTGAAGGTTTTCATCGGTCTGGGCGGCAACTTCGCGATCGCCACGCCCGACACGCCGCGCACCTTCGACGCCATGCGTTCGTGCGCGCTCACCGTGCACGTGACGACCAAGCTCAACCGCAGCCATCTTGTGCACGGCGAGGACGCGCTGATCCTGCCGACGCTCGGCCGTACCGAAATCGACCTGCAGAACGGCGTGCCGCAAGGCGTCTCCGTCGAGGACTCGATGAGCATGGTGCACATCTCGTACGGCATGAACCGTCCGGCGTCGAACAATCTGCTGTCGGAAATCGCGATCGTCGCGCGCATGGCGCACGCCACGCTCGGCAGCGAGAAAGTGGACTGGCTCGATCAGGCGAGCGACTATGCGAAGATCCGCGACGGCATCGAGCAGGTGTTCGACGGCTTCCAGAACTACAACGAGCGCCTCAAGCATCCGGGCGGCTTCCACCTCGGCGTCGCGTCGCGCGACCGCGTCTGGAAGACGCCGAGCGGCAAGGCGCAGTTCGTGGTGCACGCGATCGCGCTCGACACGCCGATCCATCGCGCGCGCGCCGAACACGGCCAGAAGCTCATGACGCTGATGACCACGCGCTCGCACGATCAGTACAACACCACGATCTACGGTCTCGACGACCGTTATCGCGGCGTGTACGGCCTGCGCCGCGTGCTGTTCGCGAACCGCGAAGACATGACGATGCTCGGCTTCGAGCCGGGTCAGTTCGTGGATATCACGAGCGTCTGGGACGACGGCATCGAGCGTCACGTCACCGACTTCATGCTCGTGGAGTACGACATTCCGCGCGGCTGCCTCGGCGCGTACTATCCGGAAACAAATCCGCTCGTGCCGCTGGAATCGATCGCCGATGGCGCGGGCACGCCCACGTCGAAATCGATTCCGGTGCTGCTGATGCCCGCGAAGGCGGGCGCGGCGGCGCTCGCCGCGTAACGATTCGAAGCGCGTTCGACACGCCGCGCCGCTTCACGCGGCATCGATAGAAAAGGCCTGCAAACGCAGGCCTTTTTTCATTTTCGCGAGACGCTAACCGAGCGCGAACCAAGCGCTAAACGAGCGCTCAGCCCGCCATCTTCCTGAACGTCTCCAGCACCGCCTCGCCCTTGAACGGCTTGACGATCCAGCCGCGCACGCCGGCCGCCTTGCCGCGCTCCTTCATCGCCGGGCTGCTTTCCGTCGTGAGCATCACCACGTTGACCGCCGTGTTCGCGAGTTCGCTGCGGATCTTCTCGACCATCGTGAGGCCGTCCATGTTCGGCATGTTCACGTCGCTCACGACGAGCTTCACGCCCGGATTCGCCTTCAGCTTCGCGAGGCCGTCCTTGCCGTCCACCGCCGTATCGACGTCGAGGCCGTTCTTGCGCAGAAAGCCCGCGACTTCGTCACGCACCGTACTCGAATCGTCCACCACCAGAATCTTAGCCATGTTGTCTCTTTCCTTTGCGCCGTGTACGGCGCATCTTGACGTCAAAACAGTTCGAGTTCGCCGCTCACCGGTTCCGGCCCGGCGGCGGCCGCGGCCAGTGCGGCCGTCTCGTCGAAACCTTCGCGCGACCAGCCGAGGCTGAACACGAAACGCTGATCGATCACCGCCTCGCGGCCCGTCTTCGGGCACGTGAGCCGGTACTTGATGCATAGCTGCGGATTGTCCGAGCCGAACGACAGATAGCGCCGCCGATGATTGATGAGCAGCGGCACCTGCACCTGTGCGCGGACCCAGCCGCCGTCGCCCGCTTTATCGCCCGCGCCCGCATTGCGCGCGTTCCCGAGATAGCGGTTGCGAAACGCACCCCATACGAGATTCGTGAGTTCGCCGAGCACGCCGTTCAGATCGCGGAAATCGCTCGCTTCCTCGCGCGCGCCGCGCCCTTCGCGCGGCGGCAGCATGTCGATGAGCGGCGTCTCCTCGGTCTGCATCAGCAGCCAGCCACGGCACCACGCGGTCTCGATCGGGATCAGCGTAAGCACCTCGCCGAAGATGATGCGGTCGCGCACGATGCTCGGCGTGTCCCAGTTCACTTCGAGGTCCGGAAACAGCCCGCGCAGACGGCCGAGCGTCATGTCGGCGATACCGTCCACGAGCGGGTCCGGGTAATCCTGCGAAAACACATGCGCGTCGAGCGCCGCCTGCAACGACTGCGGCTCGCGCTCGTTCCAGCTCGCGCGCGGCACGCGCCGCAGCGCTTCGGGCAATTCGCCGTCGGTGGTCCGGCGCAGCACGATCGGCAACTCCGGGCGCGCCACTTCGAGCGCCACGGCCACCGCCGCCGCCGCTTCGGGCGAGCCGCCGAAGTCCTCGCCGAGCAGCACGCCGCCGAGGTCGTAATGCGTGTGCAGCGCGGCCGCGAGCGCGTCGCGGCGCACCGGCACGCCCATCAGGCGTTGCCCGGCATCGGGTTGCGCCAGCGCGAGCGCGCGAGCGGAATCGCTTTCGAGCAGCAACACCTTGCTCACCGGCTTATTCGTGTTCATACGTCTCTTTCCGACTTCCCTGCGATACGAAACTGCACGACATTGCACGACACTGCATGCCGACGCGCGCGCGGCGCGTCAGAAGAATTCGAGTTCGCCTGCGCTTTCGCTCGCGTCCGCCATGTCGGCGGCCACGAAATCGAGCGGCGCGCGCGTGCAGATGCACAGCGTCGCGCCGAGGCGCACCGAACCGTCGATCGTCAGCGCCCAGGACTTCACGCTATCGGGCTTCAGCTCGCCCAGATACGGCAAACACTGACCCGACAGCGCATACGGCGTGGACATGCCGAGGTCCGGAAAATGCTCGACGAGCTGCTGGTTCATCGACCCGCAGCAGAGATTGCCGAACTCCGTGAAGGTCTCGATGAGCGGACGTCCCGCACCGGCTTCCGTTTCGCCCGTGTAGTACGCGCGCGTCGCGTCGTCATCCTTAAGATGAATCAATAGCAGCACGCGAAACTGCATCGACGAGATCGTCAGCACGACCACGTGTTCGCCTTGCGCCACCTCGTTCGAGGCGGGCGAGAACTCGCACGCGTGCTGCGCATCGGTCACGAGCCGCGAGCGCGCCGCCGCGAAGAAAATGCGCTCGAAACTGTCCTGCGCGTTCGTGCCGATCATGCGTGCGCCTGCGTGTGCGACTGCGTGTGCGTATCCGCGCGCGATTCGCCGAGTTGCGCATACAGTTGCTGCGTCAGCGAATCCACACTCGCGAGCGAGGCCGCGATCATCTTGCCGCCCGCCTGCACGTCCTGGAACGTCGCGGCGGTGATCAGATCGTTGCGATGCAGGCTGTCGCGATAGCTCTTCGACAACTCCTGCGAACGCGTGGCGAGCGTACGCACTTCGCCCGCGACGATCGAAAAGCCCCGGCCCGCCGGGCCCGCGCGCGCCGCTTCGATCGACGCATTCAGCGAGACGATCAGCACGTGGCTCACGATCGACGACAGCTCCTGGTTCTTCTGGTGCATGTCGTGGTTCTGCGCCATCAGCGAGATCATCTGCTCGTGCCAGCGCTCGAAGGTCATCGACATCTGCCTGAGACGCGCCGCTTCGGCAGCGATGCGCTCGACGCGCTGCAAGGCGTCGGCGCCATGCGAACGCTCGGCGGCCAGCGCCGCTTCCATCGCGTCGGCCACCGACTTGCGCTGCGCGAGTTCGGCGCGCAGCGTCTCGATCTGCGCCGCCAGCGCGTCATGTTCTTCGGCGGCGCGCGATTGCGCGTCGTCGGCTTGCGCACTCGCCTGGGCGAGCTGTTCATCGTGCTGCGCGCGTTGCGATTGCAGCGCCGCGTTCGTACGCGCACGCGCGCGCAGATGCAGCACAACCGCGCCAATCGCCACGATCACGGCGCCCGCCAGCGCGCCTGTCAAATACGGAAACACCACAGCCACCTCCGAACCGCGCCTAGCTCAGCGCTTCCTCTTCCTGCTGCGTGGCGCGCGCCGGTTCGCCTTCGACGGCGCACGCGCGCGGCAGATACACGATCGTTTCGAAGTGCCGGTAATCGGCGCCTTCGCGGTTGTCCGTGAAGCGCAGTTCGATGCGGCCGCCCTCGCGTTCGAGGAAGTCGCGCACCGCGTCCATGCCCACGCCGCGCCCCGACACTTCGGTCACCTGTTGCGCCGTCGAAAAGCCCGCACGGAAGATGAAGGCCGCGATGGCGTCGTCGCTCGCCATTTCGTCTTCGGCGAGCCAGCCGCGCTCGACGGCGATGCCGCGAATGCGTTCGAGCGCGAGGCCGCGTCCGTCGTCGGCGAGCGCGAGGCGCAGCGCGCCGTCGATCACGTTGACGTCGACCTGAATCCGGCCCGCGTCGCCCTTGCCTTGCGCGCGGCGCTGCGTCGGCATTTCAATGCCGTGATCGAGCGAGTTGCGCAGCAGATGCGTGAAGACGTCCCGGACCGTGCCCGCCGCTCCGCTGCGCAGACGCCAGCCGTGATCGTCGATGCGCACGACCGGCGCGACCTTGCCCAGCTCCTGCGCCAGCGACGGCAGCGAATCGAGCACACCCGCAAGCGCGTCGTGCACGCTCTCGGTGCCGAACGCGCCCAGCACGCGGCGCAGCTCGGCGCGCATCGCGCGCAGCGAGGCAAGATCATCGTCGCGGGTGTTGTCGATCAGACGCAGGCTCGCATCGATCTGCTCGCGGCCGATGGCGATGCTGCCGTCCTGCGTGCGGCCGCCGCGACCGAGACTTTCGGTGTTGATCGACGCATAGTGATCGACCGCTTCGCGTACGCGATGCAGGTCGGCGATCAGCGCCTGCTGATCCCACACGTGATCCGGATCTTCGCGGCGCAGCGCGTCGTAACGCTGCTCGACTTCGTGCACCACGCCCGTGAGATGCTGGAGGCTGTACGTGCGAGCGTTGCCCTTCACCGTGTGCATGTTGCGGAACAGCGCCGCGACGGCGTCCATGTCCGCGCAATCGTGCTGGCGAATGATGCGTTCGTTTTCGTGGATGAAGGTCTTCGAGCTCTCCACGAAGCGATGGAACTTCTCTTCGCTGACCGCGAGAATTTCGCCGATCATCTGCAGACGGCGCTTCTGCTCGCCCGCTTCCGCCGCGAGTTCGCGCAGCTCGGTCACGTCGCGCACGCAGAGCATCAAACGCACGACGATGTCGTTCTCGTCGGTAATCGCCGACCACGACAGATCGAGCACCTTGGTGCGGCCATCGGGCATCGCGCGCGTGATTTCGTTCACGAGCAGATGCTGGTTGAACGCGAAATTCACGTCGTCTTCGCCGAGGCACGCGTGCACGGCGGCGTCGATCTGCGAGAGCGTATCGGCGTCGAGTTCCGTGTTCGAGAACACGAGGTCCATCAGCGAGCGGCCCGCGATCTCGTTCGTTTCGAAAATCGCTTCCAGATAGGCCGAATACTCGTTGTGGATGGTCGCGCCTTCGACCACCGTGAGAATGCCCTGCTGCATGTTCTGCAGCATCGCCTGAATGTCGGCGGTCTTGCGCTTGAGCTGCGCCGAGCTGTGCTGGATCTTCTCGATCATGCCGTTGAACGCGACGATCGAATGGCCGATCTCGTCGAGACGGCCCACCGGCACGCGGCGCGTGAAGTCCTGGCTCGACGCGATCTCGCTCATTTCCTGCTGCATGCGCGAAAGCGGGCGCGTGATCTGGCGATACAGCAGCAGGCCGATCGCCGTGAGCAGCAGCACCGCGCCGCCCGTCACGCCGGCGATCGCGCTGGTGGTCGTGTCGAGCATGCCGTTGAGCGCGCTGATCGCGTCGTCCTTCTGGCGGTTCTTCTCGACGCGCATCGTGGTGACGATGCCTTCGAGTTCGTCGCGATACTGCGCCACGTTCGCGAACAGATAGGCCTGCGCCAGTTCGTTCTTGCCCGCGGCCTTCATCTTCGCGGTGTCGGCGATGGCGTTGAAATAGTTCGTGATGCTTTCCTGCGCCTGCGCGACGAGGCCGTCCTGCGCGTGGCTCGCGGCGGCCTTGCGCTGCACGTCGAGCGCGGCGCGCAAGTCGGCTTCCTTCTTCTTGAGATCGTCCTGAGCGAGTTGCGCGGTGGTCGCGTCGGGCGCGTAGACGAGCGTCATCGTCGCGAGCTGCACGTCCTTGACGAGCGAGACGAGGTCCGAGGAAGCGAGTGCGCTCGGCACGACGCCCTGCGTGACCTGGTGGACGTCGGTGGCGCTGCGGCGCGTCTGATAGACCGCGTAGCCGCCGATGGCGGACAACGCGACGAACATCAGCACGATGAGAAGCGTGATGCGGTGACGAATGGTCATGTTGAAATCCCCGAGCCGCGCCGTGCCGGTCGCGCTATCGTTACGCGACTCGTGACAAGGCAGGCCAATTTATTCAACGCGAATTATCGGCGCATCCGTATGACGAAATGATGAACGTACTTAATTAGTGCGTTAGCGCACGGACTCTAATTGTTTATGATGCTTGCCGCGCCGCGCGTGACTGCCACCGCGTTTGCGCTACCATCGAGCTTCACGCTGTTTCGTTTCCGCGAGCCCATTCATGCCGTCCACGTCCGCCATCGCTGCAGGCACCCCGAGCTTCTGGCGCGACGACGCCCTGCCTTTCATCGAAGTGCGCGCCATCGCCGATGGCCGCAAGGTCAGCTATGGCCGTCACGCGCACAGCACGTTTTCGATCGGCGCGGTCACGGGCGGGCACAGCACCTATCTGAACGGCAATACGTTGCAGCATATCGGCGCGGGGTCGGTCGTCATCATCAACGCGAACGTCGTGCACGCGTGCAATCCGGCCGCCGATGAAGCGTGGGCCTATCGCATGTTTTACGTCGACGTGGACTGGCTCGCGAAGCTGCAACGCGAACTCGGCTGCGGCGCGCAGGACGGCCTGCGTCCCTTCGAGCAGACGCTCACGCGCGATCCCGCCTTGTTTGCGGGGCTCAACGCGCTCTACGACATGCTCGTCGATCCGCATGAAGATAACGCGCGCAAGGAATACGCCGTGAGAGCGTATTTCACGGCACTGCACGATGCGCTCCAACCGGCACGCCAACCAGCGCTCGAATCCGCGCCGCTCGCCGCGCGCGAACCGAATCCACGTCTTGCGCGCGCCGCCGAATTCATCGACGGCAATTACACGCGCGCGCTCAAGCTCGACGAGATCTGCGCGGCCGCCGACCTGTCGCCGTCGCATCTGATCCGTGCGTTTCGCGAGCAGTACGGCATGACGCCGCACGCGTATGTCGTGAACCGGCGCATCGAGTTCAGCCGCGCGCAATTGCGGCGCGGTCACGCTATCGCCGACGTCGCCGCCGAAGCGGGTTTCGCCGATCAGGCGCATCTGCAACGCGCGTTCCGGCAATTCGTCGCGGCCACGCCGGGTCAGTATCGCGGCTGAAGCTTCGACGCAATCAGCCCAGCAGCAGCCACAGTGCGCTCGCCGCCAGCAGCGCGGCCATCAGCCGGTTCACGAAGCGCACGCGCGACGGCTCGCGCAGCGCCTGACGCAGCGACGCGCCCGCCCACGCCCAGCACGCAATCGACGCGTAGCAGACCACGAAATAGATCGCGGCGAACTGCCAGACCAGCGCCTTCTCGCCCGAGGCCGCATACGCGCCCATGCCCGCCACCGACGCGAGCCACGCCTTCGGATTGAGCCATTGCATCGCCGCGCCCGTCATCAGCGAGGGGCCGCGTGATTCGCGCGAGGCGTCGATATGGCCGTCGTCGATGGCGAGCCGCCACGCCACGTAAAGCAGAAACGCCACGCCCGCCCATTCGATCGCGCGCGTGAGAAACGGCCATTGCGCGAGCAGTTCGTGCAGGCCGAGGCCGATCAGCAGCAACAGCAGCGCGAAGCCCACGGTCGCGCCCGTCACGTGGCGCAGGCTCGCGCGCAAGCCATAGCGCGCGCCCGCGCCGAGCGCGACGATGTTCACGGGTCCGGGGGTGATGGAAGTGGCCAGCGCGAAGGCGGCCATGGACATGACAGTGCTCACGATTCTCCTCGATACGCCAGACGGCGATGATTCAGCGTCGAGCGTACGCAGCGCGCGAGCGCGCGTATTGAAGAAAATGACCGTGTACACACAGCCCGCGAAATGGGCGCGCGCGCCAACTCGCGCTATCATTTCCGGCCTTCCGCTCGCCCGGCGCGGCCCTTGGCAGCGCTTCTGCGGCCCTTTTGAGGCCCGCCTGGACGACGCACTCACCGGACTATCGACGTGAAAAAGATCCTCATCATCGGCATCGGCGCGGGCGATCCCGACTACCTGACCATGCAGGCCGTCAAGGCGCTCAACGCCGCCGACGTGTTCTTCGTGATGGACAAAGGCCCCGCGAAAGACAAGCTCGTGGCGCTGCGCAAGGAGATCTGCGCGCGCTTCATCGAGAACCCCGATTACCGCATCGTCGAGGCGACGAGTCCCGAGCGGCGGCGCGACGGCGTCGAATACAAGGCGGCTGTCGACGAACTCAATCGCGACAAGCAGCGCGTATTCGAAGGGCTGATCGAGCATGAACTCGCCGACGGCCAATGCGGCGCGTTCCTCGTCTGGGGCGATCCCGCGCTCTACGACAGCACGATCCGCATTCTCGATGCGATCCTCGGCGAAGGGCGGCTCGCGTTCGAGTTCGAGGTGATCCCGGGCATCAGCAGCGTGCAGGCGCTGGCCGCGAAGCATCGCGTGCCGCTCAATTTCATCGGCAAGCCGGTGAGCATCACCACGGGGCGGCGGCTCGTCGAAAACGGCTTTCCGCGCGACGCCGACAGCGCCGTCGTGATGCTCGACGCACAGAACGCCTATACGCAGCTCGATGGCGAGGAGCTCGACATTTACTGGGGCGCGTATGTGGGCACGCCCGACGAAATTCTCGTCGCGGGCAAGCTCGACGACGTGAAGGACGAAATCGTGCGCGTGCGCGGCGAGGCGCGCGAGGCGAACGGCTGGATCATGGATACGTATCTGTTGCGCAAGCGCGGCGTGAAGGACTGAACCGCGCGTTCATGCGTTGAGCGCTTCGCTCACAGCCTTCGCTGCGGCACGCCGCCACGGCACCACCGCGAACAGCGAGGCCGCGACGATCAACGCGCCGCCCGTCCACGCGGCCACGCTCAGGCGCTCGCCGAGCCACACGCAGGCGAACAGCGCGCCGAACGCCGGTTCGCTGCCCATCAGCAAGGCCACGCGCGTCGGGCTGCTGCGGCGCACGGCGTAGTTCTGGATGAAGAACGCGAACAGCGTGCACGCGCCGACGAGCCACGCCACGCTGCTCCAGAACGGCAGATGCGCGGAGAACGTCGGCAGCGGCTGCCACTGGCCGTGCGCGAACACCAGCGCGAGCACCGCGCTGCCCGCCGCCACGCAACCCGCCTGCACCGCCGTCACGGCGAGCGGCGCGATGGCGGCGTCGCGCATCACGCGCCGCGTGACGCAGACGGAGATCGCGCGCAGGAGCGCCGCCAGCAGGATCAGCGCATCGCCGGCGTTGGGCCGGTAGTCGCCGCCCGCCAGCAGCCACGCGCCCGCGAGCGAGACGGCCACCGCCGCCCATTCGGCGCGCGACGGCCGCCGGCGCAACATCGCCCATTCCGCGAGCGGCGTGAGCACCACGCACAGGCTGATGAGAAACGCCGCATTCGAGGCGCGCGTCAGCATCACGCCGAAGGTCTCGCACAGAAAAATCCCCAGCAGCAGCATGCCCGCGCACAGCACGCCGCCGAGCGCGCGGCGCGACGCCGTGCGCAGCGTCCGCAGCGCGGGCGAGAGGAGCACGAAGGTCAGGCCGAAGCGCAGCGCCAGCAGGCCCAGCACCGGATAGAACACGAGCGCGTCCTTCACCACGCCGTAACTCGTGCCCCAGACGAAGGCGACGGCGAGCAGGAGCCAGTCGGCGAGATGCATCGATGGGTGACGGGCGGCGGACATGGCGTGGACCTCTCTGGCGGGCGTTCGCAACGGAAATCTGCGGAGAGCGCCTATTGTCCATCCTTGCATTCGTCGCGATAATCGGGTCGTCGCGCACAGCTTTTATGTCGCAAACGCACAAATCGCATCGTCCATCCCGATGAATCCGACCACGCTTTTCGCGCTGCTGCCCGATCTCGCCGCCTTCGCGCGCGTGGTCGAAGCGGGCAATTTTTCGCTGGCCGCGCGCCAGCTGGGCAGCACGCCGTCGACGGTCAGCCGCCAGATCAAGCGTCTCGAAGAGGCGCTTGGCGCACGCCTGCTGGAACGCTCGACGCGCCAGGTGCGCGTGACCGAATCGGGCGAGGAGGTGTATCGGCACTGCCGCGACATGGTGAGTGCGGCTGCGGGCGCCGTCGACGCGGCGGGCCAGCTCGCGGCGAAACCGCAGGGACGCGTGAGCGTCAGCGCGCCCACGGCCTACGCGAAAACCGTGATTCATCCGCTGATTCCGGGCTTTTTGCGCGACTACGCCGACGTGGACGTGCAGCTCGTGTTCGCCGATCACGAAGTCGATCCGCTGCGCGACGGCCTCGATCTCGTGATCCGCCCGACGCGCACGCCGCCGCCGGGGCTCGCCGCGCGTCAGCTCGGCGAGGTGCGCTGGCTGCTGTGTGCGTCGCCCGCGTATCTGAATGCGCGCGGCACGCCGAAGACGCCGCGCGATCTGGCGCAGCACGACTGCCTGTGGCTGGGAGAAACCGCCGACGATCATCGCTGGCGCTTGCGTCAAGGCACGCACACGCAGACCGTCGAGGTGAAGGGCCGCTATGTGGCGAACCACGCGGGCGCGCGGCTCGAAGCGGCGCTCGACGACTGGGGCATCGCCTGCCTGCCCGAATTCACCGCCGCCGACGCATTGCGCGCCGGCGGCCTTGTACAAGTGCTGCCGCAGTGGACCTTCGAAGCGCGTGCCTACTCGGGCCCGGTCTGGCTGCTCTATCCGCCGAACCGGTTTTTACCGCCGAAAGTCCGCGCGTTCATCGACTATCTCGCGCGGCATCTGGGCTAGCCAGAATCAAACGGGCAGAACAACCCGGCAGGATCAACCGAGGCCCACGCACACGCCCACGACGATCGAGCCGATCAGCAGCAGCGCGCCGATAGTCTTGCGCTTGTTCAGCTCGGTCCACAACAGCACGCCCGTGAGCGACAGCAGAATGAGCGCGCCCGCGAAGGTGTCGATGAACAGCACCCAACCGACGCTCATGCCCACGCCCTTGTGCAGATTCGTGATGGTCGCCATCAGCGAATTGTCGGTGCGCTTGAGCGTG
This sequence comes from Paraburkholderia sp. SIMBA_027, assembly GCF_046535315.1. Lineage (NCBI taxonomy): Bacteria > Pseudomonadati > Pseudomonadota > Betaproteobacteria > Burkholderiales > Burkholderiaceae > Paraburkholderia > Paraburkholderia sp. SIMBA_027. The sequence goes on from NZ_JAWRWY010000003.1 coordinate 161,182, forward strand.
ACGACATCGTTGCCCACCCAGTATTCGACGGCCACGGTTTCATGCGGCGCCGTGAACATCATCTGCCAGTGCTCGGGCTGCACGGTCTCGCGATCGCCCCAGGCCACCTTGTGCTCGGGTTCCTTCTGCACGCGGCCCATGCGCTGCGGCAGCTTCAGATCGGGCTGCGACTTGAGCCACTTCGCCATTTCGCGCGGCGTTTCCGGCGCGGGATCGGGCACGGGAAGCTGCATTGACGAAACCTGCGGCGCGCCCGGCGAAATGCGCAGCGGCTCCATGCGGTGATTGAGCACGAAGCCCGTCACGCCGAACAGCAAGCCGAGCGCCGCGCCCCACAAACCCACCCAGCCGTGCACCTTGCGCAGCCACTTGATGAAAGTGGCGCGGCGCGAACGTTTCGCACGTTCGGCGCGTTGGCTATCGTCGATCAATACTGCCGCTTCGGTAGAACTCACGTCTCACTCCAGATACGCAAAAGATTGTGGTAGCAACCCACGAGACTGCGCCGCGCCTGGGCGTCGGCGTCGCTCGCGTTCAAACGTTGGATGGCCGTATCCATGTCGAAAAGCAGCGCGCGTTTCGTGTCGTCGCGCACGAGGCTCTGCACCCAGAAGAAGCTGCTCATGCGCACGCCGCGCGTGACGGGCTTCACCTGATGCAGACTCGTGGCCGGATAGACGATCATGTCGCCCGCGGCCAGCTTCACTTCCTGCACGCCATAGGTGTCTTCGATCACGAGCTCGCCGCCGTCGTACTCCTCGGGCGCCGAGAGAAACAGCGTGGCCGAGACGTCGGTGCGCAGCTTCAGGCCGTTGGGCAGCACGCGCACCGCACCGTCGACATGCGAGCCGAACGTCATGCCGCCTTCATAGCGATTGAAGAGCGGCGGATACACCTGATTGGGCAACGCGGCGCTGATGAAGAGCGGATTGCGCTCGATGGCCGCCAGCACGACGTCGCCGAGTTCGCGCGCGATCGGCGTGTGTTCCGCGATCTGCTGATTGCGCTTGACGGGCGCGCCCTGCCAGCCGGCCGTTGCACGGCCGTCGACCCAGGCATCGCCCGCGTTGTCGAGCCGTGCGCGCAGCGCGCGGACCTGCTCGTGTGTCAGTACGTCGGGGATGTGAATCAGCATTATCGCTTCCTTCTTCGCTGGCTTACAGGTTGACAGCACGGCGCGCATGTTACGCGGTATTTCAGGCCTTGTTTCAGGCGCTATTCTGAACTTCGGGCCAGGCTCACTTCGGACTCTTCGCACTGCATGCGCGCCGGACGCGCCAAAGCCCGCATGATGATGCGGGCTTTGCGTGACATGCGCGTTGCCGCGCGCGCGTGCATCCAAACGTAGTCGAAGCGGCATCGAAACGTCGCCGAAGCAACGACGATCGATGCGCGCGCACGCTTTTCCGTTCACACGACTGCGCGGCGACGCTGCTCGCCGAAGCGATCAGAGCCGGTAGTCGAACGTCGCGAGCACCGTGCGGCCGACGCCCGGCACCGAGCGTCCGCCATCCGACTGGATCAGCGCGTCGTAGTAGAACTTGTTGGTGATGTTCAGCACGTTCAGACGCACGTCCCACTTCTTCGCATGGTATCCGGCCATCGCGTCCCAGCGCGTGTAGCCGCCCACTTCGACGTAATTCGTGTTGGCCGCATAACGCGAGGACATATAGGTCGGACCGCCGCCCACTTCCCAATGCGGCGTGAGCGCATACGTGGTCCACAGCGTGAAGGTGTTGCGCGGCGTGTTCGCGGGCGTGTGGCCCTGCGTGCCGTCTGCGGCCTGCAGCACGACGCCGTCCATATAGGTGTAGCCCGCGAACACCTGCCACTTGTCGGTGATATGGCCGGTCGCGCCCGCCTGGAAACCGCGCACGCGAATATCGCCTTCGAGCGTGTATTCGCCCGTCGACGTCTGCGTGCGCGCGTTATCCATTTCCTGCTGGAAGAACGCCGAGGTCAGCGAAAGATTGCCGCCGAGCAGATCCCACTTGCCGCCCACTTCATACGATTTGGTGTGCTCCGGCGCGAGATTCTGCGTGTTGTTCGTGACCGTCAGCGCCTCGAGCGACGGATCGAACGAGGTGCCATACGAGAAGTAATACGACTGCCAGTCGGTCGGCTGATAGATCGCGCCCGCGCGCACGCTCGTGAACGTGTTGGTCTGATCCGCATAACTCGGCGCGCTGATCGTATTCGCGATGTGCGCCTGGAAGCGATCCCAACGCACGCCGCCAATCAGTTTCCAGTGCTCGCCGATCGACATCGTTTCGTTGAAATACGCCGCGAACGTGGTCGCGCCCGACTCCGCGTGATTGCCGACCGTCTGCGTGACGTTCGAAGGCGTCGGCACATAGACCGGATCGAGCAGCGACAGAATCGGCAGGTTGTTGCGCGTATAGGCCTGATTCGTATAACTGTCGTGGCCGATCTCGATGCCCGCGAGCATCTCGTGCCGCAGCGGCCCCGTGTTGAACTTGTACGTGGTCATCGTATCGTTGTAGATCGAGTGATTCTCGATCACGCGGTCGTGGCTCGCGAGCTTCACGTAGAGATCGGACAGCGGCAGCGTCGTGTAGTTGCCGTTCTTGAGCGCCGTGCTCGACGCGAGCGGCCCGGTCAGCACCGCGCCCGCCGCGGTCTCGCGCGCATCGGTGAGCGAGTGCGAGAACTGCGTCTGGTTGCTGATCTTGAACTGATCGTTGAACTTGTGATCCACGCGCGCGGACACGGTCTGCACGTCCTGAATCGTGCGGTCGTCGGTGAGACCGTAGTACGTGCCCTTCGACGGCGAGAACGGATGACCGTTGATCGACTGCACGCCGTAATCGGGCTGATCGTAGTTGTGCTGGATGAGCGCGGAAAGCGTGACTTCCGTGGGCGTGCCGATGCCGAAACGCAGCGTCGGCGCGAAGCCGTAGTCCTTGTTCTTCATCTGGTCGCGCGTGGAGCCGAGCGACTGGCCGAACGCGTTCAGGCGGAACGCCGCGTGGTCGCCGAGCGGACGATCGACGTCGACGGTCGCGCGATAGCGGTCGCTGGTGCCGACCGTCGTCGAAACTTCGGTGATCGGCTTGAGACCGGCCTGCTTGCTCACCTGATTGATCACGCCGCCCGTGGAGCCGCGCCCGAACAGCATCGACGAGGGGCCGTACAGCACGTCGATCGATTCGAGGTCGAAGGTGTCGCGATAGTACTGATTGCGGTCGCGAAAACCGTCGAGATAGATGTCGTTCTGGGCCGTGAAGCCGCGCAGGTTGATGTTGTTGCCGATCTGGCCGCCTTCCGCGCCGCCGATGGTGATGCCGGGCGCGTTACGCAGCGCGTCCTGGAACGAGGTCGCGCCCTGCGACTGCAGCAGCGCCTTGTTGATCACCGTGACCGACTGCGGAATGTCGCGCAGCGCCGTGGGCGTCTTCGCGCCGACCGACGATTTTTCGGCCTGAAAGTCCTGCGAGGGCGCGTCGGCGGACACCGACACGGCGGGCAGCGTGGCGCCTTCCGTCGTGGCGTTCGAGCCGACGTTCTTGCCGGCGGGCGCGGCGGCGCTCACCGCCGAAGCGGCGACGGGCGCGCTCTGCGCGAACGCGGGCGAAGCGATAGGTACGGCAAAAGCCAGCGCGAGCGCACTCGCGAGCGGCGTCCTGTTCAACATGGGGGTCCCTGTGCGGCGAAAAGCCAGTCGATGGAACGCGCGAAGGAGGCGCGATCGACGTGGATTCAGGTGGCTGGCTGGCCGCCCCTTCATGCAGACGAAGGCTCGGCGACAGGCTGGCTAGGTTGGATTTAACAAGCCCGAAACGGCCTGGATCCGTGCTGGCGAATGAGAATCAGTATCATTCCAGATATTTCTGTTTATTTCAAATGATTGATGCGTTTCAGCTACACCGTGTGGGGTTTTTGCCGATTCAGCCAAAATAATGTAAATGTAATTTTTTGGATTGGCTTGTGTAATTTTCTGTTTGCTGGCGGGTATTTGTCTGATTTATTCTAGTGAGCGGGTTTTAATTCGACGCGCAACGTTCATCCAATTCTTTTGCATTCCTCTTTATTTTTTAGAATTTAAGACCGCGACAAAGCGGCTTTTCTTTCGCGTCAAATTTGATTAGCGATACGAACTGTTTAATTTTTCCGCATTTCCATTTCGACTGACCTCGTTGCGTCCCGGCGAAGGATTGACCGCCCGCTCCCCGCCCAACCTTATCCACAGAAATTGTTCAAAGCCCTGTGCGTAACTTCGGGACATCGACGCTAACTGGCTGATGCGAATCGGATTCCACGCGGGACACTCGCGATTAGCACCGAATCTGTCAACACACTCTGCCGCCCCGTGGATTTATCCACAGAAATCTTGAGCAACCCTGTGCATATCTCGCCGACACATTCGGCAGGTCATTGAACGCACAGCGAATTTCTGGCGCGCCTGCGCGTCCGACACGCGACCGTTTTCGCCGTGCGCCCCGCCGACGTCGATGCGCCATGACTCGCACAGCCAATCCCCTCGCCAAAAGCCCTAAAGAAATGAAGGGAAATGCCGTTATTCCCGGCATGTTGTTGGGTCAGCGTAGACCCCCCTGGAAGGAATCCCATGCGCAACAATCAACCCGTCACGCAGCAGGAGTTCGACTATCCTGCTTCGCAGATGCTTGTCTCGGCCACCGACCTCAAAGGCCGCATCCAGTATTGCAATCCCGCTTTCGTTGCCGTTTCGGGTTTTACGAAAGATGAGCTGATCGGCAAGCCGCACAACATCATCCGCCATCCCGACATGCCGGCCGAGGCGTTCGCCGACCTGTGGGAGACCGTTAAAGCCGGCCGGCCCTGGACCGCGCTCGTCAAGAACCGCCGCAAGTCCGGCGACCACTACTGGGTGCGCGCGAACGTGACGCCCGTGTCCGAGCAAGGCACCGTGGTCGGCTATCTGAGCGTGCGCGTGAAGCCCACGCGCGACGAAGTGCGCGACGCCGAAGCGCTCTATGCGCAGATGCGCGAGGGCCGTCTGCGCGGCGTGCGTCTGCTGCACGGCGAGCTCGCGCGCACCGGCTTCATCGGCGCGGTGAAGTCGGTGATGCGTCTGCCGATCGCCACGCGCATCGCCATCGGTTACGCGCTCGTGCCCGCCGCGCTCGCCGCCGCGGGTTTCGCGGCGTATCAAGGTCTGCCGCCCACGCCGTTCTGGTGCGCATTCGGCGCGGCCGCCGTGTGCAGCGTCGCGGCCTGGCGTCTCTCGACGCGTCATCTCGGCGAGCCGCTCGCGCAGATGTCGGCGGCCTCCACGCGCATGGCCGCGGGCGACCTCACCGCCACGCTCGCGATCGCATCGAAGGACGATCTCGGCGACGTGCTGCAGGCGCTCAACCAGCTTCAGGCCAATCTCACGGCCATCGTCTGCGACGTGCGCTCGCAGATCGACGGCATGCTCGACGCCGCGCACGAAATCTCGACCGGCAATCTCGACCTCTCGCGCCGCACCGAATTGCAGGCCGCCTCGCTCGAAGAAACCGCCGCCACGATGGATCAGTTGACGACCACCGTGCAGGCCAACGCGGAAGCCAGCACGCGCGCGCTCGATCTCGCGCGCGAAGCGCAGGAAGCGGCCGCCGAAGGCGGTTCGATCGCGGGCCGCATGGAACGCACGATGTCGGGCATCACCGACGCCTCGAAGCGTATCGCCGACATCACCGGCGTGATCGACGGCATCGCGTTCCAGACCAACATCCTCGCGCTCAACGCGGCCGTCGAGGCGGCGCGCGCGGGCGAGGCGGGCCGCTCGTTCGCCGTCGTCGCGGGCGAGGTGCGCATGCTCGCGCAGCGTTGCGCAGCATCGGCGAAGGAAATCAAGCAGGTCGTCGATGCGAGCGTCCACGAGATCGCGCGCGGCACCGAGCTGGTCGGCCACACGACTTCGCAGATGCGCGCCATCGACGAAGCCGTGAGCCGCGTGCAATCGATCATCGTCGAAGTCGCGAACGCGAGCGGCGAGCAGGCCGAGGGCATCCGCCAGGTCAACCAGGCGGTCGCGCATCTGGACAGCGCGACGCAGCAGAACGCGGCGCTCGTCGAGCAGGCCGCCGCTACGGCGCAGCGCCTCGCCGAACAGGCCGATGTGCTCGACGAAGCCGTGCGCCTCTTCACGGTCGCGGGCAGCCAGTCGACCTTGACCACCGCTGCGGCGCGCAACAACGCGCAGCGGCCGGTCCACGCCCGCATGCTGGAGGACGAAGCCGTCGAGGTGTGAGCGCGGAGCGGGCGCCGCCTGTCGCCGATCTCGCGCAACGCGCGCGTACCGTAATTCGCATGCGCGCTTGCGGATCGATCACGCAACAGGCAAACGCAGATTGTTCAGATAGATCGGCATTAGTCCCATCTCGACAGCGCATGCGCCACGCCTCACACTGAACTCGTCAGCGCTCACCCAGTGGGTGTCTGATCCGAGTAACAACGGCGTTTCAACGGCTCGCCCGGCCTCTACCGGGCGAGCCGTTTTTTCTTGCCCGCATGGCGGGGACGCTCGCGAGCCGGTAGAGCCGCATTGCGTCATAACCATGACAATGCCGTGCGCCGCAATACGTGCCGCATCCACCGTTGCAAGACGCGCAAAAATGCGTGAAAACCCGCGCAGTCGCGTTACACTCACCAGACGGCAGGGATGCGAGCGCGCTTGTGTGCGCCCGCGCTCACTCGGTCGAGACGCCGTGCGACCGAGACCGTACAATGAACTGGCCACGTATCGCACGTCGCCCGCGTACCACGTAACTGGCTCGACCACGCTTCGACCACAGTTCGACCACCCAACGCACGAGGACAACATCAATGCGCATGACCGGGTCTTCTGGAACCATGACCCTGCTCACCGAGCATGACGAAGCCACCGGACGCGAGCTGCGTTCGCTGCGCCTCGAATCGGCGGCCGACGGCAAGAGTCTTTTGCTGATCGAAGTCGACGAGCGCAAGGCAGGTATCCACCGCGAAGTGCGTTACGAGATCACGCCCGCGGAGCTGATTGCGGCCATCCGCGCGCAAGGCGCCGAGATACCCGGGGAATCGCATAACCGGTAAGCCGGAAAGTCGGTCTATCACGGGCGTTTCGCCCTCGCCCACCGCCGCGTTCGCGCGGCGTCGTGGGCACGACGCGCGTCGGGTTTCCGTCGCGCGTTTTCGTTTGGCGGGCCGACGTTTGATCGACAGTTAAGTCGATGTTTAAGCCGATGTTTGATGCATCGTCTCGCGCGTACAACGCAGCATTCGGCGCGCCGCCGGTTAAACGCACCCGAACCGCATTCGGCGTATGCTTTGGCGCTCGCTTGCACGCCTTCGAAATGCGTCCATAATCGTTACGTTACCCTTCCCATTGCGCCGCTCCGGCCCCACCGGCGCGGCATTCAGGCGACGGAAGTAAGCCGATGCTACATGACCTGATCGCGCAGTACGGGCCTGCGCTCGTGTTTCTGAACGTGCTCGCCGGCTCGCTCGGCTTGCCCGTGCCCGCCATGCCCGCGCTCGTCCTGTTCGGCGCGATGGCCGCCATGCATCCCGGCTCGGTCGGCCAGCAGGTCGCGCCGGTGCTCGGCCTGTCGATCGTCGCCATGCTGATCGGCGACAGCGTCTGGTTCCTCGCCGGCCGTCTCTACGGCGGCAACACGCTCAAGACGCTCTGCAAGCTCTCGCTCTCGCGCGACACCTGCGTAAAAAAGACCGAACGCTTCTTTGGCCGCTGGGGCGTGCGCGTGCTCGCCATCGCCAAGTTCGTGCCGGGACTGTCGCTCGTCTCGGTGCCGCTGGCCGGCGCGATGGGCACGCCGTATCGACAGTTTCTGGGTTTCGACGGCATTGGCGCCGCGCTCTGGTCGGGCACCGGTCTGCTGATCGGCGTGCTGTTCGCACCGCAGATCGACATGATGCTCGCCGGCGCGAGCCGCCTCGGCCGTTTCGCGGCGGTCGTCGTGCTGGTCCTGCTGCTGCTCTACGCGATGTACCGCTGGACGCGCCGCCGCCAGCTCATCAAGAAGCTCGCGAACGCGCGCATCACCGTGGACGCCCTCTATCGCGCGATGGCGAACAAGCCGCCGCCCGTGGTGTTCGACATTCGCTCGGAGGAAAAGCGCAAGCTCGATCCGTTCATCATTCCGGGCGCGCTGTTCGCCGACGAGCGTCAGCTCGAAGAGATTCTGAGCCGGTATCCGCGCGAGCAGAAGCTCGTGATCTACTGCTCATGCCCCAATGAAATTTCCGCGGCCTGGATGGCGAAGAAGCTCGTCGAGGCCGGTTTCGTCGACGTAGTGCCGCTGCTCGGCGGCCTCGACGCCTGGCGCGACGCAGGCCGCACGCTCGAATCGCTGCCCATGGCGCCGCATCCCGAGGTTCCGGTCAGCATCACGCCGAAAGCGATCTGATTCACGCGATTCACGCGTTCTTTCCCGCGCGCATCCGGTCCGCTTTCTGTCTGCATCGTGTCCGTTTCGCGCGCGGCGCCGCCGCATCGCGCGCACGAGGAGAAACGCCTGATGGGCTCACTTGCCACCGAGCCGCCTCGCTACGAGGCTGCGCCGTCCACGCCTGAATCCGCCTCGCATTCCACGCTGTCCGACACCCAGCCGCAACCCGCCGAGGCGCCGTTCTCGACGCTCGCCACGCGGCGGCACCAGATGTTCCCCGAGCTGACCGAAGACGAAATCGCGCGCCTCTCGCGTTTCGGCGAGCAACGGCATTGGGAAGCGGGCGAGCTGCTGTTCCACACCGGCGAGACCGGCCCCGGCATGTTCGTGCTGCTCTCGGGTTCGGTGAAGGTGTTCCAGCGCGACGGTCTGGGCCGCGAACGGCTGATCGTCGAGCACGGACGCGGCCATTTTCTCGCCGAAGTCGGCCAGCTTTCGGGCGGCCCGGCACTGGTGGACGGCATCGCGCTCGAACCCGTCGATGCGGTCCTGATTCCGCCCGAACGCCTGCGCGCGGCCATCGTCGCCGAAGCCGAACTGGGCGAGCGCATCGTACGCGCGCTGATCCTGCGCCGCGTTTCGCTGATCGAAAAGGGCGCGGGCGGCCCGATCCTCGTCGGCAAGCACGACGACCCCGCGATGCTCTCGCTGCAAGGCTTCCTCTCGCGCAACGGCCATCCGTATTCGGTCCTCGACGAGCGCGACGAAAGCAGCATGATCTGCGTGATCGAGCGTTTCGCGGCGCGCTGCGAAGACCTGCCGCTCGTGATCTGCCCCGACGGCTCGGTGCTGCGCCATCCGTCCGCGCCCGAACTCGCGACCTGCCTCGGCCTGCTGCCCGAACTGAACGGCGAACGCGTCTACGACGTGGCCGTGGTCGGCGCGGGTCCGGCGGGACTGGCGACGGCGGTGTACGCCGCGTCCGAAGGGCTTTCGGTGATCGTGCTCGATTCGCGCGCGCCGGGCGGCCAGGCGGGCGCGAGTTCGCGCATCGAAAACTATCTGGGCTTTCCGACCGGCATTTCGGGCCAGGCGCTCGCGGGCCGCGCGTTCGTGCAGGCGCAGAAGTTCGGCGCGCACGTGGCAATTCCGGTCAACGTGAAAAAACTCCATTGCGACGAGCAACCGCGCCGCCTCGAAACCTGCAGCGGCGACGTGCGCGCGCGCAGCGTGGTGATCGCGAGCGGCGCGATCTACCGCCGCCCGACCATCGCCGGGCTCGACCGCTACACGGGACGCGGCGTTTACTACTGGGCCTCGCCGGTCGAAGCGAAGCTCTGCAAGCACGAAAACGTCGTGCTGGTCGGCGGCGGCAATTCGGCGGGACAGGCGATCGTCTATCTCTCCACGCACGCGCGCCAGATCGACGTGCTGATCCGCAAGGCCGGTTTCGAATCGACGATGTCGCGCTATCTGATCGACCGCATCGCCTCGCTGCCGAACGTGAACGTGCATCCGCTCAGCGAGATCGGTGCGCTCGACGAGGACGAAGCCGGGCTCGCCGCAATCCGCCTGAAGTCGCCGTGTCCTGCGGGCGTCGACCACTTCGACGCGCGCCATCTGTTCCTCTTCACGGGCGCCGATCCGAACACGAACTGGCTGCAGGATTGCGGCGTGGCGCTCGATGCCAACGGCTTCGTGCTGACCGGCGCGGGCGACGAATCGTGCAGCCTCGCGACCTCGGTCGAAGGCGTCTACGCGATCGGCGACGCGCGCGCGGGCTCGACCAAGCGCGTCGCGGCCGCCGTGGGCGAAGGCGCGGCCGTGGTCGCGCAGATCCACCAGATGCTGGGCGCCGCGCCCGCGCCGAACGCGAGCGTCACGCCCGTGGCGGCGATAGCGGGCCTGCATGCGTGACGAAGACGGCTGCGATACTGCAAACGCGCCCGATGCGCCCGTCGCGAGCGGCGGCCTGACGCTGCCGCTCGCCGCCGTGCGCACGTTGCATCTCGCGGCGCAGGGTCTGCTCGCGCCGCCGCGCCGCAAAGCCACCAAAGACGACGTGCTCGACGCGATCCGCCGCATGGCGCAATTGCAGATCGACACGATTCACGTGGTCGCGCGCAGCCCGTATTTCGTGCTGTTCAGCCGCGTGGGCGCGTACGATCCGCGCTGGCTCGACGCGCATCTCGCCGAAGGGCGGCTGTTCGAATACTGGGCGCACGAGGCCTGTTTCGTGCCGATCGAAGACTACGGGCTGCTGCGTCATCGCATGCTCGACCCGTCGGATATGGGCTGGAAATACGCGGGCGAATGGCACGCGAAGCATCGGCGCGAGATCGACGCGCTGCTCGAACGCATTCGTGCGAGCGGCCCGGTGCGGTCCGCCGATTTCGCGCGCGCGGCGGGCGAAAAAAGCGACGGCTGGTGGGACTGGAAACCGGAGAAGCGCCACCTCGAAGTGCTGTTCGCCATCGGCGCGCTGATGGTGGCCGAGCGGCGCAATTTCCAGCGCGTCTACGACCTGACCGAGCGCGTGCTGCCGCATTGGCGCGACGCGCGCGACCTGCCCTCGCGCGCCGACGCCGAACGCGCGCTGCTGCTGCGCACCTGCAAGGCGCTGGGCGCGATCCGCGCCGACTGGGCCGCCGACTATTACCGCCTGCCACGTCGCCCGTACACCGAAGCGCTGCACGCGCTCGCCGACGCGGGCGAACTCGTGCCCGTGCGCGTGGAAGGCTGGAAGCACGACGCGTTCGTGCACCGCGATTACGCGACGTTCGCCGGCGACGCCGCAAATGGCGCGCTCGCCTCGACGGTCACCACGCTGCTCTCGCCCTTCGATCCCGTGGTGTGGGACCGCAAGCGCGCGGTAGCGCTGTTCGACTTCGATTACGCGATCGAATGCTACGTGCCCGCGCACAAGCGCAAGTACGGTTATTTCGTACTACCGATATTAAATCGCGGCAAGCTTGTCGGACGCGTCGATGCGAAGGCGCATCGCACGCAAGGCATATTCGAGGTGAAGTCGCTGCATCTGGAACCGGGCGTGCGCACGAGCGGCCGTCTCGTGACCGACTTGCGCCGTGCGCTACAGCGTTGCGCCGACTGGCACGGCACGCCGGAGTTGAAGATCGGCGACGCGCCAGGCGAACTGGCCGCGGCGCTGCTCGCCGAGTGATGCTTGACGCAAGCGACGCAAGCGCGAAATTGCGCGAATGCCGCCTGCGTCAGCGCTCGATTTTCACGCGCAGCTCGCGCGCGGCTTCGAGCAGGCCGACATAGCCCGAGCGGGCATGTTCGGGCAGATCCGGGTCGCCCACCAGCGCGCCCAGCGTTTCGATCAGGCTGTACACGAGGCCCTTGGCCGCGCCTGCCGCGATATTGCCGCTCCGCACGCCTTCGTCGACGTGCGAGAACGCCGCGTTCAGATGTTCCAGATCGGGTTGCGGCGTGGCCCCGGAGGGCGTTTGAGCGTCATGCTTTTGCGTGTCGTCGCTCGTCATGATGAACAGGTTCCTCTTGCTGAAACGAAATCGAAAGAATGGCTTAATGCAGTTATATACCCATCGCGTGCAGCCGTCCAATGGGCACCCCGTGACCGCCCGGGCGTCGCGCAGGCGGCTCCCGAATCTTCTCACCTTTGGGCGACGCACGGCGCGCAAGTCGGCAGGATGATTTGACGCCGTCGTGGCGCGTGGGCGCGAATAGCCCTTAAAAGCAGGCGTCGATAGATCGATCCGGTGTGCGCAGCCACGGTGCAGGATGCGCGTCTTGCCCGCTCGCCGCGCGGTATCGGCGTGCTCCCGCAAACGCTCACCTTAACGCCGGCGATCGCCCGGAACGCCGTGAAGTCTGTCGCACGAAACGTGCCGCGTCCGTTTTCCGTCTGGCGTTGGAAACGCGTTTTATCCCTTGTTTTAAGGCATAAAGCTTCTCCTCGACGACAACCGGCGTTGCGCGCCGCCAATCGAACGGTGCGCGTTTTCTGCGCTCCATTCTCACTCCCGGAAAGGCTCACCTTTCGCTGATTCACCTGGCTTGAACCCTGCCTGGACCCTGCTTGACGCCGCCGCCGCGCATCCGCAGACTGGGCGGACTCTTCCCACCGCCCTGCCCGTCCGCGCCATGAACCAGATCACGCCCTTCGTGCCCGACCGCTTCCGCAACGCCGCGCCGCATTATCTGATCGGCCGCCCCGCGTACTCGCCCGCGCTGATTCGCCGCGTCGCGCAACGCGCCGGCCTCGACGGCTCGCAGCGCCTGCTCGATCTCGGCTGCGGCCCCGGCCAGCTTTCGCTCGCCTTCGCAAGCTGGGTGGCGAGCGCCGTGGCCATCGATCCGGAACCGGCCATGCTCGAAGTCGCCGCGCAACTCGGCGCGGGCATCGCGCCCAATATCGACTATCGCCAGGGCAGTTCGTACGACCTCTCGCCGGACCTCGGCCGCTTTCATCTCGCGGTGATCGGCCGCGCGTTTCACTGGATGGATCGCGTCGATACGCTCGCGCGGCTCGACGCCTTGCTGGACACGCGCGGCGCGGTCGCGCTGTTCAACACCACGCATCTCGACGATCCGCAGCGCCCCTGGGCCGCGCAATACCGCGACCTGCTCGACCGCTACGCGAACACCGACGCCGCGCGCGAAATGCGCCGTTCCGCCGATTACGAAAGCCATACCGACGTGCTCGCGCGCTCGGCGTTCAACGCCATCGAGCGGATCTCGGTCATCGAATATCGGCGCGTCAGCGCGGAGCAATTGAAGGCGCGGCCCTTGTCGATGTCGAGTCTCTCGCGCGAACGGCTCGGCGACCAACTCGACGTGCTGCTCGCGGACATCGACACGCTCGTCGCCACGCAAGGCAGCGACGGCTGGCTGACCGAGCGCATCGAATCGAGCGTCACGTTCGCCACGCGCGCCGAACTGAGCTGACGCCGCGCGGCCGATGCACGCCAGCGCGCGCGGCCCGGTTGCGGTATCGTATGACGACGCACGGACACGCCCCTGGAGACGCGATGAGCTATGCCACGAAAGCCCCCGCACGCAACGAGATCGACGCGCTGAGCGGCCCCGCCGTACTCGAATTCGGCACCGACTGGTGCGGCTATTGCCAGGGAGCGCAGCCCTTGATCGGCGACGCGTTCGCGAAGCACCCCGCCGTGCAGCGCATCCAGGTCGAAGACGGCCCGGGCCGCGCGCTCGGCCGCTCGTTTCGCGTGAAGCTCTGGCCCACGCTCATCTTCCTGCGCAACGGCGCGGAAGTCGCGCGCGTCGTGCGTCCGACCGACGCCGCCGAACTCGACGACGCTTTCGAAACGCTCGTCTGAACCCCGGCCGTTCAGATCATTCCCCGCGCCGGGTTCATTCGAGCCCGGCCAGCAGATCGTCGATGGCGCGATAGACGCGCTCGACCACTTCCGGCCCCACCTCCGCTTCAAGCGCCGCGTAGCGCGCCTCCAGTTCCTTCGAAATCGCCTTCACGAGCTGATGGCTCTTTTTCGTGAGCGTAACGAGCACGCGCCGCTGATCGTCGGCGAAACGTTCCTTCGTCACGAGGCCGAGCGCCTCCATGCGCGCGAGCACGCCCGCCATGCTCGGGCTCGAAATCGTGCAGATATCGGAAATCTGCCGCGGCTCCAGCGGCCCGCTTTCGTTGAGCGCGCGAATCACGCGCCACTGCTGCTCGGTGAGTCCGTGCGCGGTGATCAGCGGACGAAAGCGCTCCATCATCTTTTCGCGCGCACGCAGCAGCAGCATGGGCAGATTGCGATGCGCGACGCGCGTGGACAGGCGTGAGGAATCGGACATGGTGGCTTCGTTGAAGGCGCGGAATCGAAAAGTCGGAAAGTCGGTTGCAGCAACCAACGAGGCCTGGGGGAAACCCGCGAAATCCTCGTCGACGGTTGACGCTCGATGCTCGCCAGCGCAAACTCACTCACATATTAGCATTTTCGGGAAAGCACGACACGCCATGTTTGCCGTTGCCGATCATCTGCTGCATCTCGAAGGCGAAGCGCTGCCGCGCGACGTGAGCGCCGAAGCCGTTCACGCGCTGCTCGCCGATGGCGTCCGTGGCGTCCGTTGTGGCGCGCCGGTCTCGGGCGCGGTCTACGGTACGCTGCTCAACGACCGTCACGCGCTGGACGCGCTCGGCGACGCCGTGCATGCGCCACCGTACAAAGCGCCGCCGCGCGCGCCCATTCTTTACCTCAAACCGCGCAACACGCTCGCGGGTCACGGCGCACGCGTGAGCGTGCCGGACGCGAACGGCGTGCAAGTGGGCGCATCGCTGGGCATCGTGATGGGCCGCACGGCCGCGCGCATTCAGGCGCGCGAAGCGTTCGATTACATCGCGGGTTATACGCTGGTCGCCGATCTGAGCGTGCCGCACGCGAGCGTCTATCGTCCTTCCGTGCGCTTTCGGGCGCGCGATCAGTTCTGCGTGATCGGCCCGGCGGTTCTCGCTCGTCGATATGTTAGCGATCCTGATGATTTGGCGATTCACGTCGAGCTTTCCGGCGAACCGCGCTTCAGCGCCTCGACTTCCACGAGCGTGCGCGGCGTCGCGCAACTGCTCGCCGACGTCACCGATTTCATGACGCTCGCGCCCGGCGACGTCATCACGCTCGGCGTGCCGCACGGTGCGCCCATCGCGCACGCGGGCCAGCGCGCCGCGCTCACCATCGGCGGCTTTCCCGCGCTGAACATCGACTTCGTCGCTGAAGGAGACGCAGCATGATGCGCGCCCGCGTCGCCTACGCAGGCGCGATTCACGAAGCCACGCCCATCGTCACCGAGCACGGCCCGCGCGTGCGTCTCGCCGACGGCCGCGTGCGCGACGAGCGCGACGTGGTCTGGCTCGCGCCGTTCGAAGCGGGCACGATCTTCGCGCTCGGCCTCAATTACGCCGAGCACGCGAAAGAACTGCAATTCACGCAGCAGGAAGAGCCGCTCGTCTTTCTCAAGGGACCGGGCAGCGTGATCGGTCATCGCGGCGTCACGCGTCGCCCCGACGACGTCACGTTCATGCACTACGAGTGCGAGCTTGCAGTCGTGATCGGTCGCACGGCGCAACACGTCAAGCGCGAAAGTGCCATGCAGTATGTCGCCGGCTACACGATCGCGAACGACTACGCGATCCGCGACTATCTGGAGAACTACTATCGCCCGAATCTGCGCGTGAAGAATCGCGACGGCGGCACCGTGCTCGGCCCGTGGTTCGTCGATGCCGCCGATATCGCCGACGTCAACGCGCTCGAATTGCGCACCTACGTGAACGGCGAACTGAAACAGCGCGGCAACACGCGCGATTTCGTCACGGGCATTGCGGAACTGATCGAATATCTGAGCAGCTTCATGACGCTCGCGCCCGGCGACGTCATTCTCACCGGCACGCCCGAAGGCGTCGTCAACGTGAATGCGGGCGATGAAGTCATCTGCGAAATCGACGGCCTTGGCCGCCTGATCAACACGATCGCGTCCGATGCCGAATTCGGCCGCGCCTCCACCACGGAATAAGCACGCCATGCGTATCGACCATCTGATCGACGGCCGCGCCCACCCGGGCCGCGACTACTTCGAGACCGTGAATCCCGCGAATCAGGACGTGCTCGCCGAAGTTGCACGCGGCGGTGCCGAGGAAGTCGATCTCGCTGTGCAGGCCGCGAAAAACGCCTTTCCCGCGTGGGCCGCGCAACCCGCGAGCGAACGCGCGAAACGCGTGCGCAAGCTCGGCGAACTGATCGCGAAGAACGTGCCGGAAATCGCGCAGACCGAAACGAAAGACACCGGCCAGACGATTTCGCAAACCGGCAAGCAACTCGTGCCGCGCGCCGCCGACAACTTCACGTATTTCGCCGAGATGTGCACGGCCGTCGATGGTCACACTTATCCGACGAGCACGCATCTGAACTACACGCTGTTTCATCCGGTCGGCGTGTGCGCGCTGATTTCGCCCTGGAACGTGCCGTTCATGACGGCCACCTGGAAAGTCGCGCCGTGCCTCGCGTTCGGCAACACGGCGGTGCTCAAGATGAGCGAACTGTCACCGCTCACGGCGTCGATGCTCGGCCAGCTTGCGCTGGAAGCCGGCATTCCCGCGGGCGTTCTGAATGTCGTGCACGGCTATGGCCAGGAAACCGGCGAGCCGCTCGTCGCGCATGCCGACGTGCGCGCCGTCTCGTTCACGGGATCGACGGCCACCGGCAACCGCATCGTGAAGAGCGCGGGCCTCAAGAAGTTCTCGATGGAACTGGGCGGCAAGTCGCCGTTCGTGATTTTCGACGACGCCGACTTCGAGCGCGCGCTCGACGCCGCCGTGTTCATGATCTTCTCGAACAACGGCGAGCGCTGCACGGCGGGCTCGCGCATTCTGGTGCAGCGCTCGATTTACGCTCAATTTGCCGAGCGCTTTATCGAGCGCGCGCAACGCATCACGGTCGGCGATCCGCTCGACGAAAAGACGCTGGTCGGCCCGATGATCAGCCCCGGACACCTCGCGAAAGTGCTCAGCTATATCGAACTCGGCCCGAAGGAAGGCGCGACGCTCGCCTGCGGCGGCCTCGACGCGCCCGATCTGCCGGAGGCCCTGAAACAAGGCAATTTCGTGCGCCCGACCGTGTTCGTCGATGTCGATAACCGCATGCGAATCGCGCAGGAAGAAATCTTCGGGCCGGTCGCGTGCCTGATTCCCTTCGACGACGAAGCCGACGCCATCCGTCTTTCCAACGACATCGCCTATGGTCTGTCGAGCTACGTGTGGACGGAGAACACGGGCCGCGCCTTGCGCGTGGCCGCCGCGATCGAAGCCGGCATGTGCTTCGTGAACAGCCAGAACGTGCGCGATCTGCGCCAGCCGTTCGGCGGCACGAAGGCCTCGGGCGTGGGCCGCGAAGGCGGCACATGGAGCTACGACGTGTTCCTCGAACCGAAGAACGTATGCGTGTCGATGGGCGCGCATCACATTCCGCATTGGGGCGTTTGAATCGGGGCGTTTGAGCGAGTCACAACAAGGAGACCGCGATGGGCAAACTCGCGTTGGCCGCAAAGATTACCCACGTGCCGTCGATGTATCTTTCCGAACTCGATGGCCCACACAAGGGCTGCCGCCAGGCCGCCATCGACGGACATAAGGAAATTGGCCGCCGTTGCCGCGAACTCGGTGTCGATACGATTGTGGTGTTCGACGTGCACTGGCTGGTGAACAGTGAATATCACATCAATTGCGCGCCGCATTTCGAGGGCAATTACACCAGCAACGAGTTGCCTCACTTCATCAAGAATCTGCAGTACGCGTATGCGGGCAATGCCGCGCTCGGCCATCTGATCGCCGACGTGGCCAACGAAATGGGCGTGAAAACGCGCGCGCATAGCGACACCACGCTCGGACTCGAATACGGCACGCTCGTGCCGATGCGCTATATGAACGCCGATCAGCACTTTAAAACGGTGTCGATCGCGGGCTGGTGCAACTGGCATGATCTCGCCAGCAGCGCGCGTTTCGGCCTCGCGGTGCGCAAAGCGATCGAGGAGCGCTACGACGGCTCGGTCGCGATACTCGCGAGCGGTTCGCTGAGCCATCACTTCGCGAACAACGGCAGCGCCGAGCCATTCATGCACAAGGTCTGGGACCCGTTTCTCGAACAGACCGACCGTCATGTGGTGTCGCTCTGGGAACGCGGCGACTGGAAAGCGTTCTGCGGCATGCTGCCGATGTACAACGAAACATGCTGGGGCGAAGGCGGCATGCACGACACGGCCATGCTGCTCGGCGCGCTCGGCTGGGACCGCTACGAAGGCCACGCGGAAATCGTCACGCCGTATTTCGGCAGCTCGGGCACCGGCCAGATTAACGCCGTGTTGCCAGTCACGCCGTTGCCCGCCTGATGCTGCGTTCGATCTCCGGAGACACGCACCGTGCCCCATCTCACGCTTGAATACAGCGCCAATCTCGCTGATGGCGCGAGCATCGGCACCCTCTGCGCCACGCTCGCGCAGGTGCTCGACGCGCAGCGCGACGCCCACGGCGCGCGCGTTTATCCGCGCGGCGGCATTCGCACGCGCGCACTGCGTTGCGAACAGTATTTCATCGCCGATGGCGATCCGCATCACGCCTTTCTGCACGGCTGCCTGAAGATCGCCGCCGGGCGCAGCGCCGACGTGCGCCGCGCAACCGGCGACGCGCTGTTCGCCGCGATCAAGCAGCATTTCGCCGAGGCCTTCGAGGCGCACGGGCTCGCGCTTTCGCTGGAGATCGTCGAGTTCAGCGAGGAAGGCGCGTGGAAGCACAACAATCTGCACGCGCGGCTCAAGACGTGAGCGCGCTCGCACAGGACATCATCATGCTCGATCCGCAACGCATTCGCGAACTGGCCACGCAACTCGACGAAGCCGAACGCACGCGCACGCCGCTACGCCACTTTTCGCGCGCGCATCCCGAGATGACGATCGACGACGGTTATGCGATCCAGCGCGAGTGGGTCAAGCTCAAACTCGCGGCGGGCCACGTCATCAAAGGTCGCAAGATCGGCCTGACGTCGCGCGCGATGCAGCGTGCCTCGCAGATCGACGAACCCGATTACGCGCCGCTGCTCGACAGCATGTTCATCGCGCAAGGCGCCGACATTCGCGCGGATCGATTTATCGCGCCACGCGTGGAAGTGGAACTCGCGTTCGTGCTGAGCCGTCCGCTGCAAGGCCCGGACGTCACGCTGTTCGACGTGCTCGACGCCACGTCTTACGTCACGCCCGCCATCGAAATCATCGACGCGCGCATCGAGCAGTTCGACCGCGAAACCAAGGCGCCGCGCAAGGTCTTCGACACCATTTCCGACTTCGCCGCGAATGCGGGCGTGGTGCTCGGCGGGCGTCCGGTGAAGCCGCTCGACGTGGATCTGCGCTGGGTCGGCGCGCTGCTCTACAAGAACGGCGCGGTCGAGGAAAGCGGACTTGCCGCCGCCGTGCTCAATCATCCGGCAACGGGTGTGGCGTGGCTCGCGAACCGGATTGCGCGCCACGACGAGCGGCTCGAAGCGGGCGATGTGATTCTCAGCGGCTCGTTTACCGCGCCGATTGCGGCACGCGCAGGCGATACGTTTCATGCCGATTATGGTCCGCTGGGCGGCATCGGCTTTCATTTCGTCTGAATGCAGCGCTCACTAATCATCAGGATATCGAACTGATTTATGCCCGTTATCGTCAATCCGTTCAAACAGGCGCTGACTGAGAACCGCCCGCAAATCGGCCTGTGGGCCGCGCTCGCCGATGCCTACGTGACCGAACTGCTCGCGACCACCGGCTTCGACTGGCTGTTGATCGACGGCGAGCACGCGCCCAACGATCTGCGCAGCACGCTTGCGCAATTGCAGGCCGTCGCGCCTTACGCCACGCATCCGATCGTGCGTCCGGTTCGCAACGACAACGCGCTCATCAAGCAGTTACTCGATATCGGCGCGCAAACGCTGCTCGTACCGATGATCGAGAACGCCGACGAAGCACGCGCCGCCGTCGCCGCCACGCGCTATCCGCCGCATGGTGTGCGCGGCGTCGGCAGCGCGCTCGCGCGCGCCTCGCGCTGGAACGGCGCGGCCGATTATCTGCGTGGCGCGGCCGAGCAATTGTGCGTGCTCGTGCAGGCGGAAACGGCCCACGCGCTTGCGCAACTCGACGACATCGCCGCCGTCGAAGGCGTGGACGGCGTGTTCTTCGGTCCGGCGGATTTGAGCGCGTCGATGGGCTTGCTCGGCCAACCGGGCGCGCCGGCGGTGCGCGCGGCGATCGTGGAAGGCCTGCGCGCCGTGCGGGCGCGTGGCAAGGCGGCGGGCGTGCTGGCCGCCGATCACGCCGTCGCGCGCGAGTATCTGGAAGCGGGCGCGACCTTCGTGGCGGTCGGCAGCGACGTGAGCCTGCTCGCCCGCAGCGCAAGCGAACTGGCTAGCCGGTTCCGCCAGCCGCAAAGCTGAACGTTAGCAAATCAGGCCTGAATTCAGGCTCAATCTTGCGCGCCGCCCTGTTCGACCAGCTTCGCCAGCGCCGCGTGCAGCACTTCGCGCTCATGCGCGCTGAGCACGCCGAGAATCGCTTCGTTGCCCGACTTCGAGATGGCCGACGCGCGCCGATACGTATTGCGCCCCTGCGCCGTGAGTTTGATGAGCACGCCGCGCGCATCGGCGGCATTGGTGGTTTTTTCGAGCAGGCCGCGACGCTCCAGCACGTCGGTGGCGCGGCTCGCCTGGCTGCGGTCGAGATTCGACGCGCGCCCGAGATCCGACACCGAAATCGGCCCGAACGCGCCGACGCTGATCAGCAGCCGCGCCTCCGTGAGCGACAGCGCGAGCGCCGACGCAAACGCCTCGTTCATCGTGCGGTCGGTTTGCTTCTTCAACACGTGCAGCCGGTAAGTGAACAACTCTTCGATTGGGTGTTTGCCCGTCATGTCCGTCTCGCACAAAGGTTCTCGACACCTCATCAACGCAACCTGAAGGCGTCTTCGTCGCTAGCATACCATTTCATAAAGCCTTTAAAACACGGTCGTTCTCGCAGTATTTGATGCTTGCACACGCATTTATTTGCGCGTAGCATCAGCCTATCGATGAGGAGACGGAGACACCATGAGCGCAGTCCCCGAAGCATCCGCGCGTCCCGCCTGGTGCGAGCCGCAGGAGTGGGCCGCCCGCGTGAAGCTCGCGGCCACGTATCGCGTGTTTCATCAACTCGGCTGGACCGAGTTGATCTTCAATCACATCACGCTGCGCGTGCCCGGCTCGCAGCCGCATTTCCTCATCAATCCGTTCGGGCTCACGTATGACGAAATCAAGGCGTCGAATCTCGTCAAGATCGATCTCGGCGGCCGGATCCTGAGCCCGAGCGACTATCCGATCAATCCCGCCGGCTTCGTCATTCATAGCGCGATCCACGCGAACGTGGCCGACGCGCATTGCGTCATGCACACGCACACCACGGCGGGGCTCGCCGTCGCGTGCATGGAAGGCGGGCTCGCGCCCACGAACTTCTATTCGGCGCAGTTGCACGACATGGTCGCGTATCACAACTTCGAAGGCATCACCGTGCACGACGACGAAAAACCGCGTCTGCTGAAGTCGATGGGCGATCGCCGTCTGCTCATCCTGCGCAATCACGGGCTGCTTGCGCACGGCGTGAATCTCGCGCACGCTTTCGCGCTACTCTGGACGCTCAATCGCGCCTGCGAAATTCAGCTCGCCACCGATTCGATGCGCGGCCAGGCCATTCAGATCGATCCCGCCATCACCGCGCGCGCCACGCGCGACGCGTTGCAGTTCTCGCCCGAGCATGGCGCGGGCGAGAACGTGCTCGCGGCACTGATCCGCCGCGTGGAGCGCATCGATCCCTCGTACAAGGAGTAAGCCGTGAGTCTTTTGCAGTCCAGTCCGCGCTCGATCGCCGTGGTCGGCGCAGGCGCGATCGGCGGCCTGATCGCCGCCCGTCTGTGGCGCGCGCATCGCGACGCGCAGATCAACGTACTCGCGCGCGGCGCGCATCTGCAGGCCATGCGCCGCGACGGTCTCACCATCGTCGAAGGCCCGGACGACGCCACGCGCTACACGGCCCACGTGAATACCGCTGACAACGCCGCCGATCTCGGCGTGCAGGACATCGTGTTCGTCTGCCTCAAGGGTCAGGCGCTGGTGCAGGCGGCCGCCACGCTCGCGCCGCTCGTGGGGCCGCGCACGCATATCGTCTCGGCGATGAACGGCGTGCCGTGGTGGTTTCTGCACGCGTTCGGCGGCGAGTACGCGAACGGGCGGCTCGAGTCGGTCGATCCGGACGGCGTGGTGTCGGCGGCGCTGCCGCCCGCGCAAACGTCGGGCTGCGTCGTGCATCTGTCGTCGGCGATTGCGGGACCGGGCGTGATCCGCAAGGGCAACGGCAACGGGCTGATCCTCGGCGCGGCGTCGCCGCAGATGGCGGCGCGCGCGGACGAAGCGCGCGCGCTGCTCGCGCAGGCGGGCTTCGACGTGCAGGCCAGCGAGCACATCCAGCACGATATCTGGGCCAAGCTCTGGGGCAACATGACGATGAACCCCATCAGCGCGCTCACGCGTTCGACCGCCGACGTGATCCTCGACGATCCGCGCACGCTGGCGCTCGTCGCCGCCGTGATGGCCGAAGCGCGCGGCATCGGCGAGGTGCTCGGCATTCATCTGGCGATGACGATCGAGGAGCGCAACGCGATCACGCGCAAGCTCGGCGCGTTCAAGACGTCGATGCTGCAAGACGTCGAAGCGGGCCGCTCGCTCGAAGTGGAAGCGCTGCTCGGCGCGCCCGACGAACTCGCGCGGCGCACGGGGATCGCCGCGCCGTCGCTCGGCATGCTCTACGGGCTCGCGCGGCAGCTCGACGCGAATCTCGAAGCGGCGCGCCAGGCCAACGCGTCGCGCTGATTGGCGCTGATCCGCGCGAGGTCCGCGATGCGTTCGTTCAATCTTCCAGCGGCTTGCCCGTGAGGTCGCGAATGAACGGCAACGCGAGGCACGAAATCGCCACGCACGCCATCACGTACCACGCGGGCGCGAGCAGATTGCCCGTCGCCTTGATGAGCCACGTGGCGATCGCCTGCGCGAAGCCGCCGAAGATCGCCACGCCGATGCTGTAGACGATCGCCATGCCCGTCGCCCGCACGGCGCGCGGGAACATCTCGGGCAGCATGGTGATCGACGGCGCGGCCTGCAACGCGAGCAGCACGCTCAATCCGCCCACCGTGATCAGCAGACGCGCGGCATCGGGCGCGCTCGACAGCCACAGAAACGCGGGATAGATCAGCACGACCACGGCCACGCGCGGCCAGAAGATCAGCGCGCGGCGGCTCAATCGGTCGGACAGCCAGCCCGCCAGCGGCCCGACCAGAAACGTCACCACGCCCGACACGAGGCCCGCCAGCAGCGCCGTCGGCGCGGGCACCTTCAGTTCGTGAATCGCGTAGGTCGGCATGTAGAACGTAACGACGTAGGCCGTCACCGTCGAGCCGATCGTCAGCAGCGTGCCGAGCGCCGCACGCGCACCGTGATCGCGCAGCACGGTGCGAACGGGCGCACGCGCGGCGTTTTTCGTCTGCGCGCTTTTCATCTGCGCGTTGGCATCGTGATGCGCACGCGGTGCCGCCTGTTCATCGATGCGGCGGCGTATCCACATGCCGATCGGCGCGATCGCGATGCCGAGCAGAAACGGCACGCGCCATCCCCATGACATCAGCGCGGCGGGTGTGAGACACGTCGTCAGCACGGCGGCGGTGAGCGCGCCGAGCGACACGCCCACGCCCTGGCTCGCGAACTGCATACTGCCGAGCAGGCCGCGATTCGCGGGCGTGCCCGCTTCGATCAGCAAGGTGGTGGACGCGCCGACTTCGCCGCCCGCCGAAAAGCCCTGCAACAGCCGCGCGAACACGATGATGACGGGCGCAGCGATGCCGATCTGCGCGTAAGTGGGCGCGAGGCCGATCAGCGTGCAGCCGAGCGCCATCAGGAAGATCGTGAGCGTCATCGCCGGTTTGCGGCCCGCGCGGTCGGCATACGCGCCGATCACGACGCCGCCGAGCGGCCGCATCACGAAGCCCACGCCGAAGGTCGCCACCGACGCCAGCAACTGGCCGTAGCTCGACATCGTCGGGAAGAACAGCTTGCCGATGGTCAGCGCGAAGAAACTGTAGACGGTGAAGTCGAAGAATTCGAGCGCATTGCCGAGCGTGGCTGCGACGATCAACTGCGCGCGGCTCAATTGGCCCTTCCGCACTCCGGCGACGCTGACGCTGTTCATAGGCACGCGCTCCGTGGCCGCCGCGCGGCTCGTGGTGTTGGCTGCCGAGCGAATCGACTGGCGCATCCGCTGGGGGATAGTTTGAGGACAGCTTGGGGACAGACGGGCTAACGGTAGCATCGGCGCCGTCGCGTGCGCCACTGATCAAAACCCGCGCACCAGGGACAGTCCTGGGCTCACCGCGGGCGTCTTGCCTTGACCTGAAAATTCACTTGTGTGAATATTAATTCATGCACATGAATTAATGATCTGCGATTCGTGGCCACAAGCTGGGGACTTATCGGTCTTTATGAGTTCCGCGAGATATCCACTTCGTGGATGCGTCTTTCGATTGGCTGTTAGTTGCGATTTAAGTCGATGATCGCGCAGCCCGCCATCGATCAGCAGTCCCTATGAAGGAGACAAGCGCCGTGTCGTTCATTCCCGGTTCCCTGCATGGCCTGCGCGTGGTCGATCTGTCGCGCGTGCTGGGCGGTCCGTATTGCACGCAGATCCTCGCCGATCACGGCGCGGAGGTCATCAAGATCGAGCCGCCGAACGGCGACGAAACGCGCACCTGGGGGCCGCCCTTCGACGGCGACACGGCCGCCTATTTTCAGGGCGTGAACCGCAACAAGCTCGGCGCGGTGCTCGATCTCTCGCAGCCCGCGGATCGGGAACGTCTGCTCGCGCTGCTCGACAGCGCCGACGTGCTGGTCGAAAACTTCAAGATCGGCACGCTCGAACGCTGGGGTCTCGCCTACGAGGCCACGCTCGCGCCGCGCTTTCCGCGCCTCGTGCATTGCCGCATCTCGGGCTTCGGCGCGGACGGCCCGCTCGGCGCGCTGCCCGGCTACGACGCCGCGATCCAGGCGCTGACCGGTCTGATGAGCGTGAACGGCGAAACGGGCGGCGCGCCGCTGCGCGTGGGCGTGCCGGTTGTCGATCTCGTGACGGGACTGAACGCCGCGCTCGGCATCATGCTCGCGCTGCGCGAGCGCGATACGAGCGGACGCGGCCAGTTCGTCGAATCGACCTTGTTCGATTGCGCGCTCTCGATCCTGCATCCGCATTCGACCAACTACTTCTATTCGGGCAAGGAGCCGCAGCGCAGCGGCAACGCGCATCCGAACATCACGCCCTACGACATGTTCCATACGGGCAGCACCGATATCTTTCTCGCGGTCGGCAACAACGCGCAGTTCGCCACGCTGTGCCGCGTGATCGCCGCGCCCGAACTCGCCGACGACGCGCGCTACGCCGACAACAAGCTGCGCAGCCAGCATCGCCGCGAATTGCGCGAGGCGCTCGAAGCGCACTTCGCCGCCTGGGACGGCGCGCAACTTGCCGACACGCTGATCCGCCAGGGCGTGCCTTGCGCGCCCGTGCTCGGACTCGGCGCGGCGCTCGCGCATCCGCACACGGCGCATCGCGCGATGCGAGTGGAGATCGCGGCGGAGCACAACCCTGGCCGAACGTATAGCGGCATCGCCTCGCCGATCAAGCTCGGCCGCACGCCCGCCACCTATCGCAGCGCGCCGCCCGCGCTCGGCGAACACACGGCGCAGGTGTTCGGCGCAGCGGAGGACCCGTCGTGCTCGCGCTAATCGGAACGCTTGCCATCGTCGCGCTGTTCACGCTGATCATCACGAAGCGGCTCTCGCCGCTCGTGGCGCTGATCGCGGTGCCGATCGTCGCCGCGCTCGCCGCCGGTTTCGGCCTCTCGACGGCGAAGTTCATCGTGCACGGCGTGCAGACTATCGGCCCGGTGGCCGGCATGTTTGTTTTTGCGATTCTTTTCTTCGGAATCCTGACCGATGCGGGCATGCTCGACCCGATCATCAACGGCGTGCTGCGCATCGTCGGCTGCCATCCAACCCGCATCGTCATGGGTTCGGCGCTGCTCGCGCTGCTGATCCATCTCGACGGCTCGGGCGCGGTGACATTTCTCGTCACGCTGCCCGCGATGCTGCCGCTCTACACGCGCCTCGGCCTCGATCGCCGCATTCTCGCCTGCGTGGCGTCGATGGCGGCGGGCGTCAACTTCCTGCCGTGGGTCGGGCCGATGCTGCGCGCGAGCGCCGCGCTGCACATTCCGGGCACCGTCATCTTCTATCCGATGATACCGGTGCAGATCGTCGGCCTCCTGTTCGTGTTCGGCACCGCGTACTGGCTCGGCAAGCGCGAGGAAAAGCGCCTCGGCCTCACGCGTGCCCACGCCGCCTCGATCGCCGCCACGCCGCGCGCGCTCACGCCGGAAGAAGCCGCGCTGCGCCGCCCGCAACGCTTCTGGATCAATCTCGCGCTCACCTTCGTCGTGCTCGGCACGCTGGTCTCGGGCATCGTCGATCCGATGGTGATGTTCATGATCGGCACCGTGCTCGCGCTCGTCATCAACTATCCGGACGTCGCCATGCAACGCGAACGCGTCGACGCGCACGCCAAAGCCGCGCTGATGATGGCGAGCGTGCTGCTCGCGGCGGGCGCGTTCACGGGCATCATGTCCGGCACCGGCATGCTCAACGCGATGGCCGAGGTGGTCGTGCGCCACGTGCCCGCCGAACATGCGCGCCATATGCCGTTCGTGCTCGGCCTCGTGTCGATGCCGCTGAGCCTGCTGTTCGATCCCGATTCGTTTTATTTCGGCATCCTGCCTGTTCTGGCGCAGAGCGGCCAGATGCTCGGCGTGCCGCCCGTGCAGATGGCGCAGGCCGCGCTGCTCGGTCAGATGACCACCGGTTTTCCCGTGAGCCCGCTCACGCCCGCGACGTTCCTGATCGTCGGCATGACCGGCGTGGAACTGGCCGAACACCAGAAGTTCACGATTCCGTTTCTGTTCGCCGCCACCGTGCTGATGGTGTTCACCGCAGTGCTGTTCGGCGTGTTTCCGCTCTGAACGCCGTCGATTTCGTTTTTTCGTTTTACGAGGATGTCCGCCATGCAATTCAATCTGACCGATGACCAGCAAGCGATCGTTGCCGCGATCGAAAAAATCTGCGCGCGTTTCGACGACAGTTACTGGCTCGAACGCGACCGCGAAGGCGGTTTTCCGCACGACTTTCACGGCGCGCTCGCCAACGCGGGCTGGCTCGGCATCGCCATGTCGCCGGAGCACGGCGGCTCGGGACTCGGCATGACCGAAGCCGCGCTGATGATGCGCACGATCAGCGGCTCGGGCGCGGGATTGTCGGGCGCGTCGGCGGTGCATATGAACATCTTCGGGCTCAATCCCGTGCAGGTGTTCGGCAATGACGAACAGAAGCGGCGCTTCCTGCCGCCGCTGATCGAGGGCCGCGACAAGGCCTGTTTCGCCGTGACCGAACCGGACGCCGGTCTCGACACCACGCATCTCAAGACCCAGGCCGTGCGCGACGGCGATCATTACGTGCTGTCCGGCCGCAAGATCTGGATTTCGACGGCGCAGGTCGCCAACAAGATGCTGATCATCGCGCGCACCACGCCGCTCGATCGCGTGGCCAAACCCACCGACGGGCTGAGCCTCTTCTACACCGACCTCGACCGCGCGCGCGTGGAAGTGCGCGAGATCGAGAAAATGGGCCGCAAGGCGGTCGATTCGAACATGCTGTTCATCGACAATCTGCGCGTGCCGGTGGAGGACCGCATCGGCGAGGAAGGCAAGGGCTTTCACTATCTGCTGCACGGGCTCAATCCGGAGCGCATCCTGATTGCGTCGGAGGCGGTCGGACTCGGCCGCGCGGCGCTCGCGCGCGCCACGCAGTATGCGAAGGAGCGCGTGGTGTTCGGCCGGCCGATCGGCCAGAACCAGGCGATCCAGCATCCGCTCGCGCAGGCGTGGATGTCGCTCGAAGCCGCCGATCTGATGGTGATGAAAGCCGCCACGCTCTACGATGCGGGCCAGCCCTGCGGCGCCGAAGCGAACTCGGCCAAGTACCTCGCCGCCGAAGCCGCGTTCCAGGCGTGCCAGACCGCCATCGCCACGCTCGGCGGCATGGGCTACGCGAAGGAGTATCACGTCGAGCGCTATCTGCGTGAGTGTATGATTCCGAGGCTCGCGCCCGTCAGTCCGCAGATGATTCTCTGCTTCATCGCGGAGAAGGTGCTCGGGTTGCCGAAGTCGTACTGAGTTGCGCCTCGCGGTTTGGGGCGCGGCCGCACACGCAGGCGCGCGCCGCCTCGCTTTCATCGCGTATTTATGGACGTCAAACTCGTTGCCCGCACGCTCGACCTGTTCGAGCTTTTCGCCGCCGAACAGCGGCCGCTGCCGCTCGTCGAAATGGCGCGGCTGCTCAACGTGCCGTCGTCGAGTTGTCTTGCGCTCGCGCGCACCCTCGTGAGCCGCGGCTATCTCTACGAGGTGCGCAAGCGCGGCGGCTACTATCCGACGCGGCGTCTGCATCTGCTCGCCAGCGCGATCGACGCCGTCGATCCGGTCGTGGAGATGCTGCATCCGACGCTCGTCGCGTTGCGCGACGCCAGCGGCGAAACCATCGTGCTCGGCAAGATTCACGGCGCGGCGGTCGTGTACCTCGACGTGGTCGAATCGGAAAAGTCCGTGCGCTACGCGTGCCAGCCCGGCGCGCTGCGGCCGCTGCACGCGAACTCCATCGGCAAGGCGATCTTCGGCGAACTCGCGCCCGACGCGCAGGCCGCGCTCGGCGCGAAGCTCGATTTCGAGCGCTATACGGAAGCGACGGCCACCGATCTGCCGACGCTCGTCGAACAGGCCGCCGCCGCGAAAGCGCGCGGCTGGTACGCGAATATCGGCGAGAGCGCGCCCGAGTTGTCTGCCGTGGCCGTAGCGCTCGACTTCGGCGGTGACTGTTACGGACTCTCGATTGGCGGGCCGACCGAGCGCATCCGCCAGCAGCTCGACACGCACGTTGCCACGTTGCTCGATGCCAAGGCGCGCATTCTCGCGCATTGGCGCGAGAGCGAGGCGGGCTAAGGTCGCCGCGCTTTCTCTTTCTCCTCCTTGACGCACGGACTTACCCATTGCCGTCGCGACTGCGCCAGTGTTAGCCTGGCGACACACAATCGCCATCCGGCGCATACTTTGGGGCCTCGCGCCGCGCTGATCGCTTCGATGGTGTGCTCGCCTGGCTGCGTCCCTTGTTGTGCCCATGTTTCGCTCCGCGTTAGCGCCCGATTTCAGGCCCTGATTTCCTACCCGTTTTCACCCCCGTTTTCACGCTGCGGGGCACGAGATTTGCGGCGCGGCGTCGAATGTTCCGACGAAACCTTGCCGCGCGCATCGTAAGCCGGAGGCGGCGCCCGACGCCGGCAGCGACGTTACCTGAACCGGCCAACCGGCACGCTGTCCGACATCCGGCCATCGCCGCCAATCCTTGACGCTCATCGACCGTCACCGACGCCCGACTCCGTATTTGCCTATGCCCAGGATGCTCCTTTCTTCCGTGTTACGAACGCTGCGGCTGCCGCGCGGCGCTGCCCTGCTCGCCGCGTTTGTCTGGATAACGGCGCTCGCGTGGACACCGTGCGCGTCGGCTGCTGCCGCTGCACCGGCCCCGGCCGCGACGCCCGCCAATCCCGCCGCACCGGTCGTGCTCACGCCTGCGCAGGCGCACGCCGCGCTGCAGGTCCTCGACGATCCGGTGCAGCGCAGCCACATCGAAGACACGCTGCGCGCCATCGCCGCCGCCGGCGCGCTGGCCACGCCCGCGTCGAGCGCAACGCCCGCGAGCGCGCCCGCGACCGCATCCGCGGCCACCTCGGCTTCCGCACCGCTCACCGACGCGCTGCGCTCGAACGGCCTTGTCCTGCAACTCGCCGATCACGCCGCGCACAGCGCGCGCCTCATCGGCGATCGGCTCGTGCACGCGCGCACGGCGCTGTTCGACACCGGCTCCGCGCGCGGCTGGTGGCGCGAGCGCCTGAGCACACCTGAAGGTCACGCGATGCTGCTCGGACTGCTGCGCGTGCTGCTGCTCACGCTCGTGCCCGCGCTGGCGATTGAAGCGCTGCTGCGCCGCGCGCTCGCCAAGCCGCATCGCTCGATCGTGGCCCACGCGGCCGCCACGCTCGACGACGCCAGCGACGCTGCCGCGCCCGCCCAGCCGCCGCAAGCGCAACCGCAGACACCTGAAGCGACCGGCACGGCCACCGCGCTCAAAGCCGCCGCGCAACCCGGCGACGATGACGACGCCCTGCGCGTCGCCGCCGGCATGGAAGCCGCCGACGCGCCTGCTACGGGCACGGCAGACGCGGCGGACACGAAAGCCGCAAACGTCACGACCACAGCAAAAGCCACAAAAGCGGCTGACGCCGATCCGAACGACGATCCGAACGCCGGCCCCAACGCGAACCCGGCCGCCAACGCCGCAGCACGCGAGACCGTGAATGCCGCCGCAGCCGACGACGCCGCGCCCGACGAGGACCCGCTCTCGCGCGCACGCGAAGCGCGCCATCGCAGCCGCGGCGCCCATCACTGGCGCCTGCTGCAACGCCTGCCCGCCGCACTGCTCGTGACGCTGCTCGACCTCGTGCCCGTGATGGGCTTCGGCCTGGTCGCAGCGGGCGTGCTCTCGCTCTTTGGCGCCGACGACGCCGCACCCGCCGCCGCCGTGGGCGAGCTCGTCGACACGTGGGTGATTTGCCGCGTCGTGATCGCCCTGGGCGCCCTGCTATTTGCGCCCGACTCGGACGCGCTGCGCCTCACGCGCATGAGCTCGACCTGGGCCGCGTTCACGCAGCGCTGGGTCGTGCGCATCGTCGCGATCGGCGGCGTGGGCGGCGCGCTCGCGGGCGCAGTGCCGCTCGGCATGACCGAGGACGCGCACCTCGCGCTCGTGAAGATCGTCACGCTGGTCGGCCACCTCGCGCTCGCCGTCATGATCCTGCAATGCCGCAAGCCCGTGGCCGCCTGGCTGCGCAACGTGGCCGCGCAGCGCGGCTCGCTGGCCTGGCTCGCGCACTGGTTCGCCGACATCTGGGCCGTGGCCGCGATCTTCGTGGTCATGGCGCTCTGGTTCGTGTGGGCGCTCGACCTGCGCGGCGGCTACCGCGAACTCATGCGCGCGGGCGGCCTCTCGCTCGCCGTGCTGCTGGCTGCGCGCGTGGCCGCCATCGTCGCGCTCGGCGCGCTCGGACGCGTGTTCGATCCGCTCGGCAACCGCGCCGACATGACCATCTCGCAGCGCCGCGCCTACCGCTACTACCCCGCCTTGCGCCGCGTGGTGATCGCCGCGCTATGGATCGTGACGATCGACGTGCTGCTGCACGTATGGGGCCTGCGCCCGGCACGCCTGCTCATGAACGCGCCGATCGGGCACCTGCTCGGCTCCGCGCTGCTCACGATCGCCGTGGCCGTGGCCGTGGCCATCGTGATCTGGGAAGTCGCGAACGGCGCAGCCGAACGCCGCCTCAACGCCTGGACCGACGCCGGCGACTACGTACGCGCCGCACGTCTGCGCACGCTGCTGCCGATGTTCCGCACCACGCTGTTCGTCGCGATCTTCGTGATCGTGGGCCTCACCGCGCTCTCGCAGCTCGGCGTGAATACCGCACCGCTGATCGCGGGCGCGAGCATCTTCGGCGTGGCGCTCGGCTTCGGCTCGCAGAAGCTCGTGCAGGACTTCATCACCGGCATCTTCCTGCTCACCGAAAACGCGATGCAGGTCGGCGACTGGGTGACCGTGGCGGGCGTCTCGGGCACGGTGGAGTTCCTCTCGATCCGTACGGTGCGTCTGCGCGGCGGCGACGGCTCGCTCTACACCGTGCCCTTCAGCTCGGTGACGACCGTGAACAACACGAATCGCGGCATCGGCAACGCCGCGGTCAAGGTGGTGATCGCGCACGGCAACGACCTGCAACGCGCGATCGACACGCTCAAGGATATCGGCGCTTCCATCCGCGCCGACGACGCCTTCAAAAACGGCATACTCAGCGACTTCGCCTACTGGGGCGTGGATCAGGTCGACGGCGCCAGCGTCACGCTCGTGGGCCAGATCCAGTGCAAGGACTCTTCGCGCTGGGGTGTGCAACGCGAATTCAACCGACGCGTG
Source organism: Paraburkholderia sp. SIMBA_027 (assembly GCF_046535315.1). NCBI lineage: Bacteria > Pseudomonadati > Pseudomonadota > Betaproteobacteria > Burkholderiales > Burkholderiaceae > Paraburkholderia > Paraburkholderia sp. SIMBA_027. Next base: position 193,328 of record NZ_JAWRWY010000003.1, read on the forward strand.
CTCGCGCTTTTCACGGAGCGCGGCATCGAACTGGCAAACCCGCAGCGCAACTTTGTGATCGGGGTGCCGCACGACAGCGATGTGGAAGGCCATGTATTCGGCAACGACGAACGCGACGACGACTCGCGCACGACACCGCGCCGCAAACCGTCGTGATCCCGTAAAAGCTCACCTTCGTGCACGCACACTCGCTGTGCGGCGCGCGAAGCGTGATGGGATTTCACGCAACGGCGGGGCTTTGCGCGTGATCGCATCTTGCGAATCGCGCGCAAAACACGCGCGATTCGCTCTCTCCCGAAGAAGCTCACCTTTGCGCTTCCTGCGTTGTCGATTCGCAGCGCGCGCCGATTGATCGTGGCGTTCGCGCACGACGGGACCGCGCGACGCCTGTCGGCCTCGCGCGCCGGTTCGAGCAACAGACGCCCGGCTGTATCGATGCACGCCTGCGCCGACATCAGGCCGTCTCCCTCTCTGCAAGATCGATCGCGAAGGCGGCGAGCGGATAAGCCTCCACGGCATCGGACAATGCCTCCGCCAACGCCTCATCCAGCTGCGCGACCTCGTCGTGCTCTCGCGCAATCTGAACGGTTACATACACGGTCTCCTCCCCCGGACCGTCGTCGACGAATTCACACGCTGCAAGCGCGCGCACGCGGCGCGTGGCGAGAAAACCATAGAGCGCGTCGTGAAACGCCTCGACCGCCGACAGCGGCACCGCGTGGCGTTCCAGAATCGCCACCGCCTTGCGCCGATACGCCTCGGTTTCGCGATCCGTGGCATTCGAGCGCGGACTGAGTGCCTGCATGAGTTCCAGCGCACGCGCCCAGCGCCCCGCCTGCCACGCCATGTCGATTGCGCCGCGCAGCGCAAGCAGGCTGGACGGCTGCGCCTGCCACGCACGCTCGGCCACTTCCGCGGCTTCGCCGAAACGATTGCAGGCCGCGAGCGCCACCGCACAGTTGATGCCGGCCTGCACCCCGCGTTCGCAGCGCAACGCGTTCGCGTACGCCACTTCGAGCGCCTCGCTGTCCCAGCGCTCGGCGGCGAGCATGCCCAGCGTTTGCCACGCAAGCGCCGGATGCGCTTCCATGCTTTCCTTCGCGATGCGTTCCAGGCGCTTGCGCGTGGCCGCGTCGAGCTCGCCCGCGTCTTCGTCGAGATGCGCGCAGATCTGGTTGAACGCCGCCGTGACCGCTTCCGCGGAGAGTGTCCTTCGATCCATCGACATAATCGTGTTCTCCCTTCCGATGACCGCAAAAAATGCAACCGATTCGATGCTCATTCGATTTCAAATCGAGGCGCATCTCGCGTGCGAGGTGACGTACGTCGTGCACCGCTCGCGTCGAAAAAATACTAGCAGCGGAGAATCGTCACTTCTTTGAGGTTCGTACTGCGAAGTTGTCGATGGCACAAAAAAAAACGCTGCGGTCAACGGCACAATTGAGCCGTCATCCACAGCGTTTTTTTCAGGAGGAGCGCCGCGTGCGCTGCGTCCCTTGCGAACCTTAAGCTTCCACGTCCTCGAGACTGAAAATTTCCGACTGGTCGTTATACGAAAAAATCTCGCCGTAGCGGCCCCAGTCGATCACGGTATCGAGCGTTCCTTCGGCCGCCGTATCCGAGAGGAAATCTTCCAGTTCCTGCTCGAAGCGCACGCGCGGCGCGCGGTGGCCCGGGCGTTCGTTGAGCACCTTCTTGATCCGCGCCGCGAGCGGCACGTTGCGCAGCAAATGATCGGCGAACATCAGCTTGCGCGCCTGCGTGCCCATCTCGGCGAATACGCGCGCGGGCGGCGTGAGCAGCAGGTCGCCGTCGCGCACGTCGGCAAAGCCGAGCAGTTGCATCATTTCCGCAATCGGAAACAGGTCGTCCACTTCCAGATGCAGCGAGCGCGCGATTTCCGGCATGTCCGCGCGGCCGTGGTACGGCGCGGCCGCCAGCGTTTCGATCAGGCCGGCCATCAGGTTGGTCGAGACGTCGGGCAGGCGGCTGCCCACTTCGAGACGGCGCGTGGTCGTTTCGGCGGCGTCGCGCGCGGTCATCTTCGCGTAGATCTCGTCCACGAGCTTGCGGAACGCCGGGTCCAGACGATTGCGCGGGTGCTTGAACGGCACCTTGATGTCGGCCACCAGGCGCCCCGGGTTCGACGAGAGCACGAGAATGCGGTCGCACATGAACACCGCTTCCTCAATGTTGTGCGTGACGATCAGCATCGACTTGATCGGCATGCGGCCCTGCGTCCAGAGGTCGAGCAGGTCGGTACGCAGCGTTTCGGCCGTGAGCACGTCGAGCGCGGAAAACGGCTCGTCCATCAGCAGCAGCGCCGGGTCGACCACGAGCGCGCGCGCGAAACCCACGCGCTGGCGCATGCCGCCCGAGAGTTCGCGCGGGTAGGCGTTTTCAAAGCCGTCGAGACCGATCAGGTCGATCGCGGCCAGCGCGCGTTCGCGGCGCTCGCGCGCGGGCACGCCCTGCGCTTCGAGGCCCGCTTCCACGTTCTGCAGCACCGTGAGCCACGGAAACAGCGCGAAGGTCTGGAACACCATCGAGACGCCTTTCGCCGGGCCGTCGAGCGGCTTGCCGAGCCAGTTCACCTCGCCCGCGCTCGGTTCGATGAGGCCCGAGATGATGCGCAGGAGCGTCGATTTACCCGAGCCGGAGCGGCCGAGCAGCCCAACGATTTCACCTTCGCGCAGCGAGAGGTTGACGTCGTCGAGCACGAGGCGCTCGTCGTCCTTTTTCGCGAAACCGCGCGACATGTGCTTGACCGACAGCACTTCGTCGCCGAGCGTGGGCCGTGCGGGCAGCAGGTCGGATGAGACGATTTTCGGATTCAGCATGATGTATTACTCCATCTCAATCGAGCCGCAGCCTGGACTCGGCGTGGGTGTACAGCGGACGCCAGAGCACGCGGTTGAACAGCGTCACGAACAGGGACATCATCGCGATGCCCAGAATGATCTTCGGGAAATCACCGGCGGCAGTCGTTTGCGCGATGTACGCGCCAAGGCCGTGCGCCTCGAGCTTCGTATCGCCCCACTGCACGTATTCGGCGACGATGCTCGCGTTCCACGCGCCGCCCGAGGCCGTGATCGCACCCGTGATGTAGTAGGGAAAAATGCCCGGCAGGATCGCCTGACGCCACCACTGCCAGCCGCGAATGCGGAAGTTTTTGGCCGCTTCCTTGTAGTCGTTCGGATAGGCGCTTGCGCCCGCAATCACGTTGAACAGGATGTACCACTGCGTGCCGAGCACGATCAGCGGCGACAGCCAGATGTCCGCGTTCAGATGGAAGCGCACGATCACAATCACGAACACCGGGAACAGCAGGTTCGCCGGGAATGCCGCGAGGAACTGTGCGAGCGGCTGGACCTTTTCGGCAAGCGCCGGACGCAGGCCGATCAGCACGCCGAGCGGCACCCAGATCACCGAGGCAATCGCGATCAGCACGATCACGCGCAGCAGCGTGATGAGGCCGAGCACGAACACGTGACCCACTTCGTCGAGCGAGACGCCTGTGCGCACGTAGGCCACCACGCGCCAGACCACGAACAGCGTGAGCGCGATCACGAACACGGCCCAGATCGCGTCGCCGAAACGCGAGCGCTTGCTGAGCGTGAGGTTCACGGCAGGCATCGCCTTCGGCAATTGCACGCGGAACGGAATACGTGCGAACGTCGCGAGCAGGAAGCCCATCGGCACCAGCAGGCGGTGAATCAGATGCGTGCGGCGGATCAGGTCGAGCAGCCAGGATTCGGGTGCGTCGCCGGAACTCGTGTTTTCCATGCGGAACTTGTCGGCCCATGCCACGAGCGGACGGAACAGCAACTGGTCGTAGGCGAGAATCACGACCGTCATCGTCAGGATCACCCAGCCGATGGCGTGCAGATTCTTTTCGGAAATCGCCTGCGCCAGATACGCGCCGATACCCGGCAGCGTGATCGTGTTATTGCCCACCGTGATTGCTTCGGAGGCCACCACGAAGAACCAGCCGCCCGACATCGACATCATCATGTTCCAGATGAGGCCCGGCATCGAGAACGGCACTTCCAGTTTCCAGAAGCGCTGCCAGCCAGTCAGGTGGAAGCCCTTCGAGACTTCGTCGAGATCGCGCGGCACCGTGCGCAGCGACTGATAGAAGCTGAAGGTCATGTTCCACGCCTGGCTCGTGAAGATCGCGAAGATGGCCGCGAGTTCAGCGCCCAACACGCGCGAGGGAAACAGCGCGAGGAAGAATGTGACCGTGAACGAAATGTAGCCCAGCACCGGCACCGACTGCAGGATGTCGAGGATCGGCACCAGCACGAGACTCGCGCGACGGCTCTTGGCCGCGAGCGTGCCGTACACCAGCGTGAAGATCAGCGAGGCGACCATCGCCGCCAGCATGCGCAGCGTCGTGCGCATCGCGTACTCCGGCAGGTTCGACGGATCGAGCGAAATCGGCTGCGCCTTGAGCGTGGCGATAGGCGCCATCGTTTCGTGGAAGCCCACGGCCGCCATGGCGATCAGGCAGATGATGAGCGGGAACGCTACAAAGTCCCAGCGGTTGGGCAGCACGCGCCACGCCGAAGCGTTGGCCGTACGGTTCAGGTTGAATCTGAACTCCATTAGCGGCCTCCCAGGGCGATGGCATGCGCGACGCCGCCTGCACGCGCGGCGCGGCGGGTCGTTCGCATGGAGCGGTTGATCTGATTCATGTCTTGTTGCACCGGCGATCTGGATGATGCGCGGCTCGCGCGTCGAGCGCGCCGCCATTCGGGCGGCGACGCGTTCGGGCGGGGGCCGTTCTTTCTTGTCTTACTGCGTTCAGCCCCGGTCAACCTCGCCCCGACGCGCGGAACACGCGGGCGCGCAAATCGCGCCAGCGCGCGGCAAGGCGCGACGGCGGGCACGGCGGCGTGTCGCTCGTGCGCTCGCGGGCGCCGAGCTGGTCGGGATGAAGGGTGTGCTGCGTTTGCGGCAGGTGCGGCAGAAGAAGGCCGAAGTTCATGCTGGATCTCCTCACGTCGCTCAGGGAGCGAACGCGGTTGCGAGGAAAGCCAGCAGACCCGGCTGCGCGCGGCGTACGCGCGTCAGCGGCTCACGTCTGCGCGCTTTCCTCAGGGAACGAAAAAAGGAAGCGGCATAACGGATAACTGTCACTGTCGGACATCGGAACTCCTTATCGTCACGGCGGCGCGCTGGAAACCGGTCCCAGGCGGCGCATGTGGCGATCCGTGCGTCGCGCGAATTCCGCAAGGCGGATGATCGGCGTGACGAACGGACCGTGCCGCGAGCGAACAGGGCTCACGGCGCGATATCGGCCTGGCGCGCTGCGCATACGACGCTGCGGCGCCTGGTCGACGCTAAAAAGAGTGCACGAGAATGTACTGCTGGACGCGCACCATCTGCCTGGCTGGCAAGACGGCGGCTGAGAGAAAAGGGAGCGCGGACGTCCTGCCGGTCAGGCAGCGAAACTGTTCGAAGATCGACTACTGCTACTGTCCAAGGCGTCAGCCCCTTTTGTTAAGACGGGCGAATTTTAGTCACGCACGCTGTCGGAAGTCAACACGATTCGCGCCGCGCGTCAAATCCCGTGCCAATGCCGCCACAGCGCCGCCGGACGGCGCATTGGGCGCGATCGGGCTGAATGCTTCACTGCGCACCGTGAACCCGTTGCGTGGCACGGTCGGCCGGGGGCCGAATCATCGCGTCGCGTCTGCGTCATCACTGCGCGCTGTGGCTGCTTTGCTTACATTTTGCTTCGTGCTGTCTGGTACATCTGCCGGCGGGTCCGCTTCGTACGCCGCCTGGACGTGCGAGCGTCGACTTCGGCGTTGTCACCCGCAATCGACATGCCCACCGGACACGTCACGCGCACGTTACGCACGCTTGCGTGCCTGCGCGGCTTCGCCCGCGCGCATGCGCTCGAGCCGCTCGCTCGCGTCGGTCAGCACCCACATCGGCGCACTTTGCAGTTGCACGTCGTAGACATTGATGACCGGGCGCACGGCTTCGAACTGCGCATCGTCGAGACGCCACTCGCCTTGCGCGCCGCCGCGCGAGAAGCACGCGATGATCGCTTCGTCGGCGGGACGGACCTGCTCGGGCGTCAGATCGCCGTAACCGGCATCCGCGATCGATTGCGCCAGCACATGCGCGTGCAGGAGCGCCTGGGCGTCATGCTGTGAGCCGCCCGCGCGCAACGCGGCCAGCGCCAGATGCACCTGGAGCGCCAGTTCATCCGCGCTTGCACGCGGCATCGGCAGCAACTCGGCTTTGGCCTTGTGGCGCCGTGCGCGCGTGGCCTGGATGTGTTGCGCCGGAAAGGGGATCGTCTTGGCCATGGCACAGGAAAGAATCAGTTCAGGTGCAATAACGGCACGTGGCGGCCAAGGTTGAGCGCCGTTTTGCGACGAGGATGTAACTAAAGGTGTCCGCGAGGTCGTGAACGGGCGCGAATGCGCGTCGATTTGCGGATATTCGCGGCGATACGCGGATGCGGGCGAAAACTGCGGAATCGGCGGAATCCGGCGAGCGGCGGATGGTTGCGTGCGTTCGCCGACGCGTCAGCGCTCGTCGTCGCTGGCGCGGCGCGCGGCCATGAAGGCCTCGACGTGGCGGATTGCCGCTTCGCACTGATCGAGTGTCAGATGATGGATCGACGGATTGGGCAGGTCGAAGCCCAGTTCCTCGGCGAGCCAGCGCAGCGCGCGGCCGCGCGCCTCGAAAATATTGACCTTGTCGCGCCGCACCTTGGCCGCGACGAGCGGTTCGAGCGCGTCGTGCAGGCGGCTCTTGGCGTCGCGCAGCGCGCCGTTGGCGAGGCGGCCGAGCGGCACGTTGCGCGTGCTGCGCGCGGGTACGCCGATCCACGCTTCGCAGGCGGCACAGACCCAGAGCGTGCCGTGATCGTCGCGGTACGGGTAGGCTTCGTCGCCGAAACGCGCGAGTACTGCCTTCGCGCCGCAGTAGTCGCAGAGCGGTTGCGGCAGCGCCTTGACCGGACGGCCTACGCGCATGGCGTACTCCGGGAAGCGGACGTTGGCGATGGCTGACGGGATGACTGGGACATGCGGGTGACGGGTGTGACCTGGGTGTGGCTGGACAGAACTGGACGCGGCGACGCGAACGCGACGCTTCGGCGAAAGGATACCGGGAATTGACGCGTTTGCCTGGTATCGGCGAGCAGAATTGGGGCGAAAAGGGACCGAAAGGCGTCGAAACTGGCTTCAAAGAGGCAGCAACGAGGCCAGATCGACGTGAAATGAGACAGGATGACGCGCCAGGCCGGCGGCGGCGCGCGGGCTTTTCTTCAGCACTTCAGCGCAAGACCGAGCGGCGACGTACGCGGCAGTTAGTTGCGTCGATCGCCGCCGTCAGTCGCCGCCGTCAGTCGCCGCCGTCAGTCGCCGCCGTCAGTCGCACCCTCTCCCGCTCAACCCGCCGCGCTCGCCGTCGCGTGCGCATCCTCGCGTTCGAGCGAGCGCGTGTCGCGCAATCCCGGAAACAGCTTCATCCACAGCAGCGCGACGCCGATGGTCGCGACGCCACCCACCAGCACCGCCGGTTGCGCGCCCCACCATCCGGCGGTCAGGCCAGACTCGAATTCGCCGAGCTGGTTCGACGTGCCGATGAACAGCGAATTCACCGCGCTCACGCGGCCGAGCTTTTCATCGGGCGTGCGCAACTGGACGAGCGACGTGCGCACGACCACGCTCACCACGTCCGATGCGCCCAGCACCGCCAGCGCGATCAGCGAGACGACGACGTTATGCGACAGCCCGAACACGATCGTCGCGCAGCCGAACAGGATCACGCCGCCGAACATCGACAGCCCCGGGCGTCGGCGCAGCGGAAAGTGCGCGAGCCAGATCGTCCCGGCAAGCGCGCCCGCCGCGGTCGCCGAGCGCAGCAGCCCCAGTTCGAGCGGCCCCGCGTGCAGGATGTCGCGCGCGAACACCGGCAGCAGTGCGGTTGCTCCGCCGAACAGCACGGCGAACAGATCGAGCGACAGCGCGCCCAGAATCACCGGCTGCGAGCGGATGAACGCGATGCCCGAGAACACCGATTCGAGCGTGACGGGCGCGCGCGACGGCGGCCGCGCCTTGAGCGGAATCGTCGCCGAAAGCGTCGCCGCGATCGCGAACGACACCGCGCAGGCCAGGAACGCCGGCCCCGCGCCGAGTCCGTACAGCAGGCCGCCCAGCGCCGGACCGACGATCTGCGCGGTCTGCGTCGCCGAGGTCGACCACGCGGTGGCGTTCGGCAGTTGCGCACGCGGCACCACGCCCGGCAGCAGCGACGAGATCGCCGGCGACTCGAACGCGCGCGCCGCGCCCACGCAGGCCGCCAGCACGTAGATCATCGGCGCGCTGAGCCAGCCGCCGAAGGTGCCGAGCGCGAACGTCAACGCGGCCACGCATTCGATGCTCTGGCAGACGGCGGCGATGCGCCGGCGGTCGTAGCGATCGGCGACATGGCCGACGACGAGCGTCAGCAGAAACATCGGCAAAAATTGCGCGAGACCGAGCAGGCCGAGCGCGAACGCGCTTTTGGTGAGCGCGTAGATATGCCAGCCCATCGCGACGGCCAGCATCTGAAACGACATCGAGGCGAGCACGCGGGCGCCCCAGAAACGCTGGAAACCGCGATTGCGCGCGATGCTCTGCGGCGCGTCGCCGGGAGCGGGAGAAGGTGTGTTCATGTACGGCGGAAGGCGAAAGGGCGCGGCGAGGGCCACGGCGACGCGGTGACGTTACCGGGTCATCGGGGCTTCACCGGAGCTTCATACAAAGCGGCTGATTTTAGTCGATTGGGCACGACGTCACAGAAGCGCGTCGGATTCATGCACGCAGGCCATTATCGGCATCGATATATACATTAGAATATAACGACTGCGCCAGCGATCCTTGCCGGGATCCGCACGGCGACGATTTCCGCAGATGACACGAGGTGGGTAAGTGAGCAGTCGGCCACGGATGATGAATGCAGTTGCGCGCTCCGCGCCGCCGCGCGTAACGGCGAGCATGGCCGCGACGATCACGGCGCTGCGCCCCGCTTCGGGCCACGAGCGCGCCGAGCGCATGCGCGACGTGATCGACGCGTTCCGGCGTCTGCGCGAGAGCGTCGAGCGCTTCAACCGCTCGCTCGCGCCGGACGCCGACGCGCCGTCCGCAAGCGCCGACGCCGCGACCTCGCTGCAACCGCTGCTGACCTCGCTGGCGCGCCGCGCCGAACTCGTCGGCTTCGCGCGTCAGCGCGAACTGAAACGCGCGATCCGCGACGCGCGCCGTCTCGACAAAACCCGCGACGCCATGTTCTCCGACGCCTTCTGCCTCGACACCGAGGCGATGCGCGCGACGGCCGCCGAACTGGAGCATACCGATACGGCCCTCGTGGCGCTGTGCGTCGAGCACGTCATGGCGCGCCATGCGCAGTCCGCGAGCGGCTCGGCCAGCGCGACGCCCGCGCATCGGGTCATACGTCCGACGTCCGCGACCACCGCGACGCGACGCATGCAGACACTCGCCAATCCTGACACCCGCGCCGACGCCGCGACCGAACACCGCGACGCGGCCTGACGATCGCCGAAAACCGCTGCTGCAACACGCAAGGGATGCGGACAAGCAGGCTGCGCGCCGTCCCGATGACTGGACGGACTCCGCTATATTCCGTGATATATTTCGCTGACGGTGCGCGGCAGCGTCTGAAGTGAACCTGAAGTCACGTCGACGTCACCCTGAACGTACCCTGCGCGAACCCGGACGCCGCGCCACGCGCTGCGCCCTCGCGCGCTCCTAACCGGACAGAGGTCACCATGCACGCACCGCCGTTTCGCCTCGCCCGCACGCCGGGCACCGCGACGCCGGACGACGCGCCGCATCTGCGCGCCTTCGCCCCGTCCGCCGACTGCTGCGGCCCGTCGCAGGACGAACTCGACCGTTCGCGCCGCCGCACGCGTCTCGCCGAACTCGACGCGCATCTGCACTGCTCGATCATCGGCACCTGTCTGTCGACGCATGAACTGCGCAAGCTCGTGCCGAAGTTCGCGCCGCTCGACGCGCGCCACGCGAGCGATCTGGAGATTCATCACACGGCCGTCGAACTGGCGATCCAGGGCGGCGCGGGCGGCAAGGCGCTGCAAAAGGCGCTCGACACGCGCTATGCCGGCGCGCTGCGGTGCTTTGCCGGCGCGCGCGACGCCGATGCGGTGCTCACGCTCTGGAACGAGGCGCGCGCCAACGGCGACATTCCGCCCGCCTACTGGGCGCTGATGAGCCATCCGGCCACGACGATGGAAGTGCGTCAGGCCGCGTTCGGCGAACTGCACATGCTGTCGCATCTGGTCGGCGCGGCGAATCGCGCGGATCTGCGCCGCCTCGTCGCGCTCGAAGAGGACAACGCTGAACTGCACGCGAAGATCGAACGCCAGCAGGCGCGTCTGCACGACATGAGCCGCGAGCGCGACGCCGCACGCGATGCGCTCGCCGAGCAGACCTCGCGCGCGGCCGCCCAGCGCATGGACCGCGATGCGTCCGCGCTGCACGCAAAACACGCCGCGTTGCAGGACGCGCTGGCCGCGCGCGACGCCCGCCTTGCGCTCGAAACAAGCCGTCGCGAAGCCGCCGAACAGCGCGCGAACGCCGACGAAATCGCACTGCACGCGCTACGCACGCAACTGGACGACGCGCTCGCACTGATCGACACGTTGCGCGCGGAAGCGCAGGCGCTCGAAGACGCCGCGCAACCCGACGACGACGCAGTCGCAACCCGCGCCCTGCCGCGCGACGCGCTCAAGAACCGGCGCATCGTCTATGTGGGCGGACGGCCGGGATCGAATCACGCGCTACGGCGCTGGGTGGCCGCGGCGGGCGGCGAATTGACGGTGCACGACGGCGGCATCGAAGACCGCAAGGGTTTGCTCGCGGCGGCGCTCGCGGGCGCGGATCTCGCGGTGTTTCCCGTCGACTGCATCGACCACGATTCGATGAACACGCTCAAGCGCGTGTGCGAACGGCATCAGGTGAGCTATCACCCGCTGCGCACGGCGAGTCTCGCGAGTTTCGTCGAACTGATGACACGCCTGCATACGAACACGGTGCCCACGCTCACCGCGGTGCCGCTTTCGCGCTTCTGTCTGCGGCACGGTTGAAAGCGTCCCGCTGACGCGCCGTGACGGCGCGCTCAGCCCTTCACGAGCTTCCTGAGCGCGGCGATTTCGGGCGCACAGGCTGCGGCCGCGCGCTCCTCGATGCCGCGATAGAGACGGATGATTTCCTCGCCGACGGGCGTGAGCATGCTGCCGCCGCCGCTCTGGCCGCCGTGCTCCGACACCGTGGCCGGCGATTCGAGCGCGCGATTGAGTTCGTCCATGAGCAGCCACGCGCGCCGGTACGACATGTTCAGGCTGCGCGCCGCCGCCGAAATCGAGCCGTGCTCGCGCACCGCTTCGAGCAATTGCACCTTGCCCGGTCCCAGCGCGATGGTGTCGTCCTGCATCACGCGCATACGAAAACGCACGCGCGGTTCGCGGCGCACGCCGCTCGCGGCTTCGGGCGTTTCGGCTGCGGTTTGCGGCTTCGATTTCGCTGTTTCGCTCGTCTTCACGGTCGCTGTTACGTTCGCATTCACATTCGGGTTGGCAAGGGGCAAAGCGCCCGTCTGCACGCGGTCTTTTGCGGGTCTGGTCATGCGCGCAAGCATACACGATGGCCTCGCGCGCGAGCCTGGCCGATTGGCTAACGCGCGTGGCCGAAGCAGAAGCCGAAGTCCTCGCAGCCGGGACAGCCCGGCGCGGGTCCCGGCACGCCGCCGGTGGCCAGCGCGAGTTCGCGCGCCAGCAGCTTTTTCCAGCGCAGGCCTTCGGTATTGCGCGCGACCATCGCGGGGAAAAAACGCGTGAGCATCTGCGTGACGTCGTCGCGTCCGCTCAGGCCGAGATCGCGCCACAGGTGGTCGGGACGCAGACACGCATGCGCGAGTATCGCGGCGAGGCAGCGTGCGTCCTCGCCGTCGACATCGGGCGCGGCCAGGCCGAGCAGAAAGTCGCGCATCGCGGCGACGAACGACGCATGCGTGTCGTCGGTCATCGTGACGATCGCGAGGTTCGCAACATTCGACAGCGGCGCATCAGGCGCGCTGTCGAGCGATCCCGCCACGAAATGCCGCCTCGCGAGCTCGGCGAGTTCGGACGCCGATAAACCGAGCAGCGCGCATTCGCCGCGCACGGCGCGCGCCGCCACGAGTCGCGCGAACAGCCACGCGTCCGCCGTGGGCGCGCCGCCGGGCATGCCCGTCAAGCGGTCGCGGCACGCGGCGGCCAAGCGCTCGACATCCGGCGCTGCGCTCGCCGCTTGAACCGCGGGTTGATCCACGGGCTGATCCGCGGATTGGCGGTGCGCCGGATTGCCCGTTTCGCGCTGCGTCATGCTGCGGTGAAACCGCTGCGTTCAGTCGTCCACGCCGACGATCACGCTCGACGCCTTGAACAGCGCCGACGCCGCCTTGCCCGCCGCGAGACCGAGGCGGTCGACGCTCTCGTTCGTGACGATGGCCGCGATCTGCGCACCGCCCGGCGCCGCGATCACGACTTCGGCGTTCACCGCGCCCTTCGTGACCGACGCCACGCTGCCCGCGATCACGTTGCGCGTGGACACCTTGCTCGCATCGCCGTCGACCATGACGATCACCGACGAGGCCTTCACGAGCGCGAACGCGCCCTTGCCCGCCGCGAGACCCAGCGACGCCGCGCTGCCGTGCGTGATGATCGCGACGATCTCCAGGCCGCCGTCGGCGCGCAGCGTGATCTCGTCGTTGACGGCGCCGGGCTTGACGGCGGCGATCTGACCGGTGAAGTGATTACGGGCGCTCGTACGCATGTTGGTCTCCATGAAGATACGCGGCGCGGTGACGGCCGGGGCCAACCGCGCAGGCGATGCAAAGGGCGAAATAAAGGAGCCCAGTGTAGTCGTCCCGATGCCTCCCGCACAGAGCCAATACTAAAAATTGGCCGTTCGGCCAGGTATATAAACGCAGCACGCCTGTCGTAATATAGTGGCCTTTATAACGGAACGGGGTAGAACAGATGATCCGCAAGCTGATCGCATCGGTCGTGATGATGTCGGGCGTGCTCGCCGCAAGTTCGAGCGCATTCGCCGCCGATGACAACGACGTGAACGTGCTCTATGCAGGCTCGCTCGTGAACCTGATGGAGAAAAGCGTCGGTCCCGCGTTCGAAAAGGAAACCGGCCTGCATTTCAAGGGCTACGCCGCCGGTTCGAACAAGATCGCCAATGAGATCAAAGGCAAGCTGCGTCGCGGCGACGTGTTCATCAGCGCGAGCCCCAAGGTCAACGCGAGCCTGATGGGCGAAGCGAATGGCAATCACGTTTCGTGGTACGTGAATTTCGCCGAATCGCCGCTGCTGATCGGCTATAACCCCAAGAGCCGTTTCGCCAACGACTTCAAGACGAAGAAGTGGAGCGACGTGCTGCAACAGGACGGCATTCGTCTGGGACGCACCGATCCGAAGCTCGACCCGAAGGGCGCCTTCACCGTCGAACTCATGACGAAGGCCGCGCAGGCGTATAACCAGCCGGACCTCGTCGAGAAGACGCTGGGCGCGCCCGAAAATCCCGCGCAGGTGCTGCCGGAAGAAACGCTCGTGGGCCGTCTGCAATCGGGTCAGCTCGACGCGGGCTTCTTCTACTCCACCGAAACGTCCGACCTGAAGATTCCGTCGATCCACCCGGCGCCCGAACTGAAGATCAAGGCGAACTACACGCTCACGATCCTCAACGACGCCCCGAACAACGCGGGGGCCGCGCGCTTCGTCAACTTCCTGCTGTCGGCGGAAGGCCGCAAGCTGCTCGCCGAACACGGCGTCGACGTGACGAAGCCCGGCGTGAACGGCAACGGCCAGGCAATTCCGCCGTCGGTGCAAGCCGTGATCGACGCCGCGCAGCAGTGATCGCGCCGTCATGACCCAACCCGTGCAGCGCGCCGCGAGGCCGCTCTGGTGGCTCGGCGCGCTGCTCGCGGTGTATCTGTGCGCGCCGTTTCTCGCCAGCATTCCGCAGATCGGCCAGGCCGACTGGGCCGGCGTCGACTGGCATCAGACCTGGTCGGCGGTCGCCGTCTCGGCCGCGAGCGCGAGCGTCGCGTCGCTCGTGATTCTCGTGGGCGGCGTGCCGCTCGGTTACTGGCTCGCGCGTTCGCATGCGCGCGGCGTGGCGCTGCTCGGCTTCGTCGTGCAGTTGCCGCTCGCGTTGCCGCCGCTCACGAGCGGCGTGCTGCTGCTGTTCCTGATCGGCCCGTATAGCGGCATCGGCCAGTTGTTCAACGGTACGCTCACCGATTCGTTCACGGGCATCGTGCTCGCGGAAACCTTCGTGGCCGCGCCCTTTCTGATCGTCGCCGCGCGCTCCGCGTTCGCGGCCGTCGATCCCGTTTTCGACGACGTCGCGGCCACGCTCGGCCATCACGCCGCCAGCCGTTTCTTCCGCGTCACGCTGCCGATTGCGTGGCCCGCCATCCGCGCGGGGCTCGCGCTCGCGTGGCTGCGCGCGTTCGGCGAATTCGGCGCGACCGTGATGGTCGCGTATCACCCGTATTCGCTGCCCGTCTATACCTATGTGGTGTTCGGCGGTCAGGGCCTGCCCGCGATGATGCCGCTGCTGCTGCCCACGCTCGGCATCGCGATCGTCTGCGCGATGCTGTCGGTCTACACGCGCGGCGCGCGCGCCACGCTGGCGGTGAGCACCGACAACGGCGACGAACTCACCGCCATCACGCCCGCCGCCGCGCCCGAACACACCGGCCTGCGGCTCGCGTTCACCGCGCGACGCAAGCTGGGCGCGTTCACGCTCGACGTCGCCTGGCAGCCGCGCACGCGGCGGCTCGCGATCATCGGACCGTCGGGCTCGGGCAAGTCGCTCGCGCTGCGCATCGTCGCGGGGCTGGAGCCGAACGACGCCGGGTCGGTCACGCTTGGTGCGACCGACCTCGGCGCGCTGCCGCCGGAGCGTCGTCAGATCGGCTACATGCCGCAAGACTACGGCCTCTTTCCGCACATGACGGTGGCGCAGCAACTCGCGTTTCCCGTCGACGCCGACGCCGCCAGCGCGCGTTACTGGCTCGCGCATCTGGGCCTCGACGCGCTCACGCAGCGACTGCCGCGTCAGCTTTCCTTCGGCCAGCGTCAGCGCGTCGCGCTCGCGCGCGCGCTCACGCGGCACAGCCAGTTGCTGCTGTTCGACGAGCCGTTCGCGGCGCTCGACACGCCGCGCCGCCGCCGCCTGCAACAGTCGCTGCGCGCGCTGCAACGCGAGATCGGCGCGGTCACGGTGATCGTCACGCACGATCCCGACGAAGCCGCGCTGCTCGCCGACGAAGTCCTCGTGATCGAACACGGCCGCGCGCTCCAGGCAGGCGCCGTGGACGCGGTGTTCGCGCAGCCCGCGAGCGTGCGCGTGGCCGAACTGCTCGGACTGCACAACATCGGCGAGGGGATCGTGCGCGCGGTGGGCGAGATCGAAACGGCGTCCGGGCTGCGGCTGCGTTTCGCGGACGGCGCAGGCGCGCCGCTTGAGGTGGGCGCGCGCGCGATGTGGCGCGTGTCGTCGCGTGCGCTGCGCGCCGCGTCCGATGGCCGTTACGAAGGACGGCTCGCGGGGACGTCGCTGCGTCACGGGGATCGCTATGTGACAGTCGAACTGGGCGGCGAAACGTTCGACATCGCCGCCGACGATGCGCCACATGCGCCCCAGGCGCAGACGCTGCGTTTCGATATCGACGAGGCGGGCGTGTCGGTGTGGACGGCGGACGGGTCCTGAAAAGGCTCACCTTTAGTGTCCGTGCCGGACCTGAACTGTCAGGCCGATTCGTAAAAAAAGCCCTGTTTTCAGGGCTTTTTCTTTTTGGTCGCTGCTGAAATACGACCAGGAATGTGGGTCCTGAAAACGCTCACCTCAACGGCGTTCGTTCGGATTCGCACGCGATCGACATCGTGATCCGGATCGCTAAGCGCATCGATCGTCATCGGCAAAATTCGCATCGTTTAACCTGGGACTACCAGGAAAAACTCGCGAAATACGCTGGAAAACGCGGGTTTCCGCGCCTTCTGCACGCGGAAGCGACCGGCGAATCCGCTCGCATGTACGGTGATGAACAAGCGGTTCACCGACCTCACCAGGCACACCTGAATCTCGACGCGGCGCGTGCCCCCCGTAAATCCTCACCTTGATCGATCGGCATGCGTGCGCGCGTCGGATCAACAGAACGCTTCGCTTCGAATCGCGTGACCTGGGACTCCCAGGAAATTTTCTGCCTTGTTTTGCGCGCTCAACGCGTCATGTCTTGCCGACGCGTGCGAGACAAGGTGAGCATCGCCTTCGCGCTCAGCATCACCTGACGTCATCCACGTTGGAGTGCGTAACGATTCACCGCACTCCCGAAAAGCCTCACCTTTCGCGTACGGCGTTCAAATCACGAAGCGGCTGTCCTCGTCGAGCACGCGCGGCAGCGGCTGCAGATCCTTGCGCGCGAAACGCACCAGCGAGAACGCACGCACCCCCGCCGGGCTCGCCGGAATATGCGCGAGCGGCACGACGATCGGCGCACCGCTGACGCCGCCCGTCTCGGCCACGCCCGGTTCGATCAGCACGTTCATCGGGCTCAACCGCAGTTGCCGCATCTCGACGTTCGCGTGCTGCGCCGGATGCGCGAGCACCTCGCAGATCACGCTCAGTTCGTGCTCCAGCGCGTCGGTTTTGAGTCCCAGCGCCGCCAGCGCCTGCTCGTTCGCTGCGATCAGCGCCTCCAGCCGCGCAAGCTCCGCTGCGTCCGCCACCGCCCGCTCGCCGACCATCCGGTGCGTGCCCGCGCCGTGACGCGTGAGCAATTGCAGTCGCGTGCGCAGCAGCGCGCGCTCCTGCTCGAGCGCGTCGCGGCGCGTTTCGTCGGCGCTGATCTGCGCCAGCCCTTCAAGCGCGATCTGCTCGACCACGCGCTGCACGATCAGCGCGCGCAGATCGGCTTCGGTCTCGCCGCACACGCGCACCTGATGGTCGTCGAAGCTCAAGGTCGTCTGCGCGACGTCCGCATGCACCTGATCGCCATGTTGCGCGACGCCGAACGAGCGCCGCTCGCTCATCGCCATGCCGAGCACCGCGTAGGTTTCGTTCGCGAGCGGATGGCTCTCGAACCACGCATGCAGTTCGGCCGAGCGGCTGAGCACATGCGCGATCTCGTCGGGCGCGGCGAAAAACGCGTGGATATAGGGATCGGCGAGCCAGTTCGCGGCGCTCGCCTCGTGCGCGGGCGGCAAGGTCCGCACCACATCGCTCACATAGCTCAGCGATTGGGCGAGCGCGGGCGTGAGCCGCGCGCGCCAGTCGCGCGCGAGCTTCAGCGGCGGGCTCAGCTCGGTCAGCCGGTCCGCCAGCGCGCGTGTCTGTTCGGTTTGCGGGTCGGGCCGCGCGGGCTTGCGCGGCCACAGTCGATCGAAAAAAACCATGAGACGGCTCCCGTAGCGCCGCGCCGGCCGGTGGATTCGAGTTGCCGCCTGGCCGGCGCGCATCGTCGTCGACTATACCGCGTCGGGCCTCGCGCTCCCTGAAAGGCCGGCAACGAAGCGTGTGCGCGCCGCGCGCCTGTGCTCCTGAAAACGCTCACCTTTGGATTTTCTTCCAGACACTTGATGTTAAAAAATCCGCGAAGCAACTTGACGACATCAAGCTACAAAACGCGATTGGGTGTCGATCCCGTGAATAATGGCTCCCGCAAACACTCACCTTTACGGTTCGCGGGCGGTTCGATCGTGCAGTTGGGTGGATCGGTGAGTGCGGCGACACACTCGCCTTCACGTTTCCTGGCACTCCCCAGGTCTGGCTCCCGAATGTCCTCACCGTTGGCATCCGGTCGAGCGCAAACGTTTCCCGTATTCCCTCACCTTCGGATTCGCGGATAAGCGTGGCTCCG
Organism: Paraburkholderia sp. SIMBA_027; assembly: GCF_046535315.1. Taxonomy (NCBI): domain Bacteria; kingdom Pseudomonadati; phylum Pseudomonadota; class Betaproteobacteria; order Burkholderiales; family Burkholderiaceae; genus Paraburkholderia; species Paraburkholderia sp. SIMBA_027. The sequence goes on from NZ_JAWRWY010000003.1 coordinate 211,289, forward strand.
CTTCAGAACGCGTCGCCGATTGCCAGGCATATGCCTGGCATATCGAATCATTGCGCGAACATCCAACCGTAAGCGATCCGCTTTCCCACACCGTTTCGTGCACCGTGCCCCCGGCCAGATCGCGCCTCCGGGCCGCGTTTTCTCCGGGAATACGCTTTGCTCAGCGACGCCGGCGCGTCTCAATCACACATCAGGACAAACCCGCGTTGCATCCGCCCCGGCCGCGACGGAGCAAGCGGAAGCGCCCTGATGGCGGCTTTTAGAGTGATTCGTTCAATTGACAGCGGTCAATGTAATGATCCAATCTTCACCGCACAAATTATTACGAGACAGGGAGGCAGACACATGTTGGAGAGCATTGTCCGCTGCGTCGCGCTGGCCGCAGCCGCAACGCCGTTACTCGTCGCTTGCGGTGGAGGCAACGCCAGCGACCCCGCGCCGATCACGCCGGCGCAATGTTCGGGCTCGACCTGCACGAACCAGGGCGCGCCCACGAGCCAGCCGGCCGCCACGGCGCTCTGCCCCGCCGATGCCGACATCGCGAAGAACACCTATCTCGGCGGCGCGGGCAGCGGCGAGGTCGTGAGCCTGAACATCGATCCGACGAAGATGACCTACACGCTGACCTATCTCGCTTCGCCGATACCGGCGCAATCGAGTTCGGTGTCGGCCACGCGCGCGGGCCTCACGGTCACCGGCGCGGTCCAGCATCCGCCGAGCGGCGCGCTGCCCACGGCCGCGCAGATCGCCTGCGCGTTCCAGCTCCAGGCGGGCACCGGCACGCTCAACGGCAACAGCTACACCACGGCCTATAACGCGGACAATCCGCCCACGATCTACGTGGGCTACGGCGTGGCGGGCGGCGGCATTCCCGGCGCGACGGTCAACCTCCAAGGCGACAGCCTCGCCGCGCTGCTGTTCCCGAATGTCCAGTCGCGCACCTTCGACTTCTATCCGTTTCTCGCCTTCTCGTCGGTCAGCACGAACATCGCGGATCTGCAGGGCAACTGGAACGCGCTGCTGTATCACATCGTGCCGACGCAGAGCTTCGCGGCGGCCGCGACCACGGCGCAGGAGACCTACGACGCGAGCGGCAATTGCAGCGTGACGAGCGGCGCGACCAACACGCAATGCGATACGTCCTCGTCGCAATGGGCCACCGATCCCAACGGCAGCTATTTCACGAGCAGCAACGCGCCGCACATCATCACGCCGCAGTTCTCGGGGCTGGCGACCGGCGGCGCGAGCCACCTGATTCTCGGCAAGCTCAACGGCAAGATCGTGCCGGTCGTCGTGCGCACGGGCTACGTGAACGAGAACCTGCTGACGATCGCCATCGACGACGAATCCGGCATCGCGATGATGGCGCCCGCCACGTCGCTCACGTCCGGTTCGTTCGACGGCAGCTACATCGGCGCCGATTCGAACTTCGCCTACACGGCCACGCTCATCAACGGTCAGACCGCCGGCTTCCTCAAGCCCTCGACGATGACGACGCAGAGCACCTTCACGCTCGATTACACGCAAACGCATCCGGGCCTGATCGGCGCGACCGACAACAACGGCAATGCGGGCAACGTGATCGCCGTGGGCGGCCTGTACGGGATCTTCCTGAACGGCGAGGAGAACGGCGGCGTGACCTCGACATCCGCGAACAGTCAGACGTCCAACTCGCCGTACTTCGGTGTGGGCGCACTGATCCAGCCGCAGTAAAGCCGCCGGCACGCCTCCTCGAGCCATCGCTCAGGATGCCGAAATAGCAGCAAGCAAGCTCGAAAAGGGGCGCAAGGACAGGGAGCCTGCGCCCCGCCAACAAGAATATTCCGGAGACGCGGTATGACATTGAAGCATTCCGTAAAGCACCTCGCGAAGCTCTCGGCGCTCGGCGCGCCGCTGCTGCTCACGCTGAGCGCCTGCGGCGGCGGGGGCAGCGGCAGCCCGCCGCTGGTCGAAACCGCCCTGTGCCCGACCTCGCTCGACTACAACACGGTCTACACGGGCGGCGGCGGCGACGGCGAACTGGTCAAGCTCCAGCTCGACACCACGAAGAAGACCTGGCAGATCACCTACGTCGAATCGCCGATTCCGGCCACCACCGGCACGGTCACGCCCACGCGCAAGGGCCAGGTGGTCTCGGGCACGATTACCCAGGAAACCGCGCTGCCCACGGCGAAGCTCAATCAGTGCGCGTTCCAGCTCAACGGCGCGAGCCTCGATGCGAGCCGTCCGGCGCGCGTGTTCATCGGCTTCGGCGTCGCGGGCGGCACGATTCCCGGCGCGGAAATCCAGTTCGCGGGCTCGGGCGGCATCGGCGTGGTGCCGGACACGAAGTTCCCGTACTACCCGTTCATCGGTTTTTCGACGCTCGAAACCAATATCGCCAACGTCGCGGGCACGTATAACCAGCTCGGCTATCACCAGGTGCCGTCGCAGAACTTCCTGCCCGCCGCCGTCGACGCGAAGATCACCATCAACGCCGACGGCACGTGGCAGGAGTGCGACAACAGCGGCGTGAACGCCGGCACCTGCCAGCAGCCCGGCACGAATTTCGTGCAGTCGAGCGACGGCAGCGGCGCGTTCGAAACCGACAACTTCCAGGGGCAGGTCAAGCCCACGCTCGTCACCGGCAAGAACGCGGCGAAGGGCTTCATGATCGTCGGCAAGCTGCGCAATCAGCTCGTGCCGGTGCTCGTGCGCACGGGCGTGGCGTATCCGCAGGTCGGCGTCGATCCGCAGAGCGGCGCCACCGGTCCGGTCGCCGACGACGAGTCGGGCATCTCGGTGCTCGCGCCGCAGACGGCCGTCGCGCAGGGTTCGCAGGACGGCGAGTACATCGGCGTGGACAGCCAGTTCGATTACCGCACGCTGGCGCTGTCGGGCACGCAGGGCACGCTGCTCGATCCGTTCAACGCGTCGCAGGCGGCGCTGGCCACCGCGCTCGATCTGAACTTCACCGAGAGCGTGCCGGGTCTCGTGACCACCACGCACGTGAATGCGTCGACCGGCACCACGCCGACCGGCAAGATGATTTTCACGGGCGGCGTGTTCGGCTTCCTCGACCTGACGAATGCTTCGTCGCCGTACTTCACCGCGGGCGCGTTCGTGCAGTAATCCGCACGCCCGCCACGCGCATCGATCGACACATGACGATGCCGTGCCCATGAGGCAACCGCTCTCCGTGTGCGCCGCGCCGCCGGCAACGCGCACACGGGCCGCAAGGCACGCGCAGGACCGGCCGTTCATGAGACGGCCGCCGCGCGCAGGCAGGTTTGCCCGAACCTGAGAGAAACAGGGAGGAACAACAATGATGAGACGTCTTGCGCTGGCGGCGGTGGCCGCCGGCTTGTCCACGGCTGCGCATGCCCAGCATGCGGGCGACAACGTGGCCGTACTCGGCTGGTTTCACGTCGCGCCCCAGCAATCGAGCACGCCGCTCACCACCACGGTCGCGCCGACGCCGATCAACACGCCGCTGCGTCTGCCGGACTCGTTCACCTCGCCGGGCACGAGTCTGTCGACGAACAACGCGAACACGCTCGGCCTCGTTTTCAGCCACTTCCTGACCGATCACATCGCGATCTCGACGGTGGCGGGCGTGCCGCCCAAGTTCAAGCTCTACGGCCACGGCACGATCAAGCCGCCGGGACCGGCGGGCGCGCTCGGCAGCCAGAATCTCGACGATCCGGCCACCAATCCGATCGTCCAGAGCGTGCGGCAGTGGAGCCCGGCGGTGATCTTCCAGTACTACTTCCGCGACGCCGATGCCAAGTTCCGGCCGTTCGTGGGGATCGGCGTGTCGTACAACTGGTTCTCGGACATCCAGCTCAACCCGAACTTCGTGAAGGCGACCCAGGACAATCTGGGCTCGGTGCTCGCGGCGGGCGCGGGCAAGACGGGGCAGACGCAGATCAGCGCGAAGGCGTCGTCGTCGTGGCAGCCGGTGTTCAATATCGGCGCGGAATATCAGATCACGCAGCATCTCGGGCTGGTGGCGTCGTTGACGTATATTCCGCTGAAGACCACGTCATCCGTGATCATCAAGGCCGCCGACGGCACCGAACTCGGCGTGAGCCGCGCCGAACTCAAGGCCGACCCGATCATTTCGTTCCTCGCGGTCTCTTACAAGTTCTGACCGGCGCTTACGCATGCACGCCGCGTTGCGCGTGCATGCGCACACTTGCAGCAATATAAGGCGGATAGCGGGACGATTTCGGCGGACATCGGCTCGCGCGAGCACGGCGGCTCGCGCTAAAATCGGCGCATGCCGAAAACGCCCACGACTCCCGTTCCCGATTCCGCGCCCGAGCGCCCCGACGACAGCGAGTACACCGTCGACGAACTCGCGCGCGTGACCGGCACCACGGTGCGCAACGTGCGCGCCTATCAGGACCGCGATCTGCTCATGCCGCCCGACAAGCGCGGCCGCGTGGGCATTTACAACGACTCGCACGTGGCGCGGCTCAAGCTCATCAATCACCTGCTCGCGCGCGGCTACACGCTCTCGAATATCCAGGACCTCATCAAGGCCATCGACGACGGCGGCGATCTGCGCTCGATCCTCGGCCTCGAAAACGCGATCGGCGGTCCGTGGTCGCATGCGCGGCCCAAAACCTATTCGCTGCCCGAACTGATCAAGCTGTTCGGCCCGCAGGCGCCCAGCAGCCTCACGCGGCTCGCCGAATTCGGCCTGCTGGAACGCAAGGGCCTGTCGTTCGTCGCGCGCAATCCGGCCATGCTCGACGCGGCCGCGGCCACCGTGCGCGAAGGCATTCCCGCGCGCGACCTGCTCGACGTGCTGGAGAAGGCGCGTCCGCATTTCGACGCCATCGCGCGCGTGCTGGTGGAAATGGTCGTGCGCCATCTCGACCGCTACGACGCCGGCGCGCTGCCGCCCGCGACCGACATGCCGGGACTCGTCGAGGCGATCTGGCGGCTGCGTCCGCTCTCCTCGGTGTTCGTCGAGAACGAGATCCTGCGCGCGCTCGAAGCGCAGTCGAGCGAGTATCTGGGCGGCCGCGTGGCCACCATCCTCGACGCCAAACTCGGCCAGCGCGCGAGCGCCGATCCCCCTGCCGATGCGGATAGCGACGCCGATGCGCCGCCGGCCGCGCGCAAAAGCGCCTCGCGCACGGCAAAGAAACCTTCGCTCAAGTCCGCGCTGAAGAAGCGCTGATCTCCCGCCGATCTCACGCCGATCCGGCTTCTGACGCGCGCCGCCACGGCGCGCGTTTCGGCTTTTGCGCGGCTTTCGCGTGCCTTGCGCGTGCCTTGCGCGCGACGCCTGAAAACGCCCTAAACACGCTCCCGCGTTTTCGGCCCCGTTTTTTCCTCTCCGTTTTTTCCCGCTCCCACGTCCGTCCGAGTCGCGCCAAATCCGCCTGAAACCCATGCCAGGCAGGCGTTTTCGCGTATTCGCAGCCGCCGCGCGTTGTGTCCCGAATGCTCCCTCTAGCCCCTTGCGCGATCTCGCCGCGCGCACTATGTTTACATCATCCAATGTAACAGTTAAAAATGAACCATAGGGAGACGCTCCGGATGAACGCATCCACCCGGTCTTTGGGCGAGCCGCTTGGCGTCGCCATCATCGGCACCGGTTTCGCGGGGCTGGGCATGGCGATCCGTCTGCTGCAGCGCGGCCACACCGATTTCGCCGTATTCGAGAAGGCCGGCTCCGTGGGCGGCACCTGGCGCGACAACCATTACCCCGGCTGCGCGTGCGACGTGCAATCGCACGTCTACTCGTTTTCGTTCGCGCCGAACCCGCGCTGGACGCGCATGTTCGCGCCCCAGCCTGAGATTCGCGCGTATCTGAACCGCTGCGTCGACAAGTTCCGTCTCTCGCCGTGGCTCAACTTCGACCACGAGCTCCAGAGCGCGCAATGGGACGACGCCGCACATTGCTGGCGCCTTGCCTTCGCGAACGGCCGCCGCATCAGCGCGCGCGTGCTGATTTCGGCGATGGGCGGTCTCTCGCGCGCCGCGCTGCCCGCGATTCCCGGCGTGGAAAGCTTCGCGGGCAAGGCCTTCCACTCGCAGCACTGGGACCACGCCTATGCGCTCGACGGCAAGCGCGTGGCCGTGATCGGCACGGGCGCGAGCGCGATCCAGTTCGTGCCGCAGATCGCGCCGAAAGTGGCGAAGCTCGACCTGTTCCAGCGCACGCCGCCGTGGATCATGCCCAAACCCGACCGCGCGCTCTCGCCGTTCGAGCAGTGGATGTTCCGCACGCTGCCGTTCACGCAGAAGATCATGCGCACGGGCCTGTACTGGCTGCTCGAATCGCGCGTGCTCGGCTTCGCGATTCATCCCTCGCTGATGAAGAACGTGCAGAAGATCGCGCTGCGCCACATCCGCCATCACGTGAAGGACCCGGCGTTGCGTGCGGCCGTCACGCCCGACTACACGATCGGCTGCAAGCGCGTGCTGATCTCGAACGACTACTATCCGGCGCTCACGCGCGAGAACGTCGACGTGGTGACGAACGACATCGCGCGCATCGACGCCACCGGCGTCATCACCGCCGACGGCCGGCATCGCGAAGTCGACTGCATCATCTACGGCACCGGTTTTCAGGTCGCCGATCCGTTTCCGCGCGGCGCGATCATCGGCCGCGACGGCGTGGATATCGTCGATACGTGGCGCAACGGCGCGCATGCGTATCTGGGCACCGCGCTGCCCGGCTATCCGAACTTCTTCATGCTGGTCGGCCCGAACACGGGGCTCGGCCACAACTCGATGGTGTTTATGATCGAGTCGCAGATCGAATACGTGCTCGGCGCGCTCGACGCCATGAAGAAGGACCGCGCCGATTCGATCGAGGTTCGTCCGAGCGTCGAAGCGCGCTTCAACGAGCGCATCCAGCAGAAGCTCGATCGCGCGATCTGGTCGGTGGGCGGCTGCAAGAGCTGGTATCTCGATCCGCGCAACGGCAAGAACACCACGCTCTGGCCGGGCTTCACCTGGCGCTTTCGCCAGGCCACCGCGAGCTTTTCGATCGGCGAATATCAGGTGTTCCGCAAAACACATCATCAGGATGCCGAACTACCGTTGAGCGTCGCGGCGCACACGACACACACGACCGAGGCCGCCTGAGCGGCCCAACAGGGAGAGGGAGCACTGACATGAAACACTTCGACAACAAGGTCGCCGCCATCACGGGCGCAGGCTCGGGCATGGGCCGCTCGCTCGCGGTGCAGCTCGCGGGCGCGGGCTGCCATCTCGCGCTCGCCGACAAGAACGCCGTGGGCCTCGCCGAAACCGAGCGCATCGTGCGCGCGCTCGCGCCGAGCGTGCGTGTGACGACGCGCGTGCTCGACGTGGGCAAGCGCGACGCGATGTTCGCGTGGGCCGACGAAACCGCCGCCGCGCACGGCCGCGTGAACCTCGTGTTCAACAACGCGGGCGTGGCGCTCTCCAGCACCATCGACGGCATGTCGTACGACGATCTCGAATGGATCGTGAACATCAACTTCTGGGGCGTCGTGCACGGCACGAAGGCGTTTCTGCCGTATCTGAAAGCGTCGGGCGACGGCCATATCGTCAATACGTCGAGCGTGTTCGGCCTGTTCGCGCAACCGGGCATGAGCGGCTACAACGCCACCAAGTTCGCGGTGCGCGGCTTCACCGAATCGCTGCGCCAGGAACTCGACATGATGAAGTGCGGCGTCTCGGCCACCTGCGTGCATCCGGGCGGCATCCGCACCAACATCGCCCAGGCGAGCCGCGTCGCGTCGAACATGGTCGGCTTCATGGTCGCGAGCGAGCAGCAGGGCAAGGACGAATTCGAGAAGTTCTTCATCACCACCGCGGACGACGCCGCGCGCACGATCCTCACCGGCGTGCGCCGCAACGCGCGCCGCGTGCTGATCGGGCGCGACGCGCGCGCCGCCGACTGGCTCGCGCGCGTGCTGCCGTCCGCGTACCAGGCGCTCGTCGTGATGAGCGCGCGCCGCGAAGCCGCCAAGGCGAACCGCCGCGCCCGACGCGCCGCGCGCGAAGCCGCGCTCAACGGCGGTGCAAGAAACAACAACGCAGGCAATAATCAGGGAGAAACAGCATGATCATGCCGGTCCGACGCGATATCCGCTTCGCGCTACCGCCCGAACGGGCTTGCGACTGGCACGTCGAAGGCGTGCCGGTCACCCACTTCTTCAACGCGCTGTCGCTGCTTTTTCCGGCGGGCGAGCGCTTTTTCATGGACTCCGTGCGCCACTATCGCGACCAGATCGACGACCCCGACCTCAAGAAGCAGGTGATGGGTTTCATCGGCCAGGAAGCCATGCACACGCGCGAGCACGTCGAGTACAACGACCTGCTGCAAGCGGCGGGACTGCCCGCGCACAAGCTCGACAAGCGGCTGTGGGCGATCCTTAACTTCGGGCGCAAGGTGTTGCCGCCTTCGCTGCAACTCGCGCAGACGGTCGCGCTCGAACACTACACGGCCATGCTCGCGGATCTGCTGCTCGCCGAGACCGGTTCGCGCATCGAAGGCTCGGTCGAAGGCTACAAGCAGATGTGGCTCTGGCACGCGCTCGAGGAAACCGAGCACAAGTCGGTCTCGTACGACGTGTGGAATACGGTCATCAAGCCGGGCCCGAAGCGCTATCTGATGCGCACCGGCACGATGCTCGCGACCACCGTGCTGTTCTGGCTCATCGTGTTCGACTATCACCTCGCGCTGATGCGCCGCCACAAGCGTCGCATCGGCAAATTCAGCGGCTGGTGGAAGCTGTTCAAGTTTCTCTACGGTCCGCGTCACGGCGTGTTCCCGAGCATCGCGATGGAATGGCTGCGCTTCTTCAAGCCCGGTTTTCATCCGTGGGATCACAACAACCGCCAGCATCTCGAACGCATCGACGGCCTGATCTCGCAGATCGACGCCACTAACGCGCAGTACGCCTCGCAGGCCGCGCCGCGCCGTGTGCCGCTGCATCCGGCGGGCTCGCCGCGCGCGGCCTGACGCATCATGGCCGCGATCGAAACCTTCGAAGTCGATGCCGGCGACGTGCGGCTCGCGGTCTATGCGAGCGGCCCGCGCGACGCGCCGCCGCTCGTGCTCGTGCACGGCTATCCCGATTCGGCGCGCGTGTGGGACGCGTTGCGGCGCGAACTGGACGCGCGCTATCGCGTGATCGCGTACGACGTGCGCGGCATGGGCGCGTCGAGCGCGCCGTCGAATCGCGCGGGTTATCGGCTCGAACGGCTCGCGCACGATCTGATGACGGTCGCCGAGGCGACGTGCGGCGCGCGGCCGTTTCATCTCGTTGCGCACGACTGGGGCTCGATTCAGTGCTGGGAAGCTGTCACCGATCCGGCCAACGCGGCGCGCCTCGCGTCCTATACGTCGATTTCGGGGCCGTGCCTCGATCACGTCTTTCGCGCGCCGACGAATTTCCGCCAGACGCTCAAGTCCTGGTACATCGCGTTCTTTCATCTGCCGCTGGTGCCGCAGCTCGTCTGGCGGCTCGGCGGCGCGGCGCTCTGGCCGTGGTGGCTGCGCAAGACCGAAGGCGTGCGCGCCGAACGCGATCCGCAGCAATTGCGCAACTGCCTGAACGGTTTGCAGCTGTATCGCGCGAATTTCATCGCGTGCGCGCGGCGGCCGCGCGAGCGGCGCACGCAGGTGCCCGTGCAGTTCATCGTGCCGCGCTTCGACCGCTATGTGACGCCCGCGATGTCCGAGCACGTCGCGCAATGGCTCGGGCGTTACCGGCGCGAGCTCATCGACGCGCCGCACTGGACCGTGGTGCGCGACGCACCACTGATCGCCGCGCGCGTGCATCGCTTCATCGCGTGGGCGCGCAACGAGGCGTCGCCGCCGGTGCAGGCCGTGGAGGCTTCGCAGACGAGCGACGCCCGCGCGAGCGTGCTGCCTGAGAGAACTTGAACAGCGTCGTTACCGCGCGCATCGCCACGCAGCAACGCGCGGTCATGACAACATCGAGACACACCCCTTCGGAGAGGTCCGCCGGTGAACGCCATCGCCCTGCCCCTTGCAACCGGAATCGCCGTGATCGTGGCCGCGTGCGCCGCGCTCGCGCTCTATACGCGACGCGCCACGCGCCGCATCGAAACCGCCGTGCCGATGGACGGCCGTCACATCGAGATCGACGGCGAGCGCCTGCATTACGTCGAATTCGGCAACCCAGACGGTCAGCCCGTCGTGTTCGTGCACGGTCTGTGCGGCCAGTTGCGCAACTTCGCGTATCTGCCGCTGGAAGCGCTCGCGCGCGACCATCGCGTGATCCTGCTCGATCGCCCCGGCTCCGGCTACTCGACGCGCGCGCCGAACGGCCCGGCGAATATTCGCGCGCAGGCCGATAGCGTCGCGCACTTCATCGCCGCGCTGGGGCTCGAACAGACCGTGCTCGTGGGGCATTCGCTCGGCGGCGCGCTCGCGTTGTCCGTCGCGCTCGATCATCCGGAAGCAGTGGCGCGTCTCGCGCTGATCGCGCCGCTCACGCACGTGCAGACCGAGGTGCCGAAGGCGTTTCGTCCGCTCGTGCTGCGCTCGAATGCCGTGCGCCGCTTCGTGTCGCGCACGTTCGCGACGCCGTTCGGCCTCGCCACGAGCGCGAGCACGTTGCGCGCGGTGTTCGCGCCCGAAGCCGTGCCGCGCGACTTCCGCACGCGCGGCGGCGCGCTGCTGAGCCTGCGTCCGCAGGGCTTCGTGAACGGTTCGCGCGACCTCGTCGCCATCGAGGACGCCGACGATCTCGACCGGATGACGCAGCGTTATGCGCAGCTGAGCGTGCCCGTCGACGTGCTGTTCGGCCGCGACGACATCGTGCTCGACTGGACGCGTCACGGCGAGGCGCTGCGCCTTGCGTCGCCGCGCGTGTCGCTCAAGGTCGTGAACGGCGGCCACATGCTGCCCGTGACGGCGCCGTCGACCACTTACGACTGGTTGCGCAGCGCGATCGCGGGTACGGCGCACGCAAGCGCCGAACGCGCGATTGCCGTCGATCAGCGTGACGAACGCGAGTTGCCGCTCGACGCGCCCATGCAAGGACGTCCGGCGATCTGAACGGCGCGCGGCCACGCGCCGCTAGAGTGACTGCTCGGTACTGATGCAAGCGTTTTGCGAGGCGTCGTTGTTATCGTAAGGGCGGCCGTGTCGATCAGCACGCGCGCGGCGCCCAAAACAAAGACAGACTGGAGACGACCATGGCAGCCCAACTGCAAGCGCAGACGACGGCTCGCGGCGCGCAGCATGCCGCGCCCGACACCGACGGCATCTGGTACGCGTCCTATCCCGCCGGCGTTCCGCCCGAGATCGACGTTACGCAATACGAAACAATTTCGCAGTATTTCGACGAGTGCGTCGCGCAGTTCAGCGAACGCGTGGCCTATGTGAGCGTGGACGCATCGCTGACTTATGGCGCGCTCGCACGCAAGGCCGAAGCGTTCGCGGCGTGGCTGCAAGGCGTGGGCATCGCGCCCGGCGAGCGCGTCGCCATCATGCTGCCGAATACGTTTCAGTATCCCGTCGCGCTGTTCGGCGCGCTCAAGGCCGGCGCGGTGGTCGTCAACGTCAATCCGCTCTATACGCCGCGCGAACTCGCGCATCAGTTGAAGGACAGCGGCGCGCGCGCGATCGTGGTGTTCGAGAACTTCGCGAAGACGCTCGAAGAGGCGCTGCCCGGCACGCGCATCGAGCACATCGCGGTGACGGGTCTCGGCGATCTGCTCGCGGACGGCCTCAATCTCAAGGGTCGTCTGCTCAATTTCGTGCTGCGCCGCGTGAAGAAGATGGTGCCGAACTACACGCTGCCAAACGCGGTGCGTCTGCGCGCGGCGCTCGACATCGGCGCGCGGCGCACGCTCGCGAACGCGCTGCGCACGAGCGGCGACCTCGCCTTTCTGCAATACACCGGCGGCACGACCGGCGTGGCGAAAGGCGCGATGCTCACGCATCGCAACATTCTCGCCAACGTGCTGCAAGCGAAGGCGTGGTCGGCTTCGCAACTCTCGGGCGAAGTCGAGACGGTGCTCACGCCGTTGCCGCTCTATCACATCTATTCGCTCACGGTGAATGCGCTGATCTTTCTCGGGCTCGGCGGACGCAATATCCTGATCGCGAATCCGCGCGACACGAAGCGCATGATGATGATCCTGCGCCGCGAAACCTTCACCGGCATCACGGCGATCAACACGCTCTACAACGCGCTGCTCGACAGCGAGGCATTCCGTCGGCGCGACTTCTCCGCGCTCAAGCTCGCGATGGCGGGCGGCATGGCCACGCAGAAGGCCGTCGCCGACCGCTTCAAGGCCGTGACCGGGCAGCCGATCGTCGAAGGCTACGGACTCACGGAGTGCTCGCCGATCGTCGCGACCAATCCCGTCGATCTACAGAACATGCGCGATTTCGAAGGCTCGATCGGCTTGCCCGTGCCGTCGACGCAAGTCCGTTTTCGCCGCGAGGACGGCACGTGGGCCAACATCGGCGAACCCGGCGAACTGTGCGTGAAAGGCCCGCAGGTGATGCTTGGCTACTGGAATCGTCCCGACGAAACCGCGCAGGTGCTAGACGCCGACGGCTGGCTCGCGACCGGCGATATCGGCGTGATGGACGCGCAGGGCTTCATCAAGCTCATCGACCGCAAGAAGGACATGATCATCGTGTCGGGTTTCAACGTGTATCCGAGCGAGATCGAGGACGTGGTGGCGATGCATCCGGACGTGCGCGAAGTGGCCGCCATCGGCGTGCCCGATCCCGTGCAGGGCGAGCGCGTGAAGGTGTTCGTGGTCGCGCGCGATCCCTCGCTCACGGCCGATGCTGTGATCGCGCATTGCCGCCGTCAGCTCACCGGTTACAAGGTGCCGCGCCTCGTGGAGTTTCGCGAGGCGCTGCCGCAAACCAACGTCGGCAAGATCCTGCGCCGCGCGCTGCGCGACGAGGAAATCGCCCGGCAACGCGCGGCGTAGATCGCGCGGGCTACACCGGCTTTTATCGAGCAGGCCAACATAAACAGGGAGACGCATCATGAACACCGCTTCAACGCTTGCTTCGCTGCCTCGCCAACCTCGCCGCGCATTCAGGGCGATCGCGTGCGCGGCGCTCGCGCTCGCGTGCGCCGGCGCGTTCGCGCAGGACGACAACGCCGCCAGCGAACAGACCGGCGCCGCCGCACCGCAAGGCGCCGCGCCGTCGGCCGCCGAAGTGAGCAAGCTTTCCGTCGATCAGCAGGTGCGCTGGCTGCAGAAGGCGCAAAAGAGCGGCGCGCTCGTGAAGATGGACGACGCGCAGCTCACCGCGCTGTTCCAGGCGCTCGATCCCCTCGTGGTGCCCACGGTCATCAAGCTCGGGCCGTCGGGTTATCCGTCGTACGAGTTCACGCTGTCGCGCTGGGAGCGCCTGAACGGCAAGTGGCCGAGCAAGCCCGCGCACATGCTCGTGAAACTCGATCACGATCCGCTGCGGATCTACGCGAAGTGGCTGCCCGACGGCGAGCATTCGGGCGAGGAAGTGATCTACGATGCCTCGAAGAAGTCCGATGAAATGTACGGCCACCTGGGCGGCCTGCTCGGCGTGATGCCGATGTGGACCGCGCTCGACGGCACGCTCGCGCGCTCGCAGTCGAATCACAAGATCACCGATCTCGGGACCGAGTTCATCGTCAGCCAGTTCATGACCGACGCGAAGAAGTACGTGCAAGTGGGCGCGCCGTACAAGCCCGAAGTCGAGGTGAAGACGATGAACGGCGTGCGCGTGGTCGCGCTCACCTACACGTCGCCGAGCGGCAAGCCGCAGTTCTACGCGAAGAAGCAGACGCTCGGGCTCGATCTGCGTCATCCGTATTTCCGCACCGTGGAAGCGTACGGCGACGACGGGCAGATCTTCGAGAAGATCGTGATCGACAGCATCACGCCGAAAAGTTTCGATGCCGAAGCGTTCGATCCGAAGAATCCGGACTACAAGTTCTAGTTCGCGCGTGCGTCGCGATCAAGGTGAGGGTTTTCGGGAGAGTGGACGGGGTGAAGCGCGGGTTGCATCGCGCGCTCACCGGAAAATACGGCCTCTGACTCCTGGAATTCCTCACCTTTTGCGTTTTTGAAGCGCGTGGCCGACCGTTTCGGGTCATTCCAGGTGATTCCGACTGCTTCGGGTGATAGATCGGCGTACCAGGCGACTCACCTTGATGGTTGATCGCCTGGAATTCCTCACCTTCAGCGCTTTTTGCCTGCGTGCGGTGAAGCGGCGATGCGCGCCGCGTCTCACCCTCGACGCGCATCTCCTGGAACGTCTCACCGATACTTCTGCAACTCCGGATCCGTGATCGGCTGCTCGGGCAGATTGAGCAGGCCCGGCAGCGCGCTCAGCTTCGGCACGCCGTCATAGTCGGCCCAGCGGCCGCCCGAACCTTGGTAGATGATCGACGGCGTGCCCTGAAAACCGAGGTCCTGGAACAACTGCATATTGCTGTCGAGTTGCGCTTTCGCCGCGGCGGGAATGGTGGCGAGCGGCGCGATGCCGCCCGATTCGTCCTTCTCGTTGTAGCGCGTTTCCAGCACCTTCAGGAGCGCCGCGCGGTCTTTCGCCTGCAATAGCGCAGCCGCCTTGCCCGGCGAATCGGGCTTGAGGAAGCCCATCGGAATCCAGTGCACCTGCAGGCCCGCCGCTTCATACGGTTGCAGCGCCTTCCACACCAGGTGACAGAAAATACAGTTCGGGTCCATGAAGACGTAAAGCGTCGACTTGACGTTCGCGCCGCTCGCGCCTTCGACGATCGCGCTCGCGCTCTGGAATCGCGCGGCTGCCGTGGCGGGCAGCCAGACGGTCGCGGGATCGTCCGCGGCCATGGTGGGCGCCGCCGCGCCGAATGCGCTCGCGGCGATCAGAATGCTGATCCACTTCTTCATTATTCACCTCAGGTTCGTTCCGCGCGCGTCGAATGCAGGCGCGTTGCCCGCGCGCGGAGCCCGTATCTTATGGCGCAGACGTGGCCCGCCCCTGACGCGAACCTGGCAGAAATGTCAGGAGGCGCGACCAGGCGATCGAAGGTGAGAGTTTGCGGGACGCTGCGCGACTCGAAATCGGCGAGCGACGAATTGGCGATGCGCAATGTTTGAATGCGCAATGCGCGCGATTTTCCGTCGCGACGACGGCCGGCAAATGCGTTGTGATTCTTCACCCAGATATCGCCCGGCAATTTAATCTGGAATGCAAATTAATTTGAAGTCAATCGATTCGATACCCGGTCTCGCGTTTCGGTAAGCCGACGCATCGCGCTTCCTTTCGCGATCGCAAACTTCGCTACCGCATTCGACCGATTCTTTCGCCGCCCTTTCTCTCGCGCGGCGGGCGATTTCTCGAATCCTGCCCTGAAACAAGGCATATTACGCATCCCGCATGACGCTCGCCTCGCGGCGGTCGGCCTATGCGCGATGCAATGCGCTCCGCATCATCCGCTCATCGCACACGTTCCGCACGTGCGACACGTGTCGCGCGCAGGCGCGGCGCGGGCGAGCGCAGCTATCAACATTGACAGGGTAAAGGGGCCTGCGCTTCACATCCGGCATGGCAGGACGTTTCCGCCAGTGAGTCGCCACACCACATCAAGAAAGGCAAGGACGTCATGCCAGCCGCCAAAGACCATTACGGGGTTCGCTCATTCGCGTTGCTACAGGGGCTGCCCGAATCACTCGTGCAGCATATCGACGAACGCCTCACGCCCTGGCCCGCTCAACGCAGCCGGCTGTTGTTCTTCAAGGGCGATACGGAGAATTTCGTCGCCTTCGTGCATCGCGGACACATCTATCACACGCTGCACGAGCCGGGCGGGCGCGAAATCATCCTCGACTACACGCTCGCGGGCGGGCTTGTCGGCGAGAGTGCGCTGCTGCATCCGCGTCGGCGCAGCTTCAATGCGCAACTGAGTCCCGACTGCGAGATCTCGCTGCTGCACGAAGCGCATTTCGCCGTGTTGCAGGCCAATCCGCTCTTCATGCTGCGCGTCCAGCAACTGCTCTGCAATCGCCTCGAGCAACTGAGCGACTTCGTGGAATCGGCCTGCCTGTACCGGCTCGAAGCGCGGCTCGCGCGCCATCTGCTCACGCGCATGGGCGACGGCGAGCGACACGAAGTCCGTCTGCCTGGCAATCAAAGCATCATGGCCGCGATGCTCAACGTGAGCCGGCCGCGCCTGAATTCGCTGCTGCAACGCTGGCAGCGCGAAGGGCTGATCCGGCCGCAGGCACACATGCTGTGCATCGAAAATCCGGAGCGCCTTCGCCATATCGCCACGGCCGGATGAAGCACGCTGCATGGGCATCGCGCGCGTTGTTACGTACGCGACTGCTTTCTTCACACGATTGGCCGGATCCTGCTGATTCCATCCACGGAGGACGCAGAATGAACATCACAACTTGTGGCGGCGACGAGACCACGGCCTACCGCGAGCAATTCGATTGCACCTGGAGAGATGTGCAAGGCAAGTTGCGCCGACGCGCGCGTCTGCTATGCAAGGGCGATCCCTCGCGCGCCGACGATCTGCTCTCCGACACCGCGCTGAAAGTCCATCTCTACATGCAGCGCTCCCCGGATCGCGTGAAGAACCTCGCGGGCTTTTTCTTTCTCGCACTCAACCATGCCTTTCTCGATCATGCGCGCCGACGCGGCCGCGAGGATCGCGTGATCGAGCACGGCGCCGAATGGGAAGACGAGCAGTGCATTGCCGTCGCCGATCGCGCGCTGCCCATCGATCAGCAACTCGCGCTCAAGCAGCAACTCGCGCGCATGGAGGCAGCCGTCGCCGAACTCGCGCCCGCGCAACGCACGCTGTTCGCCCTGAAATTCGAGGATGAACTGCCGTATCCGCAAATCGCCGACACGCTCGGCATCAGCGAGGCGCTCGCACGCAAGCGCGTCGAACTGCTGCGCAAAAAACTGCGCCAGAAGCTCGACTAGGCGCGCCGCGCATGCGCGTCGCCCGCCGGCTTCGCAGCCTTCACAAGCACGCCGGCGATGCGTCCGTATTCAGGCAAACCACGCAGCGCGATGCCAGTCGCCTCGCGCTTTCCGCCACCCCCATGCCGTACTTAAGGAGTCGTCATGGCAGACAACACCGCCGTCAACGGCCAGATCACCGACGCCGTCACCCAAACCAACGTCAAGGTCGTGGCCGAAGCCCCGGCCCAGGCGCTCGCTTCGCTCTATCAGTTCGCCAGTCATTCGGCGGGCCTGTCGTTGCAGAACGCCGTGCACAGCCAACAGGCGCTGAACCAGATTTCCAGCGCCGTGATTTCCAAGGCCGTGACGATGATTCTCGCCGTCGGCGACAAGAGCTGACGCGCGTGCGGAGACCTGAACCATGAGCCTCAAGGACCTCTTTGGCGGCAAGTCCGCCGCGAACGCCGCCAGCGCCGCACCGCCCACACCGCCGCCCGCTGCGGCGTCGCCCTCATCGTCGGCCTCATCACCTGAGGCTGGCGCGACGTCAGGCGCGGACAACGCCGGCGCGACCGCCGCGAGTCAAAGCGCCACCGGCACGGCAAACGGCGGCGCGGCGACCGCCGGCCCGTCCACGGCACCGGCCACCCCGCCCACCCCGGCGAGCCCGCCCGCGAGTCCGCTTGCGGGCTTCACCGCGCAGATGCAAGGCGGCGCGGCCGCTGCGCCCGCCACCGACGCGCTCAACAGTCAGATCGTGCAGGCGGTCCAGTTGACCAACGCCGAGACGACCGCCTACGCGAGCAGCCAGATCGCCGCCGGTCCGAACATGATGATCAGCCAGGCGAGCGGACTCGTCGCGCAGTCGGCCGCGAACTACTTCGACGGTGCGAGCAAGCTCGCGCTCGCCAGCAAGAGCGTGCTGCTCAAGAACATGACCGAGAAGCTGCTCCAGGAAGACATCAAGGGCGCGGCCGAGGATGCGCTCGGCGTGCTGATCACCGATCTGCTGGTCGGCACGGCGGCGGCCGTCGCGGCGGCCGCAGGCGCCATCGAAGGCGAATCCGCGCATTTCGCGCTCGAAAAGATCGACCAGAGCATCAACAAGTATCAGTCGCTGCTGGACCGCAAGGGCGGCTAGCCGACCCATTCCATCAACAGGAGAACGACATGCTCGACCTACATTCGCTCGTGCTCGGCGGCGGCGGCGCCAAAGGCGTGGTCTACCCCAAGGCGCTTCAGAAACTGCATCGCGACCGCCAGATCGATCTGCGCGCCGTGCCCCACGTGGCGGGCGCGAGCGCGGGCGCGCTGACCGGCTTCATCCTCGCGCTCGGCGGCACGCCCGAAGCGATCGCACGTCTTTCGCCGACCATCAGCGAAGCGCTGCCCTTCGCGACCAAATCGTTCGCGAATCGCAGCGAAAAGCGCATCGCCCTGAGCCGCGCGTCGACCGTCGTCGACTACGCGGCCGACAAGCTCGACGGCTCGGCGATTCCCTCGGTGCTGATGATCTGGGCCGAAACCGCGCTGCTGCAACTGATGCGCCGCATCGTCGAGCAAATCGACCTCGACGACGAAGGCGACAGCTACCTCGCGCTCGACGGCGAACGCTATTACCTGAACGAGCTGCATGGGCGCGGCATGGGCTGCTTCTGGGACTACGACGTCGACCCGGGCGGCCCGCACATCGCCGCGCTGCGCGCCGCGCTCGCCACCGGCCTGCGCGATCTGCGGCGCTTCGGCTGCTATCTTGTCGGCACGCATCACCGCATCGTCACCCTGCTGCGCGACGCGGGCATCGACGCCGGCTGGAAGCATCTGAGCGTCACGCTCACACGGCTCTATCCGGCGCAGGTCGACAGCGAGGCGCTCGCCGAGACCTTCGGCTCGCTGAACTATGTGTCGACGCTGTTGCCTCCGGGAACGTGGTCGACCGATCGCAATCCCGTCCATAAGGCGTTCGTGCGTCACGAAGGCGTCTGCCTGCTCGCGGCCGCGCAGGCGAGCGGCGCCTTTCCGCTGCTGTTCGCGGCGACACCGCTCGGGCCGTCGCCGTCGCTGCGCGACTTCCTCTACACGGATGGCGGCTGCATGAGCAACATGCCGATCGAAGCGCCCATCTTCGCGGACAGCATCATCGGCAGACCGCCCGCCGAGCGCGACATCCTCGCGATCGGTCTGAACGACGGCGACGAAGCGAGCAGCCTGCCCTCCGGCTGGCAGATGTGGGCCGTCCAGCGCCTGATGCTGCCGTCGGCGCACAAGACCATCGTCGTGCCCGCCGACAACTCGTTCTACGCGAACGCGCGGCGCGACATTTGCAGCATGCCGCCCGCCGCGCAAACCGAGCACGGCGCGTTGTTCCGCTTCAGCATGAAACCCGAAGGCGACTACCGCATCTTCTACGCGAGCAAATTGCCGGACGCACCGATTTCGCTGACGGCGGAAATTCCGACCGGCGCGCAAAGCCGCAGCGTGCAGGACGCCATCGACGCGTATGCGGACACCATCGCGCGCAATCTCGCGCAGCTCGTGCAGCAGGCCGGACAACCACGCGGCGGGCTGGTCTGGGGCGGACTGTAAGCAGCCGCTTGCGTTAGCGCCATCGCATCGATCGTGCTCGCGCGGTTTGGGTGGCACGATCGATGCCTCGTCGCTCCATCGATTATATTTTGGCATCCGAATTATTTTGATTCGATGCCTGCGTGGGTCGCTTGAAAATCGCGCTCCAAAACCGCGCTTCATGGCGGCTTCACGCGCGAGCTTCTTCCGCAACCCGTTAGCCGTTTTCACGGATCGACCGACATGTCTCCGCCCGCACCGGCATCGCGTCAAGAAGGGCCCCGCGCGGGCGGACTGCCTTCGCTGAGCCGCAGTCCGATTCATCTGCTGTCCGCGCTCGTCACGGTATCCGTCGACAAGCTGTGGGACAGCATGTTGCTCGACATGGCCAAAACGCTGCCGTTCGAGCAGAAAGCGCATTTCCTGCTGATCGTGGCGCTGTTGCTGTTCGTCGTCACCACGCTCAGCACGACGCTCACGCAGTCGAGAGTCGACTCGGACTCGCCCGGTGTCGCGCTCGCCAAAGGTCTCGCGATGGGCGTGCTCGCCAGCCTGCCCTACACCTTCAGCGCGACGGAAATGGATTTGCTGTTCATCGGCTGGTCGGGCATCAACGAGTTGCAGCAGCAGCATCGGAAGACTCGGCAGGACCCGAAGCCGGATCACCGCTTTTCCCCCACCCAACAGGAGAACGTCCCGTGGACTCCCTGATTTGCTTGTCGCGACGCCTCGCCGCCGCCCGATTCTCACGCCTCACACGCTTCACACGCTTCACGCTCGCCACATTCGCCACACTCGGCCTGCTGGCCGCCGGCAGCGCGCGAGCCGCGGACGCGCCGCCGTTGCCCGCCCTCGCTGCCGATGCAAGTCAGGTCACGGTCTCGGGCTTGTCGTCCGGCGCGTTCATGGCGGCGCAATTCAGCGTCGCCTATTCCCAGAGCGTGGCGGGCGCCGGCATTGTCGCGGGCGGCCCGTTTTACTGCGCGGGGCTCAATCCGAACGGCGGCCGCGACCGCTTTCTGATCACCGCAAGCACGCTCTGCATGACGCCGCCGGGCGCCGCGCCGTCCGGCGCCGCGGCATTCAAGGCCGCCCAGCGCTTCGCCGCCGACGGCCTGATCGACGACGTCGCGAACCTCAAGCGCCAGCGCCTGTATATCTTCACGGGCGCCTCGGACAAGATCGTCCTGCCGAAGGTCGTCGCGCAGACGCGCGCCTTCTACCGTAGCGCTGACGTCCCCGATGCGCAGATCGCCTATGTCGACACCATCAACGCCGGGCACGCGCTCATCACCGCGAACCGCAACGATCTGCCCTGCGCGGCCAACGCGCCGCCCAACCTCAACAACTGCAACTTCGTGCAGTCGCACGACATCCTGCGCCAGCTATATGGCGAACTCGCGCGACCGGCCACCAAGCTGAACGGCGAGCTGCTCGACTTCGATCAGACCGAGTTTTTCCAGGGCGCGCGCACGGGACTCGCCGATGTGGGCCACGTCTACATCCCCGCCGACTGCCTCACGCAGACATGCCGCGTGCACGTGGTCTTTCACGGCTGCACACAGGAGGACAGCCGCCTCGGCGATCGCTTCTTCACGACGACCGGCTACAACCAGATCGCGGACAGCAATCGCATCATCGTGCTCTATCCGCAGATCCGCACCGACAACCGGCGCAATCCGAAGGGCTGCTGGGACTTCTGGGGTTACACCAGCGACGATCCCGCGCACCCGGACTTCTTTATCAAATCGGCTCCGCAGATGTCCGCCATCGAGGCGATGGTGCAACGCCTTCTCAGCGCGCGCAAAGCAAAGGATGAACGATGAACCCTTCGACTTCACATCGCAGGCGCGCCGACGCCACCGGCGCTTGCGCCACGAACGGGGCTGCGGCTCCCGCGTCCGGGCCGCTCGCGGCCACGCTGTTCGGGCCGATCGCAGGCACCCTTGCCGAGCCGTTTCTGCAGGCGTTTCTGCGCTGGGCGCCCGCACCGACATTCGCGGCCCCGCCGCCGTCGGCCGCGCAATGGAAGCCATGGCTCAAGGCCGTGCTCGACTGGCGCGAGGCCGTCGGCGAGCGCATCGAGGACAACGCGTGGGAAGGGCCGCGCGCCTGGCATCAGCGCTACGACACGGCCGGGCTCGTCGAATTCGGACGGCAGGTCGCGCACACCACCCATCAACTCGGCAAGCAATGGCTCGACGCACAACTGCTCGCGGCGGCGCAGTGGCGCGAGCAAGGCTTCGCGCTGTTGCCGCAATGGCTCGATGCACGCGGCCAGGCCGACGCCGCGCTGATCGCCGGCGAAGCCCAGCAGGCGGCGCGCCGGCAATGGGACACGCAAAACGAAGCGCTGATGCAATGGTTCAGCGACGCGGGCCCCGCCTATCAAGCCTGTCTTCAGCAATGGCTCGACGACGATCCCGACGAGCGTCGCGCTCGTGCAGACGCCGACGCCAACGTCGACGCTCCCGCGCCCGATCCCGCTTGAACCAGCCTGATCCCGCCATCGACACATTCAGCGAGGAACCCTCATGAAAGCCAATTCCGCCGGTCTCGCACTCATCAAGCATTACGAAGGATTGCGCCTGATCGCGTACGCCGACGTGGTAGGCGTGCTGACGATCGGATACGGACACACGGGCGCCGATGTCACGCCGGGGCTCGTCATCACGCAGACGCACGCCAACCAGCTGCTCGGCGACGACCTCGCGCACTTCGAGAGCGGCGTCGGCAATCTCGTAGACGTGCCGCTCAACGCGAACCAGTTTTCGGCGCTCGTGAGCTTCAGCTACAACCTCGGGCTCGGCAATCTTCGCCAGTCGACGCTGCTGCGCTGCCTGAACCGCGGCGACTTCACGGCCGCCGCTAACCAGTTCCCACGCTGGGACCGCGCCGGCGGCCGGGAACTGACGGGCCTGCTCAAGCGACGTCAGGCCGAACAGGCGCTGTTTCTGACGCCACCCGCAAGCTGAGCGTTCACAACCGGCGCGCACGCAGCGTCCTGACCACGACAGGCGTGCGCGTTTCGCGTCTGTCCCGTCACGTTCACTCCCGGAGAATTCATCATGCAGAACGACCTGAACCAGATCCACGACGTCGCCACGAAACTGCTCGGCAGCCATCTGGCCCAATGGGGCGAAGCGATCCTCAACGCTTCGGCCGGTCACGACGACAACAAATACCTCGGCGTGCTGCACGCGCTGCTGTCGGTGCGCAACGCGCTCGAGCCGTTCGTCGGCGGCCACGCGCAGGACGCGAGTCATGGCTGATGCCGCGCTCAACCCCGCGCTGCGCCAGATCGCCGAGCAGTATCTGAACCGCTCGCTCGAAGCCCAGGAAGAAGCCACCTTGCTGCGGCTCCAGCAAGGCTTCCAGGGCCAGGCAGCGACGCCGTCCGCGACGCAGTCGCTCGACGCCGTCGAGCAGGCGCGTCGTCAGGTGCAGGCCGCCATCGGTCAGGGACAGGCGCAGGCGGCGTCCGGCATGCGCACCCTCCTCGAGACGATCCAGACCAGCTCCGCTCAGGCGCTCGAAGTCCAGGACAGAGAGGAACAGGCGATTCTCGCGCTGCTCGAGCACTGCAAGACGCTCTCCGATCTGCGGCCCGCGGCGCTCAATCCCGAACTCGCGCAATTGCAGCCCGGCAACCAGCTTGCGCTCACGCAGATCGCCGCGCATCTGGCCGGCCTCGCGAAACAGGAAGTCGAGCAGTGCTTCAACCAGCAATTCGGGCCGCTCGTCACGCAGTTGCAGGACCTGATCCAGCGAATCAACGCGCAGGAAGCGGCGAAGGCCGCGCCCGGCAACAACGGCGGTCTCGACAACGGCGGCGCGAACGCTCCCGCCGTGCCGAACCACGCGGGCAATCCCGCTGCAGGCAGCACGACGAACGCTGGCGCAGCGACGCAAAACACCCAGACCGAGCAGGCAAGCGGTGTTCACGAGCCGTCCGGCGGCTCGTCCATGCAGTAGCACGGCGCGACGCGCAACGCTGCCGCCCGTCGGCGCCGTGCATCCACACTTCAACCTCAAGGAGCAACACCATGTCTTTCCCGACCTCTGTCAACGACCAGATCACGGACGCCGTCACGCAATCGAACGTCAAGGTGCTCGGCGAATCGCCGGCGATGGCCATCGGCTCGCTGTACCAGACGATGGCGCACTCGACGGGCATCCTGTTCGAGAACTCGGTCTCGGCGCAGCAGCAACAGAACACGCTCACGCAGGCCGCCTCGAACATGGGCGTCATGCAGATCTACAGCATGGATACGATGGCCGGCGCCGCGGGCACGGAGAAAGTCGCCCAGGGCGGCGTCGCCGACAACCTGACGAGCCTGCTCACCGTGTTGCAATCGTTCCGCCGCTGATCGACTGCCTCGACACCGGAGCTGAACCATGGCCTACACCACCGCCGTCAACTCGCAGATCACCGACGCCGTCACGCAGGCGAACGTCAACGTGCTCGCGCAGGCACCCGCGCTCGCGCTCGGCTCGCTGTTCCAGAGCCTCGCGCACTCGACCGGCATTCTGTACGAGAACACGGTCTCGGCGCAGCAGCAGCAAAACACGCTCGCGCAAGCCGGCGCGAACATGGGCGTCATGCAGATCTACAGCGTCGACACGATGGCCGACGCCGCCAGCACCGAAAAGGTGAGCCAGGGCGGCGTTTCCGACAACCTGACCAGCCTGCTCGCCACGATGCAGGCCTTCCAGAACCGCTGATCGCGCGCTGAGCGCGTGCAGAGCGCGCGCGGCCGCTGTCTCAAAGGAGAACTCAAATGACCTTTCCGACTTCCGTGAATAACCAGATCACCGACGCCGTTACGCAATCGAACGTGAAGGTGCTCGGCGAAGCGCCCGCCATGGCGATGGGCTCGATTTACCAGACCATGGCGCACTCGACCGGCATTCTGTTCGAGAACGCGGTGTCGGCGCAGCAGCAACAGAACACGCTCGCGCAGGCCGCTGCGAATCAAGGCGTGATGCAGATCTACAGCATGAACACGATGGCCGGCGCGGCCGCCACCGAAAAGGTCTCGCAGGCCGGCATCGCCGACAACCTGACGAGCCTGCTCACCGTGCTGCAAAGCTTCCAGAATCGCTGACTTCCCTCGTTCCGCGGCCGGCAACGCCCGACGCCTGCTGCGGAACGCGTCCTTTGCCCTGCGTACGTGGCGCGTAGCAGGGCTTTTTTACCGCCTTTGGAGACGGATCATGACGATTCATCGAGTTTATGTGCGCGGCCATGGCGGCCTCGACAAGGGCCCGCTTCCGCCAGCCGCCGACGCGCCGATCGACATCGTGACCGTCGGCGAGTTCGGCTGCACGATGTCCGGCCAGGTCGCCGACGCCTATATCTACGGCCACGTCACCCGCGCGGGCATCGCCAACGATATCGAATCGGCGCGGATCATCTACTGGACATTCGAACAGAGCGACGCCTACGACGGAAGCGGCGATCTCGACCTGCCGAAGCCACCGCTGAATGTCACGCCCGAAGAAAGCGCGACGCACAACCTCGTGTTGCAGGGCGACGGCGGCCTCGGCGAATGCGGCGTCTGCTACTGGAGCGCCGCGAGTTCGGAACTGCGCTGGCTCGTTGAACTCGGCGACGGCGACGAAATCACGCTGGCGCAGATTCTCGACTTGCTGCGCAATCTGCCGCTCGCCCCCGACGACGCGATCGAGCTTTACTGGACGGCCTGCATGAGCGCGAAATACTGGCGCGGCTCGCGCAAGCGCGTGTCTTTCAAACCCCAGTAGTATTCGCGTCGCGACGCCGTATATTCCGCGCTGTCGCTCCTGAATACGCTCACCTTGGTCTTGCATGGCGGCGAAACGGACGGCGGTCGGTGAGCGTACACCGACCGAATGGATCACCCGCGACGCAGATTCACCGGTCCGTCCGGCATCGCGGCTTCATCGCGGCTTTCACGAATCGCGACACGCGCACTAGAACTTGAACCGCAACTGAAACCCGACCGTAAACGGCAGGTCGTCGGAAGGAATCGGCGGAATGACGATGAAGTTCACACCCACGCGCTTGTACGCGACCATCACGATCGGCGCGACGACCGGACCGACTGTGTGATTACGTCCGAGCCCCCAGTTGCCGTAGTTGTAGCCGGAGATGATGCCGCCCATCGCCGCGAGCCGCACGAAGCCCCAATGCAGGAATTCGGGCGCCCAGACCGCGCCGCCGTACCACGACGGCCGACGCAGCGAGTTGCGGAAACCGCCCGCTGTGAGCGCCCAGGTATCGCTCGGCCAGCATTCGATGCCGAGACCCGGATTGAACTGCTCGAAGTCTTTGTCGGGATGGATGTGATACGAGCCGACCATGGCGTCGACCCAGAGCCCCGCGCCGCACCAGTCGGCCGCGCGCGCGCTGCTTGCCGCGCCGAATGTGCCAAGTGTGCCGAACACGGCGCCGAATGCGAACAGCAGCCATGCCGCGACCTGCCGTCGAAGCGGCCTGGTGCGCTTGCGCGTATCGGTTGCTGTGATGCCGCTCGTCCCTGTGATGCCATTGCGCGCTTGCCCAAACCGCATGGATTCTCCGTCCTCGCTCGCGGCGGATCGCATGGTCCGCGCGCTCGCTGTCTTGTTCTTCGATGGCGACGGCAAACTGTACCGCAAGGCGCTGCGCACGCCTATCGGCTCTGTCGAGCACACGCTCGGATCGCGTCTTGCGGCCGGCCTGCCGTATCGCCTGTTCGCCGACGACACGCGGCGGCGCGACCCATCATGCCAGCCCGATGAGTCGCGCCGATGAACGCGAAGAAGAACGCAAGGAACAGCGGATAACGCGCGGCTCAGAGTCCGAGTTCGCTCAGGCCCGGATGATCGTCGGGACGGCGGCCGAGCGGCCAGTGATAGAGTCGGTCGGCCTCGCGGATCGGCAGATCGTTGATGCACGCGAAGCGGCGCGCCATCAGGCCGTGCTCGTCGAACTCCCAGTTCTCGTTGCCGTACGAGCGGAACCAGTTGCCCGAATCGTCGTGCCATTCGTAGGCGAAACGCACCGCGATGCGATTCTCGGTGTACGCCCACAGTTCCTTGATGAGCCGATAGTCGAGCTCGCGCGCCCACTTGCGCGCGAGAAAACCGACGATGGCCTCGCGCCCCGTGACGAATTCCGCGCGATTGCGCCACACGCTTTGCGGCGTATAGGCCAGCGAAACGCGCTGCGGATCGCGCGAATTCCAGCCGTCTTCCGCGCCGCGCACCTTCTGGATGGCGGTTTCGCGCGTGAACGGCGGCAGCGGCGGACGGACTTCGGCGGTGCTCTGGACGGGATCACTCATGTTCGGACTCCTGGGAACGGGCGGCGCGCCGGGTTGGCGTCCGCGAAAACTTGTGGGATGAGCCGGTGGAAAGCGGCGTCGGCTTACGGCGCGAGCGCGTCGAGCATCACCTGGGCGGCGGCGCGGGCGTCGAGCGCCGCGTCGGCTTCGCCGCTGACGAGCGCCACGCCGATCGCGCCGTCGATCAGGATCAGCCATTGACGCGCGAGCCGCGCCGCCACGCGACGGTCCGCGCCCGCGGCGGCGGCCCATTCATCGCTCTGTTCGCGCACGAAAGCGAGCAGGCGCGCTTTGTGCTCGCGCGAGACGCGCCGGATCGGATCGTCCGGCGAAGCGATCTCACCCGCAGCGTTCAGAAACGCGCAGCCGTGAAAATCTTCCGACGCGAACCATTCGCGCAGTACGTCGAACATGGCCAGCAGCCGCGTACGCGGCGTGCGTCCGCGCTTGAGCGTGCCGTCGATGAACCAGCGCATCCAGCGCTCGTCGCGGCGTTCGAGCGCGGCGGCCACGAGCGCGTCCTTCGAATCGAAATAGGTGTAGAAACTCTTGCGCGCAGCGCCCGCCGCACGCACGATCGCATCGACGCCCGTGGCGTGGATGCCGCCCGCGTAGATCAACGCCTCGGCGGCTTCGAGCAGGCGCTCGCGGACGTCGGTGCTGGGTGCGTGATCGGTGGTGGTGTTCATGGCGTGGCTGCTTCTGGCTAACGGCGGGAATATCCGCGATTTCCGGAGAACGACCGTTCTCCATGACGCGTAGAGTAGAACGATCATTCTCCCGCGTCAAGCAGGTTTTCACACGCGGCCGCGCAATATGGAAAAATGGTGGACCGACGGAAGCTTCTCGCGCCGCCAAACGTAGTGAAGGAACGCGTATTGAAGTAACGCGCATTGCACGCGCACTGTCACGCGAATCGCCAGCCACTGGAGACATCATGAATCGACGTTCGATTGTTGCGTTCGCCGCCGCGTCGGCCGCCACATGCGCGCTGCTCGCCTGCACGCCGCTGCGCGTGGTGACGCACAGCGTGAGCGCGAGCGAAACCGCCGTGCCGGCGGGCGCCTACACGCTCGACGCGCATCACTGGGGCGTCGTGTTCGACGTCGATCATCTGCACTACACGCGTTTCGTGATGCGCTTCGACCGCGCGAGCGCGACGCTCGACTGGCGCGCGAACGGGCTCGACGATGCTGCGGTGAATGTCTCGATCGACGCCGCGAGTCTCGACACCAACGTGCCGGTGCTCGACCGCATGGTCACCGGCTCGCAGATGCTCGACGCGGCGCAACATCCGCAGATCCGCTTCGCGAGCACGCGCTTCGTGCGCGGCGCCGACGTGAACGGCAAGCCTGCGGGCAAACTCTCGGGGAATCTGACGATACGCGGCGTGACGCAACCGGTCACGCTCGACGTGGTGTTCAACGGCTACGCACCGAATCCGCTCACGAAGCAGCCGACGATCGGCTTCTCCGCACACGGTGCGTTCAGCCGCGCGAAGTTCGGTTTGTCGACGTGGTATCCGGCAGTGGGCGACGACGTCGACGTGCGTATCGAGGCGGAATTCGAACAGCAGGCGCAAGCCGCCGAACCCGCCTCGCAATAATCGCAGTGGCTCAGGCTGCGGCCTGCGACCAGTCGAGGATCACTTTGCCGCTTTCGCCCGAGAGCATGGCGGCGAAGCCTTTCTCGTAGTCGTCCACGCTGAAGCGGTGCGTGATGATCGGCGACAGATCCAGACCGCTCTGCAGCATCGCGACCATCTTGTACCAGGTCTCGAACATCTCGCGGCCATAAATACCCTTGATTTCAAGGCCTTTGAAGATGACCTGATTCCAGTCGATCGCGGTCTGCGCGGGCGGAATGCCGAGCAGCGCGACCTTGCCGCCGTGGTTCATCGCTTCGAGCAGCGCCGTGAAGGCACTCGGTACGCCCGACATTTCGAGGCCCACGTCGAAGCCCTCGGTCATGTGCAGGTCGGCCATCACGTCGCGCAGCGATTCGCGCGACACGTTCACCGCGCGCGTCGCGCCCATCTTGCGCGCGAGTTCGAGCCGGTAGTCGTTGACTTCGGTGATCACGACATTGCGCGCGCCCACGTGCTTCGCAATCGCCACGGCCATGATGCCGATCGGCCCCGCGCCCGTGATCAGCACATCCTCGCCGACCAGATTGAACGACAACGCCGTGTGCGTGGCATTGCCGAACGGATCGAAGATCGCGGCGAGATCGTCGGAAATTTCAGGCGGAATCTTGAACGCGTTGAAGGCCGGAATCACCAGATATTCGGCGAACGCGCCCTCGCGGTTCACGCCCACGCCCGTGGTGTTGCGGCACAGATGGCGACGCCCCGCGCGACAGTTGCGACAGAATCCGCAGGTGATGTGGCCTTCGCCCGAGACTCGGTCGCCAATCGCAAAACCACGTACTTCCTGGCCCATTTCGACAATTTCGCCGACGTATTCGTGACCCACGTGCATCGGTACCGGAATGGTTTTCTGCGCCCAGTCGTCCCACTTCCAGATATGAATGTCAGTGCCGCAGATCGCCGTCTTGCGAATCTTGATCATCACGTCGTTGTGGCCGACTTCGGGTTTCTTCACGCGTGTGAGCGTGAGGCCCGGCGCGCGTTCGAGTTTGGCAAGCGCTTTCATGATGGTTCGTTTTCCTTACTGAATCACGCCAAGCTGCTTGCCTACGCGTGCAAATGCGCCGACGGCGCGCTGAATCTGTTCGGGCGTATGCGCCGCACTCATCTGCGTGCGAATGCGCGCGCGTCCCTTCGGCACCACCGGATACGAAAAGCCGATCACGTAGACGCCTTCTTGCAATAGCGCGTCGGCCATCTTCGACGCGACCTGCGCATCGCCGAGCATCACGGGAATGATCGGATGTTCGCCCGGCACGAGCGCGAAGCCGAGTGCACTCATTTCACGGCGGAAATGCGCACCGTTTTCCTGCACGCGGCGGCGCAGTTGCGCGCCCTCGTCGCTCGCGATCAGATCGAGCACGGCGAGTGAAGCCGCCGCGATGCTCGGCGTGAGCGTGTTCGAAAACAGATACGGACGCGAGCGCTGGCGCAGCAGATCGATCACGGGTTGCTTCGCCGCCACATAGCCGCCCGATGCGCCGCCGAGCGCCTTGCCCAGCGTGCCGGTGATGATGTCCACGCGTTGCGCGACACCACAATGTTCGGGCGTGCCGCGGCCGTGTTCGCCGATGAAGCCCACGGCGTGCGAGTCGTCGACCATCACGAGCGCCTGGTAGCGATCGGCGAGATCGCAGATGCCCTTGAGGTTCGCGATGATGCCGTCCATCGAGAACACGCCGTCGGTCGCGATCAGCTTGTAGCGCGCGCCCGCTTCGTCCGCCTCGCGCAGCTTCGCTTCGAGATCGGCGAGATCGTTGTTCTTGTAACGATAGCGGCGCGCCTTCGACAGCCGCACGCCGTCGATGATGCTCGCGTGATTGAGTTCGTCGCTGATGATCGCGTCTTCATCGCCGAGCAGCGTTTCGAACAGGCCGCCGTTGGCGTCGAAACAGCTCGAATAGAGAATGCAGTCGTCGGTTTGCAGGAATGCGGCGAGCGCGCTTTCGAGCTGCTTGTGCACCGTTTGCGTGCCGCAGATGAAGCGCACCGACGCCATGCCGAAACCGTCGCGATCGAGTCCGTCCTTCGCGGCCGCGATCAGACGCGGGTCGTTCGCGAGGCCCAGATAATTGTTGGCGCAGAAGTTCAGCACCTCGCTGCCGTCGGCCAGTCCGATCGCCGACGATTGCGGCGTGGCGATCACGCGCTCGCTTTTGTAGAAGCCGTCGGCGCGGATCTGGTCGAGCGTCGCGCGCAGGTGGTCGAGATAGGGTGTGGCCATGGCATCGTGCTCCAGACAGGGGGAGCCGCGGCTGTTATAGTCGCCGTCAGCTCTGAGCGAATATTTTCGTTTTTTCGAACTCAAGTTCGATATACCGAACAACTCTAATCGATGAGGCAGCGTATGGCAAGCAGTGGCGCCGACACCGGCGCGAAAGCCGGCGGCACCGGCACGCGCAAATCCCGCTCCAAAACAGCGACGTCCGCGGTGGATGCGCCGCTTCCCGTGAGCTCGCCGGCCGCGCCGCCGCGCGTCGGCGAGCAGATCCAGCGGCTGCGCGCGGAGCGCAAGATGACACTGGACGAACTCTCGCGCGCGGCAGGCGTATCGAAATCCATGCTATCGGAAATCGAGCGCGACAAGGCGAACCCGACCATCGCCGTGGCCTGGCGTCTGACTAACGCGCTCGGCGTGAAACTTGACTCGCTGTTCGCCGCGCCCAAGGCGCCGGATGCGATCAGCGTGGCCGGTCCGCACGACATCCCGACGCTGCTCGGTCACGACGCGGGTTATCAGCTGCGTGTCTGGGGCCCGATCGAGCTGGCGGGACATTTCGAGTGGTACGAGCTGACGCTCAAGCCGGGCGGCTCGCTCGTGTCGAACGCGCACGAGCCTGGCACGCGCGAGCATCTCACCGTGCTGCAGGGCAGTATCGACGTGGAATCGGCGGGCGAGCGCCGACGTCTGAAAGCGGCCGACACGGCGCGCTACATCGCCGATCAGCCCCACGCGGTCCACAACGTGGGGAAAGGCGAGGCGCGTGCGCTGCTGGTGGTGATTCACGGCTAAGCCGGCGGACCGGATCGTTCCGGCCCGATTCCGGCACCTGGCCATACGGACAGGCTGCAAGATCGGCTTCGGTACTGTATATTTATACAGTAAAAGAATGACCGGAGCCGTCATGGACCTTTCGCCCACCCCGAACGACCAGGCACTCGCCGCCTTACGCTTTCAGTCGGCCGCGCGCGACCTGGAGCACATCGTGCGCAACATCGCGCAACGCTACATCGGCCAGCAGGTGCCGCTTACCTGGCGCCTGCTGCACGCAATCGAGGCGGAGGCGCTCGCGGACCTCGGTTTCGCCAGCCGTCACGACGCGATCATGCTCGGGCTGTTCCAGCGTCCCGGCGACCTCGCCTATCCCGAAACCGACGACACTGTCGACTTCGGTCATTCCAATGCACTTCCGGCGGTGTTCGCCTTCGCCGTGTCCGCTTACGAACAGGCCGCGCAAACGGCCGAGCAAACTCAGCGCGAAAACCGTCGCCGCGAAGCGGTCCGGCGCACGCGCGCCTGGGGCGGCTGATCGCGGTTTTCGGATCGCGTCGGCTCCCAATGCCGCCGCACGTTACCGCGCACGCACCGTCTTCGGCACACCTTTTCTCAACTTCGCTACAATCGCAGCAGTAATGCAACTAACGGAATGACAGCGATGACTTCTCAACCCCGCGACCTCTTCGACCAGCGACGCGCCGACTGGCAGAACGATCCTGTCGCGGCGTTCGACGCCTGGTTAGTTTCGCAAGATCTTCGCCGCTCATCCGCCGATATCTATCGTGTGCAATGGGGGCGCTTTCTCGAATGGCTCACGCTCAAGCGCCAAACCATTCTGTCGGTCGAGACCGGCACGATCTCCGAATTCGTCGCCGGGCTCGACGTGAAAAAGCCGCAGCGTCTGCGCTACCTTCGGCTCATCGAGCGCGTGCTCGATCATGTTCGCCAGATCGAACTGGCATCGGCCAATCCGGCACGCTTCATCGCCCAGGACGGTGAAGCCGCCTGGCGCAACGCGCGTGAAAACGACCCCACGGGTTTTTTGACCGCGGCGGAACGTGCTGCCGTCATCGGCCAGTTGTTCGCCCCGCTTACGGAGCAGTCGGCGGCCAAGCGCTGGCGCGAGCGGCGCGACCGCGCACTCGTCGCCGTCTTTCTGGGCGGCGGCCTGAAAACCGGCGACGCGATTTCGCTCACGCTCGACGCAACCTCGATCGGTTCGGAATGGCTCACGATCGAAGC
Organism: Paraburkholderia sp. SIMBA_027; assembly: GCF_046535315.1. Classification (NCBI taxonomy): domain Bacteria; kingdom Pseudomonadati; phylum Pseudomonadota; class Betaproteobacteria; order Burkholderiales; family Burkholderiaceae; genus Paraburkholderia; species Paraburkholderia sp. SIMBA_027. The sequence continues at coordinate 243,943 of NZ_JAWRWY010000003.1, forward strand.
CGACAATCCGGCGCTCACGCACAGCACGCGGCTCGCGCCGTTCGCGGTCGACGTGATGGGCGCGTGGCTCGAGGCACGGCGGCTCGCGCAACTGCCTGGCAAACTGGTCTTTCCCGGCTCGCCGAATGGGCGGCCGATGCACAAGGCCACGGTGTTGCGTGCGATCGACGCGCAAATGGAAGCGGCCGGCATCGCCAGCACGCGCGCCGAGCGCGCGAGTCCGCAGACCCTGCGCAACAGTTTTGCGGCGGATCTGTTCGAACGCGGCGTCGATCCGGATCAGGTAGGGCAATGGCTCGGCTTCATGCAGCCGATTTCGTCGGGACGCCTGCATCGCGCCTGGCGCGTGTGGGCCGAGCGCGCGGCGACGGCACAGGCCATCGCTTCGGCAGACAATGAAACGGCGCATCCAGAGCAGAAAGCCAGCGCGTCGGGCGACGCCTGAAAGTGCCGCTATTTCAATGGGCCGCGGCTTCGCGGCTCCCGTAAAGACTCACACCCGACTCGCGCGGCGGATCCTGTAAAAGCTCACCGCGTGAGATCGTGGCTGGCGTGGGGATCACGCTTGCCTGCGGAAAATCGCGCGACGGCTTCCAGGCGTGATGCCCCGAGACCCGACGTGTAATCGCACTCGGGGCACGACAATTCAAAGCGGCCATCGACCTGGGACAGTTCCGGCTCGCCCTCTTCGCAACCCGGGCAACGAGAGGGGAGGGCGACATGGCCGTCCACCCGCGTGCCGAGCGCCGCCAATTCTTCCTCGCCCAGCCGGCCGGACGTGGCCAGCGCACACAACACCTGCGCCACCGAACCATCGACACCTTGCTGCGAGCGCAGTTGCGCAAGCTGGCTCGTCAGCGCATCCACTTCGTCCGAACGTTCGCGCAACACCACGTCGAGCCGGTCCGCGCGGGCCTTCGCCGTGGCCAGTTGCTGGATGAACTCGAATTCTTTCTTGCTGGCTTCGCGCTGGGCCGACTGCCATGTCGACGACATCGTACGCAGCGCATCGAGTTCCACCAGCATCGGTTTTACGCGACGCTCGGCTTCGGCGAGCGCGTCCTTGATCTGCTGCGCGTAGTGCTCGGTGCTGCGGCGCATTTCTTCGTGCAGACCGTCGATCCGGTCGCGCAAACCGGCATTGGTCGTCTGCTCGGCTTCGAGCCGTTTTTGCAGCGAGTCGTTGTCCGCTTCGAGGCGACGCACCGTCGTCTGCAAATTGTCCTGATGCGAAGCGCCATGCGCTGACGAGGCCGCGAGCTGATTTTCGAGCTCGCGCACGCGAGCCCACGCGGCTTCGGTGCGAGTTTCGCTGCGCTGAAGTAATTCGTCCGCGGCCAGGCGACGGGCTTCGGCATCGCGCAACGCCTGATCGGCGTCCTGACGACCCACTTCGATTTCGTCGCGCTCGGCCTGCAAGGTCTGGCGCGCGAGCGTGCGTGCTTCCTCGAACAAGGCGCCGAGCAATTCGCCGGCGCGTTCTTCCAGTGCAGGCGGAATCGCGCCACCGCCGACGCGGACTTTCGACGCCGTACGGATGCGCTGCCAGAACAATTCGATGTCTTTGGGGATGTCGCTGGCGCTGCCGGTCTGCGTGAGATCGCGGACATTGGCCATCGAGGGTCGAATACCCAAATCGAAGAACAGCCGCTTGCAGGCATGAAGCGATAAATCCTGGCGGCGGGCGCCGTCTTCACGCAGGCGTTCGAGTTCTTCGCGGATGGCCGCGCGTTCTTCGTCTCGGATCATGAGGGTCTCGGCGAGCAGTATCGGATCGAATAATAACAAATTACGTAGTATTCGATACGTTTTATTGGGCGCTGCTGTGATCAATCCGAATCTGGGCAAAAAAAGCCCGATGAAAACGCGCCACAGGTGTCAAACGCTGCCGATTTCGTGAAACAAAGCGAGCTTTATTTCATAAGCCATTGTAAACGTTTGGTTTTCCAATAGCGATAGGATTTTGGCGAGTGTTTCACGAAGGTCTCTCCGGTCCTGGTTGACCGTGACCTCAGGGCCTTCTTCGAGGGGATTGGGGATATCTTTCGAGAACGCTAAAGGAAGTTTGTCTTGAGAGCTATAAAAGTAAACACCCTTGATACCCGTTAAAAACGTTAACGCCACGGCAAACCCTTATCAGACAAGGCTTCCAGCCCGATCAGGTGAAACTTTACGGGAAACCTAGTGAGGCTCTACGGGACACGCGGGTGATGGGGTTCGGGGAAGCCGGTGAGGACCTGCGGGAAAGGACGTGAGCGGATTCGGGGAACGGCCGATTCTTGACTCTACGGCAAGGGTGAGCGATTTCGGGAGGCCAGTCGGCCTGAAGTCAGTGCTCGCGGGGCCAGGATGTGCTGTTACGTGAAATGCAACGGTGAGCGGATTCAGGACCGGCGATTGATGCGATTTTTTCGCCCAATTTGGCCGCCCAAAACCTTGTGGTGAGAGAGATCGGGAAAAAACGGCAGGCAAAGGTGAAGCTTTTCGGGAGCTGAACGGGCATTTTGGCCGAATCGGGCTGAATTCGGGTGGGCGATGACCTGAAGGTGAGCCTTTACGGGACGGCAATAATGATTTGGGAGGACGATCCGGACGCAGCCTCTGGCGCTTCAAACGGTAGTCAGCTCGTTAAGGTGAGGTTTTACAGGAGGTGGAGACTGTGCCGCTCAGCCATTTGTATCGGGAGCACCGTTTTACCGCTGCGTGAGGCTTTTCGGGAGGCAATTCAGCGCCTTTTTTCGCCTTCAGGTGAGCTTTTTCGGGAGCAAGTTGGCATTCACTACCGCTAGACGGCTGATAATTCAGGCGATCGAATGCCGCGCGATGGCGTCGCGGGATGCGAAAGGTGAGTTTTTTCAGGAGCATCCGACGCGCACTTTTCTGCGCTGATTCACGCCCTGCTCCCGTAATCAGGTGAGCTTTTTCGGGGGAGTCTGGCGAGGGAGCGTGCGTGCGTTCCTGTGGATAAGCCCCCGAATCCATTGGTTTTTTCCCGAATGCTATTGATTGGTGAGCTTTTTCAGGAGTGCCGCAGACGGTGAGCCGGCAGTTCGGGATTCTGGAACCCTGCGGGACTGCTGAGCGCCAAGGTGAGATAATTCGGGAGACGTTTTGCGGGCTGGCTGGCTCACTGAAGTGATGAAACGGGTGCCTGGCCTTGCACCGTGTTCATCCAAGGGTGAGTATTTTCGGGAGCTAAAGCAGCGCAGGCGAGGGCTTCGGCGACTGCGTGCGTGCTGATCGTTGGTGAAATCGACCGATAGAGGACGATTCAGGAGGCATCCGCACGGAAAAGACCGCCACAAGCGAGCGATTTACACCGCATTGCGGGATCCTTTATTCAGTCGTTTGCGCTCACCCGAAAAAGCGCGAAATGTTGTGTTTGCGCCAGGAAAATTTGAGGTGAGCTTTTTCGGGAACCGTCCGACACCGCTCTTGCGCGGCTTCTTCGCGCGCTTTCGTGCCAGGCCGCAGCCCTGCGCGTATGCGGCGGATCGGGTTTCGACGTAAAGGTGAGCGTCTTCGGGAGCCTGTCGCGGTGAGCCGTCCCGTGAACGACGTCTTCACCGGCAATGGTGAGAGTCGCCCTATAGACGGGTTTCACCCCAGACGGTATCCTTTCGCGAAATTCTCACCTCGACCCGACGCATGGCCACGAAGCGCGTGAAAAAAACCGATGTGGTGAGCCCGAGCTCGGCCGAATTGCGCAAGGCCGTCGAGGCAATCGCGATTCAGCCGAAGAGCGGCAAGATCACTCTGCTGACCCGCAAACTCTTCAACGTGCTGCTCGCCGTCGCGCAGCAGGCGGATGAAGGGGGCGATACCTATCGCGCGCTGCTTTCCGACATCGTCGCGAACTCGGCGTTCGACTCGAACGACACCGCGCTCGTGAAAGAGCATCTGCGGCGCATGGTGTCGGTGCAGGTCGAATGGAGCCAGGGCACCTCAAGCCAGAAGCCTGGCCGCAAATGGGGTATCTCCACGCTGATCGCCGATGCGGAAATTCTCGAAGATCCGGCCACGCGCCGCGTCTGGGTGGAATTCTCGTTCGCGCCCAAGATCAAGAAGAAGCTGCTGGACCCGGTCCAGTACGCCCGCCTGAGCCTGCAATTCCAGAGCCAGCTGCGCAGCAGCGCCGGCCTCGCGCTCTACGAAATCTGCGTGCGCTATCTCACGAATCCGAGCCATCTCACCATGCGCGAGACGTGGGAATGGTGGCGGCCGATTCTCTCGGGCACGCCCGATACCGAAGCCGGCGACGAAGCGAAACGCGAATACAAGTATTTCAAGCGCGATTACCTGCGCCCGGCGATCGCGGAAGTGAACGCCGTGACCAACATCTTCGTCGAACTGATCGAGCATCGCGAAGGTCGGCGTGTCGCCGAGATCCAGTTCCGCGTGACCGAGCGCAAGCAGCCGATGCTGGCGCTCGACGAGCACCCGAACGTGTTCGACAGCACGCTGGTCGATCGCATGGTCAAGATCGGCATTCCGCTCAAGGAAGCGCAGTCGCTTTACGCGGACAGTGAGGAAAACCGTATTCGTGCGGCGCTTCAGCTCACCGAGCAGCGCATGCGCAGCACGACGCTGCCGCCGGTGCGCAGTGCCGCCGCGCTGTTCAAGGATGCGCTGAAGAAGGGCTACGCGCCGCCAGTCGAAACCGCAGCGGAAAAGCCCGCAGCCGCGGGCCGCTTGGCTACCGGCGGCGTGACGGCCGACGATCCCAAGGCGCGTCTGATGGACGAGTACGCCGCGTATCGGCGGAAGGAAGCTCGTGCCCTCTACGACGAGCAGGGCGACCTCGAACGCGAACTCGCACGCAACTCGTTCGAGAACGACGAATTGCCGGGTCTGGGCGCTCACCTGCGCGACGATTGGCGTCGGCGTGGCCTCGACTCGAAACTGGCCGACACGGCATTCTTCGATTGGCTCGCCCGCAAGACCTGGGGCGAACCGACCGATGGCGATCTGCTCGCGTTCACGCTGAACCAGGCTCGCGCGGCCTGAGAAGCGAAGTGACGCTGCGCGCACAATCCGGCACGCAGCGCTTCACGATTCGTTGAGCCATAAAAAACGGTCTTCACGTTCGACACGTGAAGACCGTTTTTCTTTATCGCTGCAATCAGGCTCAATCAGACTTTCAGCATTTCTTCGATCTGGTGAAGGATCGCATCGCGCCGATCTTTCGAGAGCCCTTTGAGGCGCAGTTCGAGTCGATCGTCGCCGTACGACTTCAGATCGCCGACGGCCATGCCATCGAGTTTGATCTCGAGCCGTTGCGCGTAGCGCTGACGGCCGGCCGGCTTTGGACTTTCTTGCGGCGTCGCGCGGCCCTTGACGATATCCGCGACTTGTCGCGTGCTGAGGTCGTCGGCCAGAATCCGGTTGATCAGCCGCAGCGTGGCGTCCGTGCCGCGCGCACCGTGATAGCGGCCCACCTGATACGCCATGTTCGAACCGAAGCGGTCGGGGCGCGCCACCATCTCGTGCATGACCGACTCGGGCAACTTGCCGATGGACAAGGCGACCGCGACCGTCGATTCGTCGAGGCCGAGGTGATCGGCGAGTTCGCGCTGGCTCTGGAAATGCTTGTCGTCGATAAAACGCTTCCAGACGACGGCGTTGTCGAACACCGTCTGCGAGTCGCGCTGGACGTTGAGGTCGTAGCCGAGCTTGTAGCTCTCCAGTCCAATCGGCAGATCGACGACGATCGCCTTGACGACTTCCTTGTTGGCTTCCTTGAGCGCACGCACGCGACGTCCGCCGTCGCTCACGTAATAGCTGCCCGGCGCGGCGTAATCCGGAATCACGTGGATCGCCTGCTGCTGCCCTTGCTTCGCGAGATTGACCGCGAGTTCTGCAATCGACGTCTTCAGATAGAAGTGGCGCGGGTTGAACGGACTCGCCTTGATGGCCTTGAGCGGCAGTTCGATGATCTGGCCGGGGCGATAGCCCTGCTCCAGACGCCACGCGCGGTATTCCGCCGACTCGTTTTCAACCGGTGAGGTCGCGTCGTCGGTAGTGACGGCGATGGGTTCCGGCTGGCTCGAGCGGCCGGCCGTTTCACGGGCTTTGGGCTTGTCCTGGACGAGGCCGTCGATGGCGTTGAGTCGGTCAAGCGCCGTGCGCTTCTCGCTGCTCGTGGTGTCAGGCCGGGCCTGAAAACCTTTGGCAAATTGTGAGGGCTTCATTCAGGGTCCTTTATGCGCATAAAGTCAGGGGAGCATCTCTGCGATTTCGTCGGCGCAAGCACGCACCTCCGTCGCAGCGAGTCGCGCACCGCGGTCGCTCATTTGCAGCACCGTCTGGCCGAGGGCCATGGCCTGCTTATAGGCTTCGCGGGTCGGGATCTGGGTTTTGAGCAAGGGGAAGCCCAGTTCTTCCAGCGCGCGCTTCAACTCGCGCGTGAGCATGCGCTTCTCTTCTGTTTTGTTCAGCAGGAAAACGGCCTTGAGATCCTCGTTCATCACCTGAGCCTGCTGGATCAGTTTGACGAGGCCGACGCTCGACCAGTAATCCGCGGGGGACGACGAAGTGGGAATAACAGCGACGGTGGCAGCGAGCAGAACGACGCCCGAGACCTTTTCCGTGATCGACGGCGGGCAGTCGACCACGATGATGTCGTAGTCACCGATGAACTTCTTGATCTCACGATGGATCTGTCCACCGGCTTCGGAGAGGTTGACGACCGGGAACGGAATGCCGGCTTCTCCATCGGAAGACGCACTGGCCCAATGGACGAGCGTGTTTTGGCCGTCGGCATCGACCACGAGCACGCGCTTACCTCTTTCGTGGAATGCTGCGCCGAGATGCATCGCGATCGTGCTCTTGCCGACCCCGCCCTTTTGCTGCGTGACTGCGATTATCTCTGCTGCCAATTGGTTTTCTCCTTTTGCTAATTGTTTTGGATTTTACCTGGATTGAGTTGCGATTCAATGATTGAGTTTGTGATTTTCGATTTTTACTGCGAACGTTAGCCGTTTGGCCAAGGTTTATGCGCATAAAGTTCATGCGCACGAGCGTGGCCGCGGAGCCACCGACAGATCTGTGATGTCGGTCCAATAAGCGATGATGACCAGGCCGGGCGATCGAGAAGCGAAACGCGGCGTTCGCAAGGCGAAGCCGGTGTCGTCTGAAGGCTGGCTCACACAGGAAGTGAGCATGCGAGTGCGGGACCAGCTTTGTGTCCTTCACGCACCGCAAGGCAATCGTTTAGGTGCAGCCGAAACGTTCATTCAGCCGCGCGTATCAAACAGAGCAAAGGCGGACGGATTTATGCGCATAAAGGCTCGATCAACCGTGAGACTCTCGCACTTCTCCCTCATCAGAACTCCCCAAGCCGCCCATCTTTATGCGCATAAAACTCCGGCACCTCACGGTCGTCCACGCGGAGCCCTTGCAGCCCCGCCCTGCTCTCTTCGCCATTGCCCGTTAAAATCAGCGCGACCGTACGTCGCAGGCAAAGGCGCAAGAGTGCCGTGATCGAATCAGGCACCGCCGACATCGATCGATGCCGGCCTGATGCACGCTGACGCACGCGCCGCTACTTGCTCGCGCATCAGCCAGCAGCGCACCGCGCGCGAGCGCAATAGCGACTACGACCGCCACCGATAACCAATCACAACAGCAACCGAACAGATGATCACGATCTACCACAACCCTCGATGCTCGAAGTCACGCGCCACCTGTGAGCTGGTCACCAGCACCTACAACACGGGAAACGAACCCGTCGACGTAATTGAGTATCTGAAGACGCCGCCGACGGTCGAGCAGCTCAAGGCCCTGCACGCGATGCTCGGCGGCGCGCTGCGCGACATGATCCGTACCGGCGAGACCGAATACGCGGAACTCGGCCTCGGCGCCGCCACGGTTACGGATGCTCAGCTCTACGAAGCAATCGCGAGCCACCCGATCCTGCTGCAACGCCCGATCGTCGTCCGCGATGGCCGTGCGGTGATCGGTCGACCGCCGGAGAATGTCGCGGCGCTGTTTGCCTGACACGCGGCAGACACCGCATCGGATCAGACTGCGCATCTGATCGACACCGAAGACGTTCGAAAACATCGAGCGCCGACCAGGCCAGATAGCGGCCGCGCCGACGCCCCAAACGATGGTCGTCGCCAGTGCAGGCAAGCCCTCCCCCGCTCGCCTTTCCCCGGCGCCGACGCAGAAAAAAACCATCAGGCTCTCACCCGCCAACCGCCAATAACGAGACTTCAGTGGAATCGCTTGCAACTCTATCCGCGTGGTCGTTCCACGACACGCGCCTCATCCTCTCCTGCCTGCTGGGCCTCGCGCTGATCGTCATCCTGATCAGCGTGCTCAAGCTCGCGCCGTTTCTCTCGATCCTCGTCGGCACTTTCGCGGCGGGCTTTGCCGCCGGCGTGCCGCTTGAAGGCGTCGCCAGCGCGTTCAGCAAAGGCGCGGGCGCCCTGCTCGGCGACGTCGGCATCATCATCGCGCTCGGGGCCATGCTCGGCGCGCTGATGGCCGAATCCGGCGCGGCCGACCGGCTCGTGACCACCCTGCTCGATCACTCCACGCCGCGCACATTGCCGTGGATGATGGCGCTCGTCGCCGTGATCATCGGCTTGCCGCTGTTCTTCGAAGTGGGTCTGGTGATGATGGTGCCGATCATCTTCGTAATGGCGCGCCGCTCGAAGCAGCCGATCCTGCGCATCGCGATTCCCGCGCTCGCCGGTATGACCACGCTGCACGCGCTGCTGCCGCCGCATCCCGGTCCGCTGATCGCCGTGAGCGCATTGCATGCCGATCTCGGCATCACGCTCGGATTCGGCGTGCTCGTCGCGCTGCCGGCGGTGATCCTCGCGGGGCCGCTTTACGGTTCGTGGCTGTCGCGTCGCATGCACGTGGACGAGCCCGAGGATCTCGGCAAGCTGTTCACGAGTCACGACACGCAGCTGGCCGCACCCGGTTTTGCCGTTTCGTTGCTGACCATTCTGCTGCCCGCCGTGCTGATGCTTTGCCGCACGATCGCGAAACTCGCGCTCACGCCGGACACGCTCGCATTCACGACGCTGAATTTTCTGGGTGAGCCGCTGATCGCGCTGGGACTCACCGTGTTGTTCGCGATCGTCGTGCTCGGCTGGTCGCGCGGCATGGCGCGCGAGCGCGTCGGTAACATCCTGCGCAAAAGCCTGCCGCCGATCGCGGGTCTGCTGCTGACGATCGGCGCAGGCGGCGGTCTCAAGCAGACGCTCGTGCTCGCGGGCATCAGCACGACCATCAGCAAGATCGCCGTCGGCGCGCACCTGCCGCTGCTGCTGCTCGCGTGGCTGATCGCCGTCGCGCTGCGCCAGGCCACGGGTTCGGCCACCGTCGCGACCACCGCGACGGCCGGCATCGTCGCGCCGGTCGTTACCGGACTGAGCGCCACGCACAATTCGTTGATGGCGCTCGCCATCGGCGCGGGCTCGGTGTTCTTCTGCCACGTGAACGACGCGGGCTTCTGGATGGTGCGCGAGTACTTCGGCCTGAAACTCAAGCAGACCGTGTTCGTCTGGTCGATCCTGCAAACCATCGTATCGGTCGTCGGCCTCGTGCTCACACTGCTGCTCTGGAGCCTGCTGAACTGAGGCAGGTGAATGGTCGGATAACGTCTTCGGCGCGATTCCGACCGAGGCCCGATGCCACCGGGCCTGGTGCGGAGTTGTCCACAAGGTTATGAACGAAATCTGTGGATAAATCCGCGCCGCCCCTGCTTATCCACAGGCGCGCCGCGCCGGCCCATCTTAGCGACGTGCGAAAGCGCTCGCGCCTATGATGTCGTTTCGTTCCAACGCGCTTCGCGCGCTTTCGAGGAGAAGGAAATGGCTTATCAAGTAGCGGTCGTGGTCGGCAGTCTGCGCAAGGAATCCTTCAATCGGCAACTCGCGCACGCGGTCGCCTCGCTCGCGCCGTCCGACTTCTCGTTCGAGTTTCTCGACATCGGCGTGCTGCCGCTCTACAGCCAGGACTACGACGCCGATTTCCCCGAGGTCGCGCGGCAGTTCAAGCAGAAGATCGAGGCCGCTGACGCGCTGCTGTTCGTCACGCCCGAATACAACCGCTCGATTCCCGGCGTGCTGAAGAACGCGATCGACTGGGGCTCGCGGCCGTGGGGCAAGAATTCATGGACGGGCAAGCCGGGCGCGGTGCTCGGCACCTCGCCGGGCGCGATCGGCACGGCGCTGTCGCAGGCGCATCTGCGCAACGTGCTCGCCTATCTCGACGTGGCGACGCTCGGTCAACCCGAGATGTTCATCAAGCACGATGCCAGCAGGATCAACGAAAATGGCGAGATTGTGAACGACGATACGCGAAAATTCCTGCAGGCGTTCGTCGATCGCTACGCGGATTGGGTCAAGCGTCAGCTCGGTCGCTGAATCCGGTTTCGATCCGGAGACACAAAAAAAGCGCGGCTCGGCCGCGCTTTTTTTCGTCAACTTTCAGGTCAATGCAGCGTCGGCCGCGATCCGGTCACCGGGCGGTCGGGGGCGTCGGACGCGCGGTGGTCGTGCGAATCCTCTTCGTACTCGATGAATTCATCGGGGATGCGCTGCGCACCGCTGGCCGTTTCCGTCGCTTGGGGCGCGGACGGCACGTCCACGTGCGGAGCGTGCGTGGCAGGTGGCACGCTCGCTTGCGTGCCCATCACGGCCCCGGCGCCGGGCGCGCTTGCCGCCGTGAGCACGGTGGCTTCGGCTTCGCTGGCGGGACGCGCGGGATCGACAGCGCCCGCTTGCGCTTCGGCGGAGACCGGCTGATCCGCCGAGCCTTCCGGCGCGACGCGTCGGCGCATGGCATCGGCGAGCCCGGCGATACCGAGTTCGTCGAGCGCCGAATGCTCGCGCGTGACAGGATCGGTGTCGCTGGCCGCCGCCCACGCCCAGCTGCCGCCGCGAATCGCCACTTCGAGCGCGTGCTCTTCGCGCAGCGTTTCGCGGGCGAGATCGGCGCGCGCTTCGTCGCTCACGCGCACGCCGATCAGCACGTTGCCGGCCGGCGCACTCGCAGCGTCAGCGGCGCCGGGCGCGTGCGGCGCCGGTTCCGGCACGGCGCCCGCGTTCGCGCGCACGTCGCCGGTCGTCGAAAAGAAACTCGACACCAGCCGTTCGATGCCGGCCAGCACGCCGGCTTCGTGCACCGGCAATTCGATGTCGTTCAGCGCGAAGCCGCGCTGCAGCAGCGCTTCCTGCGCGTGTCGCGCTGCATCCAGGGTCTCGAAGAGACCCGTCACGGTCTGTCTCATGGCTCACTCCTCGCCCGTCGGGCAATGGTGGCAAAAGCGGTGGCTAAGTCTGACATGGCGGTGGGCGCGCGTTCCCGAGATCCACGCATCATGGCGACATGAAGTGGTCAATCCGGCTCGCGGCGCGCCCGCCGCCGCCTGGTCGAGCGTCCCGCAATCTTCGTGCCGCGGGCATCTCGCGCGAGGCTTTCCGATCCAGATTTTTCGACCTACAGCGTGGCGTCCCGTTCCCGGCGCGCGCGCGTCTGCAGGTCGCGCTGGATCGCCTCGAGCAATTTCTCCAGCAGGGCGATGTCGAACGGCTTCGAGAGCACGCGCACGTCCACGTGACGCGCGCGCTCCAGTTCCTCCGCGTAACCGGTGACGAGAATCACGGGCAGCGTCGGCTCGCAGTTCTGCAGCGCCTCGGCCAGATCGATGCCGTTCATCTCGCCGGGCATGTGGATGTCCGAGAGCACAAGATCGAAATGCGCGAAGGGCGTCGCGTCGTCGTCGTTCGCCGCAGCAACGTGGCCGGCCTTGACGAGCGCGAGCGCGCTCGCCGCGTCGTTCGCGCCGGTGACGTGATGGCCCATCATCTGCAGCAGCGCTTCGGTGCCCGCCGCGACTTCGTCGTTGTCTTCGACCAGCAGCACGCGCAGGCCGTGCGGCGGCGCGACGCTGTCCTCGCGCGGCGCCGGTTCGTGCGCGACCGCCGGCGCGGCCGCGGCGCGCGGCAGATACAGATGCACCGACGTGCCCGCGCCGATCGCGCTGTCGATCGCGGCCAGTCCGCCCGAGCGCTCGCAGAACGCGAACACCTGCGGCAGCCCGAGCCCCGTGCCCATGCCCTTCGGCTTGGTCGTATAGAGCGGCTCGAACGCGCGCGCGAGCACGTCGGGCGACATGCCGACGCCCGAATCCTCCAGCGAAACGTGCACGAATTCGCCGTCGAGCGGAAAGCCCTCGCCGGGCCGGAACGCGATATTGCGCGCGCGCACCGTGAAGCGGCCGCCGTTGGGCATGGCGTCGCGCGCGTTGACGGCGAGATTGATGAGCGCGAGTTCGAATTCGGCGACGTCGACGTTCACGGGCCACACGCTTTCGTCGACATCGACGACGAGCGAGACCTTCGCGCCCAGCGACGCGCGCAGCAGTTCGCGGCTCGCGGGCAGCCAGCGTCCGGCGTGGATCGTCTCGTTGCGCAGCGGCTGCTTGCGCGCCACGCCGAGCAACTGGCGCGTGAGCGACTGGCCGCTCTTGAGCGCGCGCTCGATCGCCGAGAGTTCGCGTTCGAACGCGGCCGCGCCGCGCCGCCGCGCGATCTGCACGTTGGCGGAGACGATCATCAGCAGATTGTTGAAGTCGTGCGCGACGCTGCCGACGAGATTGCCGAGCGCTTCCATCTTGCGCGACTGCCGGTAGGCCGATTCGATCGAGCGCCGCATCGACGCTTCGGCCTGCCAGCGCTCCCACGCTTCCTCTTCGGCGGCGAGGCGGCGCAGCGACAGCCAGATCACGCACCAGAGCGCGATCGACGGCGTGAACATCGAGATGATCAGCACGCTCAGGTGCCGGTACCACGCGGCCCAGATCGCCGAGCTGCGGTACGCGCAGGTGACATAAACCGGATAGGCGCCGACACGTCGATACGCGAGGATCACCTTGTCGTCGAGCAGTTGCGAGCGCATGTGCACGACGCCCGCGTCCTTGCCGCCGGCGAGTGCCGAGGCGAACGGCGAGCCCGCCGTAATGCCCGGACCGCCGGCGCGCGCCTGAGCCGCCGGCGGCGGCGGCTCGAACGCGAGAATCGCGCCGTCGCTGCGCACGAGGCCGAGCGCCATCGGCGAGTCCGCGCCCAGCAGTTCGCGATAGAAGGTGCCGAAGTAGGCGGGCCGCAGCGCGACCGAAACGAGACCGTCGAACTGGCCTTGCGCGTCGTGGCGCGCCACGCCCGTGTTGAACACGATTTCGCCGCTCACCTGGCCTTGCATCACGCGCGAGACGTGATCGATCATGCGGCCCGCGCGGATGCCCACGAAGTCGTCGCGCGTGAGGATCGAGACGGGCGGCGGCGGCGAGTAGCGGCTGCTCGCGAGCAGGTCGCCGTCGCGGCCGAAGATCGACACGGCCGCCACCTGCGGATAGCCGCCGCCGATCGCGTCGAGCTTCTCGTGAATCTGCGCTTCGTTCAGGCGGATGCCTTCGTCGTCGAGATCCTGCACGCCGTCCACGATGCGCGTGTCGAGCGCGTCGTTCATGTCGAACACCTTGAGCGCGTGCTCCTCGGCCACGCGCACGGTGCGCAGCGTGACGTCGGTGGCGTCGGCTTCGCGCGTGCGCAGGTCGTTCCACGCCATCGTGGCCACGTAGACGCAAGGCAGCACGATGGCCGCCACGAGCAGCGCAATCAGCGTGCGGCGGCGGACCGTGAAGTCGTGGCTGGGCGCGGCCGGAAACGGCGCTTCATCGGTGCGCGGCGAAGCGGGCGAGCGATCGTCTGGCCCGGCGGGCCGGTCGGAAATCATCGTACGGATTAAGGGGATGGAAGCTGCGGCGGAGCTTCTGACATCATAAACGACCGCAGCGTTCCAACCGCCGCGCCGGCGTGCCCGATTGCACGCTCGCGCGGTCCGTTCGCGGCCCTGTGCGCGGCGCGCGCACCGGGAAAAAGTCAATTTCACGCGCCGCCGGACTTAACGTCGCAAAAAAGAACGATTTTTTCGGACAGACGCGCGATTGCGCGAAAATCCGCGTAGCGCAAACGTACACAAAAGGATAATTATCGGCGCTGATTCGTTGGTTCGATTATTTATTTTCCGAAAAACCCGAAAAGAAAGTCAAATTTGATCGCGTAACGATTATCGACGAGTTGCATTTCATTTCATTTGCTTCGAGAATTCGGGGCACGATAAATACGTATGAAAAATGAGCACGGGCAGCGCGCTGTTTTTCTCGTATCCATTCTGTAAGTCGGCCCCCTCAGCTAAAGCAGCGGGGACGAGTAATGCGGCGGAATTCGGGGCGCCGCTCTCACCGGGTCGATCCGATTTGCCGCGCCAGCCACGCTTCCCGTCGCGCTGTCATATGCGGTAATTCACGCATCGCGCATAAAATACGCGTCCGCCCTAAAGATAGTGCGCACGCGGCCGTTAATACGTCTTAACGCATTCCGTCCAACGCACATTCACTCAGCATATCCATGTCCTTGCCCATCGTGATCGCCGATGATTCGCTGTTAGCCCGCAAGGTGCTCACGAAGGCGCTTCCCGAGGACTGGGACGTCGACATCTCGTACGCGTCGAACGGACATGAAGCGCTGGCGCTCTATCGCGCCGGGCGTGCTCCGGTCATGTTTCTCGATCTGACGATGCCCGGCATGACGGGTTTTCAGGTTCTTGAAGCCATGCAGCACGAGGATCTGAATACGTTCGTGATCGTCGTATCCGCCGACGTCCAGCCGCGCGCCCAGGAGCGCGCGCTCGCGCTGGGCGCGATGGCGTTCGTGCCGAAGCCGGTCACCCAGGAAGCGCTGCTACCCATCCTGAAGGAGTACGGGTTGTATGCCTGATCGAGTGTTCACGGAACTGCAGCGCGACGCGCTTCAGGAGATCGCCAATCTGGGGATGGGCCAGGCAGCCACGCGTTTGTCGGGGCTCCTGAATGCTTTCATCGAATTGTCGGTGCCGCGCGTGCGCGTGGTGGCGGTCAGCGAGGCCGCGGACGCCTTGCGCGAGATGACCGGCATCGACGGTCCGGTGACGGCCGTGCGCCAGGGTTTTCGCTCCGAAATCAAGGGCGAGGCGCTGGTGATCTGCCGCAGCGGCGAGATTGCGGAACTCGGCGCGCTGATCGGCGGCCCGTTCGCGGAGTCGACCTGGGACGCGCTCACCGAGCAGGAACTGATCTTCGACGTGGCGAACGTGCTGACCGGCGCGTGTGTCTCGTCGATGCTCGACCAGCTCGGGCGTCTGCCGGTGTTTTCGCAGCCGGGCCTGCTCGGCGACGCCGTCACGCTCGACGAAGTGTTCCAGCCCGGCCTGCTCGCGTGGGATCTCGCGCTGCTCGTCGAAGTCAACTTCGCGCTGGAAGACCAGCGTTTTCGCGCGCATCTCGTCATGCTGATGGCCGAAGAGTCGATCCATCACGTAAGCCGGGCCATCGACGCGCTGTTGCACAGCCTATGACTACCCCTGAATTGCCGTTGTCGACGCCCTCGCTGTCCGACCTCGTGGTCGAACGCGTGGGCTTCGGCCTGTTCGTGCTCGACCGCGACATGAACGTGCTGATGTGGAACCGCTTCATGCAGGACCACAGCGGCGTGTCCGCCGAAGACGTGATCGGCCGCCCGATTTTCGAGCGCTTTCCCGACCTGCCGCGCGCGTGGCTCGCGCGCAAGGTCGAAAGCGTGTTCCAGCTCGGCAGCTTCGCCTTCAGCTCGTGGGAGCAGCGACCCTACCTGTTCCGCTTCGATCACGACCGGCCGATCACGGGCGGCGTGGACTACATGCAGCAGGACTGCACCTTCATGCCGCTGATGCGCGAGCGCGAGGTGATCGCCGTGTGCGTCACGGTGTCCGACGTCACGCACGTGAGCGTGATGCAGCGCGAGCGCGAGGACGCCGTGGCCAAGCTGCGCGAATACGCCGACCGCGACGGCCTCACGGGCATCGCGAACCGGCGCTTCTTCGAGTCGCGCCTGATGGAGGAATTCTCGCGCTGGCAGCGTTATGGCGGCGACCTCTCGGTGCTGCTGTTCGATCTCGACCACTTCAAGAAGATCAACGACGAATTCGGCCACGTCGCCGGCGACACGGTGCTGCGCTCGATGGCGCAGCGCGTGGCCGACGTGGTGCGCAAGCAGGACGTGTTCGGCCGCTTCGGCGGCGAGGAATTCGCGCTGCTGCTGCCGTGCACGCCGCTCGACGACGCGCTGCACGTGGCCGAGAAGATCCGCCACACGATCGGCGACACGCCCGTGGACGTGCAGGGCGTGGTCGTGCCGGTCACGGCGAGCGTGGGCGCCGCCGCGGCGCGGCCCGGCTCGAGCGACTACGAGGTCATGATCAACGAGGCCGACGCCGCGCTCTACAGCGCCAAGCGCCAGGGCCGCAATCGTTCGGTGGTGCTGCTGCACGAGCTGTCTTAGCTCCTCGACCGGGATCGCGCCTTCTGGGGCGCGTTCCTCGAACATGGCGGACGATGGCGGGAATCTGCGCGACGTTGTCCGTCATAGGCCGACGATAGGTCCGCGAAAAACCCGCGCGAGACGCGCGTTGGCGCTTCAGTCCGGCGCCGCACGCCGCTGCTGACCGATTTGCCCCTGATTGCGGCGAGGTTCCCGACTGCGGCGGCCCGCAAAGGTTGATATACTTTGGCCCGTTTCCGGCCTTGGACCCTGAATGGCGTTCGAGAGAGCCGGTGCCTCGCGCGTGTCCGCGCGCGCGGGCGACCCGCTCCATGCGGGCCCGAATATCTGAAACGCCCCGTCGAGGGCGACCCCAGCGGAGATCGTCTTGGCTGTTTCCAACCTCGTCGTGGACGATACACATCAAACCGACGCCGCCGCCGCATCGTCGGGCAGCTCGTTTTATCTGGCGATGCGCATCCTGCCTGCCGCGCAGCGCGACGCCATGTATCAGGTCTACGCCTTTTGCCGCGCTGTCGACGACATCGCGGACAGCGACCTGCCGCGCGCCGAGCGTGCGGCGGGGCTCGACCAATGGCGCGCCGACATCGACGCGTGCTACGCCGGCACGCCGCGCGCCTCGCTGGCCGCGCTCACGCGCCATATCCACACGTTCGGGCTGCAGCGCGAGGACTTCCACGCGATGATCGACGGCATGGCCATGGACGCCGCCGAGGACATCTGCGCCCCCGACGAGGACACGCTCGACCTCTATTGCGACCGCGTCGCGAGCGCGGCGGGCCGTCTGTCAGTGAGAATTTTCGGGATGGAAGAGGAGCCGGGCCGGCTGCTCTCGCATCACCTCGGCCGTGCGCTCCAGTTGACCAACATCCTGCGCGACATCGACGAGGACGCGGACATCAACCGCTGCTATCTGCCGCGCGAACTGCTCGCGCGCGAAGGCATCGCGGCCACGGGTCCGCACCAGATCGCCGCCGATCCCCGCTTGCCGCGCGTCTGCGCGACGCTGGTGGAGCGCGCGTTCGGCCATTTCGCCGCCGCCGACGCGATCATGGACCGCACGCCGCGCGTCCAGGTCAAGGCGCCGCGCATCATGTCGGGCGTCTACCGCGTGCTGCTCGAACGCACCATCGAGCGCGGCTTCGACCTGCCGCGCACCAAGGTGGCCAAACCGCGCGCGCGGCTCATGTGGATCGTGGCGCGCTACGCGCTGTTCTGATGCCGCGGCTCGTCCACGTGATCGGCGCGGGGCTGGCGGGCCTCGCGACGGCCGTGCGGCTGCAGCGCCGGGGCGTGCAGGTCGCCCTGCACGAAGCGGGCGCGCAGGCAGGTGGACGATGCCGTTCGTACTATGACCGCACGCTGGCGGCCACGCTCGACAGCGGCAACCATCTGGTGCTGGCCGCTCACGCGCACACGCTCGACTACGTGCGCGCGATCGGCGCCGCCGACGAACTGACGGGACCGGCCGAACCCGGATTCGCGTTCATGGACCTCGCGGCGCGCTCGCGTTGGAGCGTGCGCTTTTCGCGCTCGCGGGTGCCGTTCTGGATCGGCGACGCCCAGGCGCGCGTGCCGGGCACCCGGGTCTCGGACTATCTCGCGCTGCTGCCGCTGCTGTTCGCGAGACCTGGCCGCACGGTCGAGCAGACCATGCGCTGCGATGGCGTGTTGTGGGACCGCCTGGTGCGCCCGCTGCTGCTCGCGGGGCTCAACGTCGAGCCGCGCGAAGCGAGCGCCGAACTCGCTTCGGCGATGCTGCGCGAGGCGCTGGCGGCGGGCGGCGAATCGCTGCGTCCGCTGGTGGCGCGCCACGGCCTGTCGAGCGCTTTCGTCGATCCGGCGTTGCGCATGCTCCAGCATGGCGGCGCGGCGATCCGGCTCGAATCGCCCTTGAGAGCGATCGCTTACGACGACGCGGCGCGCCGCGTCGTCGCGCTCGATTTCGACAGCGGCCGCGTGCTGCTGGGCATGGACGAAGCCGTGGTGCTGGCGGTGCCGCCCGCTGCGGCCGCCGCGCTGGTGCCCGCGTTGCAGACGCCGCAGCGTTTCACGTCGATCATCGACGTGCATTTCGCCGCCGACGCACCGCCCGGCCTCGCCACGCCGATGGCGCTCGTGAACGGCACGGCCGACTGGCTGTTCGCCGGCGCGGGCCGGATTTCGGCGACGATCCACGACGCGGGCTCGCTGGCCCTGCTCGCGCCCGACGTGATCGCGCAGCGCGTCTGGACCGATGTCGCGAACGCGGCGTCGCTGCCCGTGACGCCGCTGCCCGCGTGGCAGATCGCCGGCGACGCGCGCGCGACCTTCGCCGCCGTGCCCGACGAGGAACTGCGCCGCCCGGCGGCGCGCACGCGCTGGACCAATTTGATGCTCGCGGGCGACTGGACGGCTACCGGCCTCCCCGCAACGATCGAAGGAGCGATCCGCTCCGGCCGCAAGGCCGCGGACGGGCTCCTGTCTGAACCTTAGGAAGTGCCGATGAACGACTTATCCCAAGCCATGCCGACCGACGAGACGGCGCGCGTCCTGAGCGCCGCCGCGCTGGCGCCCACGCTCGCGCCCGCGCTCGACGACGGCGCCGCCGCGCTGCCGGCCGGAACCCTCGACGCCGCCGTTGCGCGCGCGACCGATGCGATCCTCGCCGATCAGCGCGCCGACGGCCACTGGGTCTACGAACTCGAAGCCGACGCCACGATTCCCGCCGAATACGTGCTGCTCGTCCACTACCTGGGCGAGGAAGCGAACCTCGAGCTCGAACAGAAGATCGCGCGCTACCTGCGCCGCATCCAGCTGCCGGGCGGCGGCTGGCCGCTGTTCACCGACGGCGACATGGACGTGAGCGCGACCATCAAGGCGTATTTCGCACTCAAGATGATCGGCGACGCCGAAGATGCCGAGCACATGGTGCGCGCGCGCGACGCGATTCTCGCGGCCGGCGGCGCGGAAAAAGCCAACGTGTTCACGCGCATCCTGCTCGCGCTGTTCGGCGTGGTGACGTGGTACGCCGTGCCGATGATGCCGGTGGAAATCACGCTGTTGCCGAAGTGGTTCCCGTTCCATCTCTCGAAGGTCTCGTACTGGGCGCGCACGGTGATCGTGCCGCTGCTCGTGCTCGGCGCGAAGCGTCCGGTCGCGAAGAATCCGCGCGGCGTGCGCATCGACGAACTGTTCCTGAGCGCGCCCGTCACCACCGGTCTGAACGAGCGCGCGCCGCATCAGAGCAAGGGCTGGTTCGGCTTCTTCCGCGCCGTGGACGGCGTGCTGCGCGTGACCGATCCGCTGTTCCCGACGTATCTGCGCCAGCGCGCGATCGACGCGGCGGTGGCCTTCGTCGACGAACGCCTGAACGGCGAAGACGGCCTCGGCGCGATCTTCCCGGCGATGGCCAACGCCGTCATGATGTACGACGTGCTTGGCTATCCGGCCGATCATCCGCATCGCGCGATTGCCCGCCAGTCGGTCGAAAAACTTGTCACGGTGCATACCGACGAAGCCTACGTGCAGCCGTGTCTGTCGCCCGTGTGGGACACCTCGCTGGCAGCGCACGCGCTGCTCGAAACCGGCGACGCGCGTGCCGAGGAAGGCGCGCGGCGCGGCCTCGAATGGCTGCGTCCGCTGCAGATTCTCGACGTGCGCGGCGACTGGATCTCGCGTCGTCCCGACGTGCGTCCGGGCGGCTGGGCGTTCCAGTACGCGAATCCGCACTACCCCGACGTCGACGACACGGCCGTGGTCGTGGCCGCGATGGATCGCGTCGACAAGCTCGACAAGACCCAGTCCTACGCCGAGGTGATGTCGCGCGCGCGCGAGTGGGTGGTCGGCATGCAGAGCAGCAACGGCGGCTGGGGCGCGTTCGAGCCGGAAAACACGCACGAATATCTGAACAACATCCCGTTCTCGGACCACGGCGCGCTGCTCGATCCGCCGACCGCCGACGTCTCGGGCCGCTGTCTGTCGATGCTCGCGCAGATGGGCGAACTGCCGGTGGCGAGCGAGCCGGCGCGCCGCGCGTACAACTACATCCTCGACGAGCAGGAAGCGGATGGCAGCTGGTACGGCCGCTGGGGCATGAACTACATCTACGGCACGTGGACGGCGCTGTGCGCGCTGAACGCGGCCGGTCTCGAACACGCCGATCCGCGCATGAAACGCGCGGCTCAGTGGCTGATCTCGATCCAGAACGAGGACGGCGGCTGGGGCGAGGACGGCACCAGCTACAAGCTCGAATACCGCGGCTACGAGCGCGCGACGAGCACGGCGTCGCAGACGGCCTGGGCGCTGCTCGGCCTGATGGCGGCGGGCGAAGTGAATCATCCGTCGGTCGCGCGCGGCATCGCGTGGCTGCAGCAGACGCAGCAGGACCACGGCCTCTGGGACGAAACGCGCTTCACCGCGACCGGCTTCCCGCGCGTGTTCTATCTGCGCTACCACGGCTATCGCAAGTTCTTCCCGCTGTGGGCGCTCGCGCGCTACCGCAACCTCAAACGCGACGGCGCGACGCGCGTCACGGTCGGTTTGTGACGATGGCGGCGGCATTGAATCCGCGTGCGGGCGGCGCGCTGCCCGTGATCGCCGTGACCGGCATGGCGTTCGAGGCGAGCATCGCCGCGGGCAAGGGCGGCGACGGCATCGAGGCCGTCTACGCGGCGCGCGCCGATCTGCTGCAACGCGCGCTCGACGCCGCGCTGGAACGCGGCGCGGCGGGCGTGATCAGCTTCGGCACGGCGGGCGGTCTCGGCCCGGATCTCGAACCGGGGACGATCGTGATCGCCGAAGCCGTCGACGGTCCGTTTGGCCGCATCGCGTGCGACGCGGCCTGGAGCGCGCGCATGGCGGCGGCGCTGATGGCCTCGCCGCTGGCCGCGCAGACGCGCCGGGGCATTGAAGCCGCGGTGGCCGCGCCGCTCACGGGCGCGGCGGACAAGGCGGCGCTGCATCAGTCGAACGGCGCGCTGGCCGTCGATATGGAATCGCATCTCGCGGCGGCGGCCGCGGCCGCGCGCGGCCTGCCGTTCGCGGTGTGCCGCGCGGTGGTCGATCCGGCATGGCGCAGCTTGCCCAAGGCCGCGATGGCCGGACTGCGCGACGACGGCTCCACGGCCGTTCTGCCGATCCTGCGCGAACTCGCGCGCGATCCGCTACAACTGGGTGGCCTGCTGCGCGTGGCCGCCGACGCCGGTGCGGCGCGCAAGGCGCTCACGGCGGCGCGGCGCGTGCTCACGGCATCGGGCGCTTTTTTTCCGCGCTGATTCCACGCCGACTCCCCACCGATTCCCTTCCGGTCTCCCCCGCTTCCCTTTATTCACGATTTCGCGCCGCACTGTTGCCGGCGCGGAATATTGAAATGCCTAGGGAAAACCCCTATCTCTGATACCATCTGAGTGTTAACCCTAGGTCCGCTGGTTTCGATCTGGGGACGGATCACGCATAGGGAGTTACCAATATGAATTTCCATACTCGCAAGTGGGTCAAGCCGGAAGATCTGAACCCCAACGGCACGCTGTTCGGCGGCAGCCTGCTGCGCTGGATCGACGAAGAAGCCGCGATTTACGCGATTTGCCAGCTCGATAACCAGCGCGTCGTGACGAAGTTCATCTCGGAGGTGAATTTCGTGAGTTCGGCGCGTCAGGGCGACATCATCGAACTGGGCATGACGGCCACCGATTTCGGCCGCACGTCGATCACGCTGCGCTGCGAAGTGCGCAACAAGGTCACGCGCAAGAGCATCCTGACGATCGAGCGGATGGTGTTCGTGAACATGGACGCCGAAGGCAAGCCCGCGCCGCACGGCCGCGACCGGATCCGTTACGCCGAAGAGGCCTATGAGCGCTATCGCCAGACGGTGCACACGGCGGTGGACGCCACGGCGGCCGCGGCGGCGAAGGAAGCCGAGCGCGAAGCGCTGAACGAAGACGAAGCGGTGCACTGAGCGCGTCAGCGCAGTCGCGAGGCAAAGAAAAACCCGGCGGGGCGAAAGCTCCGGCCGGGTTTTTTGCGTCTCGCGCCGCCCGAGTTTCGAGCGGCACGAATCATCGCGAATTGATCGCGGAATCAGCGCATCTTCAAGGCGCCGAAGCCGCTTTCGCGGGCGCCGCCGTGGCCGAAGCCGCAGCCGGTGCCGAAGCCGCCACAGGCGCCGAGGCACCCGAAGCCGCCTGCGCCGCCGCAGCAGCAGCCACCCCCGCCGTCCCGGCTGCCGCAGCCGCACCGGCGCCCGCGCCGGCCGCTGCCGCGCCGTTCGCGCTGCCCTCGCCCGGATCTTCGTAGTTCGGCAAACCGTTGTCCGACGCGCCGCCCTTGGCCGGAGCCGCCGGAGCTGCCGCACCACCCGCACCACCCGACTCGCCCGGATCGTCGTAATTCGGCAGCCCGTTCCCCGACTTGCCCGCGCCGCCGTTGTCATCCGAGGCGCCAGGATCGCCGTAATCCGGCAGCGGCGCATTGTTGCTCTGCGAGCCGCGAATCAGCGACTGACGCTGCTGGCGGTACGCGTCGCGCACGAACGAATACTTGTCGAGCGCCGCCTGTTGCAGCAGGTCGGTGGCGCCCAGCAGATCGGCGCGCGCGCTCACGAATTGCGCGATGTACATCGGATTGCGCACCGCGGGTTCGATGTAGTTGAGGATGTTGAACTTCACATCCACGCCCATGCCGATGCCGTCGCGCACAGAGCTCGGCCCGAACACCGGCAGCACCAGATACGGACCGGCCGGCACGCCGTAATGGCCCATCGTCAGACCAAAGTCCTGATGGTGCTTCGGCAGGCCCGCGGGCGTGGCGAAGTCGATCAGGCCGCCCAGACCGAAGGTCGAGTTCATCGCGAGACGCATGAGGTCTTCGGTGGCGTCGGTGATCTTCAGTTGCAGCAGGTCGTTGGCGAAATTGCTGACGTCGCCGAGGTTGGAAAAGAAGTTCGTGATCGCCTGCCGGATCGGCTGCGGCGTGACTTTCTGATACCCCTTCGCAATCGGTTGGGCAATGTGCGTATCGAGCGCGTCGTTGAACGTAAAGATCGCGCGATTGGCCGGTTCGAACGGATCACCCGGCTTGCGGTCGGGACCTGTGGCGCAGCCCGACGTCACGAGGAGCGTCAGGCTCGCCGCCGCCATGGTGAGCGCGGCTTGTTTTTTCTTCATTGATCGATCCCCTGCGTATGCGATCGTGCGCGCTTCGCGCGCGGCTTGCCCATCAGCACCGGCTGGAACACCACGGCGCCGATCAGCGTACAGAACAAGGACAACGCGAGCAGTTTGCCCATGCTCGAGGTGCCCGGATGATGCGAAAGCCACAGGCTGCCGAACGCCGTGGCCGTGGTTGCGGCCGAGAACAGCACCGCGTGCGTGAGGCTCGAATGCAGCAGGCCGGTTTGACCCGCGCGCCAGGCCATCACAAAGTAGATTTTGAACGCGACGCCGACGCCAAGCATCAGGGGAAGCGCGATGATATTGGCGAAATTGAGTTGGATACCGAGCACAACGCACAACTCAAGCGTCACGAGCGCCGATACCAGCAGCGGAATCAGCGTGCGCAGCACGTCGCCGAAGTGGCGCAGCGTGATCCACAGCAGCGCGGTGATGAGCAGCACCGACCACGCCGCCGCCTGCAGGAACGCGAGAATGATCACGTTCGCCGAGTGCAGGATCGAGATCGGGCCGCCGATGGCGTTCGGCTCCGCCGCCTTCACGGCGTGCGAGAAGCGCGCGAGCATGGCGTCGTCGTTCGGATCGACGCCCGCGGGCACGCGCGGCGCGACATCGACGATCGCCTCGCCCGTGACCGGCGACACCCAGTCCTGCACCATCGCCTTCGGCAGATTTTCGCGCGTGATTTCCGACGGCTGCAGCAGGCGTTCGAGCTGCGCGAACGCGAGCTTGAGCGGCTGGCTGAAGGCCTTTTCGGCGCGGTCGCGCGTGGCGGCGTCGGCGTTGGCGAGCTTCGTCAGGCCGTCCGAGAGATGCTTGGCTTCGGCGGCGCCCGGACCCGGGTGATCGCCCGCCGCGAGCGCGAGCTGGTTGGCGGCGCGCTTGAGCGTGTCGACGCGCACCGCGTCCGTCACCGGCGACGACGGCTGCTGCGTCAGCGCGGGCATGAGCTGCTGCGCGGCGCTCGAAATCAGCATCATCTTCTGTTGCTGGTCGTCGGGGATC
Organism: Paraburkholderia sp. SIMBA_027; assembly: GCF_046535315.1. NCBI lineage: Bacteria > Pseudomonadati > Pseudomonadota > Betaproteobacteria > Burkholderiales > Burkholderiaceae > Paraburkholderia > Paraburkholderia sp. SIMBA_027. The sequence goes on from NZ_JAWRWY010000003.1 coordinate 268,475, forward strand.
AGCGAGCTCAGCGTGGTCGCGCGGCCCACTTCCGGCAGCTTCGAGAGCTTCGCGGCGATGTTGTCCGCGTCGGCGAGCGAGGGCGCGAGCACGCTCACGTCGTTGATCGAAATGACCGGCGAATTCTTCAGCGCAATCAGCGTGGCCATCGACTCCGTGTGCGGATCTTTCAGATGCAGCGGATTGAAGTCGAAACGCAGATGGAACAGCAGCGGCGACGCGCCCAGCACGACGATCAGCGTGCCGATCAGCACGGGCTTGCGATGCTCGGCAAGCCAGGTGTCGACCGGCGCGAGGAACGCGAAGCCCGGCGAGGCGCGCTCGCCCTTGGGCTTGAACACGCTGATGAGCGCGGGCAGCAGCGTCATGTTCGCGAAGTACGCGACGAACATGCCGACGCCCGCGATCTGGCCGAGTTCGGAGAGGCCCTTGTAGGCGGTCGGCAGGAACGAAAAGAAACTTTCGGCGACGGCGATGGCGGCCAGCGTGAGCGGCACGCCGATCAGACGCGCGGTCTTGAGCAGCGCGGCGTCGAGCCGGTCGTCCTGGAAGCGTTCCTCTCGATACTTCACGCCGAACTGCACGCCGAAGTCGACGCCCAGCCCCACGAACAGCACCATGAACGCGACCGACAGCATGTTGAGCGAGCCGATCATCAGGAGTCCGAGCGCCGCCGTGACGACGAGCCCGACCACCAGCGTGACGAGCACCGCGCCGATCAGACGGCCCGAGCGCAGCGCGAGCCACAGGATCACGAGCACGACGATCGTCGTGATCGCGCCGTTGAGCGCGGCGCCGTCCTGCACCGAGGCGAATTCGTCGTCGGCGAGCGGCTGTTCGCCGGTCAGACGCACGCGCGCGCCGTATTCGGTGTCCAGATGCAGCGAGGCGGCCGTGTCGCGGATCGCCTGCGAGGCGCTCGCGCCCGCCTTGAGCGCGGCGAAATTCAGCACCGGCTGCACCGTCACGAACGAAAACGCGGGCTTCGCGGCGGCGTCCTTGTCGACGAGCGCGCGCCACGAGAACGCGGCGGGCTTGCCCGCCAGCACCTGGTCGACGGTGTCGGCGGCGCTGCCGAGCAGGCCCGCCATCTGCGGCAGTTTCACCTGACCGATCGTGAGCGGCAGTTGCAGCGTGGTGATCAGCGTGCCCGCGAGGCCCGCGAGGCTCGGGTCCTTCGCCAGCTGGTTGATCAGCGGACGCGCCTGGACGAGCTGGCCCGTGGTGGACAGCACCGTGGGCGTGGACGGGAACAGCAGCCCGTTGTGCTCGAAGAACGGGCCGCCCGCGGGCTGCGAGACCGCGCTGAATTCGCGCGAGTCCTGCTTGAGCGCGTCGGCGAGCTTGTCGGCGGCGGCGTCGGCGAGTTCGGGCGCGGGCGCTTCCACCACCACGAGCAGCGAACTGCTGCGTTGCGGGAAGGCCTTGTCCTTGGCGTCGCTGAGCGCGGCCCACTCGGCGGTGTTCTCGACGAGGCCGCTGACGTCCGTGTTGATCTTGAAATGCTTCGCGACGTACGTGCCGCTCAGCACGGCCAGTACGATCGCAAGTGCGATGACCCACGCCGCGCGGCGAACCGACCAGGCGACGAGGTGAATGATGAATGGCTTCAGCATAAAGGCGAGGGGAGCCTCGGCGATTAATATTCTTGAACGAAGCGCTCAAGTATACCGGCCTCGCCCAACTCGGCGCGCCTCGCGCACACGAGCGCGAACGTCAAAGCCGTTATACTGGTCCGGCCGGGGCGGGATCGAGCCCCAGACGTGCCATCGAGCAGGCCGGTGTAGTGGTCCGCTTCGTCGGCGCCTGATATTTACTGTTCCAAAAACGCGTATGAAACGTTATCTGACCGCATTACTCACCGCTGCCTTCCTGTCGGGCGTGTCGGGCGCCGCCTTCGCGCAGTCCTCCCCGGACGCCGTCGTCAAAGCGGCCGTGGAAGGCACCGTGAAGGCCATGCAGGCCGATCCGCAAGCGCGCGGCGGCGACATGAAACAGATCACGCAAGTGGTCGAGACCCATTTCGTGCCGGCCACCGACTTCCAGCGCACCACGCGTATCGCGATCGGCAAGGCCTGGACCACGGCCACGCCCGAACAACAGCAGAAGCTCTATGAGCAATTTCAACTCCTGCTCGTGAAGACCTACGCCTCGTCGCTCGCGCAGCTACGCGACACCCAGGTGAACTTCAAGTTCGTGCCGTCGAACACGGCCGGGAGCGCGAAAGACACCGTCGTGCAATCGCACGTGCTCAGCAACGGCGGCGACGACGCCATCGACTATCGCCTCGAACGCACGGCCGGCGGCTGGAAGATCTACGACATCAACATGATGGGTGCGTGGCTCATCCAGGTCTATCAGACGCAATTCGCCGACCAGATCGCCAAAGGCGGCATCGACGGGCTCATCAAGTTCTTGATCGATCACAACGCGCGCAGCTAAGTCCGCGTGAGCGAGGCCCACGCTTCGCAGCTTCGCATAAAAGAACGGCGCGTTCTCGCAAGAGGCGCGCCGTTCTGCTTTTGTGCGCCGCGATCCGGTGGCGCCGCGCGTCCCCTACTTCCTGCGATTCTCCACCGCGAACTTGATCAGTTCCGCCTGCCCTTCGATATCGAGCTTGCGTTTCAGATTGAGCCGGTGCGTCTCGACCGTGCGCACCGACAGCCCTTCGCGCTGCGCGATCTGCTTGCTGGAGAGGCCTTCGGCGAGCGCGTCGAGGATGTCGCGTTCGCGCGGCGTGAGGCGCTCGATGGGCGTTTCCTTCAGCGACGCCTGGATCATGCGCGCGCCCAGCCCCGCGCTGAAATACGTCTGTCCCGCGAGCACGGCCTCGATCGCGCGCACGATTTCCGTGGCCGGCGAATCCTTGAGCACGTAGCCGCTCGCGCCCGCGCGCACGGCTTCCGTCACATATTCGACGTTGTCGTGCATCGACAGCATCAGCACGCGGATCGCCGGAAAGCGTTCGTGAAAGATGCCCGCGAGCGCGATGCCGTTCATGCCGGCCATGCCCACGTCCATCAGGGCGAGATCGGGTTCGAGCGTGGCGGCGAGGTCGATCGCTTCGTCGGCGTTGCCCGCCTCGCCCGCGACTTCGAGGCCCGGCACGGCTTCGAGACGCGCGCGCAGGCCGTCGCGCACGAGCGGATGATCGTCGACGAGCACGAGGCGCGCCGGTTTGCTGGGGTCGTTCATGTGTGTCTGACTTCGTTCGTTGTGTCGGCGACGTGGGCCGCGTGGATCGGCACCCACGCGCTGACGACCGTGTGGCCGGGCTTCGAGCTGACCGTGAGGGTGCCGCCCAGCGGCTCCAGACGCTCGCGCATATTGCGCAGACCCATGCCCGCGCGCGGATCGGCCAGCGCGTGCGCGACGTCGAAACCGCGGCCATTGTCGGCGATCGAGAGCGATACCGCTTGCGGCGTGACTGCCAGCGTGAGCGCCGCGCGCCGCGCCTGCGCGTGCTTGACGATGTTGGTGAGCGCTTCCTGGGCGATGCGGAACAGCACGGTGTTGACGGCGTCGGGCAAGGGCGCGGCGCTCGTCGGCGTGCGGGTGCGCGTGCGCGGCGGGCAATCGCCCGAGAGCGTGAAGCCGATCTCGATTTCCGTCTCCTCGGCGAGTTCGCGCGTGAGCTGTTCGAGCGCGGCGGCGAGGCCGAGATCGTCGAGCATCGCCGGACGCAGCGCGTGCGAGATGCGCCGCACTTCGCGCAGCGTGTCCGACAGGCGCGTGAGGCCGGTGGCGAGCGAAGCTTCGGCGGCGGCCACGCGCGTTTCGCCGCGCTCGAAGCGCGCGAGCGCCGATTCGAGCAGCAGTTTCGCCGACACCAGCATCTGGCTGATGCCGTCGTGCAGCTCGCGCGAGAGCCGCGCGCGCTCCTGTTCCTGCGATTCCACCACTTGCTGCGCGAGGCGCTTGAGCTTGGCGTCGGTGCTGCGGTATTCGCTCACGTTGAGCACGAGCGCGCCGAGCGCGATCACGCCCACGCCCGCGAGCGCGATCACGCCGAGCCATTGCAGCGTGCGCTCGATATTCGCGGAGGCGCGTTCGTCGATATGCGCGAGCGTGGAATCGACGTCGTCGAGATAGATGCCGGTGCCGATCATCCAGCCCCAGCGCGGCAGCGGCACGACATAGCCGAGCTTGGGCGCGAGCTTGCCCGTCGACGGTCGATGCCACATGTAGCGCACATAGCCGCCGCCATGCTGCGCGGCGGCCACGAGTTGCTGGATCGTCAGCGAGCCTTGCGGATCGCGCAGATTCCACAGGTCCTGGCCGACGAGACCGGGCTCGCGCGGATGCATGAGCGAGCGCCCGTGCAGGTCGTAGACGAAGAAATAGCCGTCGGGGCCGAAGTCCATTTTTTGCAGTACGGCGAGTGCGGCACGTTGGCGCGCGGCCTCGCTGGCGGGCGTGGCGGCGAAATCCGGGGCTGAATCCGCGGCCGAATCCGAATCCGGCGCATACAGCGGCGCGATTGCACTGGTGGCGAGCTCAACGTAATGGCGCAGTTCGATTTCCTTGCTCGACAGGTACGCGGCCTGCATGGTCGCGTGCTGGGTCTGCGCGAGCGCGGTGGCCTGCTGGCGCACGCCGATCCCGATCCCTGCGATGGCCGCGAGAAACGGCACCACGGCGAGCAGAAAAATTCGGGTCTTGAGAGTCATGGTGAGCGGCTCGATGCGCGGTTCGGCCTACGTAATTTCACGTAGTTCCCTTACGTAGTTGTCCGCTTGTGGCGCACAAGGCGAAAGCGAATACTACACGCCCATAGCGTGGCGCAACTGCGCCACCTGCCGCGCCGCCTTCGACTAGTATGAATCGAAGCCCGGCGCGTCGCGCGTCGCTCCCGATGTCGGGCGCGCGCAAAGACTACCCAACGAATCTATAAATAAGACAGGAGACACCGCATGAGTCGGACATCCAGTTTTGTCGTGTGGACGATCGTCGCGCTACTTGGCGCGTTCGCGTTCGGCACGATCGCGCTCGCGCACGGCGAGCGAATCAGCGCACTGTGGATCGTGATCTGCGCCGTGTGCGTTTATCTGATCGCGTACCGCTTCTACAGCCGCTTCATCGCGACCCAGGTGCTGCAACTCGACGGCCTGCGCATGACGCCGGCCGTGCGCCACAACGACGGGCTCGATTACGTGCCCACCAACAAATACGTACTGTTCGGCCACCACTTCGCGGCGATCGCGGGCGCGGGTCCGCTGGTCGGCCCGGTGCTGGCCGCGCAGATGGGCTACATGCCCGGCATGCTGTGGATTCTCGCGGGCGTGGTGTTCGCGGGCGCGGTGCAGGATTTCGTGGTGCTGTTCCTCTCCACGCGCCGCGACGGCCGCTCGCTCGGCGACCTCGTGAAGATGGAACTCGGCCCGGTGCCCGGCGTGATCGCGCTGTTCGGCACCTTCCTCATCATGATCATCATTCTCGCGGTGCTCGCGCTGATCGTGGTGAAGGCGCTGACGAACTCGCCGTGGGGCACGTTCACCGTGGCCGCGACGATTCCCATCGCGATCTTCATGGGCCTGTACGTGCGTTACATCCGTCCGGGCAAGATCGGCGAGATCTCGATCATCGGCTTCATTCTGCTGATGGCGTCGATCGCGTTCGGCCAGCACGTGCACGATTCGCCGACGCTCGCCGCGTGGTTCACGTTCACGGGCACGCAGCTCACGTGGATCCTGATCGGTTACGGCTTCGTGGCGTCGGTGCTGCCGGTGTGGCTGCTGCTCGCGCCGCGCGACTATCTCTCGACGTTCCTGAAGATCGGCACGATTCTCGCGCTCGCGATCGGCATTCTGATCGTCGCGCCGGAACTGAAGATGCCCGCGTTCACGAAGTTCATCGACGGCACCGGTCCGGTGTGGTCGGGCAACCTGTTCCCGTTCCTCTTCATCACGATCGCGTGCGGTTCGGTCTCGGGCTTCCACGCGCTGATCTCGTCGGGCACCACGCCCAAGCTGCTCGATAACGAAACCAACGCGCGCTTCATCGGTTACGGCGCGATGCTGATGGAATCGTTCGTGGCGATCATGGCGCTGGTGGCCGCTTCGGTGATCGAGCCGGGCGTGTACTTCGCGATGAACGCGCCGCTCGCCGTGCTCGGCACGACGCCGGACGCGGTGGCGCAGACGGTCGGCCACTGGGGCTTCGTGCTGACGCCGGACATGCTCACGCAAACGGCGCAGGCCGTGGGCGAAACGACCATCGTCGCGCGCGCCGGCGGTGCACCGACGCTGGCGGTCGGCATGGCGCAGATCCTGCACCAGGTCGTGGGCGGCCAGGCGATGATGGCGTTCTGGTATCACTTCGCGATTCTGTTCGAAGCGCTCTTCATCCTGACCGCCGTCGACGCGGGCACGCGCGCGGGCCGCTTCATGCTGCAGGATCTGCTCGGCACGTTCCATCCGGCTTTGAAGCGCACGGAATCGTTGCCCGCGAATCTGATCGCCACGGCGCTGTGCGTGGCCGCGTGGGGCTACTTCCTGTATCAAGGCGTGGTCGATCCGCTCGGCGGCATCAACACGTTGTGGCCGCTGTTCGGCATCTCGAACCAGATGCTCGCCGGCATCGCGCTGATGCTCGCGACCGTCGTGCTGTTCAAGATGAAGCGCGAGAAGTTCGCATGGGTGACGGCGCTGCCGACGCTGTGGCTGCTCATTTGCACGCTCACGGCGGGTCTGCAGAAGATTTTCGACAGCAACCCGAAGGTCAGCTTCGTCGCGCACGCGCAGAAGCTGTCGGCGGCGCTCGACGCGGGCAAGATCGTCGCGCCCGCGAAGTCGGTCGAGCAGATGCAGCGCATGATCTTCAACGATTACGTCGATGCCGCGCTCTCGGGCCTGTTCATCTTCGTGGTGGTGAGCATCGTGGTGTACGGCCTGATCGCGATCGCGCGCGCGCGCCGCATCGACCGTCCGACCGTGCAGGAAACGCCGTACGAGGCGATGCCGGCGAACGGCGCGGCCGTCGCGGCGCATCGCGTGCATTGATACTGACGCACTGAACGGAGCGCATCATGTTCTCGGAACTTCGCGACAACGTGCAGACCGCGGGCCGCTATCTGGGCCAGGCGATGCGTCTGATGGTCGGTCTGCCGGACTACGACGGTTACGTCGCGCACATGCGCGCGACGCATCCCGATCGTCCGGTGATGACTTACGAGGAGTTTTTCCGCGAGCGCCAGAATGCGCGTTACGGTTCGGGCGCGGGGAAATGCTGCTGAGGCGCGGGCCGTAAGCGGGCACAAGCCGCTGAAACAAGCCGCGGCCGCTGTCGATAAAAAAGCGCGAGGGCGAAAGCCTTCGCGCTTTTTTCATGGGCGGCGCAAAGCGGCCTACACTACGCGCATCCCGTCCGTTGGACGTGTCCCGAGGATCGCCGCCGATCATGTCCGCCCGCGAAGAGTTCGATGCCGCGCCATCGGCGACGCCCGCCGACGCGCTCGAAGATCCCGCGCTGTTGCGCCGCCTGTTGCGCGCCAAGGATCGCATGGACGCCGCCTCGCACGAAGCGTGGCCCGTCAGGCGGCTGGCGGCGGTGAGCGGCGTCTCCGAGGCGCATTTCGCGCGCTCGTTCAAGCGCGCGTTCGGCCTGCCGCCGCATCGCTACCTGCTCTCCCGGCGCATCGAGCAGGCCACCACGCTCCTGCGCGACACCGACCTCGCGATCACCGATATCGCCTTCGCCACGGGCTGGGAAAGCCTCGGCACCTTCGGGCGCATCTTTCGCGACATCACCGGGACGAGCCCGAGCGCCATGCGCGTGGCGGCGTGCGCGAGCGTGGCCGAACCGGGCAGCGTGCCCGCCTGCGTGCTGAAGGCCGCGCAGCGCCCCGATCTGACGATGGCAGTTTTGGAGAAGCGCCGCCGCGCGGCGAAGGCTACAGTGCGGCCATCAACCAGCACGCGGCCGAAGGCCAGGGAGACAGGATGAATCAGGGTAACGAACACGGCGCCCAGCAGGGCGTCAATGTGGTGGGCATCTACGTGGATGATCAGGACGCGGCGCTCGCGTTCTACGTCGACAAACTCGGCTTTCGCGTGCACACGGACGTGCGTAACGGCGCGTATCGCTGGCTCACGGTCCAGCATCCGGAACAGCCGTCGTTTCAGCTCGGCCTCTTCACGCCCGGTCCGCCCGTGCACGACGAAGCCACGGCGCAGACGCTGCGCGCGATGGTGGCCAAAGGCGCGATGCCGCCGCTCGTGCTCGCCGTGGCCGACTGCCGGGCGCTTTACGCGCAATGGTCGGCGCGCGGCGTCGAGTTCACGCAGGAGCCGACCGAGCGTTACGGCAACATCGACGCGGGATTCCGCGACCCGGCGGGCAACGGCTGGAAGATGATCCAGTCGGCGAAAAACTGAAGGCGCGACGTTCGGCTTCGCCTTCGCCAAAAGAAAAAGGCGCAACGGTCTGCACCGTTGCGCCTTTTTCGATTCAGCCTCGCGCCTCGCGGCGCGATCGCGCTGAACGTATCGCGATGGCGATGGCTTAGCCTGCCGCGACCGTCACCGGCTTCTTCGTCTTGGCCGAGTTCTTGATCTCGTCGAGCTTGATTTCGACGTGACGCGAGAACACGTATTCAGCCGGACGTTGCGTGTCCAGCGGGATGTCCTTCACGAACGCGCCTTCGGTCTTCGGGCCGCTCAACGCGACCTTCAGCGCCTTCAGCGGATGCGCGACCGTGTCCATCACGGCGGTCGCTTCGAAGCCGCAGTGGACCATGCAGTCCGCGCACTTCTCGTACTTGCCCGTACCGTACTTGTCCCACTCGGTCGTTTCCATCAGTTCCTTGAAGGTCTTCACATAACCTTCGCCGACCAGATAGCACGGCTTTTGCCAGCCGAACACCGTGCGCGCCGGGTTGCCCCACGGCGTGCATTCGTAGGTCTGGTTGCCGGCCAGGAAGTCGAGGAACAGGCTCGACTGGCTGAACGACCACTTCTTGCCGTTGTTGCCGCGCTTGAAGATTTCGCGGAACAGGTTCTTGGTCTTGTCGCGGTTCAGGAAGTGCTGCTGGTCCGGCGCGCGCTCATACGCATAGCCCGGCGACACCGTGATGCCGTCGACGCCGATGGCGTGAGCCGTGTCGAAGAACTTCGCCACGCGGTCCGGCTGCGCGTCGTTGAACAGCGTGCAGTTGATGTTCACGCGGAAGCCGCGGCGCTTGGCTTCCTTGATGGCCGCGACGGCCTTGTCGTAGACGCCTTCCTGCGAGACCGAATGGTCGTGCGCTTCACGGTCGCCGTCGAGGTGAACCGACCAGACGAAGTACGGGCTCGGCTCGTAGTCGTCCATCTTCTTTTCCATGAGCAGCGCGTTCGTGCACAGGTACACGAACTTCTTGCGCGCCATGATGCCCTTGACGATCTGGGGCATTTCCTTGTGCAGCAGCGGCTCGCCGCCTGCGATCGACACGACCGGCGCACCGCATTCGTCCACGGCGCCGAGGCACTCTTCCAGCGACAGACGCTGGTTCAGGATGGGATCCGGATAGTCGATCTTGCCGCAGCCGTTACAGGCCAGGTTGCAGCGGAACAGCGGCTCGAGCATCAGCGCGAGCGGATAGCGTTTGTTGCCGCCGAAATGTTGGCGGAAAATGTAGGCGCCAACGCGGACTTTTTGTAGCAGCGGAATAGACAAGACGTCCTCCTTAAACTTCGCGCGCGACGAGCGGTTGCAGCAGCTTCGACGGCAGCTTGAATTCGACTTTTTCCTCACGGCCCGCCATCGTCGACACCTCGACAGGCCCCAACGCGCGCAGCGCGTCGATCACGTTTTCCACCATTTCTTCGGGCGCCGACGCACCGGCCGTGATACCGACCGTATGTGCGCCTTCGAACCACTCGGCTTTCACTTCCGAGCCGTCCGCGACGAGGTAGCTCGGCAGACCCGACTCGCTGCCGATTTCGCGCAGACGATTCGAGTTCGAGCTGTTGGTCGCGCCCACGACGAGCAGCACATCGACCTGCGAAGACAGATCGCGCACGGCGGCCTGACGGTTCTGCGTGGCGTAGCAGATGTCACGCGTGTCCGGACCGACGATGTCGGAGAACCGCTTGAGCAGCGCGTCGATGATGCCGCGCGTGTCGTCCACCGACAGCGTGGTTTGCGTCACGTACGCGAGCGGCGCGTCGAGCGGCAGTTCGAGCTTCGCGACATCGGCTTCGCTTTGCACCAGCAGCACGGTGCCGGGAATCTGGCCGATCGTGCCTTCCACTTCCGGGTGACCGGCGTGGCCGATCAGGATCAGCGTGCGGCCGGCGGCCACGTACTGACGGCCTTGCACGTGGACCTTGGTGACGAGCGGACAGGTTGCGTCCAGCACGTCGAGGTCACGTTCTTCGGCGGCGCGTTCGACCGTCTTGGCAACGCCGTGGGCGCTGAAAATGGCGACTGCGCCCTCGGGCACTTCGTCGAGCTCTTCCACGAAACGCGCGCCCTTGTTGCGCAGGTTCTCGACCACGTGCCGGTTGTGGACGATTTCATGGCGCACGTAGACGGGCGCGCCGTGCTTCTGCAGTGCGCGATCGACAATTTCGATCGCACGGACAACCCCCGCACAAAAGCCGCGGGGTTGGGCAAGGATCACTCGCATAAGGTGGCGAACTCCGACTGCCGCGGTTACCGAAAGGGACGTGTCAGCCCCGCTCGCCGCGACCATCATTATTAATAAGAAGCTAGTAAATGCTTGATCCGCCAGGGGATGGCGGAAAAACCAGACGCGCATTTTAACCCCATCGCCTTGTGTTTGCTGGTTGGCGAACGAGAAGGTGCTGCGCGCACGCGACGATAATCGATTAGGGCCCCATTTTGGCCTCTTTTCTCGCGGCTGTTTTGGCCCGTGACGATGCGATGTCAGCGAAGTGTCAGGTGCGTGGCGGCACCGTGACAAGGCCCGGCTGGCGGGCTTCAGCGGCTTTTAGTAAGGAAAATGAAGGGCTTGGAGGCGGCTGGCCGGCCGCTGCGCCGACGCGCGGCCGGTTTGTCCGACGGCCGACCGTGGCGCGGTGCAACATGACGCCGGAACCCTTAAACTATCGCTCCCCGCCGTCCGCGCGTAATCGCGATGCCGGGCGGGACCGACCCCAATGGACGCCATGGAACCCGACCACTACGACGAATTTCCGGTAGCGAAGCTGTTGCTGCCGAAGGCGCTGCGCGCGCCTGTCGGCGTGATCTACCATGTCGCGCGCGCGCTCGACGACATCGCCGACGAAGGCGACTGGCTTCCGGAGGAGCGCCATTCGCGGCTCGACGACTTCCGCGACGGGCTCGACGCCGTCGCCGAAGGCCGCCCGGCGCCCGTGCATCCGATGCTGTTCGCGCGGCTCGCCGACGTGGTGCGCCGCTGCCGTCTGCCGCTGCAGCCGTTCTACGACCTGGTGTCGGCGTTCGATCAGGACATCGACACCACGCGTTACGCCGACCGCCTCACGCTGCTCGACTTCTGCCACCGCTCGGCGAATCCAGTCGGGCACCTGATGCTGCAACTGATCGACGAGGCCTCGCCCGCGAATCTCGCCGACTCCGATTCGATTTGCACGGCGTTGCAACTCATCACGTTCTTGCAGGACGTGCCCGCCGACTGGCAGCGCGGCCGCGTGTACCTGCCGCAAGCCGAGCGCGAGCGTTTCAACGTCACCGAGGCGCAGATCGCCGCGGGCGTCGTGGACGACGCGTGGCGCGCGCTGATGCGCCATGAGGTGAACGAAGCGCGCGCGCTGATGCTCAGCGGCGCGCCGCTCGCGCTGCGCGTGCCGGGGCGCTTCGGGCTGGAACTGTGCAGCGTGGTGCACGGCGGCCTGCGCGTGCTCGAACTCATCGAGCGCGCCGATTACGATATTTTCCGCGTGCGGCCCGCGCTGCGCGCATCCGACTGGGCCGTGGTGCTGATGCGCACGGCGGCCATGTGGCTGTCGCGCCGGGTTGGCGTGCGCGCGCCTTCGATCGAGAGTAATAACGCATGATGACAACGATTCTCTTTGCCGTGTCCTGCCTGTCGCTGGTGATCTGGTTCGTGCTGCTGTTCGGGCGCGGCGGCTTCTGGCGCTCGCGTCCGGCCGAGCCGCTGCCGGTCGTCGAGCCCGCGGCGGGCTGGCCGTCGGCGTGCGCCGTGGTGCCCGCGCGCAACGAAGCCGACGCGATCGGCGAAGCCGTCGCCTCGCTGCTCCAGCAAAACTATGGCGGCGACTTCCACGTGATCGTGATCGACGATCACAGCACCGACGGCACCGCCGAAGCCGCGCGCGCCGCCGCGCTCGCGCTGCACTGCCCGGAAAAGCTCACCGTCATCACCGCGAAGCCGCTGCCTGCGGGCTGGTCGGGGAAGGTCTGGGCGCAGTCGCAGGGCATCGAAGCCGTGCGCACGCTCGGTCTGGATGCCGACTACCTGCTGCTCACCGACGCCGACATCGGCCATCCGCCCGACGCGCTCGCGCAACTCGTGGTGCGCGCGCAGGCCGAGAAGCGCGACCTGGTTTCGCTGATGGTGCGTCTGCGCTGCGACTCGTTCTGGGAAAAGGCGCTGATTCCCGCCTTCGTGTTTTTCTTCGCCAAGCTCTATCCGTTCGCGTGGGTCAACAATCCGCGCAACAAGACGGCGGCGGCGGCGGGCGGCTGCATGCTGGTGCGCCGCACGGCGCTGGAGGAAGCGGGCGGCATCGAGTCGATCCGCGCCGAACTCATCGACGATTGCAGCCTCGCGGCGCGCATCAAGCATCGCGGCGAGGGGCATCATCCGATTCGTCTGGACGTGGCGGCGAAGAGCGTGTCGCTGCGCCCGTACGATTCGTGGAAGGACATCTGGAACATGATCGCGCGCACCGCGTTCACGCAGCTGCATTACTCGGCGTGGCAGCTCGCGGGCACGCTGCTGGGCATGGCGGTGATCTATCTCGCGCCGCCGGTGGTCGCGCTCGCGCTGGGCGCGCAGGGCTGGCCCGCGTGGCTCGCCTGGGCGCTGATGTGCTGCGCCTACGCGCCGATGCTTGCCTACTATCGCCGCTCGCCGCTGTGGGCGCCGTTCCTGCCGCTCGTCGCGCTGTTCTACGTGGGCGCGACCTTCGCTTCGGCGTGGCGCTTCTGGCGCGGCAAGGGCGGCCAGTGGAAGGCGCGCGTGCAGGCGCCGGTGCAAGGGCGCTGAGATTCGCCGGCGCGCGTGCCTTGAGCCGCGCGCCAGTAAAAAAGCCGCCGCGTCTTCACGCGGCGGCTTTTTTTATGCCGATGCGGTTCGCGCTTCGGCGATGCGGCGCGGCTTAGCGCTGCGTCAGCATCATGTACATCTGCACGACCATGTCGGGCGAGAACGTGAACGGCACCCAGCCGTGGCCGTTATGGCGCAGCACCAGCAGACGGTCGCCGTTCGACTGCTTCTGCACGGCCATCGTCGGATTCTTCGTCGAGGCGAAGCGCCAGCCGGGCGGAATGCCGGGCGGCGGCTCGGGCTGCATCGAGGCGCGCGCGTTCGCGAGTTCCTCGATCAGCTGACCAATCTGCATCGGATGCAGCGACACGGTCTGACCGCCGATCGTCATCGTGATCTCGTTCTGCGACGGGCGGCCGACTTCGAGCAACGGGGCGGCGGCTGCGGTTTCCGAGGCTGCCGAGGTTTCCACGGCTTCGGCTTGCGCGCTCGCGGAGTCGGCAGCGTCAGCGACCTCAACGGCTGCGGTTTCAGCTTCAGCGGATTCGGCGGCTTGCGGTTCAGCCTGCGGCGCTTCTACCGTCTCCGCGCGCGCGGACGGCTGCGCCGGCGTATCGACAGACGCGACAGACGCGACAGACCCGGCGTCTTCGAACGGCGAAGGCGGGACTTCGAGCTTCGGCGGGGCTTCGAACACGGGCGTGTCGGTCGGCGCGAGCGCCGGGCCGGCGGCCGGGGTATCGACGATATGCAGCGCGGGCGCGGTGCGGACGGCCTGGATGAGCTGATCGACGCCCACTTCGAGCGCGCCGATCTGGTCTTGAAGATTCATGCGAGGCTTCTCTGGTAAGACCCGCGATTTTACCCATAGCGCACGCGCATTGCCCGTCCGCCGTTGTAAGCATGACGCAACAAAAGTTGTAACAAAGTGCGCGGATGGCCGCCAGAAGCCCGCAGATCGGGCGTTTGGGTCGATCCGGACGGGGGCCGGGCGTCGCTTATTTCGCGTTCAGATAACCGGCTTCGCGGAACCACGCGAGCGCGTCCTTGAGGCCTTCGCGATACGGCCGCGCCTGATAGCCCAGCTCGCGCTCCGCCTTCGCCGACGTGAAATACATCTTGTTTTTCGACATCTTCAGCGCATCGACGGTCACGAACGGCTCGCGCTTCGTGATGCGCGCCACGGCTTCCGCGCCCATCGCGAGCGGATAGAGCGGCCAGCGCGGCAGCGCGATCGTCGGCGGCTTGCGGCCCACCATGCCGGCGATGTCGGCGAGCATCTGTTGCAGCGGCAGGTTCTCGCCGCCGAGGATGTAGCGCTCGCCGATCCGGCCGCGCTCCAGCGCGAGAAAGTGACCGTTCGCGACGTCGTCGACGTGCACGAGATTCAGGCCCGTGTCGACGAATGCGGGCATCTTGCCCGTCGCCGCCTCGACGATGATGCGGCCCGTGGGCGTCGGCTTCACGTCGCGCGGACCGATCGGCGTCGACGGATTGACGATCACGGCGGGCAGGCCGTCCTGCTCGATCATGCGTTCGACCGCGCGCTCGGCGATCACCTTGCTGCGCTTGTACACGCCGATCGCCTGATCGGCCTTCAGCGGCGAGGTTTCGTCGGCGGAATTGCCGGAACTCGTGACCTTGAGCGTGGCCACGCTGCTCGTGTAGACGATGCGCTCGACGCCCGCCGCGAGCGCGGCGCGCATGGTGGCTTCGGCGCCTTCGAGATTGGCGCGCTCGATTTCGAGCGGATCCGGCGCCCAGAGGCGATAGTCGGCGGCGACGTGGAACAGGTAGCGCACGCCGTCTAGCGCGCGGCGCATCGAGGCTTCGTCGCGCATGTCGCCGGTGACGATCTCGACGTCGAGCGATTCGAGGTTCTTGCGCGGACTCGTCGCGCGCACCAGCAGGCGCACGGCGAAGCCTTTTTCCAGCGCGATGCGGGCGACGGCCGAGCCGACGAAGCCGGACGCGCCGGTGATCAGCACGAGGTCCTTGTTAGCGCGGGAAGTGTCGGTCATTCTGGATTTCGCTTTCGGGTTCGATGAGCGGCGCGCCGTGATGCAGGCCGCCGCAGTGGCACGGATTGTACGTGGCGCGGCGGCGGCGCGTGCGCGCGCAGGGTCAAGGCAATCGCGTCTACAATGCCGACCGTAAGTTGCAAGCACGGCTAGAGGAGATCGAACGATGAGCGAACCGGATCTGGATGCGCGCCTGGAAACGTATTACGTGCGCGTGCGCGGAACGGTGCAGGGCGTGGGTTTTCGTCACGCGACGGTGCGTCAGGCGCACGCGCTGCGCATTCGCGGCTACGTCGCCAATCTTGAGGACGGCTCGGTCGAAGCCGTGATTCAGGGCTCGGCGAATCAGGTGGACCGCATGCTGTCGTGGCTGCGTCACGGGCCGCCCGCCGCGCGCGTGAGTGCCGTGGAAAGCGAGGAGCGCCGCACCGAGAAGCGTTACGAGCGCTTCGAACAGCACTGAGATCCGGCGATGAAAAAACGGGGCGCTTGTGAAAGCGCCCCGTTTTTATTCCGGCTCGGGAAAACGATGCGCGGGTCAGCGCACCGCGAGCAGGCTTTCCGCGAAGCCCCACTCCCTCTCGACCCACTGATGCGCGCAGTCGAAGCCCGCATCGGCGGCGATCGCGGGGATTTCGTCGGCGTGATACTTGTGGCTGCTTTCGGTCCAGATGGTCTCGCCCGGCTCCAGTTCGATGCTCAGACGCGCCGCGCCCACGTGCGCCTCGACGTGACGCTTCGCGCGCAGGTGCATTTCCACGCTGCGCACGTCGGGATTGAAGCGCGCGACGTGCTCGAAGTCGTGCAGGTCGAAGTCGCCGTCGAGTTCGCGATTGATGCGCGAGAGCAGGTTCAGGTTGAACGCGGCCGTCGCGCCGATCGAGTCGTCGTAGGCGGCGATCAGCGTATCGACGGGCTTCACGAGGTCGGTGCCGAGCAGCAGCGTATCGCCGGGACGCAGCATCGCGCGGATGTCGCGCAGAAAACGCGTCGCCGCGAGGCGCGCGAAATTGCCGATGGTGCTGCCGAGAAACAGCACGAACAGGCGCTCGCCGTCCTTGCGCTGGCGGCTGACTTCGGCGAGACCGGCCAGATAGTCGCGCTCGTAGCCGACGATCGAAATGCGCTCGATGTCGGCCAGTTCGCGGCGGCACAGTTGCAGCGCGGTGCGCGAAATTTCGATCGGACAATACGCGGTGGGACGCTTGCGGCACAGCGCTTCGAGAATGCGGCGCGTCTTGCGGCCGCTGCCGCTGCCGAGTTCGGCGACCTTGACGTCGGCGGGCAGCGCGTCGACGATCTCGTTGGCGTAGCGCGTGAGCAGGCGCTCCTCGGCGCGCGTGACGCCGTATTCGGGCAAGACCGTGATGACCTCGAACAGCGCCGAACCGACTTCGTCATACAGATACATCGACGGCAATTCCTTCTGCGGCGCGTGCGTGAGACCCGCGCGGACGTCGGCGGCGAAGGTGGAAGGCGGGCCTGGCTGCGGCGTGGGGCGGGACGCAGGAAGTGACATGCGGGCTCCAGTTGCGTTGGACGGCGGGTGGCGGGGGCGCGGCGACGGCGTGGCCTCGATGCGCGGCGGCCGGTGGGCGGTTCCGAAGCGAGACTTACGTTCTAGTCCATCATCGCGTGCAATTCACGGACTAAATTGGCGGTTTCGCTGCCTCGGCAGAGTCAGCATCGGCCGTGCCCGCCGTTACGGCGCGGCTGGCGGGAGACTAGAATGCCGGCTGGCCGACCGGCGCGAGCGCCGCATCCGGCCGCTGCTAAATCAATACAACATTCAAATGACAACGCTTTTTCCGGCGTCCGCCGCGTCGCACCGACGCGCCGCCGCCCTCGCCTCGCCGGCCGCCGTGCTTGCCGATTCCGCTTTTTCGCGCCGCTCGACATGTCGATAAGCTACGAACCCGGGCGCGGCATCACGCTTTCCGTGACCGCTTCGGCGCTGTTCGCGCTGATGTCGGCGTACACCTTGCTGCTCGCGCCGCTCGGCGGCCTCGACATCTTCGCGTGGCGCGTGATCTGGACCGTGCCGGGCGCGCTCGCGCTGGTGGTGCTGCGCAAGCGTCTGCCGCACATGCGCGACCTGCTTGCGCGCGCGATCCGCGATCCGCGCATCGCGCTGATGCTGGTGGCGGGCGCGGCCCTGCTCGGCGTGCAGTTATGGGTGTTTCTGTGGGCGCCGCTGCACGGCCGCATGCTCGAGGTGTCGCTCGGCTATTTCATGCTGCCGCTGGTGATGGTGCTGGTCGGACGCTATTACTATCACGAGCGCCTTGAGCCGCTGCAATGGATCGCGGTGGCCTGCGCGGCCGTGGGCGTGGCGCACGAACTCTGGGCGACGCACGCGTTTTCGTGGCCGACGCTGATCACGGCGCTCGGTTATCCGCCGTATTTCGTGCTGCGCCGCAAGATCCACGCGGATTCGCTGGCGATGTTCGCCATCGAGATGGTGTTGCTGCTGCCCGTGGCCTTCATCGAAGTGCATGCGGGCGGCTCGCTCGCGCTGCTCGGCCAGCATGCGCTGCTCGCGTGGGTGCTGCTGCCGGGGCTGGGCGTGATCAGCACGGTCGCGCTCGCGACCTTCCTGAAGTCGAGCCGGCTGCTGCCGATGGCGCTGTTCGGCATCCTCGGTTATGTGGAGCCGGTGCTGCTCGTGGTGGTGTCGGTGACGCTGCTCGGCGAGCATCTGGGCGCGCGTCAGCTCGCGACTTATGTGCCGATCTGGCTGGCGGTCGCGTTGACGGCGCTGCACGGCGCGCGGCTCGTGCGCGTGTCACGCTGATTGGGTGAAGAAGCGGTGAAGAAGCGGCGCGCGCTGACCAGGCTCATTGCGCGCGGTCACTGCGCGTGCTGCGCGCGCGGCGGATTGATACGCGTCGGGCCCACTTTCGCTTCGATCGCCTCGCGCAACGCGGGGCGCCAGCCGAGCGCGAACAGCGCCTCCGCGAGCACGAACAGCGGCCCGACGATCAGGCCGATCACATCGTCGACGAAGGCGGGCTTGCGATGCTCCCACGCCACGTGGCCGACGAACTGAAAGATCCAGCCCACCACGAACAGACCGACGCCGGCCGCAAGCCACACGGCCGTGGATTCGCGCGCGAGCCACGCGCCCACGCCGAGACAGAACGCCGAAAACACGGCCATCATCGCGCCGAGCGGCACGTCGAGCACGAGGTAATAGAGCGTCGCGCCGCCGAACAGCAGCCACGCGGGCGAGAGCGGCACGGCGGCGAGCGGCCATGCGGCGACGGCGAACGCCGGGCGCGAGAGCAGCACGGCGAGCGCCAGCACGATCATCGGAATGCCGACGAAATGCGTGGCGATATTGCGGGCGTCGCGGTGATAGCCGGCGTACTGGGTGAGCTGCTCTGTCAGGTTTCTCATGGATGCCCCTCTGTCTCCAAAATCATTATGATCGTCGGGCGCGCGGCCCCGAACCTTCGGCTAGCCGACAATTGCCGCGCTTTTTACCGCGCGTGTTACCGCTGCACCGCGCCATGATCCCGTGCGCCGGCACCGACCCGATCCGATGACTTCGACCCGTCCCGCCTCGCCCGCTTCCTCAGCTAACGTCGTTTACGCCGACGATGCCGCCGCCGTGAGCGTCGCGCTCGAACGCAGCGCCTGGTTCGCCGCCGCGCCCGCGCCGCTGCGTTCAGCGTTGCGGGCGGCGGGCCGCGTGCGCGTGCTGCGCGCGGGCGAGCGCCTGTTCCTGCGCGGCGACGCCGCCGACGGACTCTATTGCGTGCTCGACGGCGCGATGCGCGTCGGCGCGGCCAGCATGACCGGACGCGAGGCGCTGCTCGCCGTGGTCGGCCCCGCGCACTGGTTCGGCGAGATCGCGCTGTTCGATGCGGGCGTGCGCACGCACGATGCCTACGCCGAACGCGACTCGACGCTCTTTCATGTGCCGAGCGCGCCGCTCGCCGCGCTGCTCGCGGCCACGCCCGCCTATTGGCATGCCTTCGGTTTGCTGCTCGCGCAGAAGCTGCGCTTCGCCTTCGACGCCATCGAGGAAAGCGCGCTGCTGCCCGCCGCCGCGCGCGTCGCGCGCCGCCTGCTGGTGCTGGCGGCCGATGACGGCGGCACGCAGTCGGCGCGGCGCGTGGTGAACGTGCCGCAGGAAGACCTCGCGCTGATGCTCGCGCTCTCGCGCCAGACCGTGAACCAGATCCTGCGCCAGTTCGAACGCGACGGACTCGTGCAACTGCGCTACGGTGAAATTGAGATCGTCGATGCGGTGCGGCTGGAGCAGCAGGCGCACTGATCGCGCCGAAGGTGGGTGGAATCAATATTGATCGACAAGATCAACATTGACGAAAGCATGCGGCCAGAACATCCGCGCCATTGCAGCGCCGCGCCGTTTGCATCGACAATGACGCGGCTTTCGTTGCTTTCGACCGGCAAGCCCGGCCTATCGACCTCGCGGATTTCCGCGCTCCCCCTTGAGCTTCATGACCGACCGCGTCGTTGCCGCCTTCGATTTCGACGGCACCATCACCACGTCCGATAGTTTCCGCGCCTTCATGCTCGACGCCGCCGGGCCCGCGCGCTTCGCCCTCGCCGCGCTGCGCTGCCTGCCGTGGCTCGCGGGCATCGCGCCCGGCTGGTCCGACCGTGGCCGCACCAAGGCGCGCTTTCTGCGCGCCGCGCTCGGCAATGTGCGGCGCGAGGCGCTCGAAGCCGCCGCGCAACGTTTCGTCGAGACGCGCCTGCCCGATCTGCTGCGCCCCGAGATGCTCGCGCGCATCCGCGAACATCAGGCGCTCGGCCACGAAGTCGTGCTCGTGAGCGCGTCGCCGTCGATCTATCTGCGCAAGTGGGCGCCGGGCGTCGGCATCGACACCGTGCTGGCGAGCGAACTGGCCTGGCGCGAGGGCGTCTACACTGGACAGCTCGCGGGCAAGAACTGCTGGGGCCCGGAGAAGGTCGCGCGGCTGCGCGGCTGGTGGGGCGAGCACGCGCCCGCCACGCTGTATGCCTACGGCGACAGCCGCGGCGACCGCGAAATGGCCGAACTCGCGAACTACGCCTGGATACGCGGCGAGGCGCCGCTGCCCGCGCTCGCGCCGCAAGGCGGCTTCGCGCCGGCCTGAGCGCCGCCGGTCAATTCCCGCGTGACGCGCACGTCGGCACATAAACGAACGCACAATCGAACGCACAAGCGAACCCACAATCGAACGCAAAAACGAACACAAGGAGACGCACCCATGAACGGACAATGGACTCAGGTGACTTCGCGCGACGGCGGCACGTTCCGCGCCTGGACGACGCTGCCGCCCGAAGGCAGCGGGCCGGGCCTCGTGCTGCTGCAGGAGATCTTCGGCGTGAACGCATCGATGCGCGCGCTGGCCGAGCGTTATGCCGAGGAAGGCTACGTGGTGATGGTGCCTGACCTGTTCTGGCGTCTGGAGCCGGACGTCGATCTGGGTTACGAGGGCGCCGACATGGCGAAAGCGCTCGATCTCTACGACCGCTTCGACGTCGATCTCGCCATCGACGACATCGCGCAGACGCTCGCGGCGCTGCGCGCGCATCCCTCGCAGCGCGGCAAGGTGGGCGCGGTCGGCTGGTGTCTGGGCGGGCGGCTCGCGTATCTCGCGGCGGCGCGCACCGACATCGATTGCGCGATCGGCTACTACGCCGTGGGCCTTGAGAACGTGCTGAACGAAGCCGATACGATCCGCTGTCCGCTGATGCTGCACTTCCCCGCCGAAGATAAATGGTGCGACGCCGCGGCGCGCGAGCGCATCGCGCAGGCGCTGGCGGGCAAGCCGGGCGTCGAGCTGTACACGTATCCGGGCTGCGATCATGCGTTCGCATCGGCGGCGCGTCCGCAATACGACAAGCCCGCCGCGATGATGGCCTACTCGCGCACGCTCGCGATGCTGCGCCGCGTGCTCGGTCCGATCTACGATTTCAATGCGCTCTGGGAAGAGCACTGCTATCACGAGTTCGTCACGCGCAATCCGCACGACGTGATGCCGACGATGGTCGCGCAGCCCTACGTCAACCACATTCCGACGATGACGGGCGGCGTGGGCCACGACGAACTCAAGCGCTTCTACACGCACCATTTCGTGCATTCGAATCCCGCCGACACGCGCCTGATTCCGATCTCGCGCACCATCGGCTCGGACCGCGTGGTGGACGAGTTCATCTTCTGCTGCACGCACGACCGCGAGATCGACTGGCTGCTGCCGGGCCTCGCGCCCACCGGCAAGTATTTCGAAGTGCCGATGCTGGCCGTGATCTGCTTTCGCGGCGCGAAGCTCTATAACGAGCACATCTATTGGGATCAGGCTTCGGTGCTCGCGCAGATCGGCGCCATCGATCCGACCGGGCTGCCGATCGCGGGCATCGCGAGCGCGAAGAAATTGCTCGATGAAACGCTGCCGTCGAACACGCTCATGCCCGCGTGGCAAACGAGCGAAGGCAAGCCGTTCTGACGCGCGCGGCGCGCGCGTTCACGATCCGCGACCGACGTTCAGCGATCAACGTTCAGCGACCGACGTTCAGCGATGAACGCTCAACGAAACGGATTGTCGACGACGCCGGGCTTCGCGTCCGGCTCGTCCTTCACCTGCGCGGGCAGATGCGGGTCGGTCTGCAGTGCGGCGACCACGCTGTCGAGCGCGGCCTTGAGCGCGAGCGCGGCGGCGAGGCCGCGCTTGTCGCGCGTCAGTTCGAGCGTGCCGGCCAGCGTCACGCGCGTGGTGCCGTTCGTGACGGTGAGGGCGTCGCCCTGCACGTTGAGCACGTCGTCGTCGTTTGCGTATGCGTCGAACCCCATCGAAATCTCCTTGAGCGTAAAGCGCGGGCCCGCATTATAAGAAGCCGCCCGCGACGCGATCAAACCGCTGTGCAACGGCATCGATCCATTGCGCGATTTGTGCGCGAAAGCGTTAATTGATTGTCAAATATTGCGTGATGCCCGGTCATGACGTTGATTAACGTCAGAATTCTCGCGCGAATCCGCAGCACTTTCCAGTAAAGCGAAGATCATGACGCACCTGCGCCGCGCGGCGCGGACGAATCGTGCAGCTTGAACAGGGAGAGCGTCATGGGAATTCTAGACAAGGCGAGCGACATCGCCGGTGTGGCGGTGGCCGCCGGCATGGTCTCGCTGCTCGCCGCCTGCACGTTCACGCCGTGGCAGTCGCTCTCGCGCGAAGGCGACGATGACGCCACTGCGGCGGCCGAAAGGCACGAAACCGGCGCCGCCGTAGCGTCGCCGGTCGCCATGCCGCTCGTGACGACCTCCGCGACACCGACGGCCGCCACATCCGCAGCCGCGCCTGCGGGCTTCTATCGCGTCAAGGCGGGCGACACGCTGTATCACATCGCGGCGACCCAGAAGCAGCGCGCCACCGATATCGCCGCGTGGAACAAGCTGCCCGCGTCGGGCCAGGTGCAGACGGGGCAACTGCTGCGGGTGACGCCGCCTGCCGCCGCATCGGCTGTCGCCGAGGCGAAGTCTGCGGCTTCCACGACCACACCGGCTTCCGCTTCCACAGCCGCAGCCGCTTCTTCAGCCTCAAGCAGCGCGACGAAATCCACCTCCGCCGCGACGACCACCGCACGCGCCGGCAGCCGCCTTGTCTGGCCGATGAACGGCACCGTCACTCCGACGACGATCGGCAAGTCGAAAGCCATCGCCATCGCGGGCGAGCCGGGGCAACCGGTCAAGGCTGCCGCCGCCGGGCGCGTGGTCTACGCGGGCAGCGGCATGAAGGCCTACGGCAAGCTCGTGATCGTCAAGCACGACGCGCATCTCATTACCGCTTACGGGCGCAACGGCAAAGTGCTCGTCAAGGAAGGCGACGCCGTGAAGCAGGGCCAGACGCTCGCCACCAGCGCCGCCGATGGCGCGAACAAAGGCGGCGTGCTTTTCGAAGTGCGCGAGGACGGCAAGGCGGTCGATCCGCAAACCCGTTTGCCGCGCGCCACGCCCTGACACACGGCGATCGATTCGCCATCCCGCCGCACAGATTGGACACCTCATGGACAGAAGGCAATTTCTCGCGAGCGGCGCAGCAACCGCCGCCGCGTTGACCACGCTCGCGCTGGGCGCGTGCACGACCCCGTCCGCTTCGCCGGGCGACATCGCTGCGGACAACATCCGCGCGCGCCGCGCAATCGACGCCGATGTCGACGCCGCGCTCGCCAGGCTCTATCGCACCGTGAAAGGCTCGCGCGAATTGATCGACAAGGCGAGCGGCGTGCTCGTGTTCCCCGACGTGGTGGGCGCGAGCTTCGGCGTGGGCGGCCAGTACGGGCGCGGCGCATTGCGCGTGAGCGCACGCACGATCGGCTATTTCAGCACGACCTCGGGCTCGTTCGGCGTGCAGATCGGCGCTCAGTCACGCACGATTGTCTACGCGTTCATGACCCGCGGCGCGCTCGATCGCTTCAAGCGCAGCAGCGGCTGGGCCGCGGGCGCGGACGCGACCGTCGCGCTCGTCAAGATGGGCGCGAACGGCACGCTCGATACCACCACGGCCGTCAATCCCATCGAGGCCTTCGTGCTGACCAATGCGGGATTGATGGCCGGCGTGTCGCTCGAAGGGTCGAAGGTGTCGCGGCTGGATCTGTGATCCGCCCGCGCTTCGTCCCTTCACGTCCTCACCATCCCCACTTCTTCACGGCGAACGCGCGCCCGTTGAACGTCACCTTCGACTGCGCGGCGACGTTCGCCGGAATGCCCGGAAACGCGATGCCGCTTTGCGTTTCCAGATCGCGCACCGAACGCACGTCGTAACGATCGACGGTCGTGTTGTCGGCGACGATCGCGAACGCGAGCTGCTGCGACGGCACGTACACCACCTTGAAGATCTGCGTGGGCACCAGCACGCGCGACGCGCCGATCGTCTGCAACTGCGCGCCCGTGAACAGCGGCCCGGTCACGACGTAGGCGTCGCCATATTTCGATGCGAGCTTGCGCACGGCCGTTTCGATATGCGACCACAGCCGCTGATTGTTCTCGCGGTTCTGCGGCACGATGTTCGCGAGCGAGAACGATTCGGCCATCGCCTGCGGATTCCAGCGATTGCCCGCCGGGCTCATGTGACCGCGGTCGAAGCCGCTGCGCTTGTAGTCGGCGAGTGTCGCGCCTTCGCCGGCCGGCAGGCGGTCGTCTTCGAAGAAGCGATTGGTGCGCGTCATCTCCTTCGCGTCTTCGAGGTGATCGCGCGTGAGGTGTTCCGCCGACCAGAGCGGGCCGTGCGTGACGCCCGAATGCAGCACCACGAAATCGGAATAACAGAGCATGCGCGTCTTCGGCGCCATGCGCGGATTGGTGAGCTTGGGGAACTGGCCGTCGGGGACGAAATCGGTGCAGGCGGGCGCGGCGAACGCATGGCTCGAGAAACTCGACACGGCCATGACGAGACAGGCAAACAGCTTCTTCATCGGCGGGAATACGGGAAGACGGGAGACGATCGGATCACGCGGGGCGACGTGAAACGCGAAGCGCAAATTCAAACGCCAGCGACGCTTCGGGCGTGCCCTGCGCACTATGCATAAAGGGCCCGAAAGTATAGCGGCCGCGTTCGCGAGCGGCCATATGGGCAGACAGCGCGCACAAAGTAAAACGGCGCCGCTGGAAGCGGCGCCGCAAGGCATGTAGCAAAGACGCTAAAGGGAACGACCGCGCCGCGCGGCGCGAAGGGATCAGCCTGCGAACAGCGCGTTTTCGGCGTGGATCGCCTGGCGATCCACCGCTTGCAGGCGCCACTGGCCTTCCATCTGCGCGTGCGAGGTTTCGCAGGCCCAGGTGGCGTCGCCGTGCGCCGAGCTGATTTCCTGGCGGCGGTTCACATGCAGGCCGCGCAGGGTGCAAAGCGGTTCGTTCTCGCGCGGCGCGCAGAGCGCCGTCACGCCGTTCGCATCGCGTATCTCGCCCCAGGCGGGAAGCTCGATGCCGTCGTGCGACTCGCGCGACCAGCGTTGCTGGTCGGTATCGAGCCAGAGCACGGCGTAGTCGTGGTTGACGGTCGGATCGGGACCGTTAATCAGGATCGTCAGTCGCATGTGATCTCCGCAAAGACGCGCCATCGGCGCGGAAACTGTCGTGACACTCGTTGAGACTCGGGGGCAGACATTCAGCATAGGATGTGTACGCGCTTGTGCAAGGCGATTCTTCACATAGTGGGACGTCAAATCGTCGCGCCTGTGCAGTGTCCGGATTGGGCCAAGCTTCGCTGCCGGTGGCGCGCCGTCGCGCGGCGATTTGCGTTCCGGCTATCGGCGAGATTGAAATTCGCAATTGGGACTGCAAAGGGCATTTCCTAGATTGATAGAGCGGCGTCGTCCGCATTCATGTCTGCTGCACCGCACGAAGATGCGCAGCGCCGCGTCCCCATAGTTCCCACAATCAGACGATGGATGGAGGCACAGATGGCACAGCTCAAAGGCTCGAAGACCGAGCAAAATCTCAAGGACGCGTTCGCCGGCGAATCCCAGGCGAACCGGCGTTACCTCTATTTCGCGGCGAAAGCCGACGTGGAAGGCCAGAACGACGTCGCCGCGCTGTTTCGCTCGACGGCCGAAGGCGAAACCGGCCACGCGCACGGCCACCTCGAATATCTGGAAACCGTCGGCGATCCGGCCACGGGCCTGCCGTTCGGCAGTTCGCGGCTGAATCTCCAGGCGGCGATCGCGGGCGAAACGCACGAATACACCGACATGTATCCGGGCATGGCCAAGGCCGCGCGCGACGAGGGCTTCGACGAAATCGCCAACTGGTTCGAGACGCTCGCCAAGGCGGAGCGCAGCCACGCGAATCGTTATACGAAAGCGCTGGAATCGCTGGCCGATTAGGGTTGGCCGATTGGATTTGGCCGTTTAGGTTTGGCCGATTAGCGCCGGCCAGGTAATTCCGGCCGATCCGGTCCCGACGATTCACGGCGCGACCCGCGCGCCCACGCAGGCGCTTTGCCGCCGCCACGCGCACGCGGCCGGCGCCGCGTCGCGTGCGTTCGTGCGCGCGCGCCGTATCGACATAGAAAAACGAAAACAAGGAGACGTCATGCCCCACAAGGAAGGCAGTCTCGAAGCCCCGACGCGGCATCCGCTCGACTGGCGCGCCGACGCGTTCTACGACCGCGCCCAGCTCGACGACGAACTGGCGCGCGTCTTCGACATCTGCGCAGGCTGCCGCCGCTGCGTGTCGTTGTGCGGCGCGTTTCCGGCGCTGTTCGATCTCGTCGACGAAACCGATAGCGGCGAGGCGCACGACGTCGACAAGGCCGCGTTCCCGAAGGTCGTCGACCAGTGCTATCTGTGCGATCTCTGCTACATGACGAAGTGTCCCTATGTGCCGCCGCATCCGTGGAACGTCGATTTTCCGCATCTGATGCTGCGCGCGAAGGCGATCGACTATCGCAACGGCGAGGTGACGCTGCGCGACCGCGTGCTCTCGAACACCGACGCGCTCGGTCAGCTCGCGGGCGTTCCGGTCGTCACGCAGACGGTGAATGCGGTGAACGGCACGAAGGCGATGCGCGCGGCGCTGGAGGACACGCTCGGCGTGGATCGGCATGCGTGGCTGCCGTCGTTCGCCACGCGCAAGTTTCGCGGCGCGGCGCGCAAGGCGTCGGCGAGCGAGGTGCGCGACGGCGAGCGCACGCCGGGCAAGGTCGCGATCTACGCGACCTGCTACGTGAATTTCAACGAGCCGGGCATCGGCCACGATCTGCTCGCGGTGCTCGATCACAACGCGATTCCCTACGTGCTCGTGAAAAGCGAATCATGTTGCGGCATGCCGCTGCTCGAACAGGGCAATCTGGCCGGCGTGGCGAAGAAGCACGACGTCAACACGCCGATCCTCGCGCAGTACGCGCGCGACGGTTACGCGTTATTGGGCGCGGTGCCGAGCTGCGTGCTGATGTACAAGCACGAACTGCCGCTCATGTTCCCCGACGACGCCGACACGCGCGCCGTGAGCGACGCGTTCTGGGATCCGTTCGAATACTTCGTGGCGCGCAATCGCGACGGCCTGCTCAGAACCGATTTTCGCGCGCCGCTCGGCACGGTGGCGTATCACGTGCCGTGTCACGCGCGCGTGCAGAACATCGGCCGCAAGACCGCCGATCTGCTGTCGCTTGTGCCGGACACGAAGGTCAACGTGGTCGAGCGCTGTTCGGGCCACGCGGGCACCTTCGGCGTGAAGAAGGAATTCCATGCGATGGCGATGAAGATCGGCACGCCGGTATTCAGGCAGATGGCGCAGGGCGAGCCGGATTTCATTGCCTCCGATTGCGCGCTCGCGGGCCATCACATCGCGCAGGGGATCGACGAGATGCAGTTGCGCGACGCGCAGGGCGGACCGCCGCTCGCGCATCCGCTGACGCTGCTGCGCCGCGCGTACGGCATTTGATCAGGATAACGATGCAATCAAGCCACGAGAGATTCCGATGACCATCGCCAGAGATTCGCTGCTCACGCTGGAAGCGTATGCGAAACAGCGCATCGAGATGCGCAGCCGCATCATCGAGCACAAGAAGCGCCGCGCCGTGGCGCTCGGCAATCACCTCACGTTTCTGTTCGAGGACGACGCGACGATCCGCTATCAGATTCAGGAAATGCTGCATATCGAGCGTATTTTCGACGAGGCGGGCATTCAGGGCGAACTCGACGCTTACGCGCCGCTCGTGCCGGACGGCAGCAACTTCAAGGCCACGCTGCAAATCGAATACGAGAACGAAACCGAGCGCCGCGCGGCGCTGGCGCGGCTGATCGGCATCGAGGACCGCGTGTTCGTGCAGGTAGCGGGCGAAGCGCCCGTGTTCGCCATCGCCGACGAAGACCTCGAACGCGACAACGAAGAGAAAACCTCGGCCGTGCATTTCGTGCGCTTCGAACTGACGCCGGCGATGAAAACGCGCCTGCGAGAAGGCGCGGCGCTCACAATCGGCTGCGATCATCCGAACTATCGCGTGCCGGTGCAGACCATCGAAGGCGCGGTGCGCGAGTCGCTGCTCGGCGATCTCGACTGAGCGCGGCGCATGATGCTTCGCGCCGCGCCGCGCGTCAAACGTCCTTGCGATACATGACGAAGCCGGGCTTCACCGCGACGTCGTCGTAAAGGCGCATGGCGGTGTGATTCGTCTCGTGCGTATGCCAGTAGACGCGCGACGAGTTCGCGGCCTTCGCATGCGCGTACACCGCTTCGATCAGCGCGCGTCCTACGCCCTGGCCGCGCAC
This sequence comes from Paraburkholderia sp. SIMBA_027, assembly GCF_046535315.1. Taxonomy (NCBI): domain Bacteria; kingdom Pseudomonadati; phylum Pseudomonadota; class Betaproteobacteria; order Burkholderiales; family Burkholderiaceae; genus Paraburkholderia; species Paraburkholderia sp. SIMBA_027. The sequence continues at coordinate 296,873 of NZ_JAWRWY010000003.1, forward strand.
GTCCGCCGCCGTGAACAGATCCTGCAAATAGCAGATCGGACCGTCGAGCGTGGTGCTGCGGTGATAGATGAAATGCACGAGACCGACCACGCGCTCGCCCTTGAGCGCGATGAACGCGTGCATGGGTTCGTAGCCGTCGAAGAAGCGCGTCCACGTGGTGCGCGTGATCGACTCGGGCAGCGCCGTCGGGCCCGAACGCTCGTAGAAGTGGTTATAGCCGTCCCACAGCGGACGCCATGCCGCGTAGTCGTCGGGCGTCACGGGGCGCACATGAATCGCTTCGCTCAATCTCGTTCTCCTGGTGTCGTATGCGAGGGGAAGTGTCAGCGTAAGCGATCTGTGGCACCATTGTTAGTCCCACGCAACCGACAAATGATGGAGCCACGCAATTGGACTACGCGCTGATGATGGCGGCCTACGAGCGCAAGGCGCGCACCAGCGTGCAGCGCCGGCTCACACAGCAGGATCTGCTCTACGAGAGCCTGCGCCGCGCGATTCTTGACGGCGATATCGTGCGCGGCACGCGTCTCGCGTCGAGCCGCGCGCTGGCCGAGGAGATGAGCATCGCGCGCAATTCGGTGCTCTACGCGTACGAGCGCTTGCTGGAGGAGGGTTTCATCACGGCGACGCGGCACGGCTCCGTGGTGAACGACGTGAAGTCGGTGGCCGCGCACACATCGGGGCGCGCGGCAGTCGCGGCGGAATCGGCGGAATCGGCGGAGAATGCGCCTCGCACGCTGTCGCGCCGCGTGCGGCAATTGCCGCCGCGCCACGCGTATCGCGCGGGCGTGACGGCGCTGCGTCCGGGCGTGCCCGCGCTCGACGCGTTTCCGCTCGCGCAATGGCGCAGCACGCTCGAACGCGCGCAGCGCGAGTTGAGCCCGGAAGATCTCAGCTATGGCGCGAGCGCGGGCATTCCGGCGCTGCGCCAGGCCATCGCGCAATACGTGCGCGTGTCGCGCGGCGTGCGTTGTCAGCCCGATCAGGTGTTCATCACCGAAGGCACGCAGGAAAGCCTCGATCTCTGCGCGCGTTTTTTCGCGGATGCGGGCGAGCGCGTGTGGATCGAGAATCCCGGTTATCTGGGCGCGCGCGTCGCGATGCAGGCGGCCAGTCTCGAACTCGTGCCGATTCCCGTGGACGCGGCGGGCATGGCCGCGCGCGAGGAGCACTGGCGCGAGGCGCCGCCGCGCCTGATCTATCTGACGCCGTCGCATCAATATCCGCTCGGCTGCGTGCTGAGCCTCGAGCGGCGGCTCGCGCTGATCGAGCGCGCGCGGGCGTGCGGCGCGTGGATCATCGAAGACGACTACGACAGCGAGCTGCGCCACGACGGCCCGCCGCTGCCCTCGATCCAGGGCCTCGCCGACGACACGCCCGTGATCTATCTCGGCACCTTCAGCAAGACGCTGTTTCCGGCGCTGCGCATGGGCTTCATGATCGTGCCGCGCCAGGTGGTGGAGCAGGTGGACATGGCGCATCGCACGCTGGTGCGCCAGGGCCGCGTGGCCGACCAGCGCGCGCTCGCCGAATTCATCGAGAGCGGCCGTTACGCGCGCCATCTGCGGCGCATGCGCAAGCTGTATCTCGCGCGCCGCGACGGCCTCGTCGCCGCCATCGACAAGCATCTGTGCGGGCTGATGACGGTCTCGGCGGACGCGGGCGGCATGCATCTGAGCGTGCGTCTCGATGCGCCGCTCGACGATGTGGCCGTGAGCGAAGCCGCGCGCGAGCATGGACTCGCGCTGTCGCCGCTGAGCGCGTATCGGCTCGAAGCGCCCGATACCGCGCCCTATAACGGCTTTTTGCTCGGTTACGCGGAAGCCACGCCGGAGGATTCGGATGCGCTGATGGCCACGCTCGCGCGCGTGGTGCGCGCAATGCTGTGAGCCGCGATGCGGGACACGCTCAAAACATCTCCATGATGCGGTGATAGAACATGCCGATTTCGAGCGCGGGACGACGCCACGCGGGGCCAAGCGGAAAACGCGCGTGGCGCAGCTGCGCGAAGAGATCGAATGCGGCGCGCTCGCCCGCGATGGCCTGCGAAACCACGCGCCCGGCGATGCCCGTGAGCGCCACGCCGTGCCCCGAAAAGCCCTGCACGTAGAACCAGTTCGGATCGACCGCGCCGAAGTCGGGCGCGCGGTTGCGCGTGACGTCGACGAAACCGCCCCACGCATACTCCACCTGCACGCCTTCGAGCTGCGGGAACACGCCGGTCATGCGCGCCTTCATCGCTTCGGTGAGCTGCGCGGGCGCGGCGCCGGTCGAATCCGCGCGGCCGCCGAACAGCAGGCGGTCGTCGGCGGAGAGACGGAAGTAGTCGAGGAAGAAGTTGTTGTCGCAAATGGCGGCGCGGCCCGGAATCAGCGCGTCGGCGCGCGCGCGCCCAAGCGGCGCGGTCGCGATGATGTACGAGGCGATCGGCGCGATGCGCGCTTCCACGGGCGCGGGTAGCACGCCGCCCGGTGCGGCGTTGCAGCACGACACCACGAAGCGGCAGCGCACTTCGCCGCGCGCGGTCTTCACCACGGGCCGCGCACCGCGCACGACCGAGGTGACGCGCGAATGCGCGTACAGTTGCGCGCCTTCCTTGCGCGCGGCATCGGCGAGACCGAGGCAGTATTTGAGCGGATGCAGATGCCCTGAAAGCGGATCGTAGACGCCCGCGAGATAGCGCTGCGAATTCACGCGTGCGCGCGTGGCGTCGGTGTCGAGCCATTCGAGCTTGTCGTAGCCCCAGCGCGCACGCGCCGCGTCCATCCACGAACGCAGGCTCGGCACGCGCTTCGGTTTGGTCGCGACCGTCACGTAGCCCGAGGTGAAATCGCAGTCGATGCCGTAGCGCGCGATGCGCTCCTTCACGAGTTCCACGCCCTGGATCGAGAGCGCCCACGCGGCGCGCATGCCTTGCGGACCGAGTTGCTGTTCGAGCACTTCGTCCTTCGCGAAGCCGACGAGCGTCTGCCCGCCGTTGCGGCCCGATGCGCCCCAGCCGGGACGATGCGCGTCGAGCACCACGACGGAGAGGCCGCGCGTGCGGCATTCGAGCGCGACCGAGAGGCCCGCGAAGCCCGCGCCGATCACGCAGACGTCGGCGTCGAGCGCGCCTTCGAGCACCGGGTCGTCGGCGGCGGGGCGCGTGACGGAGGCTTCGTAGTACGAGTGGCGGGCGAGCACGTCCGCCTGGGCGTCGAGGTCGAGTTTCATCGGTTCAGATCCATCAAAGCAGGTCCTTCATTCGATACCAGGCCATCGCGAGCACGAGGGCCGGGGTCCGCAGGGTGGCGCCGCCAGGAAAGTCGCGGTGACGGATCTTGCCGAACAGATCGAAGCGCGCGGCCTGGCCGTGTATCGCCTCGGCGATCAGCTGACCCGCGAGACCCGTGGTGTTCACGCCGTGCCCGGAAAACCCCTGCGCGAAATATACCGTGGGCGAGACGCGGCCAAAATGCGGCGCGCGATTCATGGTGATGTCGACGTAGCCGCCCCACGCGTAATCGACCTTCACATCGGCGAGTTGCGGGAAGGTCTTGAGCATGTCGCGGCGCATCGCTTCGCCGAGATTCGGCGGCGCGAAGGTCGAATAGCTCACCTTGCCGCCCCACAGCAGCCGCGTGTCGGGCGCGGGGCGGAAGTAGTCGAGCACGAAGCGGCTGTCGCACACGGCGGCCTGCGCGGGCATCAGCGAACGCATGCGCGCCTCGCCGAGCGGTTCCGTGGCGATCACGTAGGTGCCGACCGGCATGATCTTGCGCGCGAGCGCCGGCGCCAGCGCGCCCAGATACGTATTGCAGGCGAGCACGACGAACTTCGCGCGCACCTGGCCTTGTGCGGTCTCGATCACGTGCGCGCCCGCTTCGTCGCGAATGCGCATGACGGCGCTGTCTTCGAAGATCTGCACGCCCGCTTCGCGAGCCGCGCGCGCGAGGCCGAGCGTGTAGTTGAGCGGATGCAGATGGCCGCTGTCCGGATCGTAAAGGCCGCCTGGATAGCGGCCCGATTGCACGAAACGGCCCACGCCGTCGGCGTCGACGTAACGGAAGCGGTCGTAGCCGAAGCGTCGCGCGGCGTCGTCGCGCCAGCGCTTGAGTTCGTCGACGTCGCGCGCCTTGTTCGCGGCGGTGAAATACCCTTCCGTAAGCGCGCAGTCGATGTTGTGCTTCGCCACGCGCGACTTCACGATGTCGAGCGTTTCGAGGCCCATGTCCCACATCTGTTTGACTTCGCCTTCGTTCATGAACTGCGCGAACGTGTCGATGCCGCAGGCGAAGCCGCCGATCAACTGGCCGCCGTTGCGCCCGCTCGCGGCCCATCCGACTTTCGAGGCTTCGAGCAACGCGACGCGATAGCCGCGTTCCGCGAGATTGAGCGCCGTGGAGACGCCCGTGAGGCCCGCGCCGATCACGCAGACATCGGCGTCGAGCGTGCCTTGCAAGGACGGATGGCGGGTGGCGTCGTTGGCGGTGGCCGCATACCACGACGGCGCATGAGACTGATTGGCGAATTTGAGCATAGGAAATGCGTGCGAAAAAAACGGCGGGCGCAGGCGCGAGGCCCGCTGCCCGCCGCATACGCCTCAGAACGCGTAGATGAACTGCGCGCCCAGCAAGTCGTTGCTCTTGCTGTACGAGCCGTCGTTGCGCAGGAACACCTTCTGCGAGGCCCAGTCGTGGCGATATTCGACCTTCACGGTGATCTGCTGCGTCGGGTAGAACAGCAGGTCGAGCGCGACGTCCTGGCGTACCGCGCCCTTGCACTCGAAGCCGTAACCGCCGCCCGCCTGCGAGTTCGCGAGGCAGTCCGCGCCGATGCCGAAGCCGTTGTACGGGTCCATGCCATTGCCGTTGAGCGCCACGCCGCCGCCGCCGCCGCCGTTCTTGCTGTCGACGAGCAGGTCGTAACGCGCGGTCACGCCCATGCGGCCCACGACCGGCGCGTTGAACTTGCGGTGCGCGAGCAGCGAGAGGCCGTACCACTGCGCGTTGCCGCCGTTGAACGCGGCGCGCTGCTGCTGGCCGTAATCGACTTCGGCGTTGTACTGGATGTCCGCGAGCGAGTAGGTCGCGTCGACTTCGCCGAAGAAGAAGTAGCCGCCCGAGCTCGACGCCTGGCCGCCCGGACCGTAGACCACCTGACCGTCCGCATTGGTCGCGCTCGACAGCGTCTGGCGGCCAATGTTGAACGAACCGCCGATATCGAGCGCGCTCGACATCGTGTAGTCCGCGCGCGCCGTGAAGGTCGGGATCTTGTTGCTCGTCGTGATCGGGTCGCCCAGCGCGTTCGTGCCCGTCTGCGTGACCGCGCCGTAGGTGCGGTACTGCTCGTTGCCGAGGATGAACTTGAAGGCCCACTGGCTGCCGTCCGGCGTGTAGTTCCAGCCCACGCCCACGTAGCTGCCCGGATCCGAGAAGTCGTACAGCAGGTTGTGCGTGAGGGTCAGCATCTGGTTCGACTGCTGCACCTCGTAGCCGCCGAAGCTCGGCATCAGACCGGCGACGAAGGTCTGCGTGGCCGTGATCGGCACCGTCACCACGGCCGTGTTCAGGATGTTGTTGCCGATGTCGCCGTGTTCGTTCGCGAGCAGCGTGATGCCGTTGCCGCGGTTCGGCATGAGCGTGATTTCGGCGGACGGCGCCATCGGGCCGACACCGAAGGTCTTCTTGATGTCGAGGTAGAGATCGCCGAACGTGCTGTTGAAGTAGTTGTACGAGCTCTCGTGATTCGCGAACAGGAACGACGAAGTGCCCGGCGCGCGGTTGTAGATGTACGACGGGTCGATATAGCCGGTGATCGAGAGGCCCGCGATGGGTCCGGTGCTGGCCGCGTCGCTGAGCGAATCGACCTTCAACTGCTGGCTCGCGATCTGCTGCTTCATCGAGTCGACGTCGTCGTTGGTCAGGTGAGCGGGCGCCTTGCCGTAGTCGGGCGAGCTGATGTCGACCGGCGCGGCTTCCGCCGTGCTGGCCGTGGCGCCTGCCGTGCCCGCTGCCGCGCCGCCCGCGGAAGCCGTGGCTGTTTTCGACGACGCCTTCGCCGTGCTCTTCGAACTGGCGATTTCGCTCTTGAGCGATTTCACCTCTTTTTGCAGGGCATTCAACTGTGCCTGGAGGGCCTTGATCTGATCGCTGGTCGAGTCCGCGAAAGCGAGCCCCGGCAGTGCCCCGGCCACCAGCAGACAGATTAACTTCTTCTTCATCGACAATTCTCCTTATTGGGTCGTTATTGCAAACACTTCGAGGCGTTCTTGCTTTTCTTGCGGCGGGCCGTTGCACGCGGCGCGCGCGAGGCGCGCCGTCTTGTTGTCGAACTCTCAGGTTCCGCGCGAGGTTCTCTACGGGCGGCTTTTACGACTTGCTTCAAAAAACGGTTCAGGCCGCGCGCCGTCCGATCGGTGCGCCGACCGCGCCGGCCGGTGAAGCGGCGCTGGCGGTTTCGGCGGGATCGGGCTGCGTGAAGGCCATCTGCAGATCGCGCAGACGCTTCTTCTCGCGTGCGCTCATCAACTGATTCACCGCGATCACGCCGATCGTCACGGCCGTGATGAAGAGCGTGGCGAGCGCGTTCATTTCCGGATTCAGGCCGAGACGCACGCGCGAGAACACGACGAGCGGCAGCGTGGTCGAGCCGGGACCGGAGAGGAACGCGGAGAGCACGAGGTCGTCGATCGAGAGCGTGAACGAGAGCAGCCAGCCGGAGAGCAGCGCCTGCGAGATCAGCGGCAGCGTGATGACGAAGAACACCTTCAGCGGCGTGGCGCCGAGATCGAGCGCGGCCTCTTCGAGCGACTTGTTCATCTCCTTCACGCGCGACTGCACGATGATCGCGACGTACGACACGCAGAGCATCACGTGGCCGATCCAGATCGTGAGGATGCCGCGCCCGGCGGGCCAGCCGATCATCTGCTGGAGCGCCACGAACAGCAGCAGCAGCGAGATGCCCTGGATCACTTCGGGAATCACGAGCGGCGCGTTGATCATGCCGGTGTAGAGCGTGAAGCCGCGGAAGCGGCCCATGCGCGCGAGCACGAAGCCTGCCCACGTGCCGATCACCACCGAGGCGAACGCCGTCATCAGGCCGATCTTCAGCGAAAGCCAGGCGGCGCTCAGCAACTCGTCGTCCTGCAGCAGCGCCGCGTACCACTTGAGCGAGAAGCCGGACCACACCGTCACGAGCTTCGACTCGTTGAACGAGTACACGACGAGGCTGATGATCGGGATATAGAGGAACAGAAAGCCGACAGTGAGAACGCTGGTCGAGAGCGTGCGATTGGGCTTGATCATTTGCCTTCCTCCAGTTCCTTGACCTGGTAGTACTGGAACACGGCCATCGGCACGAGCAGCAGCAGCACCATCGCGACCGTGACGGCGGATGCCATCGGCCAGTCCATGTTGTTGAAGAACTCGTCCCACATGACGCGGCCGATCATCAGCGTGTCGGCGCCGCCGAGCAGTTCGGGAATCACGTATTCGCCGACCGCCGGAATGAACACGAGCAGGCTGCCCGCGATGATCCCGTTCTTCGAGAGCGGCAACGTGATCCGCGTGAACGCGACCCACGGCTTCGCGCCGAGGTCGTACGCAGCTTCGAGCAGCGTGAGGTCCATCTTCACGAGGTGCGCGTAGAGCGGCATCACCATGAACGGCAGATACGAATAGACCATGCCGATATAGACGCCCGCGTCGCTGTGATAGAGCCGCAGCGGCGAGTGAATCAGGCCGATGGCGATCAGCGCGTGATTGAGCAGGCCGTCGTCCTTGAGAATGCCGATCCACGCGTAGACGCGAATCAGGAACGAGGTCCAGAACGGCAGCATCACGGCCATCATCAGCACGTTGCGCGTGGCCGGATTCGAGCGGGCGATGTAGTAGGCGATCGGATAGCCGATCAACAGGCAGAAGATCGTCGAGACCGCCGCCATCTTCAGCGAACTGATGTAGGTGGCGATATACAGGCTGTCCTGCAGCAGGAACGCATAGTGCGAAAGCTGCAAGGCCAGATGCACCATGCCGTCTTTCATCTCGACGAGGTTCGAGTAGGGCGGAATGCCCATGACCTGGTCGGCGAAGCTGATCTTGAGCACCAGCACGAAGGGCAGCGCGAAGAACAGCGCGAGCCACAGGAACGGCACGCCGATCACCGTGGTGCGGCCCGAGGGCACGAAGCGCGAGAACACGCGCGCGAGCATGCCGCGCGGCGCGTTGCTGCGCGACGGCACGGAGGGCGTGGAGGGCAGGGACGTACTCATGTCGGCATCTCCGTTATTGCGTGAGCACGACGCCGCTGGCGGGCGACCACGACACATACACGTCGTCGTTCCAGGCCGGCGCGCCTTCGTTCATCAGATGCGAGCTGGACAGGTTCGACACCACCACCTTGCCGCCGGGCAGGCGCACGTGATAGAGCGAATAGCTGCCCATGTAGGCCACGTCCGTCACGACGCCGCGCGCCCAGTTCGTCTGCGTGCCCGGCTTCTCGCGCGTCACGCGCACGCGCTCGGGGCGCACCGAAATGCCGACCGGCATGCCGAGCGGGCCGGTCACGCCGTGGCTCACGTACATGCGCGTTTCGAGGTCTTCGCTTTCGACGTAGATGTGATCGGGCTCGTCTTCGACCACCTTGCCTTCGAACAGATTGGTCGAGCCGATGAACTCGGCCGAGAAGCGGCTGTTGGGGAATTCGTAGACTTCGTTGGGCGAGCCGATCTGCACGATGCGGCCTTCGCTCATGACCGCGAGACGATTGGCCATTGTCATCGCTTCTTCCTGATCGTGCGTGACCATCACGCAGGTGACGTCGACCTTCTCGATGATGTTCACGAGTTCGAGCTGGGTCTTCTGGCGGATCTTCTTATCGAGCGCCGACATCGGTTCGTCGAGCAGCAGCAGCTTGGGGCGCTTGACGAGCGAACGCGCGAGCGCGACGCGCTGCTGCTGGCCGCCCGAGAGCTGATGCGGCTTGCGCTTCGCGTAGCGGCTCATCTGCACGAGATTGAGCGCGTCGGCCACGCGTTCCCGGATTTCGTTCTTCGGCACCCCTTCCTGCTTGAGGCCGAACGCAACATTCGATTCCACGCTCATATGCGGAAAGAGCGCATACGACTGGAACATCATGTTGACCGGACGGCGATAGGGCGGCAGCGCCGCGAGGTCCTCGCCATCGACGAAGATCTTGCCCGAGGTGGCCGTTTCCAGCCCGGCGAGCATGCGCAGCAGCGTGGACTTGCCGCAGCCCGAACTGCCGAGCAGCGCGAACAGTTCATTCTTCGCGATGTTCAGGCTGACGTTGTTCACGGCGACGCTGTCGCCGAACTTCTTGACGACGTTTTCGATACGCACGAAAGCGTCGCGGGAGGTGGCCTGCGCGCCCGGTTGCGCGGCTTCGGAGGCGTGGACTTTGGACGTCGAATTCATGATGTAACGGTTTCCTTTCTGATCGCGGCACTGCGCGTTGTCGCGCGGTTTGCCTGTTTGCCTGCTGCCTCGCGGCGGTTCTGCAAAGCGCGGGCGCGAGTCGCCCCGCACGGGGCGCACAAGGCGACTCGCGGACGTCAGTACTGCGAACGGAGCTCGGTGGAGGCTGGCGCGTTGCCGGGGAAAGGGGGCGACGCGCACAGCCGGACTTCGAACAGCGGACTTGCCTGGTGGCGGCGAGGGGTCGAGCGATCCCTCTACCGCGCGGTGTCTCCTTCCTTCTCCTGTTATGCGCTTAGTGGCCCGTTTTCAACTGCGACCACAGGCGGTTTTCGAGGCGCAGGATTTCGGCCGGCATCGGCTTCATCAGCGTCATCTTCTTGAGGACTTCGTCGCCCGGATACACGGTCGGGTCCTGCGCCACCGAAGGCGTCACGAACTGGCGCGCGGCCTTGTTGGCGGTCGGATAGAACACTTCGTTGGTGATCGCCGCGTTGACCTTCGGATCCTGGATGTAGTTGATCCACTTGAGCGCGGCTTCGGGGTGCGGTGCATCCTTCGGGATCACCATCACGTCGAACCACAGCAGGCCGCCTTCCTTCGGGTTGCCGAACTTGATGTGATACGAACGCTTGGCTTCCTCGGCGCGGCGATGCGCGATGCCCACGTCGCCCGACCAGGCGAAGGCCACGCAGATGTCGTTGTTCACGAGGTCGTTGATGTAGCCCGACGAATTGAACTGCGTGATGTACGGGCGGACTTTCTTCAGCGTTTCGAAAGCGGCCTGATAGTCGGCCGGATTCGTGCTGTTCGGATTCTTGCCCATGTATTGCAGCGTGGCGGCGAACACGTCGGCGGCCTGGTCGAGGAACGACACGCCGCAGCCCTTGAGCTTCGACAGATTGGCCGGATCGAAAATCAGCGACCAGCTGTCGACGGGCGCGCTCGTGCCGAGTGCCTTCTCGACGGCTTCCTGGTTGTAGCCGATGCCGTCGGTGCCGTAGGCCCAGGGCACGCCGTACTGATTGCCCGGATCGGCGTCCGCGATCATGTGCATGAGCACCGGATCGAGGTTCGAGAGATTGGGGAGCTTCGACTTGTCGAGCTTCTGGTATACGCCGGCCTGAATCTGCTTGGCCATGTAGTTCGACGTGGGCACGACGATGTCGTAACCCGAGCTGCCCGCGAGCAGCTTGGCCTGCAAGGTGTCGTCGCTATCGTAGTTGTCGTACTTGACGTGAATGCCCGTCTGCTTTTCGAAGTTCGGGATCGTGTCTTTCGCGATGTAGTCGGACCAGTTGTAGACGTTCAGTGTGTCGTCCGCGGCGCGAGCCGGCTGGCTCGAAGTTGCCGTGAGACCCGCGCAGACGGCGAGCGCGGCCAGTGCGACGGCATGACGAAGATGTCTGACACTCATGTTGATTTCCCCAGGTGATGAAGGTTGGCGGGCGGCGCCCGCACCCCGTTGTGCGCCGCCGGCCCGGTGGTGACTGCGTTACGAAAATCCCAGTTGCTGCGCGGTGGCGTCGACGGCCTTCTTCGCCTTCGACACGATTTCGTCGATCTCGCCGCGCGTGATGACGAGCGGCGGCGAGAGCAGCATGCGGTCGCCGGTGGCGCGCATGATGAGGTTGCCGTTGAAGCAGAAGTCGCGGCAGATCGTGCCCACGTCGCCGCCGTTCGCGAAGCGCTTGCGCGTCTTCGGGTCTTCGGCGAGTTGCAGACCGGCCACCAGACCCGCGCCCGAAATGTCGCCGACGATCGGATGATTCGCGAAGGTCTCGCGCAACTGCTGCTGGAGGTACGGACCCGTATCGGTCTTCACGCGCTCGACGATCTTCTCGTCGCGCAGCAGCTTCAGGTTCGCGACGGCCACGGCGGCGGCCACCGGATGACCCGAGTACGTGAGGCCGTGATTGAAGTCGCCGTTCTCGATCAGCGCCTTGGCCACGCGGTCGTGAAGGCCCACCGCGCCCATCGGCACATAACCGCTCGTGAGGCCCTTGGCCATCGTGATGAGGTCCGGCTCGAAACCGAAGTGCTGATGCGCGAACCATTCGCCCGTGCGGCCGAAACCGCCGATCACTTCGTCGGCGCACAGCAGAATGTCGTACTTGCGGCAGATGCGCTGGATTTCCGGCCAGTAGGTCGACGCCGGGAAGATCACGCCGCCCGCGCCCTGGAACGGCTCGCCGATGAAGGCGGCCACGTTCTCCGCGCCTACTTCGAGAATCTTCGCTTCGAGCTGCTGGGCGCGCGCGAGGCCGAATTCCTCGGGCGTCATGTTGCCCTCGGCTTCGCCGTAGAAATACGGTTGATCGATATGGACGATGTTTTCGACCTTCGAAGGCATCTGCTCGTGCATATAGCCCATGCCGCCGAGCGTGCCGCCCGCGATGGTCGAACCGTGATACGCGTTGCGGCGCGAGATCACGACCTTCTTCGACGGCTTGCCCTGCGTGAGCCAGTACTGATGCACGATGCGCAGCACGGTGTCGTTGCCTTCCGAGCCGCTGTTGCAATAGAAGAAGTGGTTGAACGGTTCCGGCGAGACTTCGGCGAGCAGCGCCGAGAGTTCGATCACCGGCGGATGCGTGGTCTTGAAGAACGTGTTGTAGAACGGCAGTTGCAGCATCTGCTCGTAGGCGGCGTCCGCGAGTTCCTTGCGGCCATAGCCTACGTTCACGCACCACAGACCGGCCATGCCGTCGATGATCTGGTTGCCGTCCGAGTCCCACAGATACACGCCCTTGGCCTTCACGATCACGCGGCTGCCGGCCTTGTTCAGCGAGCCCATGTCCGAAAACGGATGGATGTGATGCGCGGCGTCCAGCGCGCGATATTCAGCGGTCGTGCGTGCGCCTTGCGCGGCTTGTGCGCGCAGCGTCGTCGGCGCTTCCTGGAGCGCGCTGGCGGGGGCGTCGATTCGATAGCTCATTGCAATGTCTCCTTTCTCGTTACACGTGCAGCAGCAGGTGCTTGCGTTCCCACGAACTGATCACGCGGAAATACGCTTCGTATTCGGTTTCCTTGAGCGCGAGATACGCGCGCACGAACTTCTCGCCGAGGATGCCCATCAGCGGCTCGCTCGCGCCCATCAGCGTGAGGCCTTCTTCCAGATTGCGCGGCAACTGGTAGGGCAGCGAGTAGCCGTCGCTCACGAGCGGCTCGGTGGGCTTGAGGTGCTGCGTCATGCCCAGATAACCGGCCGCGAGCGTCGCGGCGATGGCGAGGTACGGATTCGTATCGACGCCCGGAATGCGATTCTCCACGCGGCGCGCGGCCGGCGACGAATACGGCACGCGGAAGCCCACGGTGCGGTTGTCGTAGCCCCATGCCACGTTGATCGGCGCGGCCATGAAGCGCGACAGCCGGCGATACGAATTGATGTACGGCGCGAAGATCGGCATCAGCGCCGGCGTGTACTTCTGCAGGCCCGCGATGTACGCATGGAACATGTCGGTGGGCTTGCCGTCCGCGCCCGTGAACAGGTTCTGGCCGCTTTCCGCCGACACAAGGCTCTGATGGATGTGCATGGCCGAACCCGGCTCGTTCTCCATCGGCTTCGCCATGAAGGTGGCGTACATATGGTGACGCAGCGCGGCTTCGCGCACGGTGCGCTTGAAGAGGAACACGCGGTCCGCGAGGCCTAGCGGTTCGCCGTGCATGAAGTTGATTTCCATCTGCGCCGCACCGACTTCGTGAATCAGCGTATCGACTTCGAGATCCTGCACGTCGCAGTACTCGTAGATGTCTTCGAACAGCGGATCGAATTCGTTCACGGCTTCGATCGAATACGCCTGGCGGCCCGTTTCCGGACGGCCCGTGCGGCCGATCGGCGGCGTGAGGGGCATGTCCGGATCCTTGTTCATGTCGACGAGATAGAACTCCAGTTCTGGCGCGATGATGGGCTTCCAGCCCTTCGCGTCATAGAGTTCGAGCACGCGGCGCAGCACGCGGCGCGGCGAGATTTCGACGGGCGAGCCGTCGAAATGCACGCAATCGTGAATGACCTGCGCGGTGGGATCGACGGCCCACGGAATGATGCGGATGGTCGAGGCGTCGGGCACGCAGACCATGTCGGGGTCGGTGACGCCGGTGAGCGTGCCGTCTTCCGGATAGTCGCCGGTCACGGTCTGGATCATCACGGCTTGCGGCAGGCGCATGGATTCGCCGGATTCGAACTTGCTGCGCGGAATGATCTTGCCGCGCGCGATACCCGCCATGTCGGGGATGATCGCTTCGATTTCGGTGATGTGATGTTTCTTCAGGAATTCGTCGATGTCGTGCATGTTCGTTCTCTCTGTTCTGTTCAGGGCCGGGCTCAGACGTGCGCGGCGTGGGCGCGTGCGGGCTGATGCGCGGCGCCGCCCGGTATTCGGGCCAGCATGCGTGCGCGGCAAGCCTCGCCGAAGGCGCGGAAGATGGCGGTGGACAAGGCGTTATGCGCGTGCTGCCACTCGGGGTGCCATTGCACGCCGAGTGCGAAGGCGCGCGCGTTCGCCACACTGATCGCTTCGATGAGACCGTCGGGGGCCGTTGCGTTAGCAACGAGTCCGTGGCCGAGCGTGTCGATACCTTGCCCGTGCAGCGAATTCACGCTGGCCTCGTGCGCGCCGCCTGCGATCTCGCGCAGCAGCCCGCCTTCGACGAGCGCGATCGTGTGCGCCGGACCATATTGCGTATCGAGCGGATCGGCCTTGTTCTCGCGATGGTCGTGCAGTCCGTCGACGGCATGCACTTCCTGATGCAGCGTGCCGCCGAACACCACGTTCATCTCCTGGAAGCCGCGGCATATCGCCAGCACCGGCACGCCCGCCTCGATGGCGGCGCGCAGCAGCGGCAAGGTGGTAGCGTCGCGCGCTGGATCGTGCAGCGTGCCCGCGGCGCTCGCCGGGCCGCCGTAGCGATGCGGCTCGACGTTCGAGTAACTGCCCGTGAAGAGCAGTCCGTCCACGGCATCCAGAATGTCCGCCGCCGCCTGACGCTCGCCGAGCGCGGGCAGCACGAACGCGAGCGCCCCGGCGCCATCCACGGCAGCGGCGATGTACTTCTCGCCGGCCACGTGCGACGCGTGCGGTCCCATCATCGTGCGATCGGCGGTAACGCCAATCAAAGGTTTGGTTCGCATGACTAATGGTTCACTTCTTCTTCCTGATGCGCGTTTGCAAACGTAATGCACAGGCGCAACAGGCGTGACATGACCTTGCAACCGCACGGCATGCACGGCTGCAAACGGGTTCGCGCAGAATTGAGCGACGCTAACGCATCGCGCTGCGCGTGGAGATCATGTAGGCGGTTCGTTTTCTGCCGTTATGCGGCGCGACGGTATTCAGACGTGCGCAAGCACACCGCGCATGGACGACAGACGTCCTCGCATGCACAACACGGCGATAAAAACGAACGGCGCAGGAAGGAGAGGCGCTAGGGCAGCAGCGACGCGACCTCGTCCGTGTGGACGGCGATAAAGGCGCGTGCGGAAACGGCGTTATGGCGCCGGACGGACCGGCGGGAAAGGATTGTGAAGACGGAGAGAAGCAGGCGAGAGGCAAGCCTGCCGCTACAGCCGTCGGCGATGGCGGCGCAGTCACTGCGAAGACACCTCGCATGACTTCGATCCCATCTCACCAGAGGGCCACGGACTCTCACAATTACACTCGACTGGGGTTTGTTGGTCAGTTGTCTGGTTCGCACCGCGCGGTATGCAAAATGCGCTTCGTGAACCGGAACATAGGTGCCGTTCGATGTAATGCGCATTGTTCGCGTGTTGCGGTGCGATGTGATGCGTGAATCATCGTTCGATCGACCTGTGTTTCAGCATATACGAGCCAAAAAGGCCGTCAATTATTTTTTTACGTTTTTTATGTCAGCACTTTCCCCAAGACGCCCGTAAACACAGCGGAGTGCGAAATATGCCGCACTGTCGTTATATTTCGAATTACTTACAGGGGTTTGTACTGACGCAAAAAAAAGCAAACTGATTAGAATATTCAACACGTTTATCGCGCCGCGCTGCTGTGTCCCCTGCGCGTTCCCTGACCCAAACCGGTTTTCGACCGTGACCGAGTCCGCATCCGTTTCCACCGAAGTCGCCACGCGCCTGCGTTATGTGCGCAAACGCTATGGCTTGTCGCAGCGCGAACTCGCCAAGCGTGCGGGCGTGACTAACGGCGCGATTTCGCTTATCGAGCAAAGTCGTGTCAGTCCCTCAGTCGGGTCGCTCAAGAAACTGCTCGAATGCATTCCGATGAGCCTCGCGGAGTTCTTCACCTTCGATCTGAACGAGGGCGCGAGCGTGGTGTCGCGGCGCGACGAGATGCCCAATCTCGGCAACGCGTCCATCGAGTTCTATCTGGCGGGCGCGAACGTGAAGGACCGCAACATGGGCATTCTGCGCGAGGTGTATCAACCGCTCGCGGATACCGGACCTGAAATGCTGGTTCACGCCGGGCACGAGGGCGGCGTCGTGGTCAACGGCCAGATCGAACTGACCGTCGACGGCACGACGTGGCTGCTCGACCCCGGCGACAGTTATTACTTCGAAAGCCGCCTTCCGCACCGATTTCGCAATCCCAGCGCGACCGACGTCTGCGAAGTGGTGTCGGCGAATTCGCCGCCCACGTTCTGATCGCGCGAAACCGATGCGCCCGCTGCCGCACGCGTCACACGATGCGTGGCACGCCGGGCGAATCGTCATTTATTGAGGCATCCTGATGGAAAAGAAAACTCTCGCTTACTGGCAGGACAAGGCCGCGACGCTGTCGATCGAAGGCCGCGCATTTATCGACGGCGCGTATCGCGACGCGTACTCGGGACGCAGCTTCGACTGCGTGAGCCCGATCGACGGCCGCGTGCTCGCGAGCGTGGCCGACTGCGGCGCCGCCGATGTCGACGCGGCGGTGGCGGCCGCGCGCCGCGCTTTCGACGAAGGCGTGTGGGCCGGGCTCAATCCGCGCGCGCGCAAGGCCGTGCTGCAGCGCTGGGCGGCGCTGATGCGCGAGCACCAGGACGAACTCGCGCTGCTCGAAACGCTCGACGCGGGCAAGCCGATCGGCGACACCACCACGGTGGACGTGCCGGGCGCCGCCTATTGCGTGGAGTGGTTCGCCGAAGCCATCGACA
This sequence comes from Paraburkholderia sp. SIMBA_027, assembly GCF_046535315.1. Classification (NCBI taxonomy): domain Bacteria; kingdom Pseudomonadati; phylum Pseudomonadota; class Betaproteobacteria; order Burkholderiales; family Burkholderiaceae; genus Paraburkholderia; species Paraburkholderia sp. SIMBA_027. The sequence continues at coordinate 313,411 of NZ_JAWRWY010000003.1, forward strand.
AGGTGGGCGGCGAAGTCGTGCCCGCCGATCATCATCTCGTCGGCCTCGTCACGCGCGAGCCGATCGGCGTGGTGGCGGCCGTGGTGCCGTGGAATTTCCCGATCCTGATGGCGTCGTGGAAATTCGGCCCGGCGCTCGCGGCGGGCAACAGCGTGGTGCTCAAGCCTTCGGAAAAATCGCCGCTCACGGCCATTCGCGTGGCGCAGCTCGCGCACGAAGCGGGCATCCCGGCGGGCGTGTTCAACGTGCTGCCCGGCGGCGGCGAACCGGGCAAGCTGCTCGGCCTGCATCGCGACGTGGACTGCATTGCGTTCACCGGTTCCACCAACGTCGGCAAGCAGATCATGCAGTACGCGGGCCAGTCGAATCTCAAGCGCGTGTGGCTCGAACTGGGCGGCAAGTCGCCGAACATCGTGCTGCCCGATTGCCCCGATCTCGACCGCGCGGCCAACGCGGCGGCGGGCGCGATCTTCTACAACATGGGCGAGATGTGTACGGCGGGTTCGCGTCTGCTCGTGCATCGCGACATCAAGGATGTGTTCCTCGTGAAGCTCGTGGAAGCGGCGAAGTCGTACAAGCCTGGCAATCCTCTCGACCCGGACGTGTCGATGGGCGCGATCGTCGACAAGATCCAGCTCGATCGCGTGCTGAGCTATATCGAAGCGGGCCGCAAGGACTCGAAGCTGCTCTACGGCGGCGAGCGCGTGAACGAAGCGAGCGGCGGCTTCTATGTGGAGCCGACCGTGTTCGACACGCATCACGACGCGCGTATCGCGCGTGAGGAAATCTTCGGGCCGGTGTTGTCGGTGATTACGTTCAGTACGATCGACGAAGCCGTGCGTATCGCCAACGACAGCGACTACGGCCTCGCGGCCGCCGTGTGGACTGCGAATCTCACGAACGCGCACGAGATCGCACGACGCCTGCGCGCGGGTACGGTGTGGGTGAACTGCTATGACGAAGGCGGCGACATGAACTTCCCGTTCGGCGGCTTCAAGGAGTCGGGCAACGGACGCGACAAGTCGCTGCATGCGCTGGAGAAGTACACCGAGCTGAAGTCCACGCTCGTGCGGCTGCGTTAAGCGTCTGTGTCTAGCGTGAGCGCGGCGGCGCGCGCCGCCGCGTTCTTCATTCTCGGCTCCACGACAAGGGCATTGCATGACGGCCACGCTCCACGGTGACGGCGCCATTCGCCGCGACTCGCTGCACGGTTCTTCGATCGAAAACACCTATGCGGGCGTGCTGTCGTTCATGCGCCGCAAATACACGCGCGATCTCGACGGCGTGGACGTGGCGATCAGCGGCGTGCCGCTCGATCTGGCCACGACGTTCCGCTCGGGCGCGCGGCTCGGTCCGGCGGCGGTGCGCGCGGCGAGCGTGCAACTGGCGGAACTGCATCCGTATCCGTGGGGTTTCGATCCGTTCGAGACGCTGGCCGTGACCGATTACGGCGACTGCTGGTTCGACGCGCACAATCCGCTGACCATCAAACCCGCCATCGTCGAGCATGCGCGCTCGATCCTGCGCTCGAACGCGAAGATGCTCACGTTCGGCGGCGATCACTTCATCACGTATCCGCTGCTGATCGCGCATGCGGAAAAGTACGGCAAGCCGCTGTCGCTGATTCACTTCGACGCGCATTGCGACACCTGGCCCGACGACGCGCCCGACAGCCTCAATCACGGCACGATGTTCTACAAGGCCGTGAAAGAAGGGCTGATCGATCCGCAGACTTCGGTGCAAGTGGGCATTCGCACGTGGAACGACGACTTTCTCGGCATCAACGTGCTCGACGCCGCGTGGGTGCACGAGCACGGTCCGCGCGCGGCGCGCGAACGCATTCTGGAGATCGTGGGCGAGCGGCCCGCGTATCTGACCTTCGATATCGATTGTCTCGATCCGGCGTTCGCGCCGGGCACGGGCACGCCGGTGGCGGGCGGGCTGTCGTCGGCGCAGGCGCTGGCGATTGTGCGCGGCCTGGAGGCGCTGAATCTCGTGGGCGCGGATGTGGTGGAGGTCGCGCCCGCCTACGATCAGAGCGAGATCACGGCGCTCGCCGCTGCGCATCTCGCGTGCGATCTGCTGTGCCTGTGGCGGCAGCGCAAGGTCGCCGGGCGCTGAGGGTGGTGAGAGTCGACCGGGGCGTCTAGCGCTCGACCAATGCGCTCAGATTGCCCCGCACGCGCTGGAGCATGTTGCTGAACTGCTCCGCTTCTTCGGGTGTGAAGCCCGCCAGGGCTTCGTCCTGCACTTCGTCGCCCACGCGGCGCGCGGCGGACAGCACGCCTTCCGCTTTGGGCGTGAGGCTCGCGAGCAATTCGCGGCGATCGTCGGGATTGGGCGTGCGCACGACCCAGCCCGCTTCTTCCATGCGTTCCAGCAATCGGCCCGCCGAAATGGGCGCCACTTCCAGCTGCTCCGCCAGACTCGCCTGATTCATCGCGCCATAGTGCGCGAGGTACGCGATCATGCGGCACTGCGCGCGCGTGAGATCGAGCGACGACTTCGCCAGCTCGTCGTAACGTTTGCCGTACAGCCGGCCCACATCGACGATCAAGAAGCCAAAGCGTTTTTCGAGGTCGGTAGTGTCGGTAGTCATGGCGCGATTATACGGGCGCGCCGTGGGCAGCCCCGCGCGCGGCGGCCGGCGCGGGCGAGGCGCACCCACGCCGCCCACGACGTGCATCGACCCTCTTTATCCGCGCCCGTCACTATTGTTCCCGATTGCGCCGGCGTTTCGGATTCGTATAATAAGCAGGCTTATTATTTCTGTTCGACCTGACCCGACCGCTTACTTACCCGCTCACCCACGCACCCGAACGGCTCACGATGACCGCTGTTACGCAGGACGGCGCCGCCGCCGCGTCGCGTCCGGCGCCGCCGCACGACGACGCGCCGCGCAAGGACGCGCCCCATACGGAAGCGCCATTGAATCGCGGCATGATCACGCTCTCGATCATGCTGGCGACGCTGATGCAGACGCTCGACAGCACGATCGCCAACGTCGCGCTGCCGCATATGCAGGGCACGCTCTCGGCCTCGCAGGACGAGATCACGTGGGTGCTCACGTCGTACATCGTGGCGGCGGCCATCGCCACGCCGCTCACGGGCTGGCTCGCCGACCGGTACGGCGTGAAGAAGCTGCTGGGCGTGGCGATCGCGGGCTTCACGCTGGCGTCGGCGCTGTGCGGGTTCTCGGAAACGCTCGGCGAAATCGTGCTTTCGCGCCTGTTGCAGGGCATTTTCGGCGCGTCGCTCGTGCCGCTTTCGCAGTCGATTCTTCTCGACATCAATCCGCGCGAGCGCCAGGGCCAGGCCATGGCCGTCTGGGGCATGGGCGTGATGGTCGGGCCGGTGCTCGGGCCCACGCTCGGCGGCTGGCTCACGGACAGCTACAACTGGCGCTGGGTGTTCTTCATCAACGTGCCGATCGGCGCGTTCGCGCTGTTCGGCGTCTCGACCTTCCTGCCCGCGCGCGAGCCGCTGCGCGAGTCGCGCTTCGATCTGTTCGGCTTCGCCACGCTCGCGCTCGCCATCGGCGCATTGCAGGCGATGCTCGACCGCGGCGAGCAACTCGACTGGTTCGGCTCGCTGGAGATCCGCATCGAGGCGCTGCTCGCGGTGCTGGCGTTCGCGTTCTTCATCGTGCATACGGCGTCGTCCGGGCCGACGACGTTCTTCCGCTACCAGTTGCTCAAGGACCGCAATTTCGCCACCGGCACGTTCTTCATTTTCGTGATCGGCGCGGTGCTCTACGCCACGCGCGCGCTGCTGCCGCCGATGCTGCAGAACCTGATGGGCTATCCGGTCGCCACCACCGGCCTCGTCACCGCACCGAGCGGCGCGGGCACGATGATCGCCATGCTGATCGCGGGGCGCATGCTCAAGCACGTCGACGCGCGCGCGATGCTGCTGTTCGGCTTCGTGGTGTCGGCGTATGCGCTCTGGCAGATGATGCAGTACACCATCGTGCTGTCCGCGTCCGATATCGTCTGGCCCGGCGTGGTGCAGGGCTTCGGTCTCGGCTTCGTGTTCGTGCCGCTGTCGGCGCTCACGTTCTCCACGCTCACGCCGCAACTGCGCGCCGACGGCACGGCCACGTACAGCCTGATGCGCAACATCGGCAGCAGTATCGGCATCTCGATCGTGCAGACTTTCGTCACGCGCGGCACGCAGGTCGCGCATTCGGATCTCGCCGCCAACATCACGCCGTTCAACCCCGCGGTGCAGCCGATGCTCGAAGCCGGATCGCGCTACGATCTCGCGGTGCTGAACCAGTCGATCACGCAGCAGGCGACCATGATTGCGTATCTGAACGACTTCAAGATGATGTTCGTCGCCACGCTGCTGGTGATTCCGCTGCTGGTGTTCATCCGGCCTTCCTCGCACGCCGCGGGCGCCGCCGAGGCGAACCACGCGGCCATGGACTGAGACGGATTTGCCGATGCACTGAACCCGTCTCGCCGCTTCTTTTCCTGTTTCACCCCGTCGTGCGCGCGGCCCGGTCCGCGCGCGATGCTTTTTGCCGCTCCATTTAGCGAACTCCGATGCTCTCCGCTGTTTCCATCCTGCTGCCCGTCTTTGGCCTCATCTTCGCGGGCTTCGCCTGCCGCCGCTTCGGCGTGCTCGGCCCCGCCGCCGCCTCCGAACTGAACCGCTTCGTCGTCTGGCTTGCGCTGCCCGCGCTGCTGTTCGACATCCTCGCGCACGCCACCTGGCATGAACTCTTCCAGCCGGGGTTCGTGGCCGCGTTCGGCATCGCGGGCCTCGCGGTGTTCGTGGGCGTGGTCGCGGTGCGCCTGTTCCTCGGCCGCCCGCTCGCCGACGCGAGTATCGACGGCCTCGCCGCCGCCTATCCGAACACCGGTTACGTGGGCTTTCCGCTCTGCATGATCGCGTTCGGGCCGTCGAGCCTCACGCCCACCACCATCGCGACGATCCTCGTGGTGTGCGTGCTGTTCGCCATCGCCATCGTGCTGATCGAAACGGGGCTGCAAAGCGAGCGCCGTCCGCACCGTCTGCTGATCAAGGTGGTGCGCTCGCTCATGCGCAATCCGCTGCTGGTCGCGCCCGCGCTGGGCGCGCTGATGTCCGGCCTGCACGTGACGATGCCCGCGAGCGCCGAAACCTTCCTCAAGCTGCTCGGCGGCGCGGCGAGCCCGTGTGCGCTGGTGAGCCTCGGCCTGTTCCTTGCCGAGCGCCGCGCGAAAAGCGACGCGCCGAAGGAGTCGTCGTGGTGGCTCACGCTCTCGAAGCTGGTGGCGCAGCCCGCGCTCACGTGGCTGCTCGCCGACCGCGTGTTCGGCCTTTCGCCGCAACTGGTGGAGACGGCCGTGCTGCTCGCCGCGCTGCCGACCGGCACGGGTCCGTTCATGCTCGCGGAGTATTACAAGCGCGAGGCGCACGTGACCGGGCGCACGATCCTGCATTCGACGCTCGGCTCGCTCGTCACGCTCACGCTGATCCTGCTGCATCTGCATCACGGCTGACGGTCGCGCTCCGGGGCGATTCAGCCTGCGAATGCGGCACGCGGTTTGCTGACCGATAGCCGTCAGCATCGATCAGGAGATGACGATGAAGCGGCTTTCTCGCAGCGGCGCGGCGCTCGCGCTCCTCGTTCTCGTGGCGCTCGGCAGCAGCGCCTGCACGCTCGGCGGCGCGGCCGCGGGCGGCTATGTCGGCAACAAGGCGACGAACGGCAGTGCCGTCGGCACGGTCGGCGGTGCGGTCGCGGGCGGCGTGATCGGGCACGAACTCGGCAAGTAGTCACGCGGCCCCGCGCACCGTGAACGCACGCTAGAACGCGCCGTGCGTTCGCCGTCGCTCGCGGCGTTCCGCGCTACGCCGGACAAAATTGGGATGAATTGATTTAAGGCAGGAAGTCGCGTAATGCACGCGATTCCTGACCTGAATCGCTCTGTTTTCCTTCTTCGTCAGACTATTCTTCCTACCTGTTCGAAGCCGTAATCCGACGGTTTCGCACAGGCGGCGAGGCGTCGCGCCGACGCGTCTCGCCAGGTTGTCATCGCAGCCCACACGGCTGCATCACACCTGTTCGGGAGAGCGCATGTCTGATGCGACACCTTCCGGCACCGCCCTTACACAGGGCGGCGCCGCGAGCGGTAATGAGCGCGATGCGGAGGGCAAGGGGGCGCCGAAAATCGGCGTCGTGGCCGCCACGCTCATGGTGGCCGGCAACATGATGGGCTCGGGCGTCTTCATGCTGCCCGCCAATCTCGCCGCCACGGGCGGCATTTCCATTTTCGGCTGGCTGATCACGGTGGTGGGCGCGGTGTCGCTCGGGCTCGTGTTCGCCAAACTGGCCGCCATCGAGCCGCTCGCGGGCGGCCCCTATGCCTACGCGCGCAAATCGTTCGGCAACTACGTCGGCTACCAGACCAACCTGATCTACTGGCTCGCCAACGTGCTCGGCAACACCGGGCTCGCGGTCGCGGGCCTCGGCTATCTCACGCACTTTTTTCCTTCGCTGCGCGACCCGCTCACGTTCGCCGCCGCGCAGATCTTCGTGATCTGGCTGCTGACCTACGCGAACATTCTCGGCCCGCAGGTGGTCGCGCGGGTGCAGTCGGTCACGACGATCATCGCGCTCATTCCGATCGTCGGCATGGCGGTGTTCGGCTGGTTCTGGTTCAGCGGCGCGGTCTACATGTCGGGCTGGAACGTGAGCGGCGGCAACGCGTTCAGCGCCATCGGCTCGACGCTGAACTTCACGCTGTGGGCGTTCATCGGCGTGGAAAGCGCCTCGGTGTCCACGGCCGTGGTGGCCAATCCGCAGCGCAACGTGCCGATCGCGACCGTGGGCGGCGTGGTGATCGCGGCCGTGTGCTACGTGCTCAGCTCGACCGTCATCATGGGGATGATCCCGAACAAGGCGCTGATCGCCTCGAACGCGCCGTTCGCGGACGCCGCACGCGTCGCGCTCGGCAGCACGGCGGCGAACGCGGTCGCGCTGTGCGCGGCGCTCGGCTGCCTCGGCTCGCTCGGCGGCTGGACGCTGCTGGTCGGCCAGACCGCGAAAGCGGCCGCCGACGACGGTCTGTTCGGCAACGTCTTCGCCCGCGTGAATGCGAAGAACGTGCCCTCGGCGGGGCTTGCCATCGTCGCGACGATCATGACCGTGCAGGTGCTCGCGACCATGTCGCCGAACGCGAGCGAGCAGTTCGGCAAGATCGCGTCGATCGCCGTGATCATGACGCTGCTGCCGTACATCTATTCGTGCATCGCGATCAAGGTGCTCGGCTACGGGAAGATGTCACCGCATCAGTTCTCGTTCTACACGGTCGTCGGGCTGATCGGCGCGGTCTACGCGCTCTGGGCGATGGTCGGCTCGGACGGCCAGCAGACGCGCTGGTCGCTGATCTTCGTGATCGCGACGGTGGTGTTCTACGAGTTGTCGGTGAATCGCCAGCGCGAGATCACTGAAAAGCATCTGCATCCCGGCGGGCGCGTGCCCGGCTGGGTGCGTTACATGTCGTTCGGCGTCGCCGTGGTGGCGCTCGTCGCGACCTTCTGGATGTCGGTGGGCCGCGATCGCGGCCTCACGCTGCGGCCGCGCGTGCCGCTGCCGGGCGTCGCGAGCGCGCCGGTGGCGACGGTTGCGCCAGCCGCGTCGCCCGCCACGCCTTCCACGAACTCGGAGAATGCTTCATGAGCACTGTGACCCCGCTACACGCGTCGCGCCGCCTCGGCATGCGCGCGCTCTTCGTCCATCCGCAGATCGAGGCCGCCACGGCCAACGGCCGCGCCGCGCGCGCGCTGATCGAGGAACTGCGCGAGCGTCTCGTCGACGTGGTGACGGCCGCGAGCGCCGACGACGCCGTCGCCGTGATCGGCGCCGATCCGGGCGTGCAGTGTCTGCTGCTCGACTGGGAACTCGGCACGGCCGCCGGCGACGCCGACGCCGGTTCGCACGCCAGCGCGCACGCCGCCGCGCGCACGGTGCTCGACGCGCTGCGCGCGCGCAACGCGACGCTGCCCGTGTTCCTGCTCGCGGATCGCACGAGCGCGGCCGGCGTGCCCGTCGAAGCGATGCGCCAGGCCGACGACTTCATCTGGATGCTCGAGGACACCACGTCGTTCATCGGCGGGCGCGTCGTCGCGGCCATCGAGCGTTACCGCGAAACCGTGCTGCCGCCGATGTTCGGCGCGCTCGCGCGCTTCTCGCGCGTCTATGAATATTCGTTGCACACGCCCGGCCACACGGGCGGCACGGCCTTCCTCAAGTCGACGGTCGGGCGCGCGTTCTTCGAGTTCTTCGGCGAGCAGTTGTTTCGCTCCGACCTGTCGATCTCGGTGGGCGAACTGGGTTCGCTGCTCGATCACAGCGGGCCGATCGGCGCGAGCGAGAAGTACGCCGCGCGCGTGTTCGGCGCGCATCGCAGCTATCACGTGACCAACGGCTCGTCGACCTCGAACCGCGTGATCGTGATGGCGAGCGTGACGCGCAACGAAGTCGCGCTGTGCGACCGCAACTGCCACAAGTCCGTCGAGCACGCGATGACGCTCGCGGGCGCGATTCCCACGTATCTCGTGCCGTCGCGCAACCGTTACGGCATCATCGGGCCGATCATGCCCGAGCGGCTCACGAAAGCGGCGATACGGCTCGCCATCGAGCAGAATCCGCTGGTGAAGGGGCGCCCCGAGGTGAAGCCGAAGCGGGTGCACGCGCTCATCACCAACTCGACTTACGACGGCCTCTGCTACAACGTCGCGCGCGTGGAAGCGCTGCTCGGCGAGAGCGTGGACCGCCTGCATTTCGACGAAGCGTGGTACGGCTACGCGCGTTTCAATCCGCTTTATCGCGAGCGCTACGCGATGCACGGCGACCCCGCCGAGCACGACGCGAGCCGCCCGACCGTGTTCGCCACGCAATCGACGCACAAGCTGCTCGCCGCGCTCTCGCAGGCCTCGTTCATTCACGTGCGCAACGGGCGCAGCGCGATTGGCCACGCGCGCTTCAACGAATCGTTCATGATGCACGCGTCGACCTCGCCGCAATACGCGATCATCGCGTCGAACGACGTGAGCGCCGCGATGATGGACGGCCCCGGCGGCATCGCGCTGACGACCGACGCGATGCGCGAGGCGATCGGCTTTCGTCAGATGCTCGCGCGTCTCGCCGCCGGTTTCGACGATCGCGACGACTGGTTCTTCCACGTCTGGCAGCCCGGCTCCGTGGTGGACCGGCAGAGCGCGCGCCGCTACGCCTTTCACGACGCGCCCGAAGCGCTGCTGTTGCAGGACCCGTCGTGCTGGGTGCTGCATCCGGAGGACGACTGGCACGGTTTCGGCCGCATCGAGGACGGCTACTGCATGCTCGATCCGATCAAGGTGTCGATCGTGACGCCGGGCGTGGCGCCGCACGGCGGGCTGTTGCCGGTGGGCATTCCGGCCAGCGTGGTGACGGCGTATCTGGACCGCCAGGGCGTGGTGGTCGAAAAGACCGCGGACTTCACGATCCTGTTCCTGTTTTCGATCGGCGTGACCAAAGGCAAGTGGGGCACGCTTGTGAACACGCTGCTTGATTTCAAGCGCGACTACGACGCGAACGCGCCGCTCGAACACGTGCTGCCCGAACTCGTCGAACAGCATCCGCAGCGCTATGCGGGCATCGGGCTGCGCGAACTGTGCGACCGCATGTTCGCGGCGATGCGCGATCTGCGCACGACCGAGCTGCTCGCGCAGGCGTTTTCCACGCTGCCGCATCCCGATTGCAGTCCCGCCGAAGCGTACGAGCGGCTCGTCCACAACGACATCGAAACGCTCGAACTCGCGCGCATGGAAGGACGCACGGTGGCGACCGGCGTGGTGCCGTATCCGCCCGGCATTCCGCTGCTGATGCCCGGCGAAAATGCCGGCGACGGCGATGGGCCATTCCTCGGCTATCTGAAGGCGCTCGAAGCGTTCGACCGGCGTTTTCCGGGCTTCGCGCACGATACGCACGGCGTGGAAGCCGAAGACGGCGTGTACCGTATCGCGTGTTTGAAGAAGGGCGCGCCGGACGCTTGAGGGCGCTTGCGTTGCACCTTCGTCGCGCAAAAAAAAACGGGCCGATCGCGAGATCGGCCCATGGTGTTTTGTTGAGCGAGCGCGGCGAACGACGCCCTGCCAGCCTATTTGACCGCGCCGAGCGCGAGCCCCTTCACCATATAACGCTGAAGCCACGCGAACACCACCGACACCGGTAGCGTCGCCGCGAGCGTGGCGGCCATCACCAGTTCCCATTCGACCGTGTACTTGCCCGCGACCATGTCGGTGACCTGCACGGTCAGCGTCTTGTTCTCGGGCGATCGGATCAGCGTGTAGACCACGGCGAACTCGTTCCACGCGCTGATGAACGTGAAGATCGCCGTGACCACCACCGCCGGAATCGCGAGTGGCAGGAACACGCGGAACACCGCGCCCGTGCGGCTCGATCCTTCGAGCCACGCCGATTCTTCGAGATCGCGCGGCACGGTCTGGAAATACGACGACAGCATCCACACCGCGAAGGCGATATTGAACGCCGCATACGAGACGATCACGCCGAGCTTCGAATCGACGAGATTGCCGTCGCCGTACGGAATCATTGCGGCGAGGCGGAACAGGCCCACCACCAGCAGGATCGGCGAGAGCATCTGCGTGACCAGCAGGAACTGGCGATACGCGCCGCGTCCGCGAAACGGAAAGCGCGCGAGCGCGTAGGCGGCGGGCAGGCTCACCGCGAGCGCGAGCGCCGTGGAGAGGAACGAGATCACGATGCTGTTGCGCAGCGCGACGCCGAAGTTCGCGGCCTGCCACATATCGACGTAATTTTCCCAGCGCCAATGCTGCGGCAACCAGCGCGCCGGGTAGACGAATACTTCGTTGGCGGGCTTGAACGACGTAAAGAACATCACCGCGAACGGGAACAGCACGGCGACCACCAGCGGCGAAAGCGCGAGCCAGCACCAGAGCGAGCGTTTGAGCTTGCGGTTCATGCGAGGTCTCCTTGCGCGCCGCCGCGTTTGGCCTGCACGCGCAGATACGCCACCGAAAACGCGAACAGGATCACGAGCATGATGAGCGACACCGCCGCCGCTTCGCCCGGACGCCCGAGCCGGAAGCCGAGTTCGTAGAGATAGGTGACGAGGATGTGCGTGCTGTCGTCGGGACCGCCCTGCGTCATCACCCAGATGATCGGAAACGAATTGAACACGTAGATCACGTTGAGCAGGATCGCCATGTTGATGAAGGGCTTGAGCAGCGGCAGCGTGAGCAGGCGGAACTGCTGCCAGGCGCTCGCGCCGTCGATGCGCGCGGCTTCGTAGATGTCGCCCGGAACCGACGACAAGCCGCCGAGAAAGATCGTGGTGGTGAACGGAATCGACACCAGAATGCCGACGGCGATTTCCACCGGAAACGCGTACTCGGGCGTGGCGAGCCAGTGAATCGGCCCGGCGATCAGGCCGAGCTTTTGCAGCGTGACGTTGACCATGCCGTAGTCGTCGTTGAAGGCCCAGCGCCACACCACGGCGGTCATGGTGAGCGACACCGACCACGGCAGCATGACGATCGTGCGCGCGATGCCGCGCCCGTAGAAGTCCTGATTCAGCACGAGCGCGACCGGCACGGAGATCGCCACCGTGCCCACCACGACGCAGAAGGTCCAGATGATGGTGTTTTTCAGCGCGGTCAGGAACACGGGGTCGCCGAACACGTTGAGGAAGTTCTGCAAGCCGCTGAAGTCGCGGATCTGGCCGAAGCGCGACACGTCGTGCAGCGACTGCCAGACGATATTGAAGATCGGATAGCTGATGATGAACAGCGCGAGCGCGAGGCTCGGCACGATCAGCAGCCAGGGCGCGCGGGGCGCGGAAACGTTGCGGGCGGCGCGGTCGGGGCGGCTCATGCTGGGGCTTTGGCGTGCGCGTGTGGGGTCGGGGGCAGCGCCGTCCGCCGGAGCGGCTGGCGGTGTCGGCTTCAGGGGACCCGTGGTCATGTCGTGAGGCGTCCGGTCGGTCGATGAAACAGCGTGAAGCAGGATGACGCAAGCGGCGCGACGCGTAGCGGTGCTGCGGGCTACGCGTCGCGCCGGTTCGGGCCGGTTCGTGCCGCAGGCGCACGCCGCGGCGTGCCGCCTGCTGACGTAACGCCCGCTTACTTGCCGAGCGACTTGTTCGCTTCGGTCGCGGCCTGGTTCAGCGCGTCGGCGGGCTTGGCCTTGCCGAGATAGATCGACTGCATCGCGTTGGTCACGGCCTTGGCGGTGTCTTCCCAGCCCGTCACGGTGGGCGCGAACTTCGCGTGCGGCAGCAGCGCGACGAAGGCCTTCGTGTCCGGATCCTGGAACGCCGGGTCGCTTGCTTCGGCCTTGGTCGTCGGCAGGAAGCCTTCGGTGCTCGTGAACTCCACGCGCGGCTGCTTCGTGAACAGGAAGTCGAGGAACTTCCAGGCGCTCTTCTTCACCTTCGAGTTCTTGAACATCATGATCGAGTCGGTGACCGCGTAGGTGGCCGGCGCGGTCGCGACCGGAATCGGGTCGATGCCGTACTTGATGTTCGGCGCTTCCTTCTTCAGCTGCTTGGCGAGGAACGGCGCGGAGATCATCATCGCCACGCGGCCCTGCTTGAAGAGGTTCTGCACGTCTTCGCGGCTGTATCCCGTAACGCCCGGCTCGGTCAGACCTTCGTCGATCATGGTCTTGTAGAGCGTGGCGGCCTTCACGCCGGCGGCCGAATTGAACGCGGCCTTGTTGTCCTTGCCCACCACGTCGCCGCCGTGCGTCCACAGCGCGTAGTAGAAGTACACGTCGGTTTCGATTTCCTTGCCTTGCAGACCGAAGCCCGCGATGCCCTTCGCCTTGAGCTTCTTCGAGGCGTCGATTACGTCGTTCCAGGTCTTCGGGCCGTTCGGATAGCCGACCGACGCGAGCATGTCCTTGTTGTAGTAGAGCGCGCGCGCCGAGGCCGCGATCGGCAGGCCGTAGATCTTGCCGTTGATCTCGCCCGGCGCGAGGAACGGACCGATGAAGCGGCCCTTGAAGTTCGCGTCCATGTACGGATCGAGCGGCTCGGCGATGTCGTCCTTCACGAAGTCGAGCAGCCAGCGCGTGCCGATGATCGCGAGGTCGGCGTTGGCGCCGCCGGAGATGTCGGTCTGAAGTTTCTGTTGCAGCGAGTCCCAGTTCACGTCTTCGATCTTGATGGTCGTGCCGGGATTGGCGGCCTCGAACTGCTTGGCCATTTTCTCGAAGTACGGCGCGGTGGCGTCGCTGTAGTGCGCGACGGTCACGCGCACCGTGTCGGCGTGCGCCGCGACGGCGATGCCGGCGAACGCGAGCGCGGCGGCCAGCTTGCCGAGCGTGAGGGTTGCACGTTGCTGAAACGACATTCTGACTCTCCTATGTGGTCTTCCTGTTTTATTGCACCGACTGCCGCCGCCTGGATGGGCGCGTTTTTTTGCTGCCTGTTTTTTGTGCCAGTTGCCTTGTTTGAAAAAATCCTACAGGATGAAAAAAACGTTGTCACCTGGGAAACGCGATATTGTTTTCTGCTCCTGAATTTGCCTAACATGCCGTAAAACATGGGGGAAATCATGCAGTGCACTATGTGGGACGCCTGCGTGTAAACCCGCAACGGATCGCATGCCAAACGATATTTAACGTGCGTCTGTTGGAAATTTACAGGCCCGCTGGCGCGCACGCCGGCGGGCTTTTTCAGTCGATACGCGGAGAGTTCGAACATGAGCCGGGTAGTGCTGGTGACGGGCGCGAGCGGCGGCATCGGCCGTGCGCTGTGCAAGCGATTTCTCGACGACGGCGACACCGTGCTCGCGCTCGACCGCGACGCGGCGGGCGTGCAGCAACTCGCCGACGAATTCGGCGCGCAACGGCTGGAGGCGCTGGCCGCCGACGTGAGCGATCCGCTCGCGATGGCCGACGCCGTGGCGCGCGGCGTGGCGGCGCGCGGTCCGGTCGACGTGGCGGTCGCCAATGCGGGCGGCGCGCTCGGCACGACGCTCGCGCATACCGATGCGGCGAGCTGGCGGCGCGACGTCGACCTCAATCTCAACGGCACCTACAACACGATCGAAACCGTGCGAACGGCGATGATCGAACGCAAGCGCGGCGTGCTGGTGCTGATCGGCTCCGTGAACGGACTGAGCGCGCTCGGGCATCCCGCGTACAGCGCCGCGAAGGCGGGCCTCGTGAGCTACACGAAGGCGCTCGCGATGGAGTTGGGGCCGCACGGCATCCGCGCCAACATCGTGTGTCCGGGCACCGTGAAGACGCCCGCGTGGCGCGCGCGCGTGGAGCAGCATCCGGCCATCTTCGAACAACTGAGCAAGTGGTATCCGCTCGGCGATGTGGCCGAACCCGCCGATATCGCCGACGCCGTGCATTTTCTGGCGTCGCCGCAAGCGCGCGTGATTACCGGCGTGGCCTTGCCGGTGGATGCGGGCCTCATGGCGGGCAACCGGCTGATGGCGAACGAGCTGACGCTCGATCCGTTCTGAGCCGCAGAAAAGCCGCTAAAACAAGCAGGAAAACAAGCAGGAAAACAAGCAGGAACACACACGCAAGCAGCGATAACAGCACACGACAGCACACGAGGACAGCATGGCAGCGGTACAACTGAACGGCATCTACAAGCGCTACGGCGACACGCAGGTCGTGCACGGCGTCGACCTCGACATCGAGGACGGCGAGTTCGTCGTGCTGGTCGGACCGTCGGGCTGCGGCAAGACCACCTTGATGCGCATGATCGCGGGTCTCGAAGATATTTCGGGCGGCGACCTCACGATCGGCGGCACGCGCGCGAACGCGCTGCCGCCGCAGCAGCGCAACATCTCGATGGTGTTCCAGAGCTACGCGCTCTATCCGCATCTTTCGGTGTACGACAACATCGCGTTCGGCCCGCGCATCCGCAAGGAACGCGAGGACGGCTTCAAGCCGCGCATCGAAGCCGCCGCGAAGATGCTCAATCTCTCGAACTATCTCGACCGCCTGCCGCGCGCGTTGTCGGGCGGTCAGCGCCAGCGCGTGGCGATGGGCCGCGCCGTGGTGCGCGAGCCGTCGCTGTTCCTGTTCGACGAACCGCTCTCGAATCTCGACGCCAAGCTGCGCGTGCAGATGCGCACCGAAATCAAGGCGCTGCATCAGCGGCTGCGCAACACGGTCGTCTACGTCACGCACGACCAGATCGAAGCGATGACGATGGCCGACCGCATCGTCGTGATGAACTCGGGGCGTATCGAGCAGATCGGCCGCCCGCTCGATCTTTACGACAAGCCCGGCAATCTGTTCGTGGCGAGCTTTCTCGGTTCGCCGTCGATGAACTTCGTGGCGGGCAGCGTGATGAACGACGCGCGCGGCACGGCGCTCGTGCTCGACGACGGCGTGCGCATCGCGCTGCCCGAAGGCCGCGCGCAGGCGGGCGCGCGCGTGACGCTGGGGATTCGCCCCGAGCATGTGGAGGCCAACGCGGGCGAGGTGCCGTTCAGCGTCGAGGTGATCGAGCCGACTGGCGCGGAAACGCACTTGTACGGGAAAATAGGCGGCCAGTCATGGTGCGTCACGACCCGCGCGCGTCCCGGCATCGAACCGGGCCAGCGCATGACGCTCGGTCTGCCTCTCGCGCATCTGCATCTGTTCGACACAGAAAGCGGCAAGCGTCTCGATTGAAGCATTGAACCCGGGCGTCGGGCGTCTCGCATCTTCCACGGTTCAACCCACGGAACATAGCTTGCCGGTCTCCAACCTGATCCATCACATCCGCAACGTGGCGGAGTCGCTGCGGCCCGCCGAACGCAAGGTCGCGGAGATGGTGCTCGCCGACATCGACTTCGCGATGCGCGCGAGCATCACCGAACTCGCGTTGCGCGCGGACGTCTCCGAGCCTTCGGTCACGCGTTTTTGCCGCGCGGTGGGCGCGCACGGGCTGCGCGACTTCAAGATGCGGCTCGCGCAGAGCGCCGCGGGCGGCGTGCCGTTTTCCGCCGCCGACGACGCGGCGAACGGCGAGCCCACGCCAATCGGCTCGTTGCTCGACAAGGTCGCCGACGCCGTGGTGCAGGGCGTGATGCACGCGCGCGCCTCGCTCGATCCGGCCGTGTTCGAGGCGGCGGTGGCGGCGCTCGGCAGCGCGCGGCGGGTGTTTTTCTTCGGCGTGGGCGCGGGTTCGGGGCTGGTCGCGAACGACGCGGCGCTGCGTTTCCTGCGTCTGGACGTGGCCGCGAGCGCGTTCACCGACGCGCATTTGCAGCGCCTTTATGCCGGTTTGCTCGAACCCGGCGACGTCGCTTTCGCGATCTCGCAGTCGGGCCGCAGCGTGGAAGTAAACGAGAGCATTCAGATCGCCAAGGAGCGCGGCGCGACAACCATCGCGCTGACGAACGCGGGCTCGCGGCTCGCGTGGGTGGTCGACATTCCGCTGCTGCTGCGCGTGCCGGCCGCCGACGAAGCGCACGCGCCGGGCGTGCCGCGCATCGCGCATCTCACGGTGATCGACGCGCTCGCGCTGGGCGTTTCGCTCGGGCTCGGACCGACGACGCTCGCCAAGATGCGCGACGCGCAGGCGCGCAGCGACTCGGACAGCGCGGGCGAAGTGAAGGCGTAACGCGCGCTGAAGTGCTAGCGCACGCGCTTGCGCAGCTTCACCGGCATCGTGTCCGGCACCATCGTGAACGCCGACACCTCTTTGATCTGCTCTGGATCGATGGCCAGTTCGATTTCGAATTCGTTCATCAGCATCGAGAGCGCGAGGCGCATTTCCACCGTCGCGAGATGGCGTCCGGGGCATACGCGCGGACCCGCGCCGAATTGCAGATACGCACGCACGTCATGTGCGCCATGCGCGCCTTCGCGCGGCGCGTCGTGCTCGCCCTTGCGCATCCAGCGCCACGGATCGTAGCGCTGCGGATCGGCGAAATTTTTCTCGTCGATCATCGCGGGCCGCGCGACGAAGAACATGCGCGTACCTTTGGGCAGCGCGACGTTGTCGACCACCACGTCTTCGAGCGGTTCGAACGAATGCACGGCGGCGACCGGCCGCAGACGCGTCGCTTCGATGGCGATCGCTTCGAAGATGTCGAGGTCCTTGAGCGTGGCGTAGTCGGGGCACACGGGCGCGTCGCCGAGTACGCGATGCGCTTCCTCGCCCAGATGCGTCTGCAACGCGGCGTCGGCGGCCAGATAGGGCAGCGTCCACGCGATCGAATCGGCGGTCGTGTCCTCGCCCGCGAGCAGCAGCGTGAGCACGTTGGCGCGAATCTGCGCATCGGAAATCGGCTCGCCGTCGTGTTGTTGCTGCACGAGCATCGCTTCGAGCAGGTTGCGCGGCAGTTCGGACGGCTCGTCGCGCATGCGCGTGCGAGCGCGCGCCATCATCGAGTCGATGTAGCGGTGTACTTCCGCGAGCGAGTGATCGAGCTTGCGGTCGGCGGGCAGTTTGAATACGCGCCAGTACGGAAACAGCGCGTTGATGCGGCCCATCACGGCGGGCAGGATGCGTTCGAGATGCTCCTGGATCACGCCGTGATCCTGATCGAGCGTGCGCGGGTCTTCGCCGAACGCGAGCGCGCTCGTCACGTCCACCGTGTAGCGCTTGAGGTCGTCGGTCATCTCGACGGTCTCGCCGCGCTCGGCCGCGCGCAGCCAGCGCGTGCGCAGACGCTGCGTGATCTCCGCGAGCGTCGGATAGAACGCCTTGATGTTGGGGATCGAAAGCGCCTGCATCACGAGCCGCCGATGCGATTCCCACTGCACGCCTTCGGAGGAAAAGAGCCCGTTCGCGCCCATTTCGTCGAACACGCTTTCGATCGGCGAATAGCGGCGATAGCGGTGCGGGCGCTCGCGCATGATCGACTGGATCAGTTCGGTGTCGGTCCAGATCGTGATGGGGATGCTGCCGACCTGAAAGCGATACGGCGTGCCGAGTTCTTCGGCCCAGCGTTCGAGGATCTGGTGCAGCCGCGTGGGTTCGAGTTGCAGCAGGTTGCCGATCAGCGGCAGGCCGCGCGGGCAGGGCAGGTCGGCGACCTGGCGCAGCGCGGTGGCGGAACCGGTGGAGGCGGTGCTCATGGGGCTGTCCTTGTGATGGGGCCGCCGTGCCTGCCGATATCTGTCGACGCGTATCGGCACGGATTTGCGCGGATTGGCGCGTCGACACACCGGATCGGGGCGCGTGGCGGCGCCAGGCGTTGCGCGTGAATCGTCTGATGGAAGCCGATTATAGCGGCGCTGCCGCCGCGCCCGCCACGTAGCCGAAGCGCCGCGAGAGGCGCTCGGCCGCCGCCATCAGCAGGGACGCGCAGGCGCCGTCGCGGCCGGTGTCGAGGTGACCCGACGGGCCCATCAGCGCGAGTACGAGGCAGACGCTGCCGGTGTGATCGAAGACCGGCGCGGCCACGGTGCTGATGCCGGGAATCGGCTTGTCGAGCGCGGTGTCGAGCCCTTGCGCGCGGATCGCGGCGAGGCGTTCGACGTAGGCGGCGTTCGCGTTCGCCGCATTGGCCGTGTTCGCGGACGGCGTCGCGCCCGCGAGGCGCAGGCCGTCCTGCGCGAGCAGCGCGGCGCGCACGTCGTCGTCGAACCAGGCGGCGAACACGCGGCCGATCGCCGTGTTGACGATCGACATGACGGTGCCGGGCCGCAGGCTCACGTGCAACGGCCGCGTGGATTCTTCGAGCCGCACGACGGTCGGGCCGAGCGGGCCTTGCACCGCGAGCGCGACGCTCATGCCGGTCGCGGCGGCGAGGCCGACGAGTTCGGCGTCGGCTTCGCGCACCGGCGAAAGGCGCGCGAGACCCAGCAGGCCCAGTTCGAGGCTCAGCGGCCCCGCGCCGTAGCGGCCCGCTTCGTCGCGTTCGAGCAGACCGGTTTTCAGCAGGCTCACGAGGTGCGGAAAGGCCTTCGCGCTCGGCATGCCCGCCGCCGCCGCGAGGGCGCGCAGCGCGAGCGGTTCGCCCGCCGCGACGAGCGCGGCCAGCAGCTCGCCGGTGGCGTCGAGCGCCTGGATGCCGCGTTGCGGTTTGTCGGCGGTGTCGGTCTGGACGGGCGGCGTAGGGTCGGACTTCGGCATGGTCAATTCGATGTCGATGAAAACGCGGCGCGTGCGATGGCGCCGCCGGCCTCGCGCAGCGCGCGCACGAGTGCGCCGTCGGTCCGCACGTCGAGCGCGCCGCTCGCGCCGATCGCCGTGAGCGTGAGACGCAGCGTGCCCGCGGCGTCGAGCACCGGCACGCAGACGCTGCTCACGCCGGGGCTCGGGGCGTCGATGCCCAGTTCGAAGCCGCGCGCGCGGATCGTGTCGAGCGCGGCGGCGAAGGCCGCGTCCTCGCGCGGCGCGGCGTCGGGCGCGGTGTCGGGCGTGTTCAGGGTGCCGCGCCAGACCGGCTGCGACGTCTGGTTGGCCCACATCGCGTGCAATGCGGCGTCGTCGAGATACGCGCAGAACACGCGGCCCGTGGACGTGGCCGGCAGCGACATCACCGTGCCCACGTGCAGATTCACGTGCAGCGGCAGGCTCGCATGCTCGTAGCGCACGATGGTCGGTCCCTGAGGTCCGGCGATGCAGATCGCCACGCTGCAGTTGTGCGCCTGCGCGAGCGCCGCCGCGTGCGGCACGGCTTCACGCAGCGCGGGCTGCTGCGCGAGATGCAGCAGGCCGAGGCGCAGCGCGAGCGGACCGGCTTCGTAGCGGCCCGAGAGCGCGTCACGCTTGATCAGGCCGAGGCGCGTGAGGCTCACCAGATAGGCGTGCGCCTGGCTCGACGGAATGTCCGCGCCGGCCGCGAGATCGCTGGGCGCGAGCGGCACGCGCGCGTCGGCGAGCATGCGCAGCAGGCGCGCGCCCACTTCCACGCTCTGAATGCCGCGCTGCGTTTTCGCGCCTTCCGTGTCGGCGTTGCGAGGGGTCTTCACGCGTTGTCCCGGGCTGAAAAAGGGTCCATGTTAACCGAAGCGCGCGCGATTTCCCGCCGATCGCCCGCCGATCGCCTGCGCGGGCGAAGCGGCGCAAAGCGCAACTGTCGGCGCGATCCAGAAATTAGCAAATAGCGATAGTATTCGCTATTGACAAATAAAAATCGCGGGACGATCATGGCCTCACCCCGGCAGAACAGCGGATCATTCAAACGAGACGGGGCGAGGCATACGCCTCCCCCTACAAACGGAGACTCACGATGGCAAAGGCGTTCGCATCCCAGGCCGACCTCGAAGAGAAGCAGGTCACGTTCACGCAGCTCTCTGAAAACGCATACGCCTACACCACCGAAGGCGACCCGAATTCGGGCGTGATCATCGGCGACGACGGCGTGCTGATCGTCGACACCACGGCCACGCCCGCCATGGCGCAGGACCTCATCGCGAAGATCCGCAGCGTCACCGACAAGCCCATCAAATATGTCGTGCTCTCTCACTATCACGCGGTGCGCGTGCTGGGCGCGTCGGCGTATTTCAAGGAAGGCGCGCAGCAGATCATCGCGAGCCGCGGCACGTACGAGATGATCGTCGAGCGCGGCGAACAGGACATGAAGTCGGAGATCGAGCGCTTTCCGCGTCTGTTCGCGGGCGTCGAAACCGTGCCGGGCCTCACGTGGCCCACGCTCGTGTTCGAGAAGGAAATCACGCTGTTCCTCGGCAAGCTCGAAGTGAAGATCGCGCATCTGGGTTCGGGCCACACGAAGGGCGACACCGTGGTCTGGCTGCCGCAGCAAAAGGTGCTGTTCTCCGGCGATCTCGTGGAATACGACGCGGCCTGTTATTGCGGCGATGCGCAACTCGCCGACTGGCCCGCCACGCTCGAAGCGCTGCGCGCGCTGGGCGCGCAAAAGCTCGTGCCGGGCCGCGGCCCCGCGCTGCTCAATCCCGCCGACGTGAACAAGGGCCTGGATTACACGAAGGATTTCGTTTCCACGCTGCTCGCGCAGGGCCGCAAGGCGGTCGAACGCCAGCTCGATCTCAAGCAGTCGATGGCGCTCACGCGCGAGGCGATGGACCCGAAGTTCGGCCACGTCTTCATCTACGAACACTGCCTGCCGTTCGACGTCTCGCGCGCGTACGACGAAGCGAGCGGCATCACGCATCCGCGCATCTGGACCGCGCAGCGCGACAAGGAAATGTGGGACGCGTTGCAGGATTGAGCGGGCGATGAGCAGGGCGCGCGCGTCGCCGGGTGCATGCATGCAGGCACGCACGCGCGCGCTGAATGCCGCTAAAGGCATGGTGGAGACAAAACAATGATCGATTATCAGACGCTGACTTTCGACTACACGCGTTGTCGCGAGCAGAACGAGCAGGGCGAGCATGCGGATGCATGCGTGCATCCGGTCGTCGTGGTGGGCGCGGGTCCGGTCGGACTCGCGACGGCCATCGACCTCGCGCAGCAGAACCTGCCCGTGGTGCTCGTCGACGACGATTGCACGCTGTCCACGGGTTCGCGCGCGATCTGCTTTTCGAAGCGCTCGCTCGATATCTTCGACCGGCTCGGCTGCGGCGAGCGCATGGTCGAGAAGGGCGTGAGCTGGAACGTGGGCAAGGTGTTCCGCAAGGACGAACTCGTTTATACGTTCAACCTGCTGCCGGAGAGCGGCCATCATCGTCCGGCTTTCGTGAATTTGCAGCAGTATTACGTGGAAGGCTTTTTGCTCGAACGCGCGCAGGCGTTGCCGAATCTGGAGATTCGCTGGAAGAGCAAGGTCATGGGCATCGCGCAGCGTAACGATGACAATGCAGCCGAGCCGCTCGTCACGCTGCAGATCGAGACGCCCGATGGCCCGTATGCACTGCGCGCGCGCTACGTGGTGGCCGCCGACGGCTCGCGCAGTCCCGTGCGCAAGCTCATGGGCCTCGACAGCCACGGCCGCACCTTCAAGGATCGCTTCCTGATCGCCGACGTGAAGATGGAAGCCGACTTCCCCACCGAGCGCTGGTTCTGGTTCGATCCGCCGTTCCATCCGAACCAGTCGGTGCTGCTGCATCGCCAGCCCGACAACGTCTGGCGCATCGACTTTCAACTGGGCTGGGACGCCGATCCGGTGCTCGAAAAAACGCCCGAACGCGTGATTCCGCGCGTGCGCGCGCTGCTCGGCCCGGACGTGAAATTCGAACTGGAGTGGGTCAGCATCTACACGTTTTCGTGCCTGCGCATGGACAGTTTCCGGCACGGCAACGTGCTGTTCGCGGGCGACTCGGCGCACCTCGTTTCGCCGTTCGGCGCGCGCGGCGCGAACAGCGGCTTCCAGGACGGCGAGAACCTCGCCTGGAAACTGGCGATGGTGCTGGAAGGGCGCGCGCCCGACGCGCTGCTCGACACCTATGCGAGCGAGCGCGAATTCGCCGCCGACGAAAACCTGCGCAATTCCACGCGTTCGACCGATTTCATCACGCCAAAGAGCGCGGTGAGCCGCGTGTTCCGCGACGCCGTGCTCACCCTGGCGCGCGAGCATGCGTTCGCGCGCCAACTGGTGAACAGCGGACGGCTTTCGGTGCCCGCGGTGCTGCACGAATCCGCGCTCAATACCGCCGACGAAGACGTATTCGCGGGGCAGATGGTGCCGGGCGCTTCGTGCGCCGACGCGCCGCTCGCCGACGCGCAAGGCCGCGAGCAATGGCTGCTCGCGCAACTCGGCAACCGCTTCACGGCGCTCGTGTTCTGCCGCGCGGGCGCCGCGCTCGCGAGCGGCACGCGCGCGGCGCTGGACGCGCTCGCGGGCGGCCCGGTGCCGATACATTTCGTGGCGGTGCTCGAAGGCGAAGGCGCGGCGCCCGCCGGACTGCCTTCGGGCACCGCGGTGCTGCGCGATACGAACGGCCACGCGGCGCAGCGTTACGACGCGCGCGACGGCGCGTGCTATCTGATCCGCCCGGACCAGCACGTGTGCGCACGCTGGCGTCAGGCCGACGCGCCGCGCGTCGAGCGCGCGCTCAAGCGGGCGTTGTGCGTGGCGGGCACGGCATGACCTGATCCGACCGCGCGCCTCACACTATCAAAGATGGAGACAACGATGCTGAACACGCAACCCAATCTCGCGCGTCCCGACGACTTCTACGAAGCGCTGATCGACATGCATCGCGATCTGGACGAAGCGCAGAGCCAGTCGGTCAATGCGCAACTGATTCTGCTGCTCGCGAACCACGTGGGCGAGCACGAAGCGCTGATGGACGCGATCCGCTACGCGCGCGCGGGAGTGGCTTTGCCGCCTGCGAATGGATCGGTCGGCAAGCTGGCGGCTTGAATCTGAATTTGAGTTCGATTTCTTCGATGAAGATGGCGAAGCACACGCGCTTCGACATCTTCATCGACACGCTACGCTCACTTCACCTTGTCGCCCTCGCGATGCACGGGCTCGGTTTCCTTCAACTGCTTCGCGAGCCGCGACGCCTGTAAATAGCCCGGATTCGCCGGCCGCTTCAGATAACGCCCCGCGCCGCGCTTCGCGCGCAAATCGCCGTTCGCCCACACCAGTTCGCCTTGCGACAGCGTGTGCGTGGGCACGCCGCGCACCGTCATGCCTTCGAACACGTTGAAATCGACGTTCTGATGATGCGTCTTCACCGAGATCGTGCGCGTGGCTTCCGGGTCCCAGACCACGAGATCGGCGTCGGCGCCCACGGCCACCGCGCCCTTGCGCGGATAGAGATTGAAGATCTGCGCGGCGTTCGTCGACGTGACGCGCACGAATTCGTTCGGCGTGAGGCGGCCCGTGTTCACGCCCTGATCCCAGAGTATCGCCATGCGGTCTTCCACGCCGCCGCAACCGTTGGGAATGCGGGTGAAATCGTCGCGGCCCATCGCTTTCTGCGAGGCGCAGAAGACGCAGTGATCGGTGGCCGTGGTCTGCAGCACGCCGCCTTGCAGACCGCGCCAGAGTGCGTCGCGATGCTCCTTGCTGCGAAACGGCGGGCTCATCACGTGCGCGGCGGCGCGGGTCCAGTCGGGATCGCGATACACGGCCTCGTCGATCACCAGATGGCCCGCGAGCACTTCGCCGAACACGCGCTGACCTTCGGCGCGCGCACGCGTGATGGCGTCGAGCGCCTCTTTCGCCGAGACGTGCACGATGTACACCGGCACGCCGAGCACCTGCGCGATGCGGATCGCGCGGTTCGCGGCTTCGCCTTCGACCTCGGGCGGACGCGAGAGCGGATGCGCCTCCGGTCCTGTGAAGCCGCGCGCGAGCAACTGGCGCTGAAGCTGGAACACCAGCTCGCCGTTTTCCGCGTGCACGGTCGGCAGGGCGCCCAGTTCGAGCGAGCGCGCGAAGCTGTTCACGAGGATCTCGTCGTCGGCCATGATGGCGTTCTTGTACGCCATGAAGTGCTTGAAACTCGACACGCCGTGATCGTTGACGAGCAAGCCCATGTCGCGGTGCACGCTCTCGTCCCACCACGTCACGGCCACGTGAAAGCCGTAGTCGGCGGCGGCCTTTTCGGCCCAGCCGCGCCACTCGCGGAACGCTTCCATGAGCGGCTGCTTCGGGTTCGGAATCACGAAGTCGATGATCGACGTGGTGCCGCCCGCGAGTCCCGCCGCCGTGCCGGTGTAGAAGTCGTCGTGCGCCTTGGTGCCCATGAACGGCAGCTCCATGTGCGTGTGCGGATCGATGCCGCCGGGCATCACGTACTGGCCGCCCGCATCCACGACGGTGGCGCCCGCGGGCGCGTCGAGGTTTTCGCCGATCGCCTGGATCGCGCCGTTTTCGCAGAGCACGTCCGCGCGCCAGGTCTTGTCCGCGTCGACGACAGTGCCGCCTCGAATCAGGATCGCCATGATGCTATGTCTCCTTCGGTTTGAGCCTGTAAATACAGGGGTTTCACGCGCTCGCAATACTCGGCCTGCGGCTCTTGCCGAGCTTCATCAGCACGCCGTAGACCAGTGCCGCGATGGCGAGACCCACGAACCACGCATACGTATAGAGCGCCTTGAACGCGTCCGGCACCGAGGGAAACGCGCTCGGGAACGCAATGTTCAGAAAGCCCGGCAGATTCGGCAGCACGCCCGCGAGCAGCGCGATCACGGCGGCGCGATTCCAGCCGTTGGTGTAGGCGTATTCGCCGTTTTCCTCGAAGAGCTGATCGGGGTCGAGACGCGTGCCGCGAATCAGGAAGTAGTCGACCATCAGAATGCCCGCGACGGGCCCAAGCAACGCCGAATAGCCGACGAGCCAGGTGAAGATATAGCCCTGCGTGGTGGCGAGAATCTTCCACGGCATCATCACGATGGCGAGCGTGGCCGTGATCAGGCCGCCCGCCTTGTACGAAATGCCCTTGGGCCAGAGGCTCGAAAAATCGTAGGCGGGACCGACGAGATTCGCGGCGAGATTGCAGCACATGGTGTCGAGCGTGAGGATGACGAGCGCGATGCCCACGCCGATGCCTTCCATGCGGCTCGTGAGGTCGATCGGGTCCCAGATCGCCTTGCCGTAGATGACGACGGTCGCCGACGTCACCACGACCGAGACCACGGAGAGCAGCGCCATCGGAATCGGCAGACCGATCGCCTGGCCGACGAGCTGATCCTTCTGCGTTTTCGCGAAGCGCGTGAAGTCCGGAATGTTCAGCGCGAGCGTGGCCCAGAAGCCCACCATCGCCGTGAGGCTCGGCCAGAACGTGATCCAGAAGAGGCCCGCCTTCTTGCCGCCCGGCGCGAATTGCGAGGGCTGCGATAGCATCGAGCCCACGCCGCCCGCCTTCGAGCAGGCCCACCAGACGAGCGCCACGCACATCACGACCTTGATGGGCGCGGACCAGCTTTCGAGCCAGCGGATCGATTCAGTGCCGTGCAGGATGAAGTAAAGCTGTAGCGCCCAGAAGATCAGGAAGCACGCGCCCTGGCCGATGGAGATGCCGAGAAAGGGCAGCGCGTCGCCGACCAGCGCGTTGTGAAAGAGGATGTTCGCGAGCGTGTAGATGGCGCTGCCGCCGAGCCACGACTGGATGCCGTACCAGCCGCACGCCACGATCGCGCGCAGCATCGCGGGCAGTTTCGCGCCCTGGGTGCCGAACGAGGAGCGCACGAGCACGGCGTAGGGGATGCCGTATTTCGCGCCCGCGTGGCCGATCAGCAGCATCGGCACCAGCACGATCACGTTGCCGAGCAGCACGGTGACGACCGCCTGCCACGGCGACATGCCCTGCTCGGTGAGCCCGGCCGCGAGCATGTACGAGGCGATGTTCATCACCATGCCCACCCACAGCGCCGCGAAGTGATACCAGCGCCAGGTGCGCTGCGCGGCGCCCGTGGGCGCGAGGTCGTCGTTATAGAGTTCGCTGGCGCTGCGCCGCGCGCTTGCGTCGCTGCCGCTGCTGGCTGCTGACTGGCTCATGATGCGGATTCTCCGTGGCTTGTCGTTCGGTTTGTGGTTGGCTTTTTTTGTTCAAGTCGACGCGCGCAATTCAGGCCAATGTTTCAAGCGGCTTTCGGATCGGCCACGCGCGCGGGGTTGTTCGGATGCGTCGTCCAGTTCGCATAGCGGCCCGAATCGACACGCTCCATCGTGATGCATGCGTCGACCGGGCAAACATGCATGCATAAATTGCACCCGACGCAATTCGCATCGACCACCTCGAAGTGACGCTCGCCGTTCTTCGTCGCGGTGATGGCCTGATGCGAGGTGTCCTCGCAGGCGATATGGCACAGGCCGCACTGGATGCAGCGGTCCTGATCGATGCGCGCCTTGATGTCGTAGTTCAGGTTCAGGTATTGCCAGTCGGTCACGTTCTGCACGGCGCGGCCGCGGATCGCGTCGAGATTCGCGTAGCCCTTGTCGTCCATCCAGTTCGAGAGGCCGTCGATCATGTCGGAAACGATTCGGAATCCGTAATGCATCGCGGCGGTGCAGACCTGCACGCTGCCCGCGCCGAGCACGATGAATTCGGCGGCGTCGCGCCAGTCGGAAATGCCGCCGATGCCCGAGATCGGCAAGCCCTGGGTTTGCGGATCGCGCGCGATGTCGGCGACCATGTGCAGCGCGATCGGCTTCGCGGCGGGGCCGCAGTAGCCGCCGTGCGTGCCTTTGCCGTCGACGGTCGGCAGCGGCGCCATCGCGTCGAGATCCACGCCCACGATCGAGTTGATGGTGTTGATGAGCGAGACGCCGTCGGCGCCGCCCTTGTGCGCGGCGCGCGCGCCGTGGCGAATGTCCGTGACGTTGGGCGTGAGCTTGACGAGGCAGGGCAGGCGCGTGCCTTCCTTCACCCAGCGCGTGACCATTTCGATGTACTCGGGCACCTGGCCCACGGCCGCGCCCATGCCGCGCTCGCTCATGCCGTGCGGGCAGCCGAAGTTCAGTTCGACCGCGTCCGCGCCGGTGTCCTCGACGAGCGGCAGAATCCATTTCCAGTCCGCCTCCGTGCACGGCACCATCAGCGAAACGATCAGCGCGCGGTCGGGCCAGTCGCGCTTCACCTGGGCGATTTCCTTGAGGTTGACTTCGAGCGGACGGTCGGTGATCAGCTCGATATTGTTCAGGCCCGCGATGCGCTGGCCGCGCCAGGTGGTCGCGCCGTAACGCGAGCTGACGTTGACCACGTGCGGGTCGAGGCCGAGCGTTTTCCAGACCACGCCGCCCCAGCCCGCCTCGAAGGCGCGGTTGACGTTATAGGCTTTGTCGGTGGGCGGCGCGGAGGCGAGCCAGAACGGATTCGGCGATTCGATACCGGCAATCGTGCAGCGCAGATCGGCCATGATGAGGCTCCTTGTCGATGGTTTGTCTCGTGTACGTGCGTGGTGCGTCAGCGCTGCGCTCAGGCCGCCTGCTCGCTTTGCGCGGCGAGCCAGCGGTCGATGGCGCGCGCCGCGAGCTTGCCGTCCTGCACGGCCTGCACGGTGAGGTCGGTCGCGCCGTGTCCGGCGCAGTCGCCGCCTGCCCACACGCCCGCGAGCGAGGTCGCGCCATCGGCGTCCACGGCGATGCGCGTGCCGGCGTCGTTCAACGCGAGCGCGTCGAGTCCTTCCGGCAACAGCGTCTGGCCGATCGCCTTGAGCACCGCATCCGCCTCGATGCGTTCGATCTCGCCGGTGCCGTGCAGCGCGCCGTTCGCATCGAGCGCGCTGCGTTCGAACTCGATCGCCTCCACGCGGCCCGCGCCTACGATGCGCAACGGCTTCATCCACTCGACGATGCTCACGCCCTGGGTCCGCGCGAATTCCTGTTCGGCCCATGTCGCGCTCATCTGCGCGGCACCGCGCCGGTACGCGAGCGTGACGTGTTCCGCGCCGAGCTTGCGGCTTTGCACGGCGGCGTCGATGGCCGTGTTGCCGCCGCCGATCACCACGACGCGGCGGCCCACGGGCAGCGCCGCGAGATCGCGCGACTCGCGCAGATCGGCGATGAAATCCACCGCGTCGCGCACGCCGTCGAGCCCTTCGCCTTCGATCTTCAGCGCCTGCGTGCCGCCCAGCCCGATGCCGACGAACACGGCGTCGAAGTCCGCGCGCAGCGTATCGAGCGCGATCTCGCGGCCCAGACGCTGCCCTTGCTTCAACTCGATGCCGCCGATCGAGAGCAGCCACTCGACTTCACGCTGCGCGAAATCGTCGACGGTCTTATAGGCGGCGATGCCGTATTCGTTGAGGCCGCCAGGCTTCGCGCGCGCATCGAACACGCTCACCGTGTGACCCGCGAGCGCGAGCGTATGCGCGCACGCAAGCCCCGCCGGACCCGCGCCGATCACGGCCACCTTGCGGCCCGTTTCGGTCGTGCGCTTGAAGAGCGGCGGTGCGCCTTCGCGTTCGCGCGCCATCTGGAAGTCGGTGGCGTGGCGTTGCAGCGCGCCGATGCTGACGGGTTCGCCGTCCTGATGATTTCGCACGCACGCGCCTTCGCACAGAATCTCGGTCGGGCAGACGCGCGAACACATGCCGCCGAGCGGATTGGCGCTCAGGATGTCGCGCGCGGCGCCCTTGAGATTGCCGTTGCCGATCTTGCGGATAAAGCTGGGAATGTCGATGCCGGTGGGGCAGGCCGTGACGCAGGGCGCGTCGTAGCAGTAGTGGCAGCGGTCGGCGGCGACGATGGCCGCATTGGCGGACAGCGGCGGCGCGACATCGGCGAACTGGCAGCCGAGTTCCGCTGCGCTGAGTCGTCCTGCGGCGATGCCGGGCGTGGCACGCACGTTGTTCTTCGTGGAGTGGGACATCCGGATGCTCCTTGCGAGGCAAAACACGGGTCCGCCGGCCGCGTGCGCGAGGCAGCGCGGCCGGTACGTGGGGACAAAGCGGAATCACTGTGCGGCTCTGTGGCCGCTGGCATTCAGTCGACGATCAAGCTATGAACAAGCGATGTTCAAGCGCGAGCGGCTAGCTCGGCTCGTTCGCGCGTTCGAGCATCGCGTGCAGCAACACGTTCGCGCCGGCCTCGATCCACTCGGGCGTCGCGTCCTCGATTTCGTTATGGCTGATGCCGTCGATGCACGGCACGAACACCATCGACGTGGGCGCGACGGTCGCGAGATAGCACGCGTCGTGGCCCGCGCCCGAGACGATGTCGCGATTCGAATAGCCGAAGCGCTCGGCCGCCGCGCGCACCGATTTCACGCAGGCCGCGTCGAAGGGCACCGGCGCGTAGTAGAAAATCTGCTCGACTTCGGCTTCGAGCTTGCCTTGTTCCGCGATCTTCGCGATGCCTTCGCGCAGCTCGGCGTCCATCTTCGCGAGCACGGCGTCTTCGGGGTGACGGAAGTCGATCGTGAAGAACACGCGGCCCGGAATCACGTTGCGGGAGTTCGGATGCACCTGCATCATGCCGACCGTCGCGCACGCGAGCGGCGCATGACGCAGGCCGATTTCATTGACGAGCTGCACCACGCGCGACGCGCCGAGCAACGCATCGCGGCGGCGCGGCATCGGCGTGGGGCCGGCGTGCGCTTCCTGGCCCGTGAGCACGACTTCGTACCAGCGCTGACCTTGCGCGTCGGTCACCACGCCGATGGTTTTCTTCTCCGCTTCGAGAATCGGCCCTTGTTCGATGTGCAATTCGAACGCCGCGTGAATCTTGCGTCCGCCCACCGGCAGGTCGCCCGCGTAACCGATGCGCGCGAGTTCCTCGCCGATCGTCTTGCCGTCGACATCCTTGCGCGAGAGGCCGTAGTCGAGCGTGAACACGCCCGCGAACACGCCCGAGGCCACCATCGCAGGCGCGAAGCGCGAGCCTTCCTCGTTGGTCCAGATCACCGTTTCGATCGGATGCTCGGTCTCGATGCCGTGGTCGTTGAGCGCGCGAATCACTTCGAGTCCGCCGAGCACGCCGTAGATGCCGTCGAAGCGGCCGCCGGTCGGCTGCGAGTCGGCGTGCGAGCCGGTCATCACGGGCGGCAGATCGTTGTTGCGGCCCGCGCGGCGCATGAAGACGTTGCCCATGCGGTCGACGCTGATCGTGCAGCCCGCTTCCTTCGCCCACTTCACGATCAGATCGCGGCCCTGCTTGTCGAGGTCGGTGAGCGCGAGGCGGCACACCCCGCCCTTCGCGGTCGCGCCGATCTTCGCCATCTCCATCAGGCTGTCCCAGAGGCGCTGGCCGTTCACGTGAATGGCGGTGGTCAGCGCGGCGTCGCTTACGGTGTTCATGCGGGGCTCTCCTTATCGTGGGGCGGTGCGGCGCGCTCGCGTCGTTTGCATCGCTTTCGTCATGCGAATCGCGCGATGCGTGCGCGCCGGTCGTGCATTCGTGCCATCGTCTGGGGCGCGTTGCGCAACGGCGGTGCATGCGCGCGACGTCCATTCGACCCGGCGATTCCTCGCTTGCCGAATCCTGTCCGATTGGACAGGTTGTAGACGATAAACTTTGCGAATTCAATGCGGTGTTGCGAGCGAAAAGCGTGCCATCCATGTTGCAGTGCGCGAAAACGCATGCATTTGCGCAGGCGAACGCGAGCGGCATGTGAGTGTTTATCCTGGGTGCGCGCGGTGGACGCGATGCAGTGCTACGCGTCGTTCACGCGCGCTGACTACAATGAAGCCGGCATCGTGCAGTATCACGCTGCAGTGGGCCTTTGAGCGCCTGCTGCTGCGAGGCGATGCCTTTCTCACTCGACCGGACCGATCACCATGCGCGACGACGACACGACCACGCCAGCCGCGAATCTCGCGATGCGTCAGGCAGGCGCCGACGCTGATGCAGCGCACAAGCCGCGACGCAAGGCATCGATTCGCGCATCGAACGAAACGCACCTGCTCGCCTGCGCGGAAGCCGTGTTCGCCGAGCGCGGTTTCGAGGGCGCGAGCACGGCGCAGATCGCCGAGCGCGCCGGCCTGCCGAAGGCGAATCTGCATTACTACTTCCCGACCAAGCTCGCGCTCTACTGGCGCGTGCTCGACGACGTGTTCGAGGAATGGAACGCCGCCGCCGACACCTTCGACGCGAGCGACGACCCTGTCGAAGCCATCGGCGGCTACGTGCGCGCGAAGATGGCGCTGTCGCGGCGCAGGCCGCTCGGCTCGAAGGTGTGGGCGAACGAGATCATCAGCGGCGCGACGCATATGCAGGACATTCTGCTCAAGCGCGTGAAGCCGTGGATGGAATCGCGCGTGACGTTGATCGAGCGCTGGATCGCGGAAGGCGTGCTCGCGCCGGTGGAGCCGCGCACGCTGCTCTACATGATCTGGGCGACCACGCAGCATTACGCGGATTTCGAAGCGCAGATTCGCGCGCTCTCGGGCAAGCGCGCGCTGAGCGCCGCGAGTTTCGACGCGACCACGGACGAAGTCGTGCGGATGATTCTGCGCGCGAGCGGCGCACGTTCGCCGGATTCACGCGATCGGTCCGCGTGAATTTCGCCAATTGATACGGATGCCGAACTAATTGGCGAAGGCGCGGATCACACCTGCATCGACGCCACGTCTTTCATGCAACGCAGCGCGAACATCGAGCGGCTGTGGCGGATGCTCGAAATGCGATAGAGCTTTTCGCGCAGGAAGCGCTCGTAGCCCGCCGTGCCGTCCACGGCCACCTTGATCCAGTAGTCGTATTCGCCCGACACCAGATACGCCTCCAGCACTTCGGGCAGCGCGGCCAGCTCCGCGCCGAAGCGCGCGAGCGCGTCGTCTTCGTGGCGGTCGAGCGTGACTTCGAGAATCACGATATCGGCGAAACCGAGCTTGCGCTGGTTCACGAGCGCCACGTAACCGTCGATGTAGCCGTCGGTTTCCAGCTGGCGCGTGCGGTTCCAGCACGCCGTGGTCGACATGCCGACCTGTTCGGCGAGTTCGGCGTTCGAGAGGCGCGCGTTCTGCTGGAGCGCGCGCAGGATCTTCAGATCCTGGTTGTCGAGCGTTTTGGGCGGGCGTTCGCGAGCGATCATGGCGGAAAAGAATCTTGTACAGGGAAATTCGATTTTAGCGGAAGGAGATTCCGGTCGCAGTCGGTATTTGCCGGAAAACAGGAAGCCTATCCTGCGGCTTCGGCGGGATAATTTACCCATGCCTTCTTGACCGGCACGACTCACGCGGCCACCTCCCCGCGTCGAGGCGCGCCGCCGCAGCCACAAGCTACGGTGGACCGTCAGGGCCGATTCTCCGTTGCACCCTGCGGCGGCCAACCGGACGTTACGTGCGTTTATCGCGCAGCAGCGACGTCCGATCGGGCAAGAAGGCTAATAAAAACCGCGCACGATCTGCGCGGTTTTTTGTTGCCCGGGCGTAGCGCTTATCCGCGCGCCGCCCCCGTCGCTCACCCCTTTTCGCCGTCGAATTTCGCAACATGTCGCTTCAGCTGTATCTATCGTTTCTGGCCGCCGCCCTCGTCCTCGTCTACACGCCCGGCCCCGTCAACGTGCTCACGATGAGCCAGGCCATTCACGCGGGATGGCGACGCGCGCTGCCCTGCGTCTGGGGCGGCACGCTCGCCGTGCTGCTGCAACTCGTGCTGACGGCGTTCTGCCTGAATTCGCTGCTGCTCATCAGTGAGCATTCACTTACGGTGCTGCGCTGGGTCGGCGCGGCGTATCTCGTCTGGCTGGGCTGCAAGCAGTGGCGCAGCCGCTCGCTCGGCGGTGCGCAGCCGCAGGCGCTGGATCAAGCGCAGACGGCGGAGCCGGCGCTCGTTTCACATCGCGATCTGTTCTGGCGCGGGTTTGCGACGTCGGGGCTCAATCCGAAGACCTTGCTGTTTTTTCCGTCGTTTTTTCCGCAGTTCATCAGCGCCGATGCGGCGTGGAGCGCCAATCGCCAGTATCTGGTGCTGGCCGCGACATTCGCGCTGCTGTTCGCGGGCGGCGTGGCGTCGATGGCGCTGTTTTCGCACCGTCTGCGAAACGTGCTGCAACGGCCGCGCCGACTCCGCGCGGTGAACCGGCTGATGGGCGGCCTGCTGGTGGGAATGGGGGCGATGATGGCCGGGCTGCGCTAGGCGCGCGGTCGGCCCGATGCGGAAACCGGCGGGCGTTGCGCGCCGCCGGTCTTGTGAACCGCGCTCAGGGCGCGGAGCTGACGGCGACGCCGGATGCGCCCGATGCGCCTTGCGCGCCGTTGCCCGCCGTGGCGAACGCGGCGATGGCGTCGATCGCGCCGTTCTGCGACGCCGTCGTGGCGTCCA
Organism: Paraburkholderia sp. SIMBA_027; assembly: GCF_046535315.1. NCBI lineage: Bacteria > Pseudomonadati > Pseudomonadota > Betaproteobacteria > Burkholderiales > Burkholderiaceae > Paraburkholderia > Paraburkholderia sp. SIMBA_027. The sequence continues at coordinate 346,924 of NZ_JAWRWY010000003.1, forward strand.
GCGACGAATGGTTCGAGCTGCCGTTGTTGTTCGGCGACGATGCCGCCGTGGGCGCAGCCGGCGCGCTCGCGGCGGAAGCGGCCGCTGCCGCAGCCGTTGCAGCCCCGCTGGCCGCCGACGCGCCGCTCGCGACCTTGGCCGTCGATGCCGTCGCGCTTGCAGCCGCTGTTGCCGCCGACGCAGCCGCAGGCGCCACCGGCGCCAGCAGCGTTTGCGCCGCCGCCGTCGTGGCAGCCGTGGCGCCCGGCACAGGCGCGGTATTCGTGACGACACCGGCCGCCGCCGCCGCATTCGCCGCGGCGTTGGCCGTCGCGCCGGCCACTGCGGCCTTCGGGCCCAGCACCGGCGTCGCGGGCAGCGCGGCGCTGTGCAGCGCCGCCGCACCGGTCGCCGCCGCCGCGACGGCTGCCGCGGGCGCGGCGGAACCGGCCGGAGCGGTTTCGCTCGTCGCCGCCGTCGCAGTGGTCGGCAGGATCTCGGGCGGCAGCGGCGTGACCTGGATCGCGCCGCTGGCCGGAATCGGCTCGCTCTTCGCGACCGTGCTCAGGTAATGGCTGACCAGATCGAAGAAGCGCGTGTAGAACGTGCCCGACTGGATGGTTTCGCTCGAAATCTTGACCATCTCGTCGCTGTTCGAGCGGATCGGCAGCGAAACCGACCCCAGAATCGACAGCCCGACGCTCGCCGACGTATCGCTCTTTTTCAGCGCATAGCCGTTCTGCACGGCGTTCACGTAGACCATGCTCGAATTGCTGGCGTCGCCGGAGGTGCAGACCACGTGCACTTCCACGACGATGTGCTGGTCGCTCGTCGGCTGGAAATTTTTGGTCGCGTCGACAGTGTCGCTCTTGGCCATCGTCGTCATGTAGCCCTGGCTCAGCAGGGCGCGGCGCGACGCCTCGCAGGCGTCGGCGCTGCCGTAGGCGAAGTTGCGCGAGAACGGGCTGGGGGCGCTGCTCCACAGCTGGTCGTCCTGGAATTTAGGCTTCGCGGACGAGCACGCGCCCAGCGCGGCGGCTAGCGGAATCAGCAGAAACGGGGCAACTCGGGAAAAACGGGACATATTCGAGGGAAGCGAGACGGCAGACGTCGGACGGCAATTGTAGTTCGGTTCGGGTTTCTACGACCGAACGGTCGTATCGGGGGCGCGATCGGCAAGGCCGAAAACGGGCGAAAACGCGCGCTGGCGCCCGCCTCGACCGAGACAAAATCACGCACAAACCGAAAGTGAGCACCTACTCACTCTGCCATTCTGCGCCATCCGGACGGCAAGCGCGTGGCGAAAAAAATGGCCAAAAAAACGGGCTTCCGCGCGTGGCGAAAGCCCGTGTCAACCCGGCGCGCGTCCCGGCAGACGGAGAAGTGTGATCCGCCGCTGGCGCGCCGCAGCCGGGTACCGCCGGCTGTTCCCCTGGACCGTGCGACGCCGGGCCGCCCCGAGGAGCGGCGCGAGGTCGCGCGGAACGATGCTTTACTTCGTGCCGACCGTGGTGAGCGGTTGCCACTGACCGTTCACGACCTTGTAGACGGTCACGCCGCCGTACTTCAGGTCGCCGTACTGGTCGTAGGCGAGTTCGTTGGTCGTCACGCCCTTCATGCTGGTCGCCTTGAGCGCGGCGAGGAACACGTGCGGATCGGTCGAGTTGGCCTTCTTCATCGCGGCGATCACGGCGCGCGTGCCGTCGTAGGCGTACGGCGAGTACAGCTCGACCGGCTTGTTGAAGCGCTTCGTGTAGCGCTCGACGTAGTCCTTGCCGCCCGGCATCTGTTCGAGCGGGCTGCCGCCCGACGAGGCCAGCGCGCCTTCGGCCGCCGGACCGGCGATCTTGATCAGCTCGGCCGAATGGACCATGTCGGGCCCGATCAGCGTGGCCTTCATGGCGAGCGACTTCATCTGCTTGAGCATCGGCGCGGCCTGGGTGTCGGCGCCGCCGTAGAAGATCGCGTCGACGTCGGCCGACTTGATGTGCGTGAGGATCGAGCGGAAGTCGACGGCCTTGTCGTTGGTGAACTCCTGCGCGACCACGGTGCCGCCCGCCGCCTTCACGGCTTTCGCGAACTCCTCGGCCACGCCCTGGCCATAGGCCGTGCGGTCGTCCACCACGGCGAAGCGCTTGAACTTCAGATCCTTCACGACGTAGGCGCCGAGCACGCTGCCCTGCTGCGCGTCGGACGTCACGAGACGAAAGGTCGTCGGCAGGCCCTGACGCGTGTAGGCGGGCGCCGTCGCCGTGGCGATTTCGGGGATGCCGGCCTTCGCGTAGATCGGCGCGGCCGGGATGCTGGTGCCCGAATTGAAGTGGCCGATGACGGCGGACACGCCGTCGTCGACGAGCTTCTGCGCGACCGTCGTGCCCGTGCGCGGGTCGGCCTGATCGTCGTAGGCGTCGATCACGAAATGCACCGGTTTGCCGCCGATGGTCGGGTTGGTGGCGTTTTCGTCCTCGATCGCCATCTGCACGCCGCTCTTGAAGTCGGCGCCGTAGTGGGCCTGGCCGCCGGTCAGCGGGGCGGCGAAGCCGATCTTGACGTCGGTGGCCTGGGCGAGCGCGCCGGCGCTCCAGAGGCCCGCGAGCGCGGCGATCATGACGGGTGCGCGCAGGCGCAGGCTCGGGGTGGTGTGGCGTGTCATCCTGGTTCTCTCCTCAGCGTTCTACGTTTTCATGGGCGCAGGCGGGCCCGCGCCGCGCACGGGAATGCGCGGCGTGCCGTTCTGCATAGGGGTGAATCGGTCGGCGCCCCAGCCGTCCGCAATCCGTTGCGCTCGCAACGGCTTCGGGGCGGTTCGGCGGATACGCTAAAATTGTTTGTTTTTCAGATGCTTACAACATCCCACAGGGTCTCCGGACAAGGACGCGGCAACGGCAAATCGATGGATTGACGGATACACTTGGCGGATACATTCCGCCTAATCAAGTATCCATCTTTGCTTGGATTGTATCCAATTCTGGCAGGCAAAAAAAACGACGACAACTTTTTTTCGTCGGCCTTCGTTCGGCCGGCGCAAACGCACACGAACACATGACGACAGTGCAGGGCAAGGAAGACCAGCGATCGCTGCCTCAAACCATCCGCGACCAGTTGCGCGATGAGATCCTGCGCGGCGTGCTGCCGCCGGGTGCGCAACTGCGCCAGGAAAGCCTCGCGGAGCGCTTCGGCGCGAGCCGCATTCCGGTGCGCGAGGCGCTGCGCCAGCTCGAGGCCGAAGGGCTCGTGAGCTACCAGCTCAACCGCGGCGCGGTGGTGATGGCGATGTCGACGCGCGAGATCTGCGAGCTGCTCGACATTCGCGCCGCGTTGGAGACGTACGCGGCGAAGCTGGCGGTGCCGAACATGGTGGCCGCCGACATCGACGTGATGAAGCGCATCCTCGCCGCCTACGACGCCTCCACCTCGCCCGCCGACTGGGCCGAGTACAACCGCCAGTTCCACCTCGCGCTGTGCGCGCCGGCGAACAACGCGCGGCTGCGCAAGATGATCGAGGAATACTGTTTGTCGACGACGAATCGCTATCCGCATCTGCGTATGTCGCTCGATACGGAAAAGGGCGACGTGCAGCGCGATCACTACGAGATCGTCGATGCCTGCAAACGGCGCGCCGTCGACGACGTGGTCGAGCTGATCGAGCGGCACATTCTCGATACGAAGCGCGAGGTGATGGCCGCCGCGCGGATGGCGGGCTTGACCGATCAGTGAGCTGATCGAGTGTCATTCGTTGCGCATGCAACGAAAAACGGCGAGCGCCCCTGCGGGCGGCTCGCCGTTTTTTTTACTTCAGCGCGTGGGGAACGCGCTGTATTTCGAGGCTTGTTTCGACGCTTAAACCGCCATTTCCGGCGGCGCGCGGCGGAAGCAGCGCGTGATCCAGCCGAGGTAGGCGAGGCCGAGCACGAACCAGATCACGCCGAGCACGATCGCGGTTTTTTCCAGGCTGCAGAGCAGCCAGAGGTCGGTGACCGCGCCGATCAGCGGGAACACCAGGCCGCCGAGCACGCCGAAGCCGCGCGTGCCGGCCGCGCCGCTGAAGTACTGGCGGATCACGCAGAGGTTCACCGACGTGAACGCGAGGAACGCGCCGAAGTTGATGAACGACGTCGACGTGGCCACGTCCAGCTTCAGCGCGATCAGGCCGACGATGCCGGCGATCGCGATGTTGATGGCGGGCGTGCGGAAACGCGGGTGAATGTAGCCGAAGATCGACTTCGGCAGCACTTCGTCGCGGCCCATCGCATAGAGCAGGCGGCCGACGCTCGCCTGCGCCGAGATGCCCGAGGCGAACTGCGCGAGGATCAGGCCCGCGAGGAAGATCGTCACGAAGATGTCGCCGCCGACCTTGCGCGCGATTTCGAACGCGGCCGAGTCCGGGTCCTTGAACACGGCGCCCGGATGCGCGAGCTGCAGCGTGTACGCGGCGATCACGAAGATCGCGCCGCCCACCAGCGCGATCAGCACGATGGCGCGCGGAATGGTCTTCTCGGGCTCGATGGTTTCTTCGGTGAGCGTCGAGACGGCGTCGAAGCCGAGGTACGAATACGCGGCGATCGCGGCGCCGGCCATCGTCGCCGAAAGCGGCACGTGCGGCTGGAAGAACGGCTGCGCGGTCAGCAGTCCGCCCGGACCCGCGGCGGCGGCTGCGTAGTGGCAGCACAGCACGACGAACACGGCGGCGATGCCGAGCTGCACGACCATCAGCACGATGTTGAAGCGCGCGGCCAGTTCGATGCCGAGCACGTTCAGGCCGCTCGTCAGCACGATGAACGCGACGATCCACACCCACGCCGGAATGCTCGGGAACGCCGCGCCCAGATAGGCCGCGCCGATCAGCCAGATCACCATCGGCAGGAAGAAGTAGTCGAGCAGCGTGGCCCAGCCGATCATGAAGCCCAGATGCGCGTTGAAGCTCTTGCGCGTGTACGTGTAGGCGGAGCCCGCGACCGGGAACAGACGGGCGAGCTTGCCGTAGCTGAGCGCCGTAAACACGATCGCGACGAGCGCGATCAGGTACGCGAGCGCGGCCGTGTCCTGGCTTGCGCCGGCGAGCACGCCGTAGGTGCCGTAGACGATCAGCGGCGCCATGTAGGCGAGGCCGAACAGCAGCACCGACGGCAGGCCGAGCGTGCGCTTGAGGTGCGGCTCTCTTGCGCTGTGTGCGCTTTGGGCGGGTGGCGAGGATGGCTTCATGATGCAGGTGTCTCCGAAATGCTGCGGGTGGGTTGCAAGGATCTGCGAGTGAAGTCCAGCCGATCTCTGCGCATGCGTGAGTGAAGCGTCCGGCTTGACGCCGCACGCATTGATTCGGGGTGCGAATCAGTGCGTGTCGCGCGCCTGACGTTGCGATGGCCGGTGTTCGGGCCACGCGTCGTTGCTTTATTTTTGGTGGTCGGCGCGGCGCGCGTGAGAATTACGCAGCCGTGCCGGAAAACGGTTTTCAGCGGTTTTTTACCGCGTCCGCGCGCGGATATTGAGCGAGCGGCGGCCCTGCGCGTCGTTTTCGTCGACGAGATTGAGCGCGATGCGCGCGTCGTGCAGATAGCTGTAGTGCTCGCGGCTTTGTGCGAGCAGCGCGCGATCGACCGTGACCGGCAGCACGGCGTCTTCGTGCTTGAGTTCGGCCAGCACGTCGCCGAACGGGCTGATGAGCGCCGACTCGCCGGGGAATGTGAGGTTGTCGTCGCCGTCGCCGATACGGTTCACGAGCGCCGCGAACATCTGGTTTTCCATCGCGCGCGCCACGATCGCGCGGCGGTGCACGGGCCCGAACGGATCCATGTTGCCGTTGGTGACGACCAGCATTTCGGCGCCGAGCGTGCCGACCGCGCGCGCGGTCTCGGGAAACTCGATGTCGTAGCAGATCAGCAGGCCGACGGTCATGCCCTTGAATTCGCAGACTTCGTAGCGGTCGCCGGGCGTGAACACGCCCACGTCGGTGGCCCACAGATGTGTCTTGCGGTATTGCAGGGCGATCTCGCCGCGCTCGTCGATCAGCACGGTGGTGTTATAGAAGCGCTCGCCGTCACGTTCGGCGAGGCCCACGGCGACGGCCACATTGGCGTCGCGCGCGGCGTCGCGCACGCGGGTCAGCGACGGGCCGGACAGCGTCTCGGCGATGTCGCGCACGTTCTCGCGCGTGGGAAAACCGGTGAGCGTGGCTTCGGGGAACACCATGAGGTCGGTACCCGCGCGGCGCTTGCCGATGGCGTCCAGCGTGCGTTCGAGGTTGGGCGCGACGGCGCCGTCCACGAGGGGAATCTGCGCGAGTTCGAGTTGCATGTCTGTCTCCAAATTTGCCTCTGACAACGGGCTCGCGAGGCATTGAGCTTATAAAATGGCCGCGCGAACATCAGGAGCGGCTATTATCACCACGTTATTTTTGTCCAGGAATTACCCAGCAGGGGTACCCTGATCGGAGGACTCATGGAACCCGACTGGCAGGACCGCGCGTTCCATCATCACATCGCGACGCTGATCGACGCCCTCGACGGCCCCGATTTCTGGACCCGCGCGACTCGCGTGATCGAGCGCTTCGTCGCCTTCGACAACTGGGTGGCGCTCGTCTTCGTGCGCGATCGCGCGCCGCTCGTCTGCGCCGAGTCGCCGATGCCCGACGGCACCGTGGATCTCTTGTTCCGCGCGTATCTGGAGGGCATGTACCAGCTCGATCCGTTCTATATCAACGCATGCGAAAGGCCGCGCGCGGGGCTGATCACGCTCGCCGAAGTCGCGCCGGACAATTTCCGCATGACGGATTACTACCAGCGCTATTTCAAGAGCAACATCATCGGCGACGAAGTGCAGTTCAACGTGCCGCTCGATGCGCGGCGCACGCTGATTTTTTCGCTGGGTGCAAAGCACCATTACACGGAACGCGATGTGGCGCAGTTCGCGATGTTCGCGCCGTGGGTGATTGCGTTGATGCGCCAGCGCCTCGCGTACGAGCCGGGCGTGGCCGCCGACGAGGCCGCGGGCGCGCCACAATCCGACGCCGTGGCGGAGCGCGCGGCGGCGGAGGTGCTCGAACTCGATTACGCCCGCCGCTTCGAAGCGGTCACGCAACAAAGCGGACGCACGCCGCTGACCGCTCGCGAAGTCGAAGTGGTGCGGCAGAGCCTGTCGGGATTTTCGACGCGCGCGATCGCGGAGCGGCTCGAAATCTCCTTCGAAACCGTGCGGGCGCACAAGAAGCATATTTACGCGAAGCTCGGCGTCAGCTCGCAGTCGGAGCTGTTCGCGCTGTTTTACGAGCCGAACGGGCGCGAGGGCGGGTGAGCGCGCGTCGCTGCGCTGCGTGCGTCCACGTGCTTGTTCCGACCCGCGCGCGCCTGAGCGCGTTGCGAAACCCCGCGCGCCGATGAGCGCGGGGCGCGTGCGTCAGAACTCGATGAGCGCGAAGTCTTCCTTGCCCACGTCGCAGAGCGGGCAGCGCCAGTCGTCGGGCACGTCGGCCCAGCGCGTGCCGGGCGCGAGGCCGTCGTCGGGCGCGCCGAGCGCTTCGTCGTAGACCCAGCCGCAGATCACGCAGACCCATTGCTTGAAGCCGTCGTCGGCCGCCTGTGCGGCTTTGGGCGCGTTCGTGTCTTGCGCGGCCTCGGCCTGCGCGTCCACACGCGGCGTGTCGAGCGCGACGACGAGCGGCGCCGACGTGCTCTCGCGATTCGCGAGTCGGGTTTGCAGGGTCTCGAGCAATGCGGCGGCTTCTTCAGCCGTGAAGTCGATCCAGTAGGGATCGCCGGCGCCGTCGTTCAAACGGTCGGGGGAGAACTGGATTTCGAGGGCGACGCCTTTCTTGTACATAAGCGAAAACGGATTCCTGGGCGTCCCGTGCGGCGCGCCGCGCTTAGACGAACAGACGGACCAGAAGCGAGCCGGCGATGCCGCCAAAGGCGATCAGCGCGAGCATCTGCAGCAGAGAAATGGTCTTGCGCGGCGAAGCGTTCGGGGCGGGATGACGGGTCGTGGTGTTCATGGATGTGCGATGGTCGTGCGACGCGCGCAGCCGGTTGGCGACGCGGCGCGAAAGGTGACGAAATCAGTGTCGAATCTCATGCGCCCGCATTGGCGCGGCCCGGAGTTTCGCACGATTTCGCGTTCGCGGGGGCAATTGCACAGCGACCGCGCGCAGCGGCCGCACGGGCGTTGACGTCGGCGCAGGCCCATCGGCACGACGCTGCTGATTATCGCCGCTAATCGGCTGAGGATTGAGCAGCGAACGGAGATGCATTATTTCGCGAGGGTTGAGAGCGCGGGCGGATTCTTTCTTTGAGCCCCGCTTTTTCGCCTCGGCTTCGTCTGCCTTGCATGCCTTCAAACATGCAGCCACTTGCGCTCCACGAGCGAAAACACCCAGCAGACCGGCACCGCGCAGGCCATGCCGATGGCCACTTCCGCGACCCGGAACAGCGCCACGTCCCACACGGGGCCGTGCGTGGGGACCAGCAGCACGATGGTGGTGGTGATTGCGCCAAGGCGCGCCGCCGTGCTCACCCGCAGACACCAGCACGCGATGATGACCACGGCCACCGCCACGAGATACGCGGTGAGGTTTTCCGGTCCGAGCGTGGCCGCCGCGAAGCCCACCACGCCGCCCGCGATGGCGCCGATGAACTGGTCGCGCGACTGCGCGAGCGTGTCCGCATAGTCATGCTGGGTGACGGCGATGGCCGTGATCGCGGCCCAAAACGCCTGTTCGGTGTGCAGCGCATGGCCGATGGCGTACGCGAGCCCCGCGCCGCAGACGGCGCGCAATGCCATCAGCGTGCCTTGCGCCGCGCGGCTCTTGAGCGGCAGACGCTTGAGCGCGCCGAGCGCCGATTGCTGGAGCGACGAGAGATAGGCGAACAGATTGTCTTGCGGGTCGAGCATTGCGTGATGAGAAAGTCGGTCTGAAATCGTTGACAACGGTGAGCGTAAAACGGTGCACGAGAAGCGGCGAGCGCGCAAGCCGGAACGCGCTGCCGCGAGCCGGCGAAGCATAGCAACTCGCCCATGCGGCTGCCTTACGCCGCGCAGAGTTCCCCAAGGCAGGCGTCGAAGGCCGCGAGCAGACGATCGACGTCGGCTGCCGTCGTCTCCGGACACACCAGCATCATGTTGTGGAACGGCGTAATCAGCACGCCGCGATTGAGCAGATAGAGATGGATCACGTGTTCGAGTTCGTCGTCCATGGCGGCGCGCGCTTCGCTGCCATTGCGCGGCGGCGTGGCGCAGAACTGGAATTCGCTGCGTGCGCCCACGCGCGTCACGCACCACGGCAGCGCGTGTTTGTCGATGATCGCGGCGAGTCCCGCAGCGAGCCGTTCCGAGAGCGCGAACATCAGCGCATAGGCGGCTTCGGTCATCACTTCGTCGAGCGTTGCGCGCATCGCGCTCATGGAGAGCGCGTTGGCCGTGAGCGTCGTGCCGATGCCCGAGTGGCCCGGCGGCGCGTCGAGTTTGGCTTTTTGCGCGCGGCCTGCGAGATCGGCGCTGAAGCCGTACACCGCGCAGGGCACGCCGCCGCCCACCGGTTTGCCGAGCACGAACAGGTCGGGCTCGATGCCGTGTTCGCGTGCATAACCGCGCGGGCCGCTGCTGATGGTGTGGGTTTCGTCGATCAGCAGCAGCGCGCCGTGACGCCGGATGAGCGCCTGCGCTTCGCGCCAGAAGCCCGCTTCGGGGAGCACCATGCCGACGTTGGTCATCGCCGGTTCGGCGAGCACGCACGCGACGTCGTTGCCCGCGAGCGCCTGCTCGAGCGCCGCGAGGTCGTTGAACTCGACCACGCGCGTATGCGGCAGCAGGTCGTGCACCTGGCCTAGCAGGCTGGCGCGCTGGGTGGGCGCGCCGTCGATCAGGTCGACGAAGACGTCGTCGACGGTGCCGTGATAGCAGCCGTTGAACACCACGATGGCCTGGCGGCCCGTGGCCGCGCGCGCCCAGCGCAGCGCGAAGCGGTTGGCGTCGCTCGCGGTCATGGCGAACTGCCAGTAAGGCAGCCCGAAGCGTTCGGCAAGCGCCGCGCCGACGGCCACCGCGTCGGCGCCCGGCAGCATGGTCGTGAAGCCGCGTTCGGCCTGCTGCGCGAGCGCGCGCGCCACGGCGGGCGGCGCGTGGCCGAACATCGCGCCCGTGTCGCCGAGGCAGAAGTCCACATAGCGATGGCCGTCCACGTCGCTGAAGGCCGCGCCGCGCGCGGCGTCCACGTAGAGCGAGAACGGCGTGGACCAGTCGTTCATCCAGTGCAGCGGCACGCCGAACAGCAGATGCTGCGCCGCTTGCGCCGACAACGCCTGCGATGCCGGACGCGCGGCGACAAACGCGTCGCGCTCGCGTGCCAGCACGCGCCGCGCGCGTTCCCGGTTCACGCCGTGATTCTGCGAGGTTGGCCTGTCCTGCATGGGCGCTCCTGAGTCCTGTTGGGTTCGGAGCCATCCTCGCATGGCCGGCGTACGTTCGACAATTCGGTCAAATAGCCTATGCCGTCCGGCCGATGGGCACGCTCCGCGAAGCGCGCCGCACAATGAAAAACGCGCTGCGTCGCAAGTGTCTTGCGTCGCAGCGCGTTGTTTTCTGCCTTCTTGCCTTAAGCCGCGCGGGGCGGCTCCCCGGCGTCTTACTGGCGATCGATCGAGAACTTGCCCGGACCGGCCACGGCGAGGGCCAGCAGACCGCCCGCGATGCTCACGTTCTTGTAGAAGTTGATCATGTTGGCCATCTGGTCGGCGCCCGTCATGTTCCAGAAGTGATGGCCGATGATCGCGGTCGCCACGGTGTAGAGCGCGAGCAGCACGGCGAGCGGACGCGTATAGAAGCCCACGACGATCAGAATGCCCACCACGAATTCCATGACGACGGCGATCACCGCCGAGAGCATCGGCGCCGGCGCGCCCACGTGCGCCATATAGTCGACCGTGCCGGAGAATCCGGTGATCTTGGACCAGCCGAACAGCACGAACAGGGCGGCCAGCAGGATACGTGAGACCAGCAGGACGGCATCGTTGCCTTGTCCGAACAGGTTATGTCGCATGGTGTTCTCTCCGAAGAACTTGATTGAGGCGTGAATGTTATTGACTTGCTTGTGCGCACTCGCCGGGCGGCGGCCTGTGTTCACAGGCCGCCTGACTCCGGTCCGCGCGCCTTGAGTACGACGATGGCGTGCGGTGCTTACGACCAGAGTTCCGGCACTTCGATATTACGCAGATCGAAGACCAGGACTTCGGCATCGTGTCCGTCGGTGAAGGTCAGTTCGCGTTCCGAGCGGATCCGCGCGCCGTCGCCTTCGCCCATTTCCACGCCGTTGAGCTTCACGCTGCCGCGCGCCACGTGGACATAGGCGTGGCGTTCGGCGCCGATCTCGACCTTCGCGCTCTCCGCGCCGTCGAGCCGGCCGGCGTAGACGCGGGCGTCCTGGCGCAGCAGCAGCGAATCGTCGGCGCCGTCCGGCGAGAGGATCAGGCGGAACTTGCCGCGCTTTTCTTCATCGGCGATGTTCTTCTGCTGATAGCGCGGTTGCGCGCCCTTCTCGTTCGGCGCAATCCAGATCTGCAGGAAGTGCACCGGCTGATCGGCCGAATGGTTGAACTCGCTGTGCGCGACGCCCGTGCCGGCGCTCATCAGCTGCACGTCGCCGGGGACGATCACCGAGCCCGTGCCCATCGAATCCTTATGTTCGAGCGCGCCTTCCAGCACGTACGAAAAGATTTCCATGTCGCGGTGCGGGTGCTTGCCGAAGCCGCGCGCCGGAGCGACGCGGTCGTCGTTGATCACCAGCAGGTCCGAGAAACCGGTTTGCTTCGGGTCGTAGTAATTGGCGAACGAAAAGGTGTGACGCGAGCTGAGCCAGCCATGTTCACCGCGGCCACGTTGGTCTGCTTTGCGAAGTTCGATCATGTTCTCTCTCCAGTTCGGTGGGGCCGTTTCGGCCCGGAATGTTGTGCTGCGATGGAAGAGAGTTTAGGTCAATCAAAGCGATGTAAATCGCCGTAAAATAGTACTCACTGTCACATTGAAGTGGACAATCGCAATGCAACTCGACGACATGCGGATCTTCGTGAATACCGTGGATGCGGGCAATTTCACGGCGGCGGCCCACCGGCTGCGGCTTTCCAAGCAGTTCGTGAGCCGCCGCGTGGCCGCGCTGGAGGCCGATCTGGGCGCACGGCTGCTGGTGCGCAACACGCGCAAGCTGGCGGTCACCGATCTCGGCCAGGACTTCTACGAGCGCGCGAAACGCATCCTCGCCGACGTGAACGAGGCCGAGCAGGCCATGTCGGCGCGGCGCTCGGAGCCGCGCGGGCTGCTCAAGGTCAGTGCGCCGATGTCGTTCGGCATGGCGCATCTGTCGCCGCTGGTCGCGGAATTCCTGCGCGAGCATCCGGACGTGCGCTTCGACATGGATCTGAGCGACCGCAGCGTGGACGTGATCGGCGAGGGCTTCGACATGGCGCTGCGCATCGGGCGGCTCGCCGATTCCACGCTGGTGGCGCAAAAGCTCATCGACGTGCGCATGATCGCGTGTTGCAGCCCCGGCTACCGGCGCCGACGCCGCGCGCCGCAAACGCCCGAGGATCTCGCGCAGCACGACTGTCTGCCCTACGGCCAGCAGGGGCGCGCGCCGTGGGAATTCATGGTCGGCGGCGTGCGTACGCCGTTCGAGGTGCATGGGCCGCTGCGCGCCAACAATGGCGAGGTGATCCGCGACGCGGCCATCGCGGGGCTCGGCATCTGTTATCTGCCGGACTTCATCGTGGCGGGATCGGTGGACGCGGGCGTGCTCGTCGAAGTGCTGGAAGACTACATGCCGCCGCCGAACGCGCTGCACGCGCTTTATCCGCAGCACCGCGAGGCGTCGGTGACGATCCGCGCCTTTACGCAATATCTGCGCGAACGGCTGGCCGCGCGGGCGGCCACGGCGCGCGGCGGCGCGCTTTGATGCAAGGCGCATGCGTGTTGTGCGTCAGACTGCGCCGGGCCTTGAGGAATAGCAGTTGCGCCTGCATCTGTTGAATACAGCGCGCGCAATAACTGGCGTCAGTTCCCCGGAACCCGGCGCGGGTTTGCGCGATCACAGCGGTTGCGGCTGACGCCCAGTCGCCCGTCGCGTGTCCTCGTTTGTCATCAAGCCAGAGGCAAACTGGCGAGAACAGCCGCATGACGGCCGTTCTGCCTCCCTCGGATGCACCAAAGCGGGGCGCAAACGCGGCAGTGAAGTGAGGCGCGATGTCGCAGTTTCGTTGTATGCTCACCGCCCCGACGGTTGCGCGGGCCGCCCCCGGGCGGCGCGGACGCCCGGCTGGCGGGCTTCGGCGGCTCTCATAGGGCTTTTCCGGGGTCCGATAGGCACGGTTTATTCCCGCGATCAAAGCAACCAATTTTTCAAATGGGCGTAGATCCCTTAATCTTCGTCCATACCTTTTCCCAACCCAGAGCGAGGAAACAACGCATGTCTCTCATCAACACGCAGGTCAAGCCGTTCAACGCAACCGCATACCACAACGGCAAGTTCGTTCCGGTCTCTGAAGAAAACCTGAAGGGCAAGTGGTCGGTTGTCGTGTTCTACCCGGCTGACTTCACGTTCGTGTGCCCGACGGAACTCGGCGATCTGGCTGACCAGTACGCAGAATTCCAGAAGCTGGGCGTTGAGATCTACGGTGTGTCGACCGACACGCACTTCACGCACAAGGCATGGCACGACACGTCGGACACCATCGCCAAGATCCAGTACCCGCTGGTCGGCGACCCGACGGGCGCGATCACGCGTAACTTCGACGTCATGATCGAAGAAGAAGGTCTGGCACTGCGCGGCACGTTCGTGATCAACCCGGAAGGCGAGATCAAGCTGTGCGAAATCCACGACAACGGCATCGGCCGTGACGCCAAGGAACTGCTGCGCAAGGTGCAAGCTGCTCAGTACGTGGCATCGCACCCGGGTGAAGTCTGCCCCGCCAAGTGGACGCCGGGCGCAGAAACGCTCAAGCCGTCGCTCGACCTGGTCGGCAAGATCTAAGCGTCGTTTCACCCGCGCGATCGTCATGACCGCGTGACGCTGAAGCTGTACCGCTGTATCTCCGGGCCGCGCCTTCGCGGCAGCGGCCCGGACGCCTGATCCGCCCCTGTGCAGGACGGCGAAATTTGCCAGGCAATACTTAAGAATTCCCCCGCTTCTTCTCTAGCCGGAAAACGCCATGCTCGACGCCAATCTCAAGACCCAACTGAAAAGCTACCTCGAAAAAGTCACGCAGTCGATCGAGATCGTCGCGTATCTGGACGACGGCGAGAAGTCGCAAGAACTGCAGCAACTGCTGCAGGACATCGCACCGCTCTCGGACCGTATTGCGCTCGAAGAACGCCGTGGCGCCGCAGCCGGCGACGCGCGTACCCCTTCGTTCGAGATCAAGCGCGCCAATTCGGACGTGAAGGTCACGTTCGCGGGCATTCCGATGGGCCATGAATTCACGTCGCTCGTGCTGGCGCTGCTCCAGGTGGGCGGCTACCCGGTCAAGCTCGAAGACGAAACGATCGAACAGGTCAAGTCGCTCGACGGCGTGTTCTCGTTCGAAGTCTATATGTCGCTGTCGTGCCAGAACTGCCCGGAAGTCGTGCAGTCGATCAACGCGATGGCGGCGCTCAACCCGAATGTGAAGATCGTCACGATCGACGGCGCGCTGTTCCAGGGCGAAGTCGAGAAGCGCCAGATCATGGCCGTGCCGACCATCTACCTGAACGGCGAAGTGTTCGGCCAGGGCCGCATGGGCGTCGAGGAAATCCTCGCGAAGCTCGATACGGGCGCTTCGGCGCGTGCCGCCGAAAAGCTGAACCAGAAGGACGTGTTCGACATGCTGATCGTCGGCGGCGGCCCCGCCGGCGCGGCAGCCGCGATCTACTCGGCGCGCAAGGGCATCAAGACGGGCGTGCTGGCCGAACGTTTCGGCGGCCAGGTGCTCGACACGATGTCGATCGAAAACTTCGTCTCGGTGAAGGAAACGGAAGGACCGAAGTTCGCGGCGGCGCTCGAACAGCACGTGCGTGCCTATGACGTCGACATCATGAACCTGCAGCGCGCCGAAGCCATCGTGCCGGTCGGCAAGGGTTTCGAAGTGCGCACGCAAAGCGGCGCGACGCTGCGCGCGAAGAGCGTGGTGCTGGCGACCGGCGCGCGCTGGCGCAATGTCGATGTGCCGGGCGAGCAGGAGTACAAGAACAAGGGCGTGGCGTACTGCCCGCACTGCGACGGTCCGCTGTTCAAGGGCAAGCGCGTGGCGGTGATCGGTGGCGGCAACTCGGGCGTCGAGGCGGCGATCGACCTCGCCGGCATCGTGAGCCACGTCACGCTGCTCGAATTCGGCGCGCAACTGCGTGCGGACGAAGTGCTGCAACGCAAGCTGCGCAGCCTGCCGAACGTCACGGTGCACGTGAACGCGCAGACGACCGAAATCGTCGGCGACGGCCAGAAGGTCACGGGCCTCGCGTTCCTCGAACGCACCACGGGCGAGAAGCATCATCTCGAACTCGAAGGCGTGTTCGTGCAGATCGGTCTGGTGCCGAACACCGAGTTCCTGAAGGGCACGGTGGCGCTCTCGAAGCACGGCGAGATCGAAGTGGATGCGAAGGGTCAGACGTCGGTGCCGGGTCTGTTCGCGGCCGGCGACGTCACCACGGTCCCGTTCAAGCAGATCGTGATCGCCGTGGGTGAAGGCGCGAAGGCTTCGCTCGGCGCGTTCGACTACCTGATCCGCTCGTCGGCGGACGACGAGGAAGATGCGAAGGTCGCCGCCGCGGTGGTCTGACGCGCGCCTCACATCGAAAGGTTTTAGCAGTCTCTCTTTGCGCCGGCTTCGTGCCGGCGTTTTTTTGTCCGCGAATTTGTCTGTGGAATGCGGGCGCGGATACCCCGTGCAAGCGCCTCGCGGACGTGACACACTGAATGCACGGCGCGTTGCCGATCGAGAAGGAGACTGCCGTGGACCGAGAAACCTTTGTTCGCACGCTGGCCGAAGAAGGCTTTCCCGAACCCGTGCTCGTGACGCGCGAGCATGGCGCGATGGACGAGCATACGCATCCGTTCGAAGCGAAAGCGCTGATCGTGATGGGCGAGATCACGATCGGCGCGGATGGCGAGGAGCGGCTATATCGTGTCGGCGACGTGTTTCATCTGGCCGCCGGGCAGCCGCATGTCGAGCGCTATGGGCCGCAGGGCGTGCAGTATCTGGCGGGACGCAAGGATTGAGTCGAAAAAAATGGCTGCCGGAAGGCAGCCATTTTTCCTTGCAGCGATGCGCGAATCGAGGGACGCGTGGACCCGCACGGTCTAACCCCGCGCCGCAATTTCCTTCTTCCACCCTTCGATGATCTTCGCCGCAAGCGCGTTGTAATCGCCGTCGAAATGGTGGCTGCCGTTGGTCTTCACGAGATCGATGCCGGTGTTCGCGAGCGCCGGGCACAGCGTGTCCTTTTCGTCCTCGCCGTACACGCACTGCACGATCGACGGCGGCACTTTCGCGAGTTCCGGGCGCACCTTGAGCGCCTTGTCGCTCGCGGGCATGCCGAGCCAGCCCGTCACGCGGATCTGGAAATCGGCGTCCGGCGCGAAGCCGAGCAGCGACATGTACGACACCTTCGCGCGCAGCGCGTCGGGCAGACGGTTGTAGGCGAACGGCATCACATCCGCGCCGAACGAGTAGCCCACGAGCGCGATGTGCTTCGCGTGCCAGCGCGACGCGTAGGTGTTGAGCACGCGCGCGAGATCGTGGCTCGTCTGTGCAGGCGGCTTCTCGCTCCAGAAATAACGCAGCGCATCCCAGCCGACCACCGAAATACCCTGCTTTTGCAGCGCTTCCGCGATGGTCTTGTCGAGATCGCGCCAGCCGCCGTCGCCGGAAATCACCACCGCGAGCATGTCGGTCGGATGCGCGGCGGGCAGCTCGATCAGCGGCAGATCGGAGACGTCCTCTTCGCTTTCCGTCTGCGCGCGCAGATGCGGTGCGGTCAAAGTCGCGAGCTTGTCGGCATCGGAAAGATTCGCGGCGAACACGCGTGGCGCGGCGCCGTTCGATGCGGGCGCAACTTTCTCGCCGTTCGCCTGCGAGGCGGTCACGCCTTGCTCGAAGAAGCCGGGCAGACCCTTGCCGCGCGAAAGCGTCGGATCGGCGGGGCAAGGCGCGAAGCGCGCGTCGAGCGGTTTCGTCGACGGATCGAGCGACACCGCGCCCGCCATCGTGTTCGCGGGCGACTGCGAGAGCATGCGTTGCGCGATGAGCGCGCCGGTGCCGCTGCCGATCGCGATCGGCGCGAAATACTCGTTCGATCCCTGCTGGCGTTCGAGCTGATGGCTCAGCGCTTCGGCATCGCTGTAGAGCTTGTGGCAGGTCTCGTTCTTGATGGCGCCGAGGTTCGACGCGTAGCGCGCCGTGTCCACGCCCACGACCAGCGCGCCGTGCTGCGCGAGCGCGTCGGCGCGCGTCTGGTCGGCGGCGTTCCAGTGTTCGCCCGCCGAGAACAGCACAGCGAAGCCGCGAATCGCGCCATCGGGTCTGGTCATCGCCACTTCGCCGTAGCGGCCGCCCGAGACGTGTTCGATGGCGTTTTTTTCAGCACTATTGGCGGCTTTGGCCGTCGACGTGGAAAGCGTGGAAGCCGTGGAAGCGAACGCGCCATGCGACGCGCCGGCGACGAGCAGGACGGCGCCCGCCGCCGCGCGAAGCGTGCGCGGCAGCGTGGAAAAACAATGCATCATGAACGCCAGCCTCCTGCCAGCAGCGATAGATCCGCAAGGGTGATGAACACGCTGATCGAGCCCGAAGCGGCCAGATAGCGCGGTTCCCAGCGCGGCGCGAACTTGTTCTTGAAGCCGCGCAGCCCACGGAAGTTGTAGAACTTGCCGCCGAAGCGCCAGATCAGCCCGGCAAGGCGATGCCACGACGACGCGAGCGGCGTCGGGCCCATGCCGGAAAGCGGCGCCATGCCGAGCGAGAGCGACTGAAACCCGGCGGCCTTGAGATGCAGCGCGAGCTGCGTGAAGAGATATTCCATCGCGTAGGGCGACGCGCCCGGCAGATGGCGCATGACGCCGACCGTCGCGTCGGTGTTCAGGTCGGTCGTCATGAAGGTGACGAAGGCGAGCGGCTCGCCGTTCTGACGCACCAGCAGCACGTGCTGGGCGGCGAGGTAATCGTCGTCGAATGCGGCCACCGAGAAGCTCTTTTCACGCGCTTCGCGGTCTTCGAGCCACGCGTCGGAAATCGCGCGCAGCGTCGGCAGCGTGTCGGGCATCTGCGACGGATCGATGTGATCGAAGGTGAAGCCGTCGCGCTCGCCGCGCTTGAGCGCGTAGCGCAGATGCGCGCGCTGCGGACCCTTGAGGTCGAATTCCTGCAGCATCACGCGCGCTTCCTCGCCGAGCTTCATCAGCGTGAGGCCGGCGTCGAGGTAGAGCGGCAGGGCGTCGGCGCGCACCTGATAGAACGCGGCGCGGCCGCCGTGCGCGTGCGCGAGCGAGACGAATTCGCGGATCAGCGCGGGCCATTCGTCGCGCGGTCCGACCGGATCGTGCAGCGCGGCCCACGTGCGGCCGCGCTTGGCGTACATGAGGAACGCGCTGCGCGACTGCGAGAACAGGAAGCTCTTGTCGCCCATCAGCGCGAGGCCGGCGTCGCTGCGTTCCTGCGCGCGCACGATGCGCGCGGCTTCGATCAGGTCTTCGCTCGCGGGCATCACGAAACGCCCGGCCGCCGGACGCAGCAATTGCCACGACGCCAGCGCGGCGGCGAACACGCCCGCGCCGAGCGTGGCGCGCAGCGCACGCGGCGCGCGTTCGTCGAAAGCGAATTGCCACCAGAGATGCTGCGAATAATCGACGTCGCGGAACGCGAACAGCAGCACCCACACGGCCAGCGCGATCACGCAGCCGACCGAGGCGAGCCACGCGGGCGTGAAGCGCTCGGTGAACAGCGACGAATGGCGATTGAAGCGGCGGCGCGTGGCGAGCAGCAGCGCGATCAGCACGCACAGCACGCCCGCTTCGACGAACGCGAGGCCCTTCATCAGCGAAAGCGCGAGGTTGGCGACGGCCAGCATGAGCGCGAGCCACCACGCGGCGTCGAGGCGGCGCAGCAGGCCGCGCGCGACGAACAGCAGCAGCACGCCGAACAGGCTGCCGAGCATCTGCGAGCTTTCGAGCACCCAGAGCGGCAGCACGGTTTGCAGCAGCGCGATGCGCTTGGCGAACGCGGGCGTCGCGCCGGAGATCACGAGCATGCTGCCCGTGACGAAGGTGACGATGGCGAGGAACAGCGGGGCGAGTTGCGAGACGCCGTCCGCGCCGCGTTTCGCGATCGTCGTGCTGAGCGGGTTCGTGAGCGCGCGGCCTTCGAACACGGCGAGCAGCGCGGCCGAAAGCGCGAGCGGCGCGCCGAAATAGATCGCGCGGTAGGCGAGCAGCGCGGCGAAGACCTTCGAGCCGGGCACGCTGGAACCGAGCGCGAATACCATCGCGGCCTCGAATACGCCGATGCCGCCGGGCGTATGGCCGATCAGGCCGAGCAGCATCGCGGCGGTGTAGACGGTCAGGAAATCGGCGAAATCGATGTGCGTGTGCGGCATCACCGACCAGAGCGCGAGACCGGCGCCCACCACGTCGAGCGCGGCGAGCAGCAGTTGCGCGACGAGGTCGCGGCGCGCGGGCACCGAGAAGCGCGCCCAGTCACGCTTGAGCGGATTGATTTCGCGCGCCGTGGCGGGGCAGGCCGCGATCATCGCGGCGCCGAGCGCGAGGACCGCGCCGCCGATGCCGCGCAGCGCGTCGGGCGAGAGATGGAGCAGGCCGGAGAGCGTCGGCGCCGCGCAGACCATGCCGAGCGCGGCCATCAGCGCGAGGGCGAGCGCGAGCGTGACGCTCGTGAACACGGTCATGCGGCCGATCTGCGCCGGCGTGACGCCCGAGCCGCCGTAGACGCGGCAGCGCACCGCGCCGCCCGTGAGCGCGCCGAAGCCGGTCACGTTGCCGAGCGCCGAGCCGGCGATCGCGCCGACCCAGAGCGGGCCGCGCGGCACCTTCATGCCGAGATAGCGCAAGCCGATGGCGTCGCGTCCGACGAGCGCGACGAAACTCAGCGCGGTCGCGCCCAGCGCGCCGATCCACTGGAATGCGCTCAACTGCCAGAGCTGGCGGATCACCGAGCGGTAATCGACGGATCGCGACAGATGCTGGAACACGACCAGCAGCAGCGCGCAGATGCCAAGCGCGAGCGCCGGCGCGACGAAGCGCTGCAGGCGCAGGGCGCGAGCGCGGCGGCGCATCGCCACGAGGGCGGCGCGCGCGATGCGCGAAGGGGGTGATTGAAGCATGGATCGGTCTGGCGAGTCTGCGATGGCGCCAATGCGCCGTGGGCGGCGTCCCCGGGGACGGCATCGCGTTCTGGTCGTCACGTTCTTCCGGTGCCGGCGCCGCTCGATCGCGTCGCGCAGTAATCAGAGCCGGGACGGCGAGCCAAAACGTAAACGTTCGGTAAATGACTGGTAATCCAGAAAACGCGCTGGGCGGCCTGACGGTTGACTAAGTGGATAAAGAATCCCGGAAAGTGAACGATCGGGCAGCTGATCGGCGGGCGTCCGAAACCGCGTTTTCGGCGCCTTCGGCGGTTAAATGGGCCGTTAAACGTTTGTTAATGACCGGCGCGCCGGATTGCGGATTTCGCAAAAGCGGGGCATGAGACGATAGCATCGATTCAAAGCGGATCACGGCGGAAAAAACCTCGTTTAACCCGACAGGACGAACACGCCGGCAGCCCTGCTGCGCAAGGCATCGGCGAAAATGGGGCGCGCCATTGTTTCATCGCGCGACAGAATGATTTACGGCAGCACGCGACCATTTCTGAATCCGCTGTGACCCCGCTGTGACCAATTGGATACACGCTTTTTAAATCTTTTACTTCCCCTCGCCGTGGAGTTAGTCTGAATACCTCGGGCGACGTATGACTGCGATTTGACCGTGCGAGGAGAATGACGTGAACAGACTAGCCTTGACTTCGCTTTCGCTCGCCGCGCTCGGTGCAGCCGGCATCGCGCAGGCTCAGACCAGTGTCACGCTGTACGGCACCATCGACACGTCGATCACCTACGTCAACCACGCCAACGGCAGCAACAGTCTCTGGTCGCTCGGCAACAGCAGCTTCGGCAATCTGTCGGGCTCGCGCTGGGGCCTGAAGGGCGCCGAAGATCTGGGCGGCGGCCTCAAGGCGATCTTCCAGTTGGAAAACGGCTTCAATCCGTCGACCGGTCAGTCGGGGCAGGGCGGCCGCATGTTTGGACGCCAGGCGTACGTGGGCCTGACCGCCGAGCAATACGGTTCGCTCACGCTCGGGCGTCAGTACGATCCGCTCATCGACCTCGTGCAGGGCATCACGGCCGACAACTACTTCGGCTCGGCCTTCGCCACGCCCGGCGACGTCGACAATTACGACAACAGCTTCCGCGTCAACAACGCCGTCAAATACACCACGCCGGTGTGGAACGGCTTGCAGGCCGCCGCGATGTATTCGTTCGGCGGCATCGCGGGATCGACCGGTTCCGAGCAGTCGTATTCGGCGGCGGTCGCCTACAACAACGGCCCGATCGCCGTCGCCGGCGGCTACTTCTACGCGGCCAACAGCCAGGCCGGACTGGGCATCCGCACCGACGGCTGGACCAGTACCTCGGACGGCACCTTCGACGGGCCGGTCAATTCCGGGTATGTGAGCGCACACTCACTTTCTATCGCGCGGGCGGCGGCGCAGTATTCGGCGGGTCTCTTCACGTTCGGGCTCGGCTACAGCAACGCGCAGTACGCGTCGGATGCGAGTTCGGTGTTTCGCGACACGGAGAAGTACAACACCGGCCAGGGTTTCGTGAATTACCAGCTCAACCCGGCGCTGCTGCTCGGGCTCGGCTACACCTATACGCACGCGAGCGGCGACACGAACGCGAACTACCATCAGGTGTCGATCGGCGCGGATTACAGCCTGTCGAAGCGCACCGATCTCTATATGACCGCGGCCTGGCAGCACGCGAGCGGCGAGCAGGGCGATGGTTCGGGCGGCTCGATGCCGGCGGAAGCGTCGATCGGCTCGTATGGCTACAACGGCACGTCGTCGCAGACGATGGTGAACTTTGGCTTGCGGCACAAGTTCTGAGGCAAGCACTTTTTAGCGCGTTTCGAGACCTGCGCCGGGCGTCCGTTTTCATGGACGCCCGGCGTTTTGCTTTTTCTCTTGTATGTTGTCGGCCACGCCTGCCGGCTTTCACGTCGCGCCGCTAACGCGCGCGCCGCAAGATCCGCAAGACCCGCAGGTCGAGCCACGCCGCGAGACGTTCGACGGCCACGCTGGCAAAACTCGGTTGCCGCCAGGCGCTCGTGAGCGTCACGCGTGCGAGTGGGCGGCGCGTGGCGGCGTCGGGCGTGTGGTCGGTGCCGTTGATGTCATCGGCGCTCAGCCACAGACGTTCGCCGCGATGCACGCGCAGCATGTCGCCGGGATTCAGCCAATGATCGTAGGGAGAGCGTGCGCGCGTGAGCCAGATGCGCGCGCCGTAGACGCGCAACGTGCCGTCGGCGCTGACGCGCCAGGTGAGCGTGGTCGCACGCGGTACGGCGAAGTGAATCGACAGCGCGGGCAAGGCGACATCGTGTGCGGCAAAGTCTGCACCGAAATCCGCGCCAAAAGCGGGAACGGCGCTGCACACGCCGGGCTGCTGTGAAGCTTCATCCATCGTCATCTCCAGAGTGGGAGCCGACCGACGGGGCGCTTTCTTCTGCCCTTGCTGCTTGTTCGATGCTCACAAAACAAGAAGCCCCGTCGATGCCGGCGGGGCTTTGTGATTTGCGTAAGACGGACTGCCTGTATTACCCGTTCGCACACACTCCCCGTGACTCGCCAGTATTCGGCGTGTGCCACGGATGATTCATCGCGGTCGTGAGGGTGAGGGGACGCATGTGCATGAACCGAGTGTGCGGGGGCGAGCCGTGTGGTGTCAACAGAATTCGCTGCGAGGCGAGGCGCCGGACGTGAGCGCTGACTGCGCTGAATACGCTTGTTTGCGCTCGCTTACGCTCGACCGATCTGGCGCGGGAGACAACGGCGAGCGGAGGCGAGATCCGTTTCATCTGCCCCCTTGCCGCTGACGGGCATTTCCTCCAGGATGGGTTGTTTTCTCATCGGAACTACCGGAATTACCGGAACTACTAGCGGGACCATTGGGGCCATCGGGACCCGCCGCGCGAATGGGCCGCCTTGCCGGGCGGACGATTCGCCAACGTGCCACCGTCGCCGTTGCAGAAAGGTCACATTAGAACAGATCCTCTCTGATATACCACATACAGAATATTGCTTTTTGTCGCGACGCAGCATATGATTCAGTCATTCGATGACTCAATCTTGCGGAGCTTCAAATGGATCTCGTCTCTCTTGCACTCTTTGCGACGGCAGTTGTGGCCTTGGGTGCCGCCGCTACGGTTATGATCGCGAAATGGCTGCCGCAATCGGCCATCGAGCAGGCCGCACAGCACGGCCGCTTCGTCGGTCTGGGCGAGGCGCCGCGCGCGCAGCCCGCACGTTCGGTCCGCCCGCTGGTTCGTCCGCAGGTCGGTAAAGAGGCAATGAATGTCGTCAGAACACACTGAAGCAGTCGCCACCCGGGACGCCGCGCCGCTCACGCTGGCGCTGCAGCCCATCAACGCCACGCTAAGCCTGCGCGATCAGGCTTATGCGATGCTGCGCCAGGCTATCGCCGACGCCGATATCTATCAGACGCGCGAGGAAATCCGCCTCGACGAACGCGTGCTGAGCGAAACGCTCGGCGTCAGCCGCACGCCCGTGCGCGAAGCCATGACGCTGCTCGAACAGGAAGGCTTCCTGCGTATGGTGCCGCGTCGCGGCATCTATATCGTGCGCAAGAGCAAGCGCGAGATCGTCGAGATGATCCAGATGTGGGCCGCGCTCGAGAGCATGGCCGCGCGCCTCGCCACGCTGCACGCCACCGACGAGGAAATCGCGAAGCTGCGCCATATGTTCGACAGCTTCCGCGACAGCACGCCCGCCGAGCACATTGCGGAATATTCGGACGCCAACATCGCCTTCCACCAGGCGATCGTCGAGCTTTCGAAGTCGCAGATCATCCTCGATACGATCAAGAACATCTTCGTGCATGTGCGCGCGATCCGTCGCATGACCATCTCGCAGAGCGATCGCGCGTCGCGCTCGATCGTCGATCATCTGCGCATCATCGAAGCGCTGGAGCAGCGCGATACCGAACTGGCGGAACGGCTCACGCGCCAGCATTCGCTGGATCTCGCCGCTTACGTCGAAAAGCATTGCGACTTTCTCGATTGAGCGCGTGACAGGGCGCGTTATGCGCTGACGGGACACAAAAACGGGAGACCCGCGGGTCTCCCGTTTTCATTTGCACGCAGCGCGCTCACGCGCTCTGTGCTCGGAGCGGATGAGACGGCGCTGGCGGAAACTTTATGCGCATCAAGGCCGGCGGCGGGCGGTGCGAGCCGCCCGAACGCGCTTGCCCAATCGGCAAACTCCAAGCGCAGTAAGCGTTCCACGCACTCGGACGCCTCTCCATTTTCCACACGCGATCTGAAATATTTGCCCTCGTTCGCTCGGGGTTTTCCCGTTCGTGCGCTGCAGCAAACGCCCGCCGATTCCCTCAACGCCTTATTCCACAAGCTTTTCCGCCCACTTTTCGACGCGCTGTGCCGGATAAATCCCCTCTTGCTTCGTTGTGATATATCACATACCGTATTGTTCAAGGACGCGGCTCGCATCGCAATCAGCCAGCGATGAACGCAACATCCGGCGACCGCCCCGGCGCCTTTGCAACCTGACGATTTCGAACTCTCGCCCGGCCACGATTAAACAAGGAGACATGACATGGGCAAGGCACTGGATGGTGTGCGCATTCTCGACTTCACGCATGTGCAGTCGGGCCCGACCTGCACGCAACTGCTCGCCTGGTTTGGCGCCGACGTGATCAAGATCGAGCGCGCTGGCGCCGGCGACATCACGCGTGAACAGTTGCGCGATATCCCCGACGCGGACAGCCTCTATTTCACGATGCTGAACAGCAACAAGCGCTCGCTCACGCTCGACACGAAGAACCCGGAAGGCAAGCGCGTGCTCGAACGGCTGATTCGCGAATGCGACGTGCTCGTCGAGAACTTCGCGCCCGGCGCGCTCGATCGCATGGGCTTTAGCTGGGAGCATATTCAGTCGCTCAATCCGCGCATGATTCTCGCGTCGGTGAAGGGCTTCGGCGCGGGGCCGTACGAGGACTGCAAGGTCTACGAGAACGTCGCGCAGTGCGTCGGCGGCGCGGCCTCGACCACGGGCTTCGACGATGGTCCGCCGGTCGTGTCCGGCGCGCAGATCGGCGATAGCGGTACGGGTCTGCATCTCGCGCTCGGCATCGTCACGGCGCTGTTTCAGCGCACGCACAGCGGACGCGGCCAGAAGGTGCTCGCCGCGATGCAGGACGGCGTGCTCAACCTCTGCCGCGTGAAGCTGCGCGATCAGCAGCGCCTCGATCGCACCGGTGTGATGAAGGAGTATCCGCAATATCCGAACGCCGGTTTCGGCGATGCGGTGCCGCGCGCGGGCAACGCGTCGGGCGGCGGTCAGCCGGGCTGGATTCTGAAGTGCAAGGGCTGGGAAACCGATCCGAACGCGTACATCTATTTCATCGCGCAGGCGCCGGTGTGGGACCGCATCTGCAAGCTGATCGGCCGCGAGGAATGGATCGACGATCCGCGCTACGCCACGCCGAATGCGCGCCTGCCGCATCTGAAGGAGATCTTCGCGGAGATCGAGCACTGGACCATGCATCGCAGCAAGTTCGAAGCGATGGCCGCGCTCAATCGCCACGACATTCCGTGCGGCCCGATTCTCTCGATGAAGGAAATCGCCGCCGACGAATCGCTGCGCGCGAGCGGCACGATCGTGGAGGTCGAGCATCCGGTGCGCGGGACCTATCTCACGGTCGGCAATCCGATCAAGCTCTCGGACAGCCCGACGAACGTGACGCGTTCGCCGCTGCTCGGCGAGCACACCGATGAAGTGCTCGCGGAATTCGGCTACAGCGAAACCGAGATCCACTCGCTGCGCGCGGCAGGCGCGCTCTGAGCGGCGAAGCGTGCACATGCACACATGACACGATGGAGCAAAGCATGGATACATGGATGCGCTTGATGGCCAACGACGGCAGTATCGTGTTTGGCCGCGTCGAAAACGGTTATCTGCACGAATACGAAGGACTCGATCAACCGGTGCCCACGGGCGCGGTGCTGTCGTTGCGTGCGCTCACGCCGCTCGCGCCTTGCGCGCCAGGCAAGGTCGTCGCACTGTGGAATAACTTTCACGCGCTTGCGTTGAAGCTGGAAAAGCCGGTGCCCGAGCATCCGCTTTTCCTGATCAAGCCGGCGAGTTCGGTGATCGGTTCGGGCGATGCGATTCGCCGTCCTGCTCACTATGCGGGCAAGATCGTGTTCGAAGGCGAACTGGGCATCGTGATCGGCAAGCGTTGTCGCGATGCGAGTCTCGAAGAAGCCGAGGCGTCGATCTTCGGTTACACGATCGTGAACGACGTCACCGCTGCGGGCCTGCTCGCCGAGAATCCGCACTTCCCGCAATGGTGTCGCGCGAAGGGTTTCGATACGTTCTGTTGTTTGGGGCCGGCGATCGTGTCGGGTTTCGACTGGCGCAGCGCGCGCGTGGTGACGCGGCTAGACGGCGTGGAGCGGCAGAATTATCCGCTCGACGACATGGTGTTTTCGCCCGCGCAGCAAGTGAGCCTGATTTCGCAGGATCTCACGCTCGAACCGGGCGACGTGATTGCGTGCGGCACGTCGCTGGGCGTGGGCTCGATCGGTGAGGGCGCAACGGTCGAGGTGACGATCGAAGGGATTGGCGCGCTCGTCAACGCGCTGGGCGTGCCCGTGCGCGATCGGGCCGATGCGGCGCAATCCGCAAACGAACGCGAGAAACCCGCTGTGGTGTGGTAATAGCGACGACGCGTGCGGCCACGCCGCCGACGCGCGAGGAGGAGACATGCCGGAGCAACTGGCGGGCGAGATGGCGTGGCTGGGCGGCGGCGTGCTGTTCGCCTGGCTCGTCTGTGCACTGGCGCAACTGGCCGCGCTCGCGCCCGCATGGGCGCGGCGCGAGCCTGCGCGCGCGAAGCCGCGATGCCGTCGTGCGCAAGACGAAGTCAGCAAACCTGCGCGTCACGCGGCCTTCGCTATTGCGTTCGCGCTGCTGTTGACGATTCCGCCCGGTGTGCTGGCGGCATCGCTCATGCATGGCGCGGCGGCGGTGGCTGTCGTCGAGGCGGGCGTGATGGCGGGACTGTGGCTCGGCGCGCGCCACGATTTGACGAAGCGCGCGCGCGTGGCCGGCGTGGCGGGATGCTTGCTCGGCGCGAGCGCGATGGTCGCGGCGTTCGCGAGTTGTCTGCTGTGGCCCGCGCAAAACGTTGTCGAACGCGTCACGCTCTATGCGGGCGCGACGTTCGGCGCGCTGCTGTTCGGCGCAGCCGCGTGTGCCTGGTCGCTGAGCGCTCGGGGTAAAGCGATCAGGCGTTGGCGTGCGCGTGCGCCGGCTCGAAACAGCGACGTGATTCTGCACGCCGCGGCGATCGTGCTCTGTGCGGCGCTCGGCTATGGCTTCGCGATTGAGCGGATTGGCGCGTCGGCGGAATTCGGCGCGTCGGTGCTCGTGGGCGCGTGCGTGTTATGCGCCGCGCTGGGCGTGCGTCTGATGGGCGGCGCGCGACGGCGCTCACCGCACGCGCGTCAACACGCGCTGTTCGCGCCACCCGCTCCACCTACACATTACGCGCGGTTCGCAGGCGTCCCCGACGAATGGCTCGTCGCCGCCTTCGACAGCAACGCGAGCGATGCCGCGTATTTCGATACGTGGAGCGCCGACTATGCAACGCCGCCCGAATGGGCGCGCGCCGCGCAGCACGCTTCGCAGCATATGCCGCGTCGGCGGCGTAGTCGTCATCGCGCGCTCAGGCAACGCCAGGGGCCGCATTGATTCAAGCGAGTTGAAGGCGGCGTTCATTCATCGCCATTCTGCGCATTCACGCCTTCGATCACGCGAATCATTCAGCGCAATCAATAGATTCGCGCCGATCTATCTATCCTTACTTATGGAAAGTCGATTCGGAGACGCGTGTAATGTTTTCGATAAGTTGCGCGCCTTCTTCCATCAGGAAGCGTTTGAAGGCCAGCGCGACGGGCGGCAGGCGCTTGTTCTTGCGATGCACCACATACCAGTTGAGCATGACCGGAAAGCCCTCCACGTCGAGCACGACGAGGTGGCCGACCTGCAATTCGAGGCTGATCGTATGCGCCGATAGAAACGCGATCCCCATGCCGGCGATCACGGCCTGCTTGATGGTTTCCGTGCTCTGGATTTCCATCGCGATCTTGAGGTTGGTGATCTTGCCCGCGAAGCCTTCTTCCATCGAATTCCATGTATCCGAGCCGCGCTCGCGCACGATGAAGGCCTCGTTGGCGAGCGTGCTGAGCTTGATGCTGCGCTTGTGCGCGAGCGGGTGCGAGGGCGCGGCGACGATCACATAGGGATGCGGCGCGAAGGGCTCGTTGATGGCGTCGGTGGTATGCGGCGGACGCACCATGACCGCGAGATCGGTCTGATTGCTCGAGAGCTGATGCAGCAATTGCTCGCGGTTGTGCACCGAGAGATTGAGCGTGACGCCTTTGTAGCGGCGCGTGAATTCGGCGAGCAGACGCGGAAAGAAGTAGTCGCCCGCGCTGATCACGGCCACGTTGAGCTTGCCGCCGGAGACGCCCTTCAACTGGCTCATCGCCTCGTCGACTTCATGGAACTGCTGAATGATCGCGCGGCTGTAGTGCAGCATCTCGGTGCCCGCGGGCGTGAGATAGATCTTCTTGCCGAGCTGCTCGAAGAGCGGCAGACCCGCGTGCTCTTCGAGCTGGCGGACCTGCGTGGAAACGGCCGGCTGCGTGAGATGCAGCTCTTCCGCGGCGCGCGAAAAACTGAGGTGGCGTGCGACGGTTTCGAACACCTTGAGCTGGCGCAGCGTGGCATTTCTCATGGTCATGGCCGATCCATAAAGGATGGTGAATCAACATAATAACAAACTTTAATTGTGACTAATCGAACAATCACCCTAGCATGAGTTGAAAGGAGTCCGAATGCCAATGGAACGGTGTGCGGGTTAACGCGTAAAAACGCGAAAAAGTGCCTTTTAAAGCGGGAAAACCCGTAGTTGGTGGCTTCTGTATCGGCGTATTCAGGCAATTCATGGAATTGTCGAATGAAAGGGAATTCACGAATTTCCATTCGATTTTTCGTGTGCTGTTTCGAATGGAATTCAGAAAGAAAGCAGGGAAGAATTAAAACGATAAGTAAATATCTATGCAGGCCGGCGAAAGTACCGGCATCCATGAATGGATAGCGGAGACAAGCGAGATGAATGCAATCAGTCAGAGGAGCGAGGGCGGTCCGTTCTGGACGAACCGCTGGTTTCAACTGGTGGTGGGCATGCTATGCATGGCACTCGTCGCCAATCTGCAGTACGCGTGGACGTTGTTCGTCGCGCCAATGAATGCGCGTCACCACTGGGGGGAAGCGTCCATTCAGCTGGCGTTCTCCATTTTCATCCTGACTGAAACCTGGCTCGTGCCGATCGAAGGCTGGCTGGTCGACAAGTTCGGCCCGCGTCCGGTCGTGATGGTCGGCGCGGTCTGCGCGGGCCTCGCCTGGGTGCTCAACTCGTACGCGAGCACGCTGCCGATGCTGTATGTCTCCTCGGTGATCGCGGGCATCGGCGCGGGCGGCGTGTACGGCACCTGCGTCGGCAACGCGCTCAAGCTGTTCCCGGATCGCCGCGGTCTCGCGGCGGGCCTGACGGCGGCGGGCTTCGGCGCGGGCGCGGCGGTGACGGTGATCCCGATCGCCAACATGATCACGCGCTCGGGCTACGAGCACACGTTCTTCTTCTTCGGCATCCTGCAGGGCGTATCGATTCTGCTGCTCGCGCTCGTGCTCGTGAAGCCTGTGACGCGCGCCGGCGCCGCGGCGGGCCGACGTCTCGTCACGCGTGTCGACTACACGCCGGGGCAGATGGTCCGGCAGCCGGTGTTCTGGCTCATCTACGTCTCGTTCGTGGCGGTGGCGGCGGGCGGCCTGATGGCCACGGCGCAGATCGGACCGATCGCGAAGGACTGGGGCCTCGCGCGCATTCCGATGACCGTGTTCGGCGCGACGCTGCCGCTGCTCACGCTCACGCTGTCGATCGATAACATCTGCAACGGCTTCACGCGTCCGTTGTGCGGCTTCATCTCCGACAAGATCGGCCGCGAAAACACGATGTTCATCATCTTCACGGGCGAAGGGCTCGCGCTGCTCGGCATGATGCAGTACGGCACGAACCCGTATGCGTTCATGACGTTCGCCGCGCTCATCTTCCTGTTCTGGGGCGAGATCTTCTCGATCTTCCCGGCGATCTGCGCCGACACCTTCGGCAGCAAGTACGCCGCGGCCAATGCGGGCACGCTCTACACCGCGAAGGGCACGGCCGCACTGCTGGTGCCGGTGGCCTCGGTGCTCTCGGCGACGGGCGGCTGGAGCGCGGTGTTCATCGCCTCGGCGGTCATCACGATCGCGGCCGGTGTGAGCGCCAAGTTCATCCTCGCGCCGATGCGCCATCGTCTGATCGAGCAGAGCGACGAGCACTCCGCCACGCTCGCGACGAATCCCGCCGGGCTGCAAAGCTGGCCCAACCGCAGCGGCGAATGACGAACGGGCGGCACGATGTCGATGAACGTATCGCTTCAGCAACTCAAGGTGTTCGTCGCCGTGGCGCGCGCGCGCAGCTTCACGCGCGCCGCGCGCGAATTCGGGCTCACGCAGTCGGCGGTCAGCCGCTGCGTGCGCGAGCTCGAAGAAGCGGTCGATCTCAAGCTGTTCGATCGCACCACGCGTCAGGTTGAACTCACGGTCGCCGGCAGCGGGTTCGAGCGGCGCATCGGGCGTCTGCTCGACGAGATCGACATGGCGCTTTCCGAAGGCCGCGACGCGCATCAGGCCCATAGCGGCGTGGTGCTCGTCGCGAGCAATCCCGTGCTTTCCTCGGGCTGGGTGCCCGCCGCGATGGCGCGCTGCGCCGCGGCCTTTCCCGCGCTCACGCTGCAATTGCAGGACCTGCCGCAAGCTGCCGTGTTGCAGGCCGTCGAGCAGGGCGAGGCCGATTTCGGCGTGATCGCCGATTGCGTGCCGTTCGCAAGCGGCAATCTCGACGTGCAGCCGCTCAGCGCGACGCCGCTGTGCGCCGTGCTGCCCGCGCAGCATCCGCTCGCCTTGCAGGGCGCGTTGCGCTGGGACGATCTCGCGCGCGAGCCGCTCGTCACGCTCAATCGCGATGCGGGCTGCCGCGCGGCCGTTATGCGCGCGCTCGAAGGTTTGCGTCCCGAGGGCCGTCCGTTGCAGGAGTTCGCGCATGTGGCGGGCGTGGCGCGCATGGCGCAGCTCGGCATGGGGATCGGCGTGCTGCCGGTGTGCGGCGACGATGGCCGCGATGGACGCGTAACGGGCGATGCCGCGGGACTTTCATCGAGCGCCGCGTGTCACTGGCCCGCGCCGCCGGGACCGCTCGTCACGCGCGTGCTGCATCCGGTCGTGCAGGTGAGCACGATGCTCGTGCGGCGGCGCAATCGTTCGCTGCGTCCGTGCGCGCAGGCCGCGTGGTCGCAGTTCGTGAGCGATGGCCGTACGACGGCATCGGATGTCGTGTCGAATTCAAGCGACGCGCTGGCCGACAATCGCGCCGCTCGCGCGCGCAGCAACGACGCCAGCGAATCCCGGCGGGGTGCCGCGCTGTTCGAAAGCGCATTGCGCGCCTCGCGCGAGCAGGCGCGCGTGGAGTGATCCTCGCTGGCGCTGTCTGCGTCGCTGTCTGAGTTTCGCACCTTCGCACACTTTCCTGCATCGGCAACAAAAAACGGACCGCATCTTCATGCGGTCCGTTCGTTTTAGCGCTTGAAACAGGGTGTTTTCTACGCCGCCAGCTTCGCCATGCGTTCGCGCTGCTTGATGAGTGCGAGCACGGTGTCGATGGCGGGCGTGGGCTCGCCCACGAGCAGGCCCATCTCCTGCACGACGGTCAGCAGCGGATCGATTTCCAGCGGCCGCCCCTGTTCGAGATCGACGAGCATCGAGGTCTTGTGCGCGCCCACCGCGCCCGCGCCGTTGATCCGCCGCTCCAGATCCACGCGGAAGTGCACGCCGAATTGCTCCGCGATGCGCTGGCCTTCGAGCATCATCGTGCGCGCGACGGCGCGCGTGGCCGGATCCTGCGTGATGATGTCGAGCGTCGCGTGCGTGAGCGCGCTGATCGGATTGAAGCAGAGATTGCCCCACAGCTTGAGCCAGATTTCGTCGCGGATATCGTCGCGGATCGGCGCGTCGAAGCCGGCCGCCGTCATCGCTTCATGCAACTGGACGATGCGCGGCGTGCGCTCGCCCGACGGTTCGCCGATCGGAAACTTCTTGCCGTACACATGGCGGATCAGACCCGGCTCGTCGATTTCGGCGGCCGGATAGAGCACGCAGCCGATGGCGCGCTCGGGCCCGAGGCGTGTCCATTGCGAGCCGTCCGGATCGATGCTTTCGAGCCGCGTGCCTTCGAACTTGCCGCCGTGACGATAGAAGTACCAGTACGGAATGCCGTTGGTGCCCGTGACGATGGCCGTGTGCTTGCCGAGCAGCGGCTGCATCGAGTCGATTACGCCCGCCACCGAATGCGCCTTGAGCGTGACGATCACCACGTCCTGCACGCCGAGTTCGCGCGGATCGCTCGTGCAGCGCACTTTGGCGACGTACTCCTCGCCGTCCATCAAGAGGCGCGCGCCGCGCTCGCGCATGGCGGCCAGGTGCGGGCCGCGCGCGACGAAGCTCACGTCGGCGCCCGCGCGTGCGAGCTGCACGCCCATCATGCCGCCGATCGCCCCCGCACCGAAGATGCAGATCTTCATATCGATTCCCCAATGACGTTGAAAACCGGTGTCCGCTCGATGGCCGCAAGCGTCGTGTGCCGTGCGTTCAATACGCATGCACGCCCGCGCGAGGGACGATGATTCGAGCATAGGGGCTGCCGTCGATTAACGACAGTTAAAGTTTCTCGCCAAAATCATCAGCGAAACGTTATGGATGACGGGTGCGAAAAGCGCCTTGCCGGACGCGTTTTCAGCCGCGCCGGACCAGCAGAAAACTCACGCCGATCGCACCGAGAAACGCGCCGCACGCGCGGTTGAACCAGCGGCGCACGACGCTGCGCGTGAGCCAGCGCGCGAGGTACATGCCGGCGAGCGAGTAGAGCGCGATGGCCACGGTTTCGAGCACGAGAAAGCTCGCGCCCAGCACGCCGAACTGCGCGAGCATCGGCTTCGTCACGTCGACGAATTGCGGCAGAAAGGCCGTGAAAACCAGAATCGCCTTCGGGTTGCCCGCCGCCACGAGACACTCGCGCCAGGCGAGCCGGGCGAGCGTGGCGTCGCTGTCGAGCTTCATGCCGATGGGCGCGTCGTCGCTGCGCCAGAGTTGCACGGCGAGCCACACGAGATAGGCCGCGCCCGCGAGCTTGATCGCGAAGAATACGGCTTCGGAGGCGCGCAGCACGACCGCGAGGCCGGTGGCCGCGAGCGCGATCATCGCCGCGAAGGCCAGCAGCCGGCCGAGGCCGCCCACGAACGCGCGCGCGAAGCCGTGGCGCGCGGCCACGTTGATCGACAGCAGGTTGTTCGGCCCTGGCGCCATGTTCAGCGCGAAGCAGGCGGGCAGGAAAAAGAGCCAGGCGGAGAAGGACATGATCGTGCTCGATGAGGACTCGCGCGAACGCGCATCCGCCGATTCTAACGCGCCGCCGCGCGCCGTCTCGTACGCGCAAAAATCACGCGAATTTCACGCGGCGATCACGCGAAAAACGGCAACGCGAGAAACAGCTTGATGACGATGGCGTTGGCGATATCGATGAAGAACGCGGCTACCATCGGCACGACGAGGAAGGCCAGATGCGAGTGGCCGAAGCGCGCGGTCACGGCCTGCATGTTGGCGATGGCGGTGGGCGTCGCGCCGAGGCCGAAGCCGCAATGCCCGGCGGAGAGCACGACGGCGTCGTAGTTGCGGCCCATCACGGGGAAAGTCACGAACAACGCGTAGAGCACCATCATCACGGTCTGCGCGACGAGGATCGAAAACACCGGCAACGCGAGCGCGGCGAGATCCCAGAGGCGCAGCGTCATGAGCGCCATCGCGAGAAAGAGCGCGAGGCTCACGTTGCCGATCAGCGCGACCGCGTGTTCGGCGACGGGGCGGCCCATGAACGCGAGCGCGTTGGCGAGCAGCACCGCGATGAACAGCGTGCAGACGAAACCCGGCAATTCGAACGGCGTGCCTGCGATCCATCCGGCGATCACGTCGCCCGCGGCGAGGCTGATGGCGATCAACGTCAGCGTTTCGATGAAGACGGCGGGCGTGGTCGCCTGTTCGGCTTTGGGTTCCTCGAAGGCGTAGGGCGCGTCGGCGGGGGCGTCGGCATCGGCCGTGTTGTCCGTGTGGCCGATGCGTTTGAGCAGGTGCTGCGCGACCGGGCCGCCGAGTATGCCGCCCATCACGAGGCCGAACGTCGCGCACGCGATGGCCGCTTCGGTCGCCGATTGCAGGCCGTGATGCTCGGTGAAGACCTTGCCCCACGCGGCGCCCGTGCCGTGTCCGCCCGCGAGCGAGACGGAGCCGCCGAGCAGCCCGAACAACGGATCGACACGCATCGCGAGCGCGAGTCCGATGCCCACGACGTTCTGCAACACCAGCAGGCCGATCACCACGGCGAGAAAGCGCACCAGCATCGGGCCGCCGGATTTCAGGCTCGCGAGATTGGCGTTCAGTCCGATGGTCGCGAAGAACGCGAGCATCAGCGGCGCTTGCAGCGAGGCGTCGAAGCGTACGTCCACGTGCACGAACGTATGCAATCCGAACAACACGAGCGCGACGACGA
Organism: Paraburkholderia sp. SIMBA_027; assembly: GCF_046535315.1. Lineage (NCBI taxonomy): Bacteria > Pseudomonadati > Pseudomonadota > Betaproteobacteria > Burkholderiales > Burkholderiaceae > Paraburkholderia > Paraburkholderia sp. SIMBA_027. Next base: position 381,976 of record NZ_JAWRWY010000003.1, read on the forward strand.
GGCCGCCCGCGACGGGCTCGGGAATCGTCCATTTGCGCAGCAGCGGCAGCGCGGCCAGCAGCCGGTTGCCGAGCAGCAGGACGAGCGACGCGGCGACGAGCGTTCCATAGACACCGATATTCATGCGGGCCTCGTGATGCAACGATGGCGTGGCGCGTCGGCGCGCAGGCCGCGCCGTCCCCGAAAGCTCAATGCGCACGGTACACGAGCGTCGCGCGCGTTGCGCGCACGTTGCGCAGCGCCCTGGCGCGATGCGGACGGGCGGCCGCGGCAACCGTGCCGCGCTTGCGCAAAAGGGGGCCGCACGCTTAAATACGGCTGGCGCGGCGCGCCTTTGCGGACACGCCGATGCGGCGCGCATCACGGGTCGTCACTCTCATCCGGAACGGGAGCCGTTCATGAATGGAAAGACCGTTGCAGAACGCGAAGCGGCCGGGCGCGCCGCGCGCGAGCGGGCGAAGCGTTCGAGCCACAAGCAGACCGGCGAGCTGCATCGCGATCCGCTCAAGCTGCTGGAAGCGAGCAGCGAGGGCCGCGTGCCGAACCTCGTGCCGCTGCGTTATGGTCGCATGATCGTGTCGCCCTTCACGTTCTTTCGCGGCAGCGCGATCCTCCAGGCGCACGATCTCGCCCAGGTGCCGAACACCGGCATGGTCATGCAGATCTGCGGCGACGGCCATCTGCTCAACTTCGGCGGCTTCGCCACGCCCGAGCGACAACTCGTGTTCGATCTCAACGACTTCGACGAAGTCGCACCCGGCCCGTGGGAGTGGGACCTCAAGCGCCTCGTCGCGAGCTTCGTGGTGGCGGCGCGGCACATGCGCTATTCGCGCGGCGTGGCCGAGGATCTCGTGATGACGGTGGTGAACACCTATCGCGACCGCATGCGCCAGTACGCCGACTACGGCGCACTCGAACTCTGGTACGACAAGATCACGTTCGACCGCATGGTGGAGACGGCGCTCACGCCCGAGGGCCGCCGTCTGATCCGGCGCGGCATGGAGAAGGCGGCCGGGCGCACGCACGAAAGCATGCTCGAAAAGCTCGCGCATCGCGACGACGCGTCGGGCCACTGGATCGTGCGCGACGCGCCGCCCGCGCTTTTTCACGTGCACGGCCCGAACTCGCTCTACGAAGCCGAGGACAACTGGCTCACCTTCGACGACTGGCGCACACTCATCACGCCCACTTACGAAGCCTATCTGAAGACGCTCGCGCCCGACCGCCGCGAACTGCTCGAACACTTCGCGTTGCAGGATCTCGTCTTCAAAGTCGTGGGCGTGGGCAGCGTGGGCACGCGCTGCCTCGTGATCCTGCTCGTCGATCATCACGGCAAGCCGCTGTTCCTTCAGGTCAAGGAGGCGCGCCGCTCAGTGATCTCGCAGTTTTTCAAGTCACCGCCGTTCAAGCACGAAGCCGCGCGCGTCGTGCAGGGGCAGCGCCTGCTGCAGGCCGCGAGCGATATCTTTCTCGGCTGGTCGACGGGGCCGTCGGGGCGGCACTTCTACTTCCGCCAGTTGCGGGACATGAAGCTTTCCGTCGATCTCGAACTGCTCGACAGCACGCTGCTCGCGGGCTACGGACGCCTGTGCGGCTGGGCGATGGCGCGCGCGCATGCGAAGTCGGGCAACGCGGCGATCGAGATCGCTTCGTATATCGGACGCAGCGATCAGTTCGCCGAAGCGCTCGTGGGTTATGGCTTCGCCTACGCCGATCAGGTCGAGAAGGATTACGACCTGTTTGTGAAGGCTGCGCGCAGCGGCAAGATCCGCGCGCGCAGCGACGAGGACATGGCCGCCGATTTCCGCGTGTGAGGGTGCGTCGATCGGTGCGGAACGCGGAGTACGCCGGGCGCTCGACTGGCACGTCGTCGGCGCTCGCATTCGCGTGTGCGCGCTGATCCACGCTGATCCGCACGCGCGAACGCGCTATCCTTGCGCTTTTGTTCAGCCGCACGCGGACCGTGCGGCCCGCGCCTCATGCGTCTACGCCACATCGAAGTCTTCCACGCGATCATGCGCACGGGCTCGCTGTCGAAAGCCGCCGAGCTGCTGTGCGTGTCGCAGCCCGCCGTGAGCAAGGTGCTCGCGCATGCCGAGCGCAGCGCGGGCCTCAAGCTGTTCGCGCGCGCGCACGGCCGGCTCCAGCCGACACGCGAAGCCGAACTGCTGTTCGCCGAAACCCAGAAGCTGCAAACGAGCCTCGACAGCATCCGCGACCTCGCGCGCAATCTCGCGCTGCAACCGCAGGGGCTGCTGCGCATCGGCTGTCTGCCGAGTCTGGGTTTGAGCCTGATTCCGCAGGCCGTGCAGGCGTTTCGCGCCAGCTATCCGGAAGTCTCGCTGCAGATCCAGACGCGCCACACCAACGAGCTGTTCAACGCGCTGCTCACGCGCGAACTCGACGTGGGCGTGGCGATCAATCCGCCCGCGCGGCCCGGCATCGCCTCGCTCGAACTCGGGCGCACGGCCGTGGTCTGCGTCGCGCCGCCCGACGAACCCACGCCCGCCGATGCACCGCTCGCGCTGCAGGACGTCGTCGCGAGCGACTGGATCAGCATCGGCAATGTCGATCCGCTGGGCGAGACCATCGGGCATCTGCTCGAAACGCAGGGCGTCGAAGGGCGGCTCGCGGTGGTTGAGGCGCAGACCTGGTATGTGGCGCGTTCGCTCGCGGCGCGCGGCGTGGGGCGCGTGTTGCTCGACGAAATCACCGCGAAGAGTGCGGGCGAACCGGTCGCGATCCGTCGCGTGGAACCGGCATTGAGCGTGGGCGTGTTCGCGCTGTGGCGCGACGGCGGCATGGATTCGCAGGCGGGCAACGCGTTCGTCGACGTGTTGCGCGCGGGTTTCGCGCAGGCTTGAAGGTCAACAACATCGAAGCAAACGAGGCGGGAACGATGACAGAGTCAACGCAGGAAATCACCCAGGACCGTGGACAAAACACCGCTCGCAAGGTGGCGATCGTGACGGGCGCGGGCAGCGGCATCGGCCGCGCGTGCGCGCGCAAGCTGCTCGCGAACGGCTACGCGGTCGTGCTCACGGGCCGCCGCGCCGAGCCGCTCGACGCGCTCGCCGCCGACGCGCGCGCGGCGGGCCAGGAAGCGCTGGCCGTGCCGTGCGACGTCAGCGACGCGGCCGCGGTCGAAGCGCTGTTCGACACGGTGCGCCAACGTTATGGCCGCCTCGATCTGCTGTTCAACAACGCGGGACGCAACGCGAAGGCCGTCGATATCGACGAGTTGTCGGTGGAAGACTGGCGCGCCGTGGTCGATACGAACCTGACCGGCGTGTTCCTCTGCACGCGCGCGGCGTTCGCCTTGATGAAGCGGCAGAACCCGCAAGGCGGCCGCATCATCAACAACGGTTCGATTTCGGCCCACGCGCCGCGTCCGTTCAGCATTGCGTACACGGCGACCAAGCACGCCATCACCGGGCTGACGAAGTCGGTGTCGCTCGACGGACGGCGCTACGACATCGCCTGTGGGCAGATCGACATCGGCAATGCGGGCACCGAGATGGCCGAGCGCATGGCGCGCGGCGTGCCGCAGGCCAATGGCGAGATCGCCGTGGAGCCGCTGATGGATGTGGAACTCGTCGCCGATGCGGTGCTGCACATGGCGCAGTTGCCGCTGGCCGCGAACGTCCAGTTCATGACGATCATGGCCACGAAGATGCCGTTCGTTGGGCGAGGATGAGTGTGCGTAGCGATACGTAGACCGATTTAGCCGTTGGCGCGCAAGGCGTGCAGGCGGTGGGGCGCCCGCACGCGCAAACGCGCGCTCCCGTATACTGGACGCCGAATCATTACGACGTTCGCCCCATGTCTTTGCCTTTACATCCCGAGGACGACCCGCGCCCGGAACCGCCCGAGCGGCCCAACGACGGCGACTGCTGCCAGAGCGGCTGCAGTCCCTGCATCTTCGATCTCTACGCCGAAGAGGTGCAGCGCTGGCGCGAAGCGCTCGCGGCGTGGGAAGCGCGCCACGCGGCCCGCCACGCGGCAGAGGCCGTCGAGGCCGAACCGCCGCGCTGAGCGGCGCGCCCCACACTACGCCGAGCCGTCATGTCCGAATCCCTCGATCTTCCCGCCGCCGCCTCTGTCGTCACCTCTGCCGTCAAGCCCGCTGATGCACTCACGGCGCTCGATGCGCTCGATGCGCTCCAGGCGTTCGCCGAGCGCCATCCGCGCCTGTTCGTGCTGACCGGCGCGGGCATCAGCACGGATTCGGGCATCCCCGGCTATCGCGATGAAAACGGCGCGTGGAAGCGTTCGCCGCCCATCACGCTGCAGGAGTTTCTCGGCTCGGACAGCGCGCGCCGCCGCTACTGGGCGCGCAGCATGCTGGGCTGGCCGACCGTCGGGCTCGCGCAGCCCAACGGCGCGCATCGCGCGCTCGCGCGGCTCGAAACGGCGCGGCGCGTCGGCACGCTCGTCACGCAGAACGTCGACGGCCTGCATCAGCGCGCGGGCAGTCATGGCGTGATCGAGCTGCACGGCAGCATCGGCCACGTGCATTGCCTCGCCTGCGGCGCGCAGTACTCGCGCGCCTCGATCCAGCCGCAACTGGAGGCGCGCAATCCGGCGCTCGCGGGCGCGTTCGCGGAACCGGCCGCCGACGGCGACGCCCATCTCGACTTCGACGGCGAACACGCCTTCGACATTCCCGCATGCGACGCTTGCGGCGGCATGCTCAAGCCGTCGGTGGTGTTTTTCGGCGAGAACGTGCCGCGCGAGCGCGTGGCGGCGGCGTCGGCGGCGCTCGACGAGGCCGACGCGGTGCTCGTGGTCGGTTCGTCGCTGATGGTGTATTCGGGCTATCGCTTCTGCGCGTGGGCGCAGCAGCGCGGCAAGCCCGTGGCCGCCATCAACCTCGGCAAGACGCGCGCCGACCCGCTGCTCGCGCTGAAAGTCGAAGCGCCGTGCGCCGCGACGCTCGACGCGCTCGCCGCGCGGCTCGGCGCCTGAATCGCGCCGTTTTTCATCGCCGATCACGGGTGCTTATTGGCGTTCATCGGCGCTCATTGGCGTTCTTGCGCCGCAAGCCGCCAGGAAATCGAGAGGACCCCGACCGATGCTGACCACGACCGACGAACTCGAAGCGCACTACGGCACGCCGCACGAGCGCGCGCTGCGCAAGGAAATCGACCACGTGAACGCGGATTACCGCCGCTTCATCGAGCTGTCGCCGTTCGTCGTGCTCGCGACGGGCGGCCCGGACGGCCTCGACTGCTCGCCGCGCGGCGACGCGCCGGGCTTCGTGCGCGTGCTCGACGAGCGCACGCTCGCGCTGCCCGACCGGCCCGGCAATAATCGCGTCGACAGTCTGCGCAACGTGGTGGCCGCGCCGCAGGTCGGCCTGCTGTTCATGGTGCCGGGCGTGGGCGAGATGCTGCGCGTGAACGGCCGCGCGCGCGTGAGCGTTGATGCCGGGCTGCTCGACCATTTCGCCGTCGACGGCAAGCCGCCGCGCTCGGTGTTGCTGATCGACATCGAGAGCGCCTATTTCCACTGCGCGAAGGCGATCGCGCGCTCGCATCTCTGGGACGCGTCGCGCCACGTCGAGCGTTCGCAGTTGCCGAGCGCGGGCGACATGTTGCGCCGCGTGAACGACGAGCAATACGGCGAGTCATTCGACGTCGAGCGTTACGAGGCCGATCTCGCCGAGCGCATGAAGAAAACGCTTTATTGAGCGCTTGCGGTGTCGTCTCCACTTTCGTCTGCATGTTCGCCCGCGTATTCGCCTGCATGTTCGTCCGCAATCAGCGCCACTCTTTTTTCCCGCTTCAGATGACCGATTCCGTTTCAAGCTCCGCTTCCACGCCGCGCCCCGAGCGCCTGCACGCGCCCGCCGCCGAGCGCAACGCCGCGCCGATCCTCGACGTGCTGCGCAGCGCCTTGCCCGCGCGCGGCACCGTGCTTGAAATCGCGAGCGGCACCGGCCAGCATGCGGTGCATTTCGCGTCGGCGCTGCCCGGCGTCGACTGGCAGCCGAGCGACGCCGATCCGCGCGCCCGCGCTTCGGTGTCCGCGTGGCGCGCACACACCGGGCTCGCCAATCTGCGCGAGCCGCTCGATCTCGACGTGCGCCGCGAACCCTGGCCGATCGGCGAGGTCGATGCCATCGTCTGCATCAACATGATTCATATCGCGCCGTGGGAGGCCGCTGTTGCGTTGCTGAAAGGCGCGGGCGCGCGGCTTGCGGTCGGCGGCGCGCTGGTGCTGTACGGTCCGTACCGGCGCGGCGGCGCGCATACGGCGCCGAGCAACGCGGCCTTCGACGCCGATCTGCGCGCGCGCGACCCGTCCTGGGGCGTGCGCGACATGGAGGCCGTCGAGGCGCTCGCGGCCGCCGAAAGGCTCGTCTGCGAGGCCGTGGTGGCGATGCCGGCGAACAATTTCAGCCTCGTTTTCCGCAGGCAGGCGGCGGCGGGCCGCGAGTAGGCGATAATCGCGGCCCTCGGGCGGGATGCCGTGCGCGCCATCGCGCAGCGCACGGGCGTTTCCCTTATGCTTGCACGATCGACGCGCTGCGCGATGCCGCGCGTGCGTCACCCCAATTGATTGAAGTGGAGAGTCAACATGAGCAAACAGGCAATCGGCGTGGTGGGTCTGGCCGTGATGGGACGCAATCTTGCGCTCAACATCGAAAGCCGCGGCCATGCGGTGTCGGTGTTCAACCGCAGCCGCGAGAAAACCGATGAGCTGATCGCTGAATTCCCCGAGCGCAAACTCGTGCCGGCCTACACGCTCGAAGAGTTCGTGGCGTCGCTCGAAAAGCCGCGCCGCATTCTGCTGATGGTCAAGGCAGGCGAACCGACCGACGCCACCATCGCCGCACTCAAGCCGCTGCTGGAGAAGGGCGACATCCTGATCGACGGCGGCAACACGCATTTCACCGACACGATCCGCCGCAACCAGGAACTCGCGAAGGCGGGCCTGCATTTCATCGGCACGGGCGTGTCGGGCGGCGAGGAAGGCGCGCTCAAGGGCCCGTCGATCATGCCGGGCGGCCAGCGCGACGCTTACGATCTGGTTGCACCGATCCTCACCGAAATCGCGGCGAAGGCGCCGGCGGACGGCGAGCCGTGCGTGGCCTACATGGGTCCGGACGGCGCGGGCCACTACGTGAAGATGGTCCATAACGGCATCGAATACGGCGACATGCAGTTGATCGCCGAAAGCTACGCCGTGCTCAAGCAGGTGCTCGGCCTCTCGAACGAGGAACTGGGCGAGGTCTACACGGAGTGGAACGCGGGCGAGCTGGACAGCTACCTGATCGAAATCACCTCGAAGATCTTCCAGAAGAAGGACGACGAAACCGGCCAGTATCTCGTCGACGTGATCCTCGATCGCGCGGCGCAAAAGGGCACCGGCAAGTGGACGAGCCAGAACGCGCTCGACCTCGGCGCGCCGCTGCCGCTGATCACGGAAGCCGTGTTCGCGCGCGTGCTCTCGTCGCTGAAGACGCAGCGCGTGGCGGCGAGCAAGGTGCTCGCGGGCCCGGACGCGAAGCCGTTCGCGGGCGACCGCAAGGCGTTCATCGAGTCGGTGCGCCGTGCGCTGTATTTCTCGAAGGTGATCTCGTACGCGCAGGGTTTCGCGCAGCTGCGCGCCGCTTCGGACGAGTACAAGTGGGATCTGCAATACGGCACGATCGCCAAGATCTTCCGTGCGGGCTGCATTATCCGCGCGCGCTTCCTGCAGAAGATCACCGACGCCTACGCGAAGAACGCGCAGCTCGACAATCTGCTGCTCGATCCCTATTTCAGCGATATCGCCGCCAACTATCAGGCCGCGTTGCGCGACGTGGTGGTCGAAGCGGTGAAGGTCGGCGTGCCGGTGCCGGCGTTCTCGTCGGCGGTCGCGTACTTCGACGCGTATCGCTCGGAGCGCGTGCCCGCGAATCTGGTGCAGGCGCAGCGCGACTTCTTCGGCGCGCACACGTTCGAGCGCATCGACAAGCCGGGCAGCTTCCACGCCGACTGGTCCTGATCGCCCGCTGCGTGCGCCTGTCAGCGGGCGTTGCGTCGGCGGACTGAGGGGCTATCGGCCCGATAGTTTTTGCGGGCTTTTGTCTGAATAAAAGGGGAACCTTCCGGGTTCCCCTTTTTTGTTAACGATTTTGCAACGGTGTTTTTTGTTATTAGGGTTTTCCCTAGATCAAAGAAAGGCCTAGACTTTCATCAAGCGCTGAGGAAAACAGAGCCCAAAGCGCAAAAAAACAGATGGAGGTTAGATCATGAACAAGCTTATTCCCGCCGTTGTCGTTGCAGCAGCACTGGCCATCCCGGCGATCTCGTTCGCCCAGTCGAGCCAGCAAGGTCTGACCCGCGCACAGGTCCGCGCGGAGCTCGTCGAACTCGAGCAGGCCGGTTACAACCCGTCCGCCGATCATGTGAATTACCCCGAAAACATCCAGGCCGCTCAGGCCCGCGTGAACCAGGAAAAGCTGGCGAACGGTGAAACCAGCGGTTACGGCGCGCCGGCAGTCGGTACGTCGCAGTCGGGCGCCCCGGTGCAGCCCGCGCATGTCGCCCCGTCGCAAGCCGTGTATTTCGGCCACTAAGTTCGGGCGTGAAGTATCCGTGAGATCGCCTGACGCGGTCTCACCATCAAGGCAGTGAAGCCAGGCAGTGAAGCCGTCGAAGTTGTTGTGAGTTGCGAGCAGAGAGCAGTTGTTGTTTGTTGTGGATGTAGAAGTTGCAGGTGCAGGACCTCAGTACGTAGTTGCAGTATGTAGTTGCAGCAGGCAATAGAAGTAGCAGTGCGTAGTTGCAGGTCGATGTAAGCAGCAAGAGTTTGCAGTTTGCAGTGAGCAGTTGCTGTAGAAGTTGCAGGTCGAAGTAAGCACACAGAGGTGCAGTACGCAGTAGAGGTTGTAGTAGGCAGTTGAAGTTGCAGTGCGCAGTAGAGGTTGCAGCAGGCAGTTGAAGTAGCCGTACGCAGTAGAGGTTGCAGCAGGCAGTTGAAGTAGCCGTACGCAGTAGAGGTTGCAGCAGGCAGTTGAAGTAGCAGCACGCAGTAGAGGTTGCAGTACGCAGTCGAAGTCGAAGTAAGCAGTAGAGGTCGCTTTAAGCAGTAGAAGCACGCAGTAAGCAGTAGATGTTGAAGTCCGTAGTCAGCAAAGAGGTTGAAGTTGGCAGTTGCAGTGCGTAGTGAGCAGTAGCAGGAGTCGCTGTATGCAGCAGAAGTCCGCAGCAAGCAGTAGAAGTGAAAGTGCAGTACGCAGTAGCAGCAGTCCAGCGCGGCCCGGTCGAGAACCGGCCCGCGCTTTTCTTTTTGGCGCTCGCGTTGAGTGGCGCGTTTCGTGGCGCGTCAGATTGCGCGCGACGTGAAAAGCCCGGCGGCGTCGGGCCGCCTCAGCGTCCGTGCAGATGCGGCACGCCTTCGCTGCTCGTCACGCTCAACTGGTGGATCGTGCGGTGCGCCTTGTTCAGTTGCGCCTGCGCGGCGATGCGTTGCGCCTCCATCTGCGCCACGTCCTTGCGCACCTGATGCTGGCGCGCGCTCACGCGGTGCTCCTGCTCGGCGTGCCGTTGCAGATCCACGCGCAGCCGTTCGGCCTGCGCTTCCGAATCCTCGATTTGCCTCGCCAGCAGCACGTTTTGCGCGCTGAGCTGGGCGATGCGCGTTTCGCCATCGGCGAGGCGCGTCGCTTGCTCCTGCAGATGATGAAACACCGCGCCGGCCGAATCGATGTCAGCGGCCCGGAACGCATGCCAGAGCGCGCCATCCTGATGCAGCGCCACGAAATAGCCGAGCGTCTCGCCATGAAAGAGCAGCGTCACCGTGTAATCGAAGCTGCGAAACGAGCGGAACGTGGTCATCGCGTGGGTCGCGACGAGCGCTTCGAACGACGCGCCATCGGCGATCTGCACCGGGCGGCCGCTCAGATGCGCGGGCATCGCGGGCACCGCGTGCAGCGTCGAAACCGGACGCGGCGCGCCGCCCGAGTGGATCGGCATGCGGGCGGTCGTTGCGGCGTCGGCGTGGTAATCGAGCGTGTCGGCGCTGTCGTGGTCGTTGCTCTGTTGATGAGCGGTTTCGGCTTCGTGATGCGGGCCGGGTTCGCCGGCGGGGCGATGCGTGTCAACGCTCCCGGCGGGGTGGGCGAGGTCGGCGGAAGAACTGTCGCGCGCGACCGCGACGAGATGCGACGGGCCGCCCGGTTCTGCGGCACGACGGCGGTTCAGGAATGATTTCACGGCGTTTCCCCCAGAAGATCACGCCGCTCGTCCACGGCGCGCGCGGGGCGGGCCAAGGCGGCGGCATGTCGGCAAGACGGGACAGGCGCGCGCCGGCGGGCGCGGTCCGCTCCGGGCGGTCCTGCGGCGCCTCAGTGCAGGAGGCGCGAGCGGCGTGCGATGTCGTCGAAGAGTGCACGGCCGGGTTCGAGCGCGAACAGCCAGGTTTCGTCGTAGCCGCTCAGGGTTTCGAGCGCGTCGCGCAGACGCTCGATCACCACGGCCGGAATCTGCACGGTCGGTTCGGCGTCCCCGGAAAGACCGGCGACGCTGGCGTGCTGGACCAGTTCGTCGGCGGCTTCGGCGACGTCGGCGGCAAAAACGAGATGGTTGTTGAGCAGTTCGACCAGCCCCGGAGACGCCGCGACGTCTTCGACATTGAGCTGGACGGACAGGAAAGTGGCTTTGTTCATGCTCGAAATCCTCACGGGACGTGGGGCCGCGGCGAGAGGCGCATCGTCTCTTTCGTCTGATTATCTGATGAGCAGCTTGAGGCAGTATAGGCGAGGGGGCGAACAGTGGAGTCGTGTTTGTCCTTGCAAACTGTAGGGTAGTTCTGACAAGCGTCGTATGCTGGTTGAAAACCGGGGCGCGTGCGCCTTGAAAGGGGTCACGCGTCCGGAAAGATATAATGGGGGCCGTTCGCCATAATCAGCGGAGGGTCTCGCGGGCGAACGCCGGCGGCCCCACGCGCATCCAGATATACGTATCCCCGACGTACGTAGCGAGGAACAAGCGAGGTATAGCAAGATGAATCGACAACGGCGAAACCCGGGCGCGTACGCGGCACTGGCCGCGCTCACGCTCGTCTGCAGCGCCTGTACGCTCACCCCGTGGGAGGGCCAGCCGAGTTCGGCGCCCACCGCATCGACCACGGGCGTCCCGGCCGGTTATTACCGCGTCAATCCCGGCGATACGCTCACGCGCATCGCCGCCGCCTACGGCCAGCGGCCGCAGGACCTCGCGAGCTGGAACCAGTTGCCGCCGAATGCGCAGGTGCTGCCCGGCCAGGTGTTGCGCGTCGCGCCGCCCGCGAGCTATGCGGGCGCCGTGCCCCAGCAGCCCGCGTTCGGCGCGCCCAGCTCCGCGCCGGCCGCCGCCGGCGTGGCCGTGCCCGCGCCCGTCGCGCCCCAGCTCACGCTCGCGTGGCCTGCGCGCGGTCCGATCCTGCAGCGCTTCGTGCCGGGCAAGTCCACCGGCATCGTGATCGGCGGCCAGCCGGGCGCACAGGTCCGCGCCGCCGCGGCTGGGCGCGTGGTCTACGCCGGCACGGGCATCGAGGCCTATGGCCCGCTCGTCATCATCAAGCACAACGATCAGACCGTCACGGCCTACGGCCATAACGGCAAACTGCTCGTGAAGGAAGACGACGCCGTCTCGCAAGGCCAGCCGATCGCCGAAATGGGCGTCGACAACAACGGCGTCGCGGGCGTGCAGTTCGAAGTGCGCAGCGACGGCAAGCCCGTCGACCCGTTGCCGCTGCTTTCGCGCTAGGCGCGTCTTCTCCCCGTCGAACGGATGCGCGGCGCTCGGGCGCCGCGCTTTCTCCTCCCCGCTTTTCCCTCCGCGTTCCCCGCCGATTTTTCGCGCGGTTGCCTCGCCGCGCCGTTTGAAAATACACTCGATGATTCCACGCCGCGCGGCCTGAGCGCGGCCACCACGAGGACTTCATCGCATGATCGATCTGCGCAGCGACACCGTCACCCGCCCGGGCCCCGCCATGCTTGCCGCCATGACCCGCGCCGAAACCGGCGACGACGTCTGGGGCGACGACCCCACCGTGCTGCGCCTCCAGGCGCGCGTGGCAGAGCAGGCGGGCAAGGAAGCGGGCCTGTTCTTCCCGAGCGGCACGCAGAGCAACCTCGCCGCGCTGATGGCGCATTGCGGACGCGGCGACGAATACATCGTCGGCCAGCTCGCGCACACCTATAAGTACGAAGGCGGCGGCGCGGCGGTGCTCGGCAGCATCCAGCCGCAGCCGCTCGATAACGCCGCCGACGGCTCGCTGCCGCTCGAGCGCATCGCCGCCGCGATCAAGCCGATCGACGACCACTTCGCGCGCACGCGTCTGCTGGCGCTCGAAAACACCATCGGCGGCAAGATTCTGCCGCCGGCCTATGTCGCCGAGGCCACGCAGTTCGCGCACGACCGCGGACTCGCGACGCACCTCGACGGCGCGCGCGTGTTCAACGCGGCGGTCGGCTCGAATCAGCCGTTGCAGGCGCTCACGGCGGACTTCGACTCGGTGTCGATCTGCTTTTCGAAAGGGCTGGGCGCGCCGGTCGGCTCGGTGCTGGTGGGCAGCCGCGCGCTGATCGAGTCGGCGCATCGCTGGCGCAAAGTGCTGGGCGGCGGCATGCGCCAGTCGGGCGTGCTGGCGGCGGCGTGTCTCTACGCGCTCGATCATCACGTCGAGCGTCTCGCCGACGATCACGCGAACGCCGCGCGCCTCGCGGCCGGGCTCGCGCAGATCGATGAAGTGAAGGTGATGTCGCACGCCACCAACATGGTGTTCGCGCAGTTTCCGCAGGCCGACTGCGCGCCGCTCGAAGCGTGGCTCAAGGAGCGCGGCATCCTCACGCAGATGCTCTACGCGTCGCGCTTCGTCACGCATCTGGACGTGAGCGCCGCCGATATCGACACCTTCGTCGACGCCGTGAAGGCGTACTTCACGCGCTGATCCAGCCGGGCGCGGGTTGCGCAATCCATCGCGCAACCCATCGCGCAACCCGTCTCGCAACCTTCCACGCGCGCGCCGCGTCAGCGCTTCACCGGCCCCGCGCTAATGCCCCGCGCGGTGCGACGGCGCGAACAGGCGCAAGCCGCTCACGATGCTCGCCGCCGCCGAGAACGCCGCGCCCAGACCGAGCGCGAGCGTCGGGCCGCGCGAACCCACGATCCCGAAACACAGCGCCACGAGCGCCGCGCCCGTGGTCTGCCCGAGCAGACGCGAGACGGCGATGGTGCCGCTCGCGCCGCCGCTGCGCTCGGGCGGCGCGGCGGCCATGATGGCGCGCAGGTTCGGCGACTGGAAGAAACCGAAGCCCGCGCCGCAGATCGCCATGCGGATCACGATGTCGGGCACGCTCGGATGCACGGGCAGCATCGCCAGCGACGCCATGCCCGCCGCGAGTATCGCCAGGCCGATCGCACCGAGCAGGCCCGGCGGATAGCGGTCCGACAGCCGCCCGGCGATCGGCGCGGCGGCGGCCACCACGACCGGCCACGGCGTCATCAGGAAGCCGGTTTCGACCTGGCTGCGCATCAGCACGGTTTCGAAATAGAACGGCAGCGAAACGAACGCGAGGCCTTGCGCCGCGAACGAGCAGACCGCGGTCAGCGAAGACAGCGCGAACACGGGCCGCTTGAACAGATCGACGGGCAGCATCGGCGCGGGATGGCCGGCTTCGCGGCGGATCAGCAGCAGGCCGAACACCAGCGCGATCACGGCGGCGATGCCGACTTCGCGCAGCGGCGCGCGCTGCGCCGCCTCGCCGAGCGCGAAGATCAGCGCGGCGAAGGTGACGAGATTGAGCAGCGCCGCGAGCGGATCGAAGCTGTGCTTGCCGCGCGCGGTGTGCGGCAGCGCGGGCATCGCGAAGACGAGCGCGAGCGCGCCGAGCGGCACGTTGATCGCGAACAGCCACGGCCACGTGCCCGCCGAGAGAATCAGCGACGCGACGGTCGGGCCCACGGCGAACGACACGCCGACGATTAGCGCGTTCATGCCGAGACCGCGTCCGAGCCGGTGCGTCGGATAGAGGAAGCGGATCAGCGCCGTGTTGACGCTCATGATCGCGCTCGCGCCGAGGCCCTGCAGCACGCGCGCCGCCGCGAGCGCACCGAGCGTGGGCGAGACCGCGCAGGCGAGCGAGGCGACCGTGAAGATCGCCAGCCCCGCAATATAGATGCGCCGATGCCCGAGGATGTCGCCGAGCGCCGCGAGCGGCAGCAGCGTGGCGACCATCGCGAGCTGATACGCGTTGATGATCCAGACCGAAGCGGCGGGCGCCGCGTGCAGATCGGTGGCGATGGCGGGCAGCGCCGTGTTGGCGATCGCGGTGTCGAGCGTCGCGAGCGCGACGGCGAGCATGATCGCGGCCATCGCACGGCGGTTTTTCGCCGACATGGGCTCGTCGGCGCGCGGCGTGGTGTCGGGCTGCGCGGTGTGGGTATCGGACAAGGCGGCGGTCTCGGGCGAATCGAAGGGCAAGCGCAAGGCAGGCGCGCGCGACGCGCGCTGGTGCAATTGTTACAGACGCGGCGCGTTCGTGCAGCGCCTGCTTCAAAGCGTGAGGTGCTTGTAAGGCGGCGCGGTGTGCATTTTTGGCGTCGGGATTTTTGCGCCTCGAATGTCGTCGTCCGGCTGATGGAACGCAACTAACAGCCAAACTGGCCGCGTCCGCCCGAGTCGCCCGTCTCGCGTGCCGTGAGCGCTCGTGCAACGAGGCGAACCAGGCGCGTTTGCGATGGCGCGCCGCCGCACGCGATCTCAAAATGTCCTAATCTGCAAACTGATCTGCGCCCGCGGGCCAAGGTGAGGATGCGGCGCGAGGCGAGTCACGCAGGCTCGCGTGCGCCTCGCCCTGCATCGGTCCGCGTACCCGGCGTGCACCCGAACGGTGCTCGCGCGCAGCCCCTGAACGAACGCGCGCCGCCGCATCGACATGCAACGCGGCGCGTCGCTTTTCCGGGAGGCATTCGATGACAGCAGTCGGTCTTGAGTTCGACCAGTTGAAGAGCAGCGCCGATGCGCTGCGCCGTTCCATCTCCAATCGCCTGATGTACGGCGTCGGCAAGGACGCCGTCACGGCGGCGCCGCAGGACTGGCTGCACGCCGCCGCGCTCGCGGTGCGCGACCGCCTCGTCGAGCGCTGGATGATCACCACGCGCCGCCAGTACGACCAGGACGTCAAACGCGTCTATTACCTGTCGATGGAATTCCTGATCGGCCGCACGTTCTCGAACGCGCTGCTCGCGCTGGGCATCCATGATCAGATGAAAGAGGCGCTCGCCGACGTCGGCGTGGATCTCGATTCCGTGATCGACCTCGAACCCGACGCCGCGCTCGGCAACGGCGGCCTCGGCCGTCTCGCGGCGTGCTTCCTCGACTCGATGGCGACGCTCGGCATTCCGGGCTTCGGCTACGGCATCCGCTACGACTACGGCATGTTTCGCCAGCAGATCATCAACGGCGAGCAGGTCGAAGCGCCCGACTACTGGCTGCGCTCGGGTAATCCGTGGGAATTTCCGCGCCCCGAGGTGCAGTATCCCGTGCACTTCGGCGGGCGCACCGTGCAGCGCGACGGCCACGTCGAGTGGATCGACACGCAGCACGTCAACGCGATGGCCTACGACACCGTGATTCCCGGCTACGCCACGAGCGCGACCAACACGCTGCGCTTGTGGTCTGCGCGCGCCGACGAGGAGCTCGACCTTTCGGCGTTCAACAAGGGCGATTATCAGCGCGCGGTGGAAGCGAGAAATATTTCGGAGAACGTATCGCGTCTGCTCTATCCCGACGACTCGACGATGGCGGGCCGCGAGCTGCGTCTGCGTCAGGAATACTTCTTCGTGTCGGCGACGATGCAGGATCTGATCCGTCGTTATCTGCGCACGCACAGCACGTTCGGGCGCTTCTCCGACAAGGTCGCGGTCCATCTGAACGACACGCATCCGGTGCTGGCGATTCCCGAGTTGATCCGCCTGCTCGTCGATATCCATCACATGCCGTGGGACGAGGCGATGGGGCACATCAAGCGCGTGTTCTCGTACACGAATCACACGCTGATGCCTGAAGCACTGGAAACCTGGGACGTCGAACTATTGGCGCGCCTGCTGCCGCGTCACCTCGAAATCATCTTCGATATCAACGCCGCGTTCCTGCGCGAAGCGAGCGAGAAGGGCACGCACGATCTCGACTTCATCCGCCGCATTTCGCTCGTCGACGAATACGGCCAGCGGCGCGTGCGCATGGCGTATCTGGCGATCGTCGCGAGTCACAAGGTGAATGGCGTCTCGAAGCTCCATTCGCAACTGATGACGCGCGATATTTTCGGCGACTTCGCGCGGCTCTATCCCGAGCGCTTCACCAACGTCACGAACGGCATCACGCCGCGCCGCTGGCTCGCGCAGGCGAGTCCGCCGCTGGCCGCGCTCGTCGACGAAACCATCGGCACGCGCTGGCGCACCGATCTGTTCGAGTTGGGCGCGCTGCGCAAGCTCGCGGGCGATGCGGCGTTCGAAACCGCGTTTCGCGCGGCCAAGCGCGAGAACAAGGTGCGCCTGATCCGCCGGCTCACGGCGCGCACGGGGCTGTCGTTCAATCCCGATGCGCTGTTCGACATGCAGGTCAAGCGCATCCACGAATACAAGCGGCAGTTGCTCAACGTGCTGCATGTGATCACGCGCTACAACCGCATTCTCGCGGAGCCCGAGCGCGACTGGGTGCCGCGCGTGGTGGTGTTCGCGGGCAAGGCGGCGTCGGCGTATCGCATGGCGAAGATGATCATCCGCCTTATCAACGACGTGGCCGAGAAGATCAATCACGATCCCGTGGTGGGCGACCGGCTCAAGGTGACGTTCGTGCCGAACTACGGCGTGAGCGTGGCCGAAGTGCTGATTCCGGCCGCCGATCTCTCCGAGCAGATTTCGACGGCGGGCACCGAGGCGTCCGGCACCGGCAACATGAAGCTCGCGCTCAACGGCGCGCTGACGATGGGCACGCTCGACGGCGCGAACATCGAGATCCGCGACGCGGTGGGGCCGGAGAATATCTTCATCTTCGGGCACACGTCCGATCAGGTCGATGCGCTGCGCTGCTCGGGTTATCGCTCCCGTCAGGTCTACGAAGAAAACGCCGAGCTGCGCACCGTGCTCGACCAGATCCGCACGGGCTTCTTCTCGCCGGGCGATCCGGCGCGCTACACGGATATCTTCCACACGCTCGTGGATTGGGGCGATCACTACCTCGTGCTGGCCGACTATGCCGCGTTCGTCGAGGCGCAGGAGGCCGCCGACCGCCGCTTCGTCGACGTGCCGGGCTGGACCGCGAGCGCGATCGAGAATGTCGCGGGCATGGGGACGTTTTCGTCGGATCGGGCGATTGCCGAATATGCGCGCGACATCTGGCACACGCGGCCGATCGATCTGGAGTGACGACGCGGGCGTGGCCGGAAAACAGGTAGCTGGCGGGAGAAGCTGGCTGGGTGCGCGGGCCGCTTATTGTTGCCAGGGGCCGCGCGGTGTGCGGATCGGGTGACTGCTCAGGCGCCGCCGCTCAGGCTGCCGGCGTGGCGCCGGGTGCAGTGGGTGCGGCGGGCGCTGCTGGGGCGTCGGCCTTCGCGGCGCGCACGGCCTGTTCGACGCGTTCGAGGAAGGCGCGGTCGCCGCTCGTGACGGCTTCGCGCGGCGCGCCGCCCACCACCACGATCAGGCGGTGCGAGACTTCTTGCCAGATCCACGCGAGCCAGCCGACCACGATCAGCATCACGCCGCAGCCGAGCGCCGCGCCCGAGCCCCAGACGCCGCCGGCCGCGGCGATGGCCACGCCGATCAGCGAGATCACAATGGGCACCACGCGGCTGCGCTCAACGGTGACGATGCGAGTGTCTTCGATGTCGCGCATCGCGATGACCTGACCGGCGGCGGACAGCGAGGTGCGAGTGACCGTCACGGCCGCTTCGTTGAAAGGAAGTTCCATCGATTCGAATGCTGCGAGTGGAAAGGCCGCAGCGTACCAGAAGCGCGCGCGCGGCGGCAGGTCCTGTGCTGCCGCAGACCGCGTGCGGAGCGCGAGAAGCGGCTGTACAAAAGAGAAAGGGCGTCCCGAGGGACGCCCTTTTTTCGCGCGCGCACCACGCCCGCAAGGCGGGCGCGGCGTCGTGCGTGCTTAGAACTTGTGGCGGATGCCGACGCGAACGGCGAGCTGGTTCTGCGAACCCGAGCCCGACGGCGCGAAGATGCTCGACGACGAATCGCCGATCTGCGCCTGCACCGGCGTGCCCTTGTACGAGCCCGACGCGTCTTCGAAAGCGACCAGGCCGTAGACGTCCGTGCGCTTGCTCAGCGCGTAGTCGACCGAACCGTTGACCTGGTTCCAGTGCGCCGTGAAGAGGCCCGAAGCGCGCGAGTACGTGTAGCCGACCGCGCCCGTCAGGGCCGGCGTGAAGGCGTACTTCACGCCTGCTTCGTACGCGTTGTACAGCGTCGACGAACCCGTGATCGGCTCGAAGCGCGTGTTCGTCCACAGCAGCCATGCCGTTGCCGGGCCGAACACGTAGCGGCCGCCGAAGCCGAACGAGCGCAGGTCGCGGATCGCGCTGACGGCCGTGCTGACGTTGGCGAGCGAGGTCGAGAACGTCGTCGGCGATGCGGCTGCCGGGTACGTGATGTCGGCGTATGCGCCGCCGATGCTGAACGGACCGTACGCGTAGTTCGCGCCGAAGCTGTAAGCGCGCGACGAAGCCGTCGTGCTGCCCGACGGTGCGCCGGCGAACGACGTCGTGTTCGAGAAGCCATACAGGCCGCCGAACGTGAAGCCCGAGAAGTTCACGCTCTGGAACTTGACCGCGTTGCTGATACGGCTCGACGTGAGCTGGTCGACGTCGTTGACGTGGTACGCCCAGTTGCCCGACACCGTGTTGCCGCCGGTCGAGTACAGCGAACCGAGGATGTCCGTGTTGAACGAGTATTGACGACCGAACGTCAGCGAGCCGATGTTGTTTTGCGTCAGACCGACGTAGGCTTGACGGCCGAACATCGAGCTACCCTGGCCAGCCGTGCCGTTGCCGCTGTTGAAGCCGTTTTCGAGCACGAAGATTGCCTTGAGGCCGCCGCCCAGGTCTTCCGAGCCGCGCAGGCCCCAACGGCTGCCTTGCGCCACGCCGTCACCGTACTGGAATGCCTTCGAGCTGCCCTTCGTCGCGTTTTGCGTGTGATTGATGTAGCTCACGCCTGCGTCGATCAGGCCATACAGGGTCACGCTGCTTTGAGCGTGGGCCGCGCCCGCGATGGTTGCAAGGATAGCGGTGGTCAGAATTTTCTTTTTCAACTGTTGCTCCGGATGAAGGAAAAGTATGTGCCGGCCTCTTTTGGGCCGGTCTGTGCGACGCGCTGCAATTTAAGGGTCGAGGACGAAAGGATTGTGACAGTAAGGAAATGCCACATGAATGTCGCTACTCTGTGGCGTAAATGCGACAGCGGGCTTGCCGACGGGAGCGAACGGCGCAAATCGAGCGCTGGCGCGGCTCGCGAGGCGATAGGAAAGAAAATCCGGGCAAAAAAAGCGCGATTTAGCGCGTTATAAAATTTTCTGCTTTCAACGATTGGATTTCGTATATGGATCGCTTTTTATGGTGGTTTTATTGGCGAATCCATTCGATTTATCGACGCAGGGAATGAGTCGCGCGTGGCGTGTTTTATCGAATTCATGAAGTTGGGATTGCGAAATAATCCGTAAAACGATCTGCCCGGCAATGGAGATGGACGTGTGCAGTCATGGCTCATCGGTGCGATGAGCCATGACAAAACGGCGAGGGGAGTTACAGCGAGAGCAGCGAGCCCGTGCGGATCGGCGTGTCGCCGGCGATGCGCGCGACTTCCATGCCGGCCGTCGCAAAACGCGCGCTGTGACGCGCGTACATCACGCCGCTCACGCTGGTGTGCAGCGTGACCAGCTCGTCGGTGAGCGGATCGACGATATCGGCGACCGGCGCGCCCGCTTCGAGCCATGCGCCGCATTCGGCGCGGAACACGATCACGCCGCTTGCCGGCGCGACGATCGGCTCCGTACCCGCGAGCGGCGTGGCCGGATGCGCGAGCGGCGGCAGCGGGGCGGCCGCGCCGGCAATCACGCCGCGCGCGGTCAGATACTCGACGATCGCCTGGGCGTCGTGCTCGGCGAACTCGTGCGAGACGTCGCGCTGGCTGCGCAGTTCCACCGTCACCGAAATCGAGCCGTGCGGAATCGGGAAACGCTCGCCGAAGCGCTCGCGCAGCTCGCTCCAGCAAAAGCTGTGAATCTCGTCGAACGGATTGCCGATCGAATTCAGCGCCAGCAGCGACGCCTTGGCGTCCAGATAGCGCGCGAGCGGCTCGACTTCCGGCCACAGCTCCGGGTTCGTGTAGATGTGCATCGCGGCTTCCCAGTCGCAATGCAGGTCCAGCACGATGTCGGCGTCGTACGACAGGCGTTGCAGCGCGAGGCGTTGCGAATCGAGTTCGGTCCTCGGCTGCTGCGCCGCGAGCGCCTCGCCCATCGCGTGGCGGATGGTCTTGAGGTTCGCGGCGGCGTCCGTGCCCAGGCGCGCCTCGATGTGCGGCAGCACGAGCGCCGTGAGGTCGTGGAAATTGCGGTTGAAGTTCTGCGCGGTGTTCGATTCGAAGCGGCCCACGAGATGGCCGAGCCAGTGCTGGTTCAGGCCGATAGGATTCGCCACCGGCACGATCACGATCTCGCCGCGCAGGCGTCCGGCGGCTTCGAGCGCGGCGAGCTTGCGGCGCAGCGTCCACGAGACGAGCATGCCGGGCAGTTCGTCGGCGTGCAGCGACGACTGGATGTAGACCTTCGGCGCGCCGGTCTGGCCTGCGGACGGATCAGCCGCCGGGCCGTAGTGGAAGCTCGTGATCTGTCGCGCGGTACCGAGCGCGGGTGCGATCAGCGGATGGTTGCGGGTTTGCATGATGAGTGCGTGCGACGCGGTTGAGCGCGAGGCGCGTTCGGAGTGGCAGTAGGTTTGGTCCGCGGGCGGACCGGTGCCCATGATCTTAGCCGATATGCGCGGTGGGCTGAATCGGGGTGCTGGTGCGACCGTTCGCGCTCGCTGAGCGGCGGCGCGCGCCATGCGCGTCGTGATGTGTGGCGTCGCGCAAA
This sequence comes from Paraburkholderia sp. SIMBA_027, assembly GCF_046535315.1. NCBI lineage: Bacteria > Pseudomonadati > Pseudomonadota > Betaproteobacteria > Burkholderiales > Burkholderiaceae > Paraburkholderia > Paraburkholderia sp. SIMBA_027. The sequence continues at coordinate 403,096 of NZ_JAWRWY010000003.1, forward strand.
CGATTGCGATCCGGTCGGGCGTTTTTTCCGGCTAATACGGATTCCTTAAAAATAGCGATTCTACGCAAACGTTTTCGCGTTTTAGCCCTTTAAAAATGGATCGGAATGCAAGAGAAACATTTTGGAATTTTTTGTAAGTGAGCCATTCAGGAAGCTTACGAGGCGCCGATATCCCGCACTAATCCGGCGCGAAACAGCCGGTTCCGACAAAGGTGATGGGGATGAATCGGTTTTACCGCGTGGTTTGGAATACGAGCACTGGCGTATGGCAGGTCGTCACCGAGTTGGCGCGCGCAAGCGGCAAACGCAGCGCGCGACCGGCGCAGGCCGCATGCGTGCGGCGCGAGGCGTTGGAGGCATTCGATGCGTTCGAGAGCGGCGCGCCTGGCGCGCGCCGCGCAGGGCGCGTAGGCGCGGCGTTGCTCGCCTGCCCGGCCGTATTGCTGTTCGCCCTCGGCGGCGCGAACGCCTGGGCTGACACGACGTCCGCGGCGTATAACGCGGGCGGCGCAATGGGTGTGGGCGGCGCAGCGGGCACGGCAGGCGCGGGCGGCTCGGGTGGCAGCTTGGGCGGCAATGGCGACGACGGCGGTGCGGGTCTCTGGCTCGGCAGCAGCGCGAACGCGCAAGGCAGCGGCGGCACGACACCGAACGGCTCGGGCGGCGCGGGGCAGACGGCGCAAACGATCAGCACAGGCACCGTCACGGTGACCGGCGACGCAGTCGGCGGCGGTGGCGGTGGCGGCGCGGGTGCGCAGCCTGTTCCCGGTGCGACGATCGGCGCCGGCGGCAACGGCGGCACGGGCGTCGTGCTCGACGGCGCGACCGTCGGCGGTCTATCGATCGCGGCCGGCGTGACGGTCGCGGGCGGCGGCGGCGGTGGCGGCGGCAACAACGACATTGGCTTTCCCGACGCGCCCGGTGGTGCAGGCGGTGCGGGCGGCGTCGGCATCCAGGCGGTTTCGACGTCGGGCCAGGCCACCATCACGCTCGGCACGGGCGCGTGGGTGACGGGCGGTGGTGGTGGCGGCGGCGGCAATGATGAATCCGGTATCGGGTCCGGGTCCTCGCCGTCGGGCGGCGCGGGCGGCATCGGCATCGTGGCGAGCGGCCTGAGCATCGTCAGCAACGGCGGCAAGATCACGGGCGGCGACGGCGGCACGAGCGGCAACAGCTATGACGGCGGCATCGACAGCGGCGGCGTGGGCGGCGCGGGCGCGGCGGCCATCAGCGGCGACAACCTGAGCGTCACCAACAACGCAGGCACGATCCGCGGCGGTAACGGCGCGAGCGCCTCCTCCAACGGTCCGTTTGGCGGTGGCGTCAGCGGCAGCGGCGGCGCGGGCCTCGCGGGCAACAACATGGTCGTCGACAACAGCGGCACGATCAGCGGCGGCACCGGCGCCGACGCCGCGTCGGACGTCATTTTCTATAGCAGCACGGCCGGTTCGGGCGGCGCGGGCGTGAGCGGCAACAACCTTACCGTCACCAACCGCGCGGGCGGCGTCATTCAGGGCGGCGCAGGCGGCGCGGGCGGCAGCATCGGCATCATCTTTCCGTTTCCGGTCGCGGTGACGAGCGCCAACAGCGGCGCGGGCATCGTCGGTTCATCGCTGGATATCGACAACGACGGCACCATTTCGGGCGGCATTTCCGGCGGCGTGCAGGCCAGCGCCATCCAGTTCACGGGCGGCACGAACTCGCTCACGGTTGGCGCGCATTCGATCATCAACGGCGCGGTGGAACTGGGCGCGGGTGTGAGCGCAACCATCAGCAGCACCGCGAGCGGCGCGACGCTCGGCGCGATCCAGCTCGACGACAGCGCGTCGCAAGTGAACTTCGGCGGCACCACGCTCAACGTGACCGGCACGATTTCCGGCGCGGGCAAGGTCGACGTGAGCAGCGAGAGCATCGTCACGCTGAGCGGCGTGAACACGTACAGCGGCGCGACGTCGATCGACTCGGGCGGCACGCTCGCGCTGTCGGGCGCGGGCAACATCGCCAGTTCGTCGATCGTGAACGATCTTGGCACGCTCGATATCTCCGCATCGTCCGGCGCGGTGGCGATCTCGCGTCTGACCGGCTCCGGCCGCGTGGCGCTCGGCGCGAATGCGCTCTCGCTCACGAACGCCAACGCGGGCGATAGCTTCGCGGGCGTGATCGGGGGCACCGGCAACGTGAACCTGCTCGGCGGCGCCGAAGCGTTCAGCGGCGCGAACACCTACACCGGCGCGACCAACATCGCCCAGGGCGCGACGCTCGCGCTCGCGGGCAACGGCAGCATCGCCGGCTCGCGGACGGTCGATGTCGAAGGCACGTTCGACGTGTCGAACTCGGCCTCCGCCGCGGTGAAGGGACTGAGCAGCACGGGCACGACCGGCACGGTCGCGCTCGGCGCGCGCACGCTCACGTTGACCGGCGCAAGCGCGGCGACCAGCTACGGCGGCGTCATCACGGGCACCGGCGGCGTGACCGTGACCGGCGGCACGCAGACCTTCACGGGCGTGAACACTTACAGCGGCGCGACGACGCTCGCGGGCGGCGCGGTCGTCGTGAATGCCGACAGCGGCCTCGGCGCCTCGACCGGCGCGCTCACGCTCAACGGCGGCACGCTGCGCTGGGGCGCGAACTTCGCGCTCGCCTCGACGCGCGCGGTCACGCTCGGCGCATCGGGCGGCACGTTCGACACGAACGGGCATACGGCGTCGATCGCCCAGGCCATCGCGGGCAGCGGCGGCCTCGTCAAGACCGGCGCAGGCACGCTGACGCTTACCGGCGTCAACACCTACACCGGCGCGACCACGATCCTGAACGGTACGCTCGCGCTGGCGGGCGCGGGCAGCATCGCGCGTTCGAGCATCGTGAGCGATTACGGCACGTTCGATATTTCGGCGACCGACAGCGGCGCGACCGTTGCGGGTCTCGTCGGCACGGGCTCGGTCGTGCTGGGCACGCGCAACCTGACGGTCGTCGACGGCTCGACGGTCTTCAGCGGCGCGGTCAGCGGCACCGGCGCGATCCTCAAGCAGGGCAGCGGCACGCTGATCCTCAACGGCGACAGCTCGGCCTATGCGAACGCGACCGAGATCTCGGGCGGCACGCTCGAAGTCGGCGACATCGACCACAGCGGCGCGATCCTCGGCGGCGACGCCAACGTGATTTCGAGCGGCATCCTGCGCGGTCACGGCACGATTCTCGGCAACGTTTCGAACAGCGGCACCGTCGCGCCGGGCGGCTCGATCGGCACGCTGACCGTGAACGGCAACTACACGCAGGCGAGCAACGCGACGCTGTCGATCGAAGTGAGTCCGACGGCGGGCTCGCAACTGAAGGTCAACGGCAGCGCGACGCTCAACGGCGTGCTCGCGATTACCTACGACCCGGGCACCTACACGGCCACGCAGTACACCATCGTGACGGCGGCCAAGGGCGTGAGCGGGCAGTTCACGAGCGTGACCGGCACGCTGGAAAGCGGTGCGAATCTGAGCGGGCTGACGTCGACCGTGAAGTACGGCGCGAGCGATGTCGATCTCGTGTTGGCCGCCGATGCGTCGGGCACGACCACGCCGTCCACGCCGGTCGTGATCGCACCGGTCGAGACGAGCATCTACACGGCGCTGGGCACGGCCATGTCGATCAACGCCCAGCACACCAACGCCGCGCTGATGGCACGTGCGGGCGCGCAGGCGGCGCCGGGCGCGGCGCCCGACGCCTGGATCGACGCGACGGGCACGCAGACCAAGGTCGGCGGCAGCGCGGGCGAGCCGGGTTTCCAGGCGAACCGCTACGGCTTCCTCGCGGGTGTCGAGCGTCGCCTCGGCGAGACCACGGTCGGCTTCGCGGGCGGCTATGCGCATACCGATCTCGACGAGTCGCAGACCGGCAGTTCGGGCATGGCCGATACGCTGCGCGCCGCGCTCTACGGCAGTCGCTGGCTCGGTCCGGTGGGCGTATCGGCGACGGTCGGCTACGGCCTCGACTTCCTCTCGCAGAAGCGCCCGTTCGCAAGCGTGGGCACGGCAAAGGGCGATCACATCGGCCAGGAATTCACGACGGCGGCCCAGGCAAGCCTGCCGCTGACGCTGGGCAGCGTCGTGCTGACGCCTCGCGTGGGGCTGCGTTATGCGTACTTCCACGCCAACGGTTTCGGCGAAAGCGGCGCGGCGGGCCAGGATCTGCAGGTGGGCACCGACAACGTCCACAGCCTGCAGCCCTACGCCGAAGTGACGCTCGACAAGGCGTTCGGCGACGCGCTGCGTCCGGTCAACGTGCAACTGCGCCTCGGTTACGCGCACGAAGTGCTGGATGCGGGCCGCGCGGTCAGCGTCGCGTCGCAGGACGGCACGCTCTTCACCGCGCCCGGCACGAACCTGCCGCGCGGCTACCTGACGACCGGCGTGAGCGTGAGCATGCAGCCGCTCAAGCACCTCGACGTGTCGCTCGGGTACGACGCGCTCATCAATACGACGCACGCGTCGGCGCAGGCGGGCTCGGTGCAGGCGACCTACCGCTTCTGAGCGTCGCATCGCTGCGCGCACCGCAAAGCAAAAAGCCCAGACCGAGGTCTGGGCTTTTTCCATCTTGCGGACCGCACGTCGGCGGTCGCAAGAAGGGAACGGCGATGCTTAGTTGCCGTACACGTCGAAGTCGAAGTACTTGGCTTCGATCTTCTTGTACGTGCCGTCCTTGATCATGTCGGCGATGGCCTTGTCGATCTTCGCCTTCAGGTCGGTGTCTTCCTTGCGCAGGCCGATGGCGGCAGCGCCCGTCGGGATTTCCTTGCCCGCGAACTGGAAGCCCGCGCCGCGCGGGGTCTTCAGGAAGCCGAGGTCGGCTTGCACTTCGTCTTGCAGCGCGGCGTCCAGACGGCCCGAGATCAGGTCGGCGTAGACCTGGTCCTGGTTCTGGTAAGGCACCACGTTCACGCCCTTCGGCGCCCAGTTTTCCTTGGCGTAGGTTTCCTGGATCGTGCCTTGCTCGACGCCCACCGACTTGCCCTTGAGCGAGTCAGCCGTCGGCTGGAAGCTCGTGCCCTTCTTGGCGACGAGGCGCGTCGGCGTGTTGAACAGCTTCGCCGAGAACGCGATCTGTTCCTGGCGCTGCGGGGTGATGGTCATCGACGAGAGCACGCCGTCGAACTTCTTCGCCTTCAGGCCCGGAATCATGCCGTCGAAATCCTGCTCGACCCACACGCACTTCGCGTTCATGCGCTTGCAGATTTCGTTGCCGAGGTCGATGTCGAAGCCGACCAGCTTGCCATCGGGTGCTTTCGATTCGAACGGCGCGTAGCTCGCGTCGACGCCGAAGCGCACGGTGGTCCAGTCCTTGGCTTGGGCGGCACCGGCCGAGACGGCCAGCAGGGCAACCGACAGGGCGGCAAGCAGTTTCTTCACTATGTGTACTCCTCGTATGGTTCAGGGCGCGCGGCGTGCGGTCGTGCCGCCGCCGTGCTGTGTTCCGGCGCGGCTCGCGCTGGAACTGTGGTGGCCTCGCACTTCACGTTTGAGCGTGTTGCGAGCGGCGCCGCAAAGCTTACCCGGTCAAAATTGCTGCGTCGCTAGTGAAATACCGGATGGCGGGCGAGCCAACGCTCTAACGGTCGCCGGCGAATCGATGACGCCGGCCGCAAAGCCTTGCTGGACAAGGCGCGCGGCGTATCGGCGCAAGACCGCGGCGCGCGTGCGGGAGCGCGCTTGCGATGCTCTGCCGCAACAGTCGGATGATTGCGCGAGCACCGATACGGCGCAAGGCGCGGTACCTGAAGGGAAGTTGAAATCGAAACGACGGCGCGCCGTTGGCTTGATCGACAGCCTCAGCGCGCCGTTACTGCAACGCAGCAATCTTGCGGCTTCTACTTCAATGCATGCTTAAAGCGTGCTCACCACGCGCTCACACCACGCGCTGCCCCGCGCGCCACGTCGCGCGCGGCACCGGCAGCGCATCGAGCATGGTCACGCGCACGAAGTCGGCGCGCAGGCCTGGTTCGATCGCGCCGCGGTCGTGCAGACCGGCCTTGCGCGCGGGCTCCCACGACACCGTGGCGACGGCGCGCGGCAGCGTCCAGTCGGCCTTGGTCACGAGGTCGAACGCGGCGGTCAGCAGGCTCGACGGCACGTAGTCCGACGAGAGGATGTCGAGCAGATCCGCCTGCGCCAGTTCGAGCGCCGAGACGTTGCCCGAATGCGAGCCGCCGCGCACCACGTTCGGCGCGCCCATGATGGTGGCGATGCCGCGCTGCTTCGAGGCTTCGGCGGCGAGGCGCGTGGTCGGGAATTCGGCCAGCACGATGCCTTCTTCCGCGGCCTGCTCGACGTGCTCGATCAGCGTGTCGTCGTGGCTCGCGAGCGGAATGTTGCGCGCGCGGCAGCGCCCGACGATCTCGCGGCGGTGCGCATCGGCGTAACGCTCCTGCTCGGTGGCCATTTCGGCGAGCAGGTTGTCGGCGTGCTCGTCGGTCCATTTGCCGTGGCGCTCCTGAAAGCGGCGCCACTGCGCGCGGTCATGCCATTGGCGCTGGCCGGGCGTGTGGTCCATCACCGAGGCGAGGCGCAGCAGCGGATGCGCGCTGAGCGTATCGAACAGCTCGATCACGTCTTCGGTGGCGATCTCGCAGCGCAGATGCAGGAAGTGATCGGCGCGCAGCAGCTTGCGTTCGGTGAAACGCGACAGCGCGGCGGCGCTCGCAAGCTGCACGTCGCGGCCGCGCACGCCCACGGAAAGACGCGTGCCGATGGCGAGCGCGTCGAACACCGTGGTGATGCCCGCGGCGGCGATCTGCGCGTCGTGGATCACGAACGCGGCGTCGATGTTCCACTGCACGCCGGGACGCGGCGCGAGGTGTTTTTCGAGGTTGTCGGTATGCAGTTCGACGAGGCCGGGCAGCAGGAAATCGCCTTCCCAGTCTTCGGCTTCGGGCGCGGCGCTCGTGCCGCGCGACAGCTCGCGGATCATGCCGTCTTCCACGCGCAGCGTGCCGGTGAATACGTCGTCTCGCGTCACGATGCGAGCGTTGGTGATCAACATCGTCGGGCTCCGGAAATCAGGTCGTCATCAGGGTGGGACGCGTGCGGCGCACAGGCTTCAGTGTGCGCGCGGCGCGTGACACAGTGCAGTTTCTTCGCGTCGTTTTTCAGGCGACGGCGCGGGCTTCCATCCCGGCTTGCAGGCCGATCGGCGCGCGCGGCGCGGCGAGCGTCAGCACGCGCGTGGCGACGCGCTCGCGCGTGTCCTCGTCATGGAACACGCCGACGATCGCCGCGCCGCGCTCGCGCGCCTCGACGATCAGTTGCGCGACGACGGCGCGGTTTTCCGCATCGAGCGACGCCGTCGGTTCGTCGAGCAGCAGCACGCGATGCTGCGCGATCAGTCCGCGCGCGATATTCACGCGTTGCTGCTCGCCGCCCGAGAACGTGGCGGGCGCGAGCGGCCACAAACGCTGCGGCACGTTCAGGCGCGCGAGCAGCTGCGCGGCCTGTTCGCGCGCTTCGTCTTCGTCGATGCCGCGTGCAACCAGCGGCGCGGCCACGATATCGAGCGTGCTCACACGCGGAATCACGCGCAGGAACTGGCTCACGTAGCCCACCACGTTGCGGCGCAGACGCAGCACGTCGTGCGGTTCGGCGCCCGTGATCGCCAGATGCTGTTGCGGCAGCGCGTCGTCGCGGATCGCGATGGTGCCGCCGCTCGCGAGATAGTTGCCGTAGAGACAGCGCAAAAAAGTGCTCTTGCCCGCGCCCGACGGGCCGACGAGCACGACGCATTCGCCGCGTTCGACATCGAGCGACACGCCCGCGAGCGCCTCGATGCCGATGCCGCCCTGGCCGTGCAGCGTGAAGGTCTTGCGCACGTCTTCGGCGCGCAGCATGAGCGCGGGGCGCTCGGCGAACGCGCGCGCGGATGAGGGATTGAGTGTCATCGTGTTCACCATCCTAGACCGGCAGCACCGAGGCCACCAGCGTCTGCGTATAGGGATGCTGCGGGTCGTCGAGCACCTGATCGGTCAGGCCCGATTCCACGACCGTGCCGCCTTGCATCACCATCAGACGATGCGCGAGCAAACGCGCCACGCCGATGTCGTGCGTGACGATCAGCACCGAAAGATGCAGCGTGGTCGTGAGCGTGCGCAGCAGGTCGAGCAGGCGCGCCTGCACGGAGACGTCGAGGCCCGCGGTGGGCTCGTCCATGAACACGAGGCGCGGACCGGTAACGAGATTGCGCGCGATCTGCAGACGCTGCTGCATGCCGCCCGAAAACGCCGACGGCAGTTCGTCGATGCGCGTGGCGTCGAGCTCGACGCGCGACATCCATTGCTGCGCGGTATGGCGGATCTGTCCGTAATGACGCGCGCCCACGGCCATCAGCGGCTCGCCGATATTGGCGCCCGCCGAAACGCCCGCGCGCAGTCCGTCGCGCGGATTCTGCTGCACGAAGCCCCATTCGGTGCGCGCGAGCAGACGGCGCCGCGGCTCGGAGAGCGTGCGCAGATCGAGCGTCTCGCCGTTCACGTTCAGGTAGTTCAGCGCGCCGGAATCGGCGGCCGTGCGCAGCGCGAGCGTGTTGAGCAGCGTCGTTTTTCCCGAGCCCGATTCGCCGACGATGCAGAGCACCTCGCCGGGATACAGGTCGAAGCTCACGTCGCGGCAGCCGTTCTTGCCGCCGAACTGTTTCGTGAGCCGGCGGGCGCTGAGAAGCGGCGTCATGCGTGTTCTCCCGGTTGAACCGCTTTCTCGTCCAGTGAAGACGATTCGGCATCCTGATGTTCGCGTCGATCGTGGCAATAGTCGCTGTCCGAGCAGACGAACATGCGCTTGCCCGCATCGTCGACGATCATTTCATCGAGAAAACTTTCGCGCGAGCCGCACAGCGCGCACGCGTGCTCCCAGCGCTGCACCTCGAACGGGTGATCGTCGAAATCGAGCGATTTCACCGGCGTATAAGGCGGAATCGCGTAGATGCGGCGCTCGCGGCCCGCGCCGAACAATTGCAGCGCGGCATTCATGTGCAGCTTCGGATTGTCGAACTTCGGGATCGGCGAAGGCGAGGTCAGATAGCGGCCGTTCACCATCACGGGATAGTCGTAGGTGGTCGCGATGCTGCCGTGCTGCACGATGTCCTCGTAGAGCTTCACGCTGATGAGTCCGTAATCGGCGAGCGCGTGCAGCTTCTTGCACTCGGCCACGCGCGGCTCCAGGCGGTACAGCGGCTCAGGCATCGGCACCTGATAGACGAGAATCTGCTTCTCGGTGAGCGGCGTTTCGGGAATGCGGTGGCGCGTCTGCACGATGGTCGCTTCGCGCGTGCGGCGCGTGGTGGCCACGCCCGTCGTGCGCGCGAAAAAGCGGCGGATGTTCACGGCGTTGGTCGTATCGTCGGAACCCTGGTCGATGACCTTGAGCGTGTCGTTCGCGCCGATGATCGCCGCCGTCACCTGAATGCCGCCCGTGCCCCAGCCATACGGCAGCGGCATTTCGCGCGAGGCGAACGGCACCTGGTAGCCGGGCACCGCCACCGCTTTGAGCAGCGCGCGGCGGATCATGCGCTTGGTCTGCTCGTCGAGATAGGCGAAGTTGTAGCCGTCGGCGGCCTGGGTTTCGTGCGAGGCGAGCGCCGTGTCGAACGTATCGGGAGCGTTCATGCGGCTTCTCCTTCGTGCTGCGCGCGCAGGCGGCGCACGAGTTCGAGTTCGGACTGGAAATCCACGTAATGCGGCAGTTTCAGATGCTGCACGAAACCCGAGGCCTCCACGTTGTCGCTGTGCGAGAGCATGAATTCGATGTCCTGGGTGGGCGAGGCGAGCGTCTCGCCGAGTTCTTCCGCACGCAGCGCGCGATCGACCAGCGCCATCGCCATCGCCTTGCGTTCCGCGTGGCCGAACGTGAGGCCGTAACCTTGCGTGAAGGCGGGCGGCACGTCCTTGCTGCCTGCGAACTGGTTGATCATCTGGCACTCGGTCAAATCGATTTCGCCGATCTCGACCGCTTCGCCCAGTTCGTCGAGCACCATTTCCACGGCCACCGAACCGAAGCGGATCTCGCCCGCAAACGGATGCGAATGCGCGTAGCCGCGCTGCGTGGCGTAGCCCATCGCGAGCAGAAAGCCTTCGTCGCCGCGCGCGAGGTTTTGCAGACGCACCGAGCGGTCGGCGGGAAACGACAGCGGTTCGCGCGACAGATCGCCGGGTTCGGCGGCGTCGGGCGAGGCCGTTTCCTGTTCGATCAGCCCTTCCTTGTCGAGCAGCGTGACGACGCGCGGCATCGGCTCCGATTCCTGCTGTGGCTGTGCGGGCGAAATTGATTCGGTATCCGTATTATTATCGTCTTCCGCGAGCAGCGCGAAGTCAAGCAGACGCTGCGTGTAATCGTAAGTCGCGCCCAGCACCTGGCCGCCGGGCACGTCCTTGAAGGTCGCGGAAATGCGGCGCGCCACCGCCATGTTTTCCGTTTCCACCGGCAGCGTATAGCCGAAACGCGGCAGCGTCGTGCGATACGCACGCAGCAGGAAGATCGCTTCGACGAGATCGCCCGCGGCCTGCTTGATCGCGAGCGCGGCGAGTTCCTCATCGTAGACCGAGCCTTCGGCCATCACGCGCGCCACGGCGAGGCGCATCTGTTCGCGGATCTGCGCGACGCTCAACTCGGGCACGGTCGTGTCGCCACGGCGTGCCTTGTCGAGCAGACGCCATGATGCTTCGATCGCGCGCTCTCCTCCTTTGACGGCGACGTACATCAGTTCACCTCCACGCGGGTCGTGCGCGGCAGGCCCATGAGGCGGTTGCCGCAGACGAAATAGAAGTCGATGCCGCACGGAAAGCGCGACGCGAGCGCGGCGCGTTCCTGCCAGAAACGCGCGGGCAGTCCGGCGGGCGCGATGGTGTGCGTCGATGCGATGCCGGGGCCGCGCAGCGTGAGCGGCGCGCCTTCGGTCAGCGAGTCGACGCGCACGAACACGGTGGCCGACTGCTCCGGCGACTCGGGCGTGCCGCTCGCGAACGCGTCGAGCGGCGGCAGTGCGGCGGCGTCGTTCACGTAGGCGAACGCGGCTTCGCGCGCCGTGTCGGCGAGCGGCGCGTCGGCGTGAAAGCGCAGCGCGGCGGCGAGCGCGGCGTCCGGCTGCGCGAGCCAGACCGGCGTGGCGTAATCGGCGAGCGTGAGCAGGGCCGCGAAGGCGGCGAGGCCCGCGCGGTCGTGCGGTTGCGGCTGCGATTGCGTCGATTGCGTCGACATGGCGGAAGCGGCGGCGGGCAGCGGCGTGTCGATCACGCCAATCGTGCCGGGACGCGCGAGCGCGTCGAGCAGCGTGCGGAACACCGTTTGCGTGTCGTGGACCGGATCGGCGAAACCGGGCGCGAGCGCTTCCAGCATCGCGTGGGAGTGCGTGTGTGTCAGAGCGTCGTTCATGCGTCGCCTCGAACCATCGTGAAGAACTCGACCTTGGTACTGGCCGCTTCGTCGCGGCGCTCGGCGCGCTGCGCCGCGAGGCGTTGCGCGAGCGGCGCGATCAACTCGGCATGGAGTTGCGCGTGGCGGGCGGGCTGTTGCAGGAGCGCGTCGGCGAGCGCGGCCAGTTCGGCGCGGCGCTTGTCGCGGCCCAGATGGCAGGCGACGCCGACCGTGGCCGTCTCGCCGTCGTGCGCGCGCAGCCGCAGCGTGGCGCGCGTGACCGTGGCCTCGCCGAGATTGAAGGCATTGCCGGTGCCGCCGACACGTCCACGCACCATCGCGAGACCTGTCTGGGGCGGCCGCAGCCAGTCGTAGGCAGGCGCCGGAGCGCCGCCGAGGGCGCGGGCGAGCGCCGTTTCGAGCTCGGCGCGCGAGGTGCGCGCGAGCACCGCCATCCAGGCGCGCCGGGCGGGGGAGCCGGCGGCGGAGGACGGGGCGGAAGATGCGTTCATCGGAGTTCCTGTGTCGAGAACGGGAGGATCATTTCAGACCACGACGGATGACTGCGCGAATCACTGCGACTGCGGGAAATCTGGCGCCACTTTCTTGCCGGATCGAGGCTAGACATTTGAGCATCTATTCATCTAAACGTCTAGACGTTTGGTCGTACAGTCGACCCGATCCGGCGCACGGGGCGTTTTCATATTTCCATCACGCCTTGCGCACTACAATGCGCAAAACGGTATTTGAAACCAGAGGAATGACAGCACCATGACATCGAACGACGAGGCGGCGCACAGCACGCTCGAACGCGGCGCGGGCGTGGCGGTGTGGCGGCAGATCGAGCAGATTCTCGCGGCGGAGATCGCGGCGAAGGGTTTCGGAGAGGACGGCCGCCTGCCGAGCGAAGGCGAACTGGCGCGGCGTTTCGACGTGAATCGCCACACGGTGCGGCGCGCGATGCTGGGTCTCGCGGCGCTCGGGCTCGTGAGCGTCGAGCAGGGGCGCGGCACCTTCGTGCAGCCCGGCGCGATCGACTACAGCATCGGCAAGCGCACGCGCTTTACGGAGAATCTGCAGCGTCATCAGCATTCGGCGGTGGGGCGGCTGCTCGCCTCGTCGCGCGTGAAAGCCGATCCCACGGCGGCGAAGGCGCTCGGGCTGCGTGCGGGCGCGCTGGTCTATCGGCTGGAAACGCTGCACGAGTCGGACGGCGTGCCGCTCACCTACGCGCGCAGCTGGTATCCGGCCGCGCGTTTCGCCGATCTGCCCGCCGTCATGGAGCGCGTGGACAGCACCTCGAAGGCGCTCGCCGAATTCGGCGTGACCGACTATCTGCGCAAGTGGAGCCGTATCGGCAGCGTGCTGCCCGAGCCGGAAGTGGCGCGGCGGCTGAACATCAATCGCCAGCAGCCGGTGCTGTGGGTGGAAAACGTCGACGTCGATCTCGACGGCACGCCGATCAAATACGGCATCACGCACTTCGCGGCCGATCGCGTGCAACTGATGGTGGAGCACGACCTATGAGTTCGCTCCAGGCGTTGCGGGCCGCGACGCTCGCGGAGGAAAGCTGGACCGGGTCCACGCGTTTCGCGCTCTATTACGCGCCGCCGCGCGAATCGGCCTGGTGGCGCGCGGGCTGTGCGTGGCTCGGACGCGATCCGGAAAGCGGCGAGACGCTGACGCCGCCGCTGATCGACGGACTGGCGAGGCCGCTCGATGCGCTCACTGCCGCGCCGCGCCGCTACGGCTGGCACGGCACGCTGGTGCCGCCGTTTCGTCTGGCCGCGGGCGTGACGCCCGAAGCGCTGTGCGCCGCGGTGCAGGCGTGGGCCGCCCGGCGCGCGGCGTTCGAGGTGGCGGCGGAAGCGGCCACGCTGGGCCGCTTCGTCGCGCTGCGCGCCGCCGACGAACGCGGCGCGGACGCCTTGCGCGAACTCGCCGCCGACGCGCTGCGCACGCTCGCTCCGTTACGCGCCACGCAGACGGCCGCCGAACTCGCGAAACGGCTCGACGCGCCGCTTACGCAACGTCAGCGCGAGTACGTCGAGCACTGGGGCTATCCATATGTGTTCGACGAATTCCGCTTTCACATGACGCTCTCCGATTCGCTCCCCGATTCGCTCCCCGATTCGCTTCCCGATTCGCTCGACGACAGCGACACGCGCACGCAACTCACGCAGGCCTGGAACGCGCGGATGCGCGACGCGGGCGCGCTGCCCGTGCATGGCGTGGCGCTTTATGTGGAGCCGCGACCGGGCGCGCCGTTCGCGTTGTGGCGGCGCGCGGCCTTCGCGCCGGGAGCACGCGCATGACCATTCCGACGACACCACTCGCGGCCACACGCCTGATCTATGTGATGGGCCCGTCGGGCGCGGGCAAGGACACGCTGCTCGGCTATGCGCGCGCGCGTCTCGCGAGCGAAGGCGTGGTGTTCGCGCATCGCTACATCACGCGCGAGGACGGCGGGCCCGAGAATCACATCGCGCTGACCGATGCCGAATTCGAATCGCGTTCGAAGCGCGGCCTGTTCGCGCTGCAATGGCGCAGCCATGCGCTGCGTTACGGCATCGGCGTGGAAATCGACCAGTGGCTGGCGCTCGGCTGCACGGTGGTCCTGAACGGCTCGCGTGCCTACGTGGCCGAGGCGCTCGCGCGTTATCCGCGCATGACGCTCGTGCATGTGGAGGCCGCGCCGCACGTGCTCGCCGCGCGCCTCGCTTCGCGCGCGAGAGAGACGCCCGAGCAGGTCGCCGCGCGGCTGGCGCGGCGCGCGCCGTTCGACGTGCCCGAGAGCGCGTCGCTCACGCGCATCGACAACTCGGACCGTCTCGACGAGGCGGGCGCCGCCTTCGTGCGCGCCGTGCAGCGGGTGGCGCTGGACTAGCGCTCGACTAGCGCGGCATCGTGCGGGCCTTGAACGGCGGGTGGCGTGCGTTGCGGTGCGCGTTATTTTTGGCCGCCCCAGAATGGCGTGAGAAGATGCAGGCGCCCCCGCGAATCAAGCGCAAACCCCAACGAGAACGCCCTTGGACCGTTTCCAGGAGATGCAGATCTTTACGCGCATCGTCGACCGCCGCAGCTTCACGCAGGCGGCCGAGGATCTGAACCTGCCGCGCGCCACCGTCACCAATTCGATCAAGCGCCTCGAGACCCGTCTCGGCGTGCGTCTGCTCGAACGCACCACGCGCCACGTGAAGCCCACGCACGACGGCGACGCCTACTATCAACGCTGCACGCGCCTGCTCGCCGACCTCGAGGAAACCGAGGAAGCGTTCCGCGAGACCGACCCGCAAGGCCGTCTGCGCGTGAACATGCAGGAGACGCTCGCGCGCTACTTCGTGATGCCGCGTCTCGGGCAGTTTCTCGCGCGTTATCCGCGCGTGGAGCTGTTCATCGGCTCGGGCGATCATTTCGTGGATCTGGTGCGCGAGGGCATCGACTGTGTGCTGCGTGCGGGCGAGCTGGCCGATTCGTCGATGGTCGCGCGGCGCGTGGCGCTGCTCGAACAGGTGACGTGCGCGAGTCCCGCGTATCTGGAACGTCACGGCGATCCGGCGTCGATCGATGCGCTGCTCGACGGCCATCAGGCCGTCAACTATCTCTCGCCGGCCTCGGGGCGCGCGCATCCGCTCGAATTCGCGTTGCCCGACGGCGTGCGCAACATCACGCTGCCCGGACCGGTGGCGGTGAACGGCGCGGAGTTGTACACGGCGGGCGCGGTCGCGGGACTGGGGCTCGTGCAGGTGCCGCGCTATCGCGTGCGCGAGCAACTGGCCAACGGCGAGCTGTGCGTCGTGCTGGCGGACCAGCCGCCGCCGCCGATGCCGGTGTCGGTGCTGTATCCGCAAAGTCGGCAACTGGCGCTGCGCGTGCGCGCGTTCGCCGACTGGCTCGTGCAGGCGTTCGCCGACGCGGGTTGAGGTCGAGGTGGCTTGACGCCGAAGCGCGTTGAAGTCGAAGCGGCGCCGCCGTGGCGATTCAGGTGCGCCGCGAAACCATGCCGGAGACGCGCTGCGCAGCTTGCTGAAGCGGATCGAGGAAGGTCTTGACCATCTGCTTCGCGCTCGTGCGCTGGGCGTTGCCACTGATGTTCATCGCGGCGATCACGCGGCCCTGGCGGTTGCGGATCGGCGCGGAAATCGAGATCAGCCCGCCTTCCAGTTCCTGATCGACGATCGCCCAGCCCTGCGCGCGCACCTGCGCGATGATCTTCTTGAGCTCGTCCTTGTCGGTGACGGTGCGCGGCGTGTGCGCATAGAGCGGCGAGGCGCCGAGCGTGGCGTCGAGCGCGTCGTCGTCGAGCGCGGCCAGCAGCACGCGGCCCATCGACGTGCAATAGGCGGGCAGGCGGCTGCCGATCGAGAGGTTGATCGTCATGATCTTGTGCGTGGGCACGCGCAGCACGTAGACGATTTCGGTGCGGTCGAGCACCGCCGCCGAGCAGCTTTCGTGGACCGTGGCCGAGAGTTCTTCCATGACCGGCTCGGCCAGATTCCAGAACGGCATCGACGTGAGGTACGCGAAGCCGAGGTCGAGAATCTTGGGCGTGAGCCGGAACAGCCGGCCTTCGGCCTCGACGTAGCCGAGCGTCTGCAGCGTGAGCAGGATGCGGCGCGCGCCCGCGCGCGTGAGGCCGGTGGCGGCGGCGACGTCGGTGAGCGTCTGCTCGGGGTGCGCGGCGTTGAACGCCCGGATCACGGAGAGTCCGCGCGCGAACGACTGCACGTAGGAGTCGCCCGGCTTTTCGGGCGTGTCCGGCTGCTCGTCGGAACGGTCGGGCGAGGCGCTGGTGGCGGAAGTCATGGCATCGTGGCGTCGGATCAAGGGCGGGAGGCGGCGCGTGGGTAACCCATCACGATAGCGCAAGCGCATTGTTTCGCCAACAGACATAGGGAAAAGCTGCGGCGGCTTGACGCGAGCATGCGGCACGTCCACGCATTTTATCCGTAGATTTGATTTAGCTCAATTTTTGAGCCGAATAAGCACATTGACGATATTTTCTCCGCGCGATATTGCGAAGTTTTTATCGGATAAATGCATTGCCGGCGTGATTAACTCGGCTAATTAAATCGACGCCGGTAATCGGGCGTTTTTTCCGAATTCAGGGCGAAACCGAATGGGTCGCATTCAGGCTGCGCCGGGTGGGCATCCGGCTCGCGTCGGGTGATCGCCTGGATGGCGTCGAGCGCCGTCTTTGCGGCCAGGCAGGCGGGCGCAGCCCCGCGCCCGCGCCGCCTTCAAGGCAAGAAAGCAAATTGAAAGATATTTGCGTCTTTCCGTCGCGCCTGGCCGGGCGAGATTTGTCGCATTTGATAAACCTTGGCGAGGATCAAATTTTCGAATAGTTCCTTTCCGTAGAATTTCGCCAAATACGATACGGGTGCATTTTGCATAGCGGTTTTATCGCGAAGCGAATGTGTGAAGCGTCGAAAGTGGTTCAACGGAAAATCAGGCAATTATGAAGAGAAAGGCCTTCAAAAGGTGGTTAATCCCCCTCGGCAGCGGGCTGCTCGTCTCCCTCGCGGGATGTAGCGGCAACATGGTTCTGCTCGATCCCAAGGGCAGCGTGGGCGTGGCCGAAAAAGAACTCATCGCCACGGCAACATGGGCCATGCTGCTCGTCGTGGTGCCCGTCATCCTGCTGACGCTCTACTTCGCCTGGCGCTATCGAGCGTCGAACCGCGACGCCACCTACGCACCCAAGTGGGCGCACTCCACCGCGATCGAAGTGGTGGTCTGGACCATTCCGGCCATCATCATCCTGTTCCTCGCCATCCTCACGTGGAAGACCACGCACGAGCTCGACCCCTACAAGCCGCTCGAGTCGAACACGAAGCCCATCAACGTCGAAGTCGTCGCGCTCGACTGGAAATGGCTGTTCATCTACCCGGACCTCGGCATCGCGTCGGTCAACCAGCTCGCCGTGCCGGTGGGTACGCCGGTGAACTTCCGCATCACGTCGGATTCGGTGATGAACTCGTTCTTCATCCCGCAACTGGGCACCCAGGTCTACGCGATGGCGGGCATGCAAACGCGCCTGCACCTGATCGCCGACCATGCGGGCGACTACGCGGGCATCTCGTCCAACTATAGCGGCCGGGGCTTCTCCGACATGAAGTTCCGCACGATCGCCACGAGCCAGCAGGACTTCGACGCGTGGGTCCAGAAGGTCAAGGCGTCGCGCGCCGACCTCACGATGGACCAGTACGCGAGCGTCGCGCAGCCGCAGGAAAAGGCGCCGGTGGCGTACTTCTCGACGGTCGACCCGAAGCTCTTCAACAACATCATCGCGAAGTACAACAACGGCCACGTCACGAATTTCAGTGACCCGTCGTGCGCGACCAAGGGGTAAGCAGGCATGTTCGGCAAACTTACATTAGAGGCGATTCCATTCGATCAGCCGATCATCATGGGCGCGGCCGCGTTCATGGCGCTGATCGTGCTCGCGGTGTTCGGCCTCGTCACCGTGACGGGCAAGTGGAAGTATCTGTGGAACGAGTGGTTCACGAGCGTGGACCACAAGCGCATCGGCGTGATGTACATGATCGTCGCCGTGCTCATGCTCGTGCGCGGCTTCGCCGACGCGGTCATGATGCGTATCCAGCAGGCGCTGGCGTTCGATGCGCCGGGCTATCTGCCGCCGCACCATTACGACCAGATCTTCACGGCGCACGGCGTCATCATGATCTTCTTCATGGCGATGGCGCTCATGGTCGGGCTGTTCAACATCGTGGTGCCGCTGCAGATCGGCGCGCGCGACGTCGCGTTCCCGTTCCTGAACTCGCTGTCGTTCTGGATGACGGCGATTGCCGCGATCCTCATGAACCTGTCGCTCGTGATCGGCGAGTTCGCGCAGGTGGGCTGGCTCGCGTATCCGCCGCTGTCTGAGTTGCAATACAGTCCAGGCGTCGGGGTCGACTATTACATCTGGGCGTTGCAGCTCTCGGGCGTCGGCACGCTGATCACGGCGATCAACTTCTTCGTCACGATCATCAAGATGCGCGCGCCGGGCATGAGCCTGATGAAGATGCCGGTGTTCACGTGGACCGCGCTGTGCTCAAACGTGCTGATCATGGCAACGTTCCCGATCCTCACGATCGCGCTCGCGCTGCTCGGCCTCGACCGCTACGTCGGCACGCACTTCTTCACGAATGACGGCGGCGGCAACCCGATGGTGTATCTGAACCTGATCTGGGCGTGGGGCCACCCCGAGGTGTACATCCTCGTGCTGCCCGCGTTCGGTATCTATTCGGAAGTCATGGCCACGTTCTCGAAGAAGCCGCTGTTCGGCTACAAGACGATGGTCTACGCCTCGTGCGTCATCATGATTCTCGCGTTCCTCGTGTGGGCGCACCACTTCTTCACGATGGGCTCGGGCGCCGACGTCAACGCGTTCTTCGGCATCATGACCATGATCATCGCGATCCCAACGGGCGTGAAGATCTTCAACTGGCTGTTCACGATGTATCGCGGCCGCATCGAATTCACCGCACCCGTGCTGTGGACCATCGGCTTCATGGTCACCTTCTCGATCGGCGGCATGACCGGCGTGATGATGGCCATCCCGGGCGCGGACTTCGTGCTGCACAACTCGCTGTTCCTCGTGGCTCACTTCCACAACGCCATCATCGGCGGCGTGGTGTTCGGCTACCTCGCGGGCCTGCACTACTGGTTCCCGAAGGTGTTCGGCATCAAGCCCAACGAGAAGCTCGGCAAGGCGTCGTTCTGGTGCTGGTTCGTGGGTTTCTACGTGGCCTTCGTGCCGCTGTACGTGCTCGGCTTCATGGGCGCCACGCGCCGTCTGAACCACTACGACAATCCGGCATGGCATCCGCTGTTCATCGTGGCGGCCGTCGGTGTGGCGATCATCGCGCTGGGCGTGGTGTTCCAGGTGCTGCAATGGGTGATGGCGTTCGTGAACCGCAACAAGGCGGAATGCCAGGACGTCGATGGCGATCCGTGGGGCGCGCGCACGCTCGAATGGTCGATTTCGTCGCCGCCGCCGGTCTACAACTTCGCGGTCATCCCGCAGGTGCATGACATCGACGCCTTCACGCACATGAAGGAAACGGGTCGTGGCCTCGGTCTCGCGGCGAAGTACCAGGACATCCATATGCCGTCGAACACGGCGTCGGGTTTCCTGATCGGCATGTTCAGCCTGGTGCTGGGCTTCGCGGGCATCTGGCACATCACGTGGCTCGCCGTGCTCGCGCTCGTCGCCATCGTCGTGACGGTTGCGGTGCATAGCTTCGGCAAGCACGACGGCTACTACATTCCGGCCGCCAAGGTCCGCGAGATCGAAGAGAAGCGCCATCGCGCGGCGGTTGCCGCCGAGCGCGAAATGGAAGCGCTGGAGGCTTAAACGATGTTACAGAAAACTCATACGGCAACGCTCGCCGATCTCGATCACGACGATCATCCGCCTTCGAACTCGGTGTTCGGCTTCTGGGTGTACCTGATGACCGACTGCATTCTGTTCGCGTCGCTGTTCGCCACGTTCGGCGTGCTCGGCCATCAGTTTGCGGGCGGCCCCACGGGCAAGGACCTGTTCAAGATCGGCGATGTCGCGGTCGAAACGGCGGCACTGCTGCTGTCGAGCATCACCTACGGTTTCGCGATGCTGGCCGCGCACCGCCGCAAGAGCGGCGCGGTGCTCGGCTGGCTGGCGGTGACCTTCGTGCTCGGCCTGGCGTTCCTCGGGCTCGAACTCAACGAGTTCTCGCACCTGATCGCCGAAGGCGCGGGTCCGCAACGCAGCGCGTTCCTCTCGTCGTTCTTCGCGCTGGTGAGCACGCACGGTCTGCACGTGTTCTTCGGCCTCGTCTGGATGGTCGTGTTGATGGTGCAGGTGATGCGCCGTCCGCAACTCGACGATCAGGCGATCCGCCGTCTCACGTGCCTCAGCCTCTTCTGGCACTTTCTGGACGTGGTCTGGATCTGCGTGTTTTCTTTTGTCTACCTCGGGAGCGTGCTCTAAATGGCTCATCCTCAAGCAGAAGCCCATGGCAGCCTCAGCAGCTATGCAACCGGCTTCATTCTCTCGGTGCTGCTGACCGCCGGCGCGTTCGGCATCGTGCTGCACGGTTCGCTGGACGCCAGCACCGCCCTGATCGCAATCGCCGTGCTGGCCTTCGTGCAGGTCGTCGTCCACCTCGTGTTCTTCCTGCATCTGAACTCGTCGGGGCAGGGCTGGAACGTGTTGTCGCTCGCCTATACTGTGCTGGCCGCTGCGTTCCTGATCTTCGGCACGATCTGGGTCATGCATAACGTCAGCATGAACATGATGTCGCGCTAAGCGTCATCGCGCGCGCCTCGTCCGGCGCGCAGGCACTTCCCGCAACGGCCGCACAGTTCTTTGATCTGTGCGGCCGTTGCCGTTTTGTCTGCGCTTTATGGACCGGATGCGCGCTTGACACCCGCGCGCCGCGACGCCTATCATGGGCGCCAAATGTTCGATTATCGACCATGAGTTCGCATATCGAACATCACGCACGAGGACGTGCGCGTTCGATCCCTCCTTTTCGCCCGCGCAGTCCGTCTATCTCAATCAGCTTGACATGAGATTCGGGTCGAGCCGCCACGCTCGCGCCGGGATCGACAGGAGACTTCAATGACGGAAGCTTTCATCTGCGACGCGATTCGCACGCCGATCGGCCGCTATGCGGGCGCGCTTTCCCCGGTTCGTGCCGACGACCTCGGCGCCGTGCCCCTCAAGGCGCTCATGGAGCGCAACAAGGAAGTGGACTGGGCCGCGATCGACGACGTGATCTACGGCTGCGCGAACCAGGCCGGCGAGGACAACCGCAACGTCGCGCGTATGTCGTCGCTGCTGGCGGGCCTGCCGCAGGCCGTGCCGGGCTCGACCGTCAATCGTCTCTGCGGCTCGGGCATGGACGCCGTCGGCATCGCCGCGCGCGCGCTCAAGTCGGGCGAAGCGGGCCTGATGATCGCGGGCGGCGTGGAAAGCATGAGCCGCGCGCCGTTCGTCATGGGCAAGGCCGCGACCGCGTTCGCGCGCGACGCCGCCATCTACGACACGACCATCGGCTGGCGCTTCGTCAACAAGCTGATGAAGCAGCAATACGGCGTCGACTCGATGCCGGAAACGGCTGAAAACGTCGCGGTCGACTACAACATCAGCCGCGCCGATCAAGACGCCTTCGCGCTGCGCAGCCAGTTGAAGGCCGCGCGCGCCATCGCCGACGGCACGCTCGCGCAGGAAATCGTCTCGGTCTCGATCGCGCAGAAGAAGGGCGATCCGCTCGTGGTGTCGCGCGACGAGCATCCGCGTGAAACCACGCTCGAAGCGCTCGCGAAGCTAAAGGGCGTCGTGGGCCAGGACGGCTCGGTCACGGCCGGCAACGCCTCGGGCGTGAACGACGGCGCCTGCGCGCTGCTGCTCGCGAACGAAGAAAACGCCAGGCGCTTCGGCCTCACGCCGCGTGCACGCGTGCTCGGCATCGCCACCGCGGGCGTCGCGCCGCGCGTAATGGGCATCGGCCCGGCACCGGCCACGCAAAAGCTGCTCGCGCGTCTGAACATGACGATCGATCAGTTCGACGTGATCGAGCTCAATGAAGCGTTCGCTTCGCAAGGCCTCGCGGTGCTGCGCATGCTCGGCGTGGCCGACGACGACGCGCGCGTCAACCCGAACGGCGGCGCAATCGCGCTGGGCCATCCGCTCGGCATGAGCGGTGCGCGCCTCGTGACCACGGCGATGTATCAACTGCATCGCACCAATGGCCGTTTCGCGCTGTGCACGATGTGTATCGGCGTCGGGCAGGGCATCGCCATCGCCATCGAGCGCATCTAAGCCGGCGGCTTCACGCGGCGATGTTTTAAAACAAGCCGCGCCGCACCAATTGCGCCAAACCGCGAACCTTCGGGTTCGCGGTTTTTTTTCGTCCCGATTGTCCGCTGATTTGCGCGAAGTCCAATTCCTGGCGCTTGCCGGTCGTAGTCCTGCATCCAACACGAATACCCTGATACCGGACGCGGACAGTTACGACGCTCGTTCAGAAAGCCGCGCGTAAAATCGCCTCCACATCGGCGCGAGATCGCCGGTCGTAAGTTGGTCGCGGATAGATCGCATTCCCGTTGCATCGTGATTCAAACCCCGTCTTTCAAGGAGACCGCGGATGATGAAGGCAGCGACTTTGGCAGCAGCAATGGTGATGGGCGTGGCCGCCGGCCAGGCGGCGTGGGCGCAAAACGAGCAACCCGCGCAGCCCGATCAGGCGGGCGGACAAACGGCGCTGGCGGGCGCGGCGCAGGCGATCATCGCCAATGTGCCGCCGGTGCATCTGAAGGCGAAGATCGTCGGGATCGACCGTGCCGCGCGCGTGGTCACGCTGCGCGGTCCGCGCGGCAACGACGTGGATATCGCGCTCAGCCCGCAGGTCGGCAATTTCGATCAACTGAACGTGGGCGATACCGTCGACGTGCTCTACAAGAACGCGCTGCTCGTGACGGCGAATAAGGTGACCGGCAGCGACAAGGGCATCCGCAAGCGCGTGGATACCAACGTCTATCTGCCCGCTTCGTCGGGATACGACGCCGCGCGCCAGGTCGAGGTGCAGGCGACGGTGCAGCACATCAATGTGAAGAAGCGTGAGGTGACGCTGCGCGGCGCGTATCAGACGGTCACGCTCGAAGCGCCGTCGGATATCGATCTCAAGAGCCTGAAAGTGGGCGACATGGTGCACGCCGTGTTCGTGTCCGCTTACGCGACGCAGGTGACGCCGGTGGGCGCGTCCGAATAAGCGCGCGCATCGTCCGGCTTCGCAAAAGACAACGCCGGCGCACCGCGAGTGATCGCGATGCGCCGGCGTTTTTTACATCGGCGAGCACGTCGCGTCGAGCGGTGTCGACGCGACGCGCAGGCGGATTACATGCCCGCCATGCACAGATACTTGATGACGACGTAATCGTCCACGCCGTAGTGCGAGCCTTCGCGGCCGAGGCCCGATTGCTTCACGCCGCCGAACGGTGCGACTTCGTTCGAGATCAGGCCGGTGTTGATGCCGACCATGCCGTATTCGAGCGCTTCGGCCACGCGCCAGACGCGGCCGATGTCGCGGCTGTAGAAGTAGGCGGCGAGGCCGAACTCGGTGTCGTTCGCCATCTTGATCACTTCCTCGTCCGACGAGAAGCGGAACAGCGGCGCGAGCGGGCCGAAGGTTTCGTCGCGCGCGACCTTCATCGCGGGCGTGACGCCCGTCAGGATGGTCGGCTCGAAGAAGCCGTGGCCGAGCGCGTGGCGCTTGCCGCCCGTCAGCACCTGCGCGCCCTTGCCGAGCGCGTCCTCGATATGCGATTCCACCTTCAGCACGGCCGCTTCGTTGATCAGCGGGCCTTGCGTCACGCCGTTCTCGGTGCCGAGGCCGACCTTGAGCTTTTCGACCGCGTCCTTGAGCTTCGCGGCGAACGTGTCGTACACGGCGTCGTGCACGTAGAAGCGGTTCGTGCAGACGCAGGTCTGGCCGCTGTTGCGGTACTTCGAGGCGATCGCGCCCGCGACGGCGGCGTCGATGTCGGCATCGTCGAACACGATGAACGGCGCGTTGCCGCCGAGTTCGAGCGAGACCTTCTTGACCGTCGAGGCGCACTGGCTCATCAGCAGGCGGCCGACCGGCGTCGAGCCAGTGAACGACAGCTTGCGCACGGTCGGGTTGCTCGTCAGTTCGCCGCCGATGGCCTTCGGGTCGCCCGTGACGACGCTGAAGATGCCCGCGGGCACGCCCGCGCGTTCGGCCAGCACGGCCAGCGCGAGCGCCGAGAACGGCGTCGCTTCGGCGGGCTTGAGGACGATCGGGCAGCCGGCGGCGAGCGCGGGGCCGACCTTGCGCGTGATCATCGCGGCGGGGAAATTCCACGGCGTGATCGCGGCGCAGACGCCGATCGCTTCCTTCGTCACGACGAGGCGCTTGTCGTTGGCGACGGTCGGGATCGTATCGCCGTAAATGCGCTTGCCTTCTTCCGCGAACCATTCGAGGAACGAAGCGGCGTAGCCGATTTCGCCCTTCGCTTCGGCGAGCGGCTTGCCTTGTTCGGTCGTGAGGATCAGCGCGAGATCGTCGGCGTTTTCCATCATCAGGTCATGCCACTTGCGCAGGATGACGCTGCGCTCCTTCGCGGTCTTCGCGCGCCACTTCGGCCACGCGGCGTTCGCGGCGGCGATCGCGCGGCGCGTTTCGGCGGCGCCCATGCGCGGCACCGTGCCGATCAGCGCGCCGGTGGCGGGGTTGGTCACGTCGAGCGTGGCGCCGTCTTCGGCGCCTTGCCATTCGCCGTTGATATAGGCCAGATTCTTCAGCAGCGATGCGTCTTTCAGGTTCATTCTGGAACTCCCGACAGGCTTCGATTCGTTTCGGTTTGACGTGGCTGGCGCGCGCGCGACGAATGCGCGCGGCGCACAACGACGAACGGCACAGCGGCAAGCGCCGGTGTGCCGTCAGGGGATGGCCCCCGCGCGGCGGGCCGGTGTTGCGATGTGAGGCGCGAGGTGCGAGGTGCGAGCGGCGAGGTGCGAGGCTTAGGCCGGCACGCCCACGGCTTCCTTGATCGACTCTTCGAGGATCGCGAGCGCTTCGTCGAACACGTTGTCCTGGATCGTCAGCGGGAACAGGAAGCGCACGACGTTCGAGTACACGCCGCAAACCAGCAGCAGCAGGCCGCGGTTCAGCGCGGCGGTCTGCACGCGCTTCGTGAAGTCGGCGTCGGCGTCGCTCGTGCCCGGCTTGCAGAATTCGACGGCGTTCATCGCGCCCGGGCCGCGCACGTCGGCGATTTGCGGCACTTCCGCCTTCATCGCGTTGAGCTTGGCCTTGAGCTTGTCGCCGAGCTTCGTGGCGCGCTCGCAGAGCTTTTCTTCTTCGATGATCTCGATCACCGCGTGCGCCGACGCCACGGCCAGCGGGTTGCCCGCGTACGTGCCGCCGAGGCCGCCGGGCGCTGCCGCGTCCATGACTTCCGCGCGGCCGACCACGCCCGACAGCGGCATGCCGCCGGCCAGGCTCTTGGCGATCGTCATGAGGTCAGGCGTGACGTCGTAGTGTTCCATCGCGAACAGCTTGCCGGTGCGCGCGAAGCCCGTTTGCACTTCGTCGGCGATCAGCAGGATGCCGTGCGTGTCGCAGATCTTGCGCAGGCCGCGCACGAAGTCCGCCGGCGCCTGGTAGAAGCCGCCTTCGCCCTGAACCGGTTCGAAGATGATCGCGGCGACGCGCTTCGGATCGATGTCGGCCTTGAACAGCATCTCGATGTGCTTGAGCGAGTCGGCCGTGCTGATGCCGTGGACCGCGTTGGGGTACGGCGCGTGGTAGACGTCGGACGGGAACGGACCGAAGTTCAGCTTGTACGGCGCGACCTTGCCGGTGAGCGCCATGCCCATCATCGTGCGGCCGTGGAAACCGCCCGCGAAGGCGATCACGCCCGGACGGCCGGTCGAGGCGCGCGCGATCTTGACGGCGTTTTCGACGGCTTCCGCGCCGGTCGTGAAGAACGCGGCCTTCTTCGCGAAGCTGCCCGGTGCGCGCGCGGCGACCTTTTCGGCCAGCGAGACGTACGACTCGTACGGCACGATCTGGTAGGCGGTGTGCGTGAAGCGGTCGAGCTGCGCCTTGATGGCGGCGACGATCTTCGGATGGCGGTGGCCCGTGTTGCACACGGCGATGCCGGCGGCGAAGTCGATGACGCGGCGGCCTTCGACGTCCCACAGTTCCGCGTTCTCAGCGCGCTCGGCGTAGAAGTTGCACATGACGCCCACGCCGCGCGGCGTGATGGCGTCCTTGCGGCTCTGCAGATCGGCGTTCTTGCTCACGTTCATCTCCTTCACAAACTTCGGTTTTCGGATTGGTTGGTGGACCGGCAAGCAGTCCATGGCGCGACTATACTCACGTTTGGCTCTAAATTTCAGAGCCATTCAAATAAATTCATAGGAGCCAATTTCGATGCGTGCGAGTGTCTTGTCCGACTGGCTGGCCCAGCGGATCGAGCGCGGCAGCGGACAGCCCGTCTATCGCCAGTTGCACCGGCTGTTGCAGCAGGCGATCCTGTCGCGCGAGCTGCCCGCGGGCGCGCGCGTGCCGTCCTCGCGGCTGCTGGCGGCGGAATTGGGGATCGCGCGCAATACCGTGACGCAGGTCTACGAACAATTGGTGCTCGAAGGCTATGTGACCTCGGCGACCGGACGCGGCACGTTTGTCGCCGATACGTCCCCGGACGAGATCGTCGGCGCGGCGGAAATTGGCTCTGTCGATGGGCGGAAAAATGCGTCCCAGTCAGGAGCCGCGCCGATTGGCGGCGGGATTGCAACTAACAGCCCCGGCGTGCAGGGCGCGGCGGGGTTGGCCGGAGCGGGGAGCGAGGCGGATCGGCTGGCGGATCGCGGCGCGGCAGGTTCGGCAGGTTCGGCGGGTGCGGCAGGTTCGGCGGGTGCGGCAGGTTCGGCAGGTTCGGCAGGTTCGGCAGGTTCGGCAGGCCGAGGCGGTTCGATTGGCTCGGGCCACGCGCCGCTCGCCTCCGCGACGATTTCCGCAACCCACGCCGCAACCCACGCCGCAACGTCCCCCGAAACCCCATCGCCCATCCTGCCCGCGACCGCGCCTTTTCATCGCCCCGCCGCGCGCGCCTTGTCCACGCGCGGCGCGCGCCTGATCGCGGGCGCGGGCGTCTCGAAGCGCCAGGGCGGCGCGTTCATGCCCGGCGTCCCCGACGTCTCGCGCTTTCCCGCGCGCGTCTGGACGCGTCTGCACAACAAATACTGGCGCAGCCTGCGCCCCGATCTGCTGACCTACGCGCCGGGCGGCGGCCTCGCGCTGCTGCGTCACGTGCTCGCCGACTATCTGCGCACCTCGCGTTCGGTGCGCTGCTCGCCCGAGCAGATCATCATCACGACCGGCATCCACCAGTCGATCGACCTCGCGGTGCGGCTGCTGTCCGATCCCGGCGACACCATCTGGACCGAAGACCCCTGTTACTGGGGCGTGCGCAGCGTGCTGCACGTCTCGGGGCTGAAGGCGCGTCCGGTCGCCGTCGACAGCGAGGGTCTCAACCCGTCCGCCGCCGATTTCGCCGCGCCGCCGCCGAAGCTCATCCTCGTCACGCCGTCGCATCAATATCCGCTCGGCATGGTGATGAGTCTCGCGCGCCGCCGCATGTTGCTCGAGTACGCGCGCCAGCATCAATGCTGGATCATCGAGGACGATTACGACAGCGAATTCCGCTACGGCAGCCGGCCGCTCGCATCGCTGCAAGGGCTCGATACGGCGGGTCAGGTGATCTACGTGGGCAGCTTCGGCAAGACGCTGTTTCCGGGCTTGCGCGTCGGCTATCTGGTTGCGCCCGAACCGCTCGCCGAAAGCTTCGCCACCGCGAGCGCGGAGCTGTATCGCGAAGGGCAGTTGCTGCAGCAGGCCGTGCTGGCGGAGTTCATCGCCGAGGGGCATTTCACGTCGCATATCCGCAAGATGCGCGCGCTTTACGGCCAGCGGCGCCAGGCGCTGCTCGACGCCGCCACGCGCCGTTACGGCGACGCGCTGCCTGCGTTGGGCGGCGATGCGGGGCTGCACGTCGTCATGCAGTTGCCCGAAGGCAGCGACGACCGCGCCGTGGCCGAGGCCGCGCTCGCGCGCAACATCGTCGTGCGGCCCTTGTCGGGGTATTACTCGGCGCGCGAGCGTGCGGCGTCGGGCTTGCTGATCGGCTATGCGTGCGTGCCCGACGAGGACATCGCGCCCGCGTTCGACACGCTCGCCGAAGCCATCGACGCAACCTTGCCGACGTTCGCCTGAGCGCCGGGTGCGCGGGCGCCTTGCGGGTTGAAGGCGCGTTCAGAGCCGGATCAGCACCGCGCCGCAGGTGACGAGCGCGCACGCGATCATGCGGCGCGCCGTGAGCTGCTCCTTCATGAAGAGCCAGCCGATCAGCACCGCGAAGATCGACGACAGTTCGCGCAGCGCGGAGACCATCGCGATCGGCAGGAAGCGGAACGCTTCGATCACGAAGCAGTACGCGACGAGCGCGAGCACGCCCGCGAGCATGCCGCGCGCGACGGCGGCTTTCGACGTGAACATCTGCGCCGCGCCGCCGCGCAGTTTGCAGACAATCAGAAATTGCGGCACGTTCCAGAGCAGATACACCCACATGATGTAGCTGAGCGCGTTGCCGGCGGCGCGCGCGCCGAGTCCGTCGACGATCGAATAGACCGCGATGAACAGGCCCGTGAGCAGTGCGTACGGCACGCTTTCGCCCGAGAAGCGCATGCCGCGCCGGAACGCCAGCGACATGATGCCGAGCGACACCAGCACCACGCCCGTCGCGGCCACCGCGTGCAGTGCCTCGTGCGCGAACACCAGCGCGCCCGCTGAAATCAGCAAGGGCGAGAGTCCGCGCGCGATCGGGTAGATCTGGCCGAAGTCGCCGCTGCGATAGGCGCGCACGAGCGTGAAGCAGTACGCGAGTTCGAGCACGGCGGAAGCGCCGATATAGGGCCAGCTCGCGGCGTCCGGCAGCGGCAGCACGCACACGCCGATTGCGCTCACGATCACATACGGCACCGAGAACATCCCGAGCAGCCAGACGCGGTCGTTCGAGAGATGAAGGAAGGCATTCCAGCTCGCGTGCATGAGCGCCGAGAGCAAAACCAGCAGGACGACGAAACTGGCCATCGAGAGTGATCGCGGGTGAGGCAGTTGGAAGGGAGCGCACGGAGAGGCAAAGTGCGACACGCTGTGACGAATGCCACAATTTGCCACAAAGCGATGCAAATCGCCGCAAGCCTCCCATTATTCCAGTGAATGCCGGGCGATGCCAGTGAATTGAAAGTGGCGTGTGGCGAGGGGCCGGAAAGCGCGACGCGAGCCGCGGAACGGGGGCTCGCGTCGAGAAGCGAGAAGGGATTTCAGCGCCCGGAAGCGCGCCGCTCAGATCACCCGCGCGCGCAGCCGCGCCGACACCAGATCGATGATCGTCACCACGGCCACGACCATGATCAGCACCGCGGAAGTCTGCTGATAGTCGAACGAGCGGATTTCCTCGTAGAGCACGACGCCGATGCCGCCCGCGCCGACCATCCCCACCACCATCGCCGAGCGCACGTTCGACTCGAAACGGTAGAGCGCGTAGGAGATCCACAGCGGCATGACTTGCGGCAGCACGCCGTAGATGATTTCGTCGAGCGGCGTGGCGCCGGTCGCGCGCACGCCTTCGGCGGGACGCGGATCGATGGCTTCGACGGCTTCCGCGAACAGCTTCGCGAGCACGCCGGTCGTGTGCACCCACAGCGCGAGCACGCCCGCGAACGGCCCGAGCCCGACGGCCACGATGAAGAGCATCGCGAACACCATCTCGTTGATGGCGCGGCACGCGTCCATCAGCCGGCGCACCGGATGCAGCACCCAGGCCGGCGCGAGATTGTGCGCCGACATCAGCCCGCACGGCACCGCGCAGACGATCGCGAGCGCCGTGCCCCAGAGCGCGACCGCGATGGTCACCCACATCTCGTGCACGTAGGTGCGCCACTCGTGGAAGTCGGGCGGAAAGAAGCCTTCCGCGAAGGTGCCCATGTTGGCCGAATCGGAGAGCAGGTCGAGCGGGCGCATGTCCGCGCCGCGCCACGCCGCGCCGAGCAGCATCAGCACCAGCGCCCACAGCACGAGCGAGGACCAGCTGCGCTTGCTGGCGGCGGCTTGCAAGCGCGCTTTCGTATCAGCGTTCTGCACGTTCTGCACGTTCTGGGCGTTCTGCGCAGCAAGCGGCGAGGCGTCGAAGTCCATCGCGCCCATCACGGTTTCGCCGGGGCGTTGAGCGCGCCGATCTTCGCGTCGATGGCCGCGATCTGGCTCTTGCGGTCGTCGTCGGAGAGATGGGTGTCGGCGGCGATCTTCTGCTTCTGCTGGAACAGCGCGATCTGGCGGATCGGCAGCAGTTGCTCGTCGCTCGACGGCGCGAAGCCCGCGTAGCCCGTGATATCGGCCATGATTTTCTTCTCGCGCGGATCGGTCTTCGCGTAGTGATAGAAGAAGTCGCGCAGCTTCTGTTTGGTCGCTTCGGGCAAATCCTTGCGCATCACGAGCGGATCGGACGGAATCAGCGGCGAGGTCCACAGCACGCGTACTTCCTTGAATCGATCAGGATGCTTGCGCGCCAGCGTGGCCAGTTCCATCGTGTTGTTGGTGGCGATATCGACCTTGTTGTTCACCACGGCGAGCAGGTTCGCTTCATGGCTCGACGGCAGCACGGTCTTGAACGTGGTCGCGTTCACGGGCAGATTGCGCTGCGCGAACAGGTAATAGCCCGGCACCAGCGAGCCCGACGTGGAATTCGGATCGCCCCAGCCCAGCGTGAGATCCTTAGGATTCTTGAATACGTCATCGAGCGTCTTCACGCGACTGTTCACGTTGGTGATCAGCACCGATTTGTAGCCGGTGTCGCCGTTCGCGTAGAGCACCTTCGCGAACACTTCGCCGTTCGAGCGGTCCACGGCTTCCATCGCCGAGGCATTGCCGAAATAGCCGATCTGCACCTTGTTGAAGCGCATCGCTTCGATAATGCCCGAATAGTCGGTGGCGAAGAACGCATTCACGTGCAGGCCCGTCTGACGATTCAGATCGTCGATGAACGGTTGCCAGCGCTGCTTGAGGACTGCTGACGAATCGGTCGAAATAATGCCGAAGCTCAGGTCGTCGGCGCGAGCGGCCGATGCGCCGAGCGCGGCGAAGGCCACGGCGCCGGCGGCGCAGCAGGAAAGCAGGGCACGGATCAGTTTCATGTGAGAGGCGGTCCGGTTCGTTGGGGAAGAGACAACGTTTGCGTGCGATGCGGTGAAGCAGGCTAGGCCGCCGTCGGCTGCGCGCCGAAATGCTGCGTGTGCGCTTGCATCAGTGATTGTTCGAGCGGCTGTTCCAGCGGCTGATCGTGCGCGCCATCCGCGTCGCGCAATTCGCGCGCCGCGCTGCCATAGAGCTTTTGCAGCAACTCGGGCGTGAGCGCGGCGGACGGCCCGTCGTAGACCACGCGGCCGTCGCGCAGCGCGACCGTGCGCGGGCAATACTGCATGGCGATATCCACCTGATGCAGCGACACCACCACCGTAAGCCCGTGATTGCGATTGAGCATGCGCAGCATGTCCATCACGCGGCGCGACGATTCGGGGTCGAGCGAGGCGATCGGTTCGTCTGCGAGGATCAGGCGCGCGCGCTGCACCAGCGCACGCGCGAGCGCGGCGCGCTGCTGCTGGCCGCCCGAGAGATTCGCGGCACGCTCGTACGCTTTATCGGCGATGCCCACTTCCGCAAGCGCCGCAATCGACAGTTCGCGTTCGCTGCGCGGAAAGCGGCCCGTGAGACGGCGCCACAGCGGCAGGCGCGCGAGCGCCCCGATCAGCACGTTGGTCTCGACGGTCAAACGATGCACGAGATTGAATTGCTGAAACACGAAGCCGACGTCGCGGCGAATGCGGCGCACTTCGCGCACGATGCGTCCGTCCTGCTGGATCGGGCGGCCGAGAATCTCGATGCGCGAAGGCTGCGCATCGGCGGCGACGAAGCCCGCGATATGGCGCAGCAAAGTCGATTTGCCCGATCCCGACGCGCCGATCAGCGCGACCATTTCTCCCGTGCCCACGCGCAGGTTGATTTCGTCGAGCGCCTTGCGCTGCGGTCCAAAAGTCTTCGACAGTCGTTCGATTCGAATTGCGTCCATTTGCGCGCTCATGTCAGCGTCCTGCCTGATTCATCCGACGAGTGGGAGACGTACGCGTCCCGTGCTCGAGTCGGGGACATTCTAGGAAGCGACTATGACGGTTGAGTGAAGGCATCGCGACGTCTAGACGACTACACAACTGAAAAACGCGTCGAATGAAGCCCGCAAGTCGAAGTGATGACATCTGTGTGACGTCTCGCACATGTCACGCGATCTGCCGCATGAAAAGGCTATATTGTTGGCAAACGCATGTGCTGTCCCCGGTTTTCGAATGCCGCGCTGTTTCCCTTGAACCGAACGAGCGACGACTTGCGCCGCCATGCAGGCACTGAGCTTCCTTCCCGACAGCTTCGCCGAATACGAGGACCTGAAAACGCTCCTCGACGCGGGCTCGCCCTGGTTCGACATCCGCAGCGCGGGCGAGGTCGAGGTGCGCGGGCGGCCGTTTTCGCTCTACGTGGCGGCCGTGGGCTCGCGCGATCCGCACGCGCCGGCGATCGGTTTTTTCGGCGGCATTCACGGGCTCGAGCGCATCGGCTCGCAGCTCGTGCTCGATTACATGCGCGCGCTCGTGGGCCGTCTCGCGTGGGACGAATTGCTGATGCGCCAGCTCGAATCGGTGCGGCTCGTGATGATGCCCATCGTCAACCCCGGCGGCATGTGGCTCGCCACGCGCGCCAATCCGAACGGCGTCGATCTGATGCGCAACGCGCCGCAGGACGCCGACGAGCGCGTGCCTTTTCTCGCCGGCGGCCAGCGCGTGGGATCGTGGCTGCCGTGGTATCGCGGACGGCGCGGCGCGATGATGGAAACCGAAGCCTCGGCGCTGCTCAAGGTCGTCGACGAGGAACTGACGAACCGGCCGCTCGCGTTCGCGCTCGATTGTCATTCGGGTTACGGCTGGAGCGACAGCATCTGGTTTCCGTACGCGCGCACGCGCCAGCTCATGCGTCATCTGCCTGAAATGTACGTGCTGAAAACCCTGTTCGAACGCGCGCATCCGCATCACGGTTACACGTTCGAGCCGCAGAGCCATCAATATCTGCTGCACGGCGATCTGTGGGATTGCGCGTACGATCGCGCGCCCGCCGAGAATGTGTTTCTGCCGCTCACGCTCGAACTCGGTTCGTGGCTGTGGATCAAGAAAAATCCGCGCCAGATTTTTTCGCGCCAGGGCATGTTCAATCCGGTGATGCAGCATCGCACCGCGCGCGTGCTGCGGCGTCACGCCAATCTGTTCGATTTCCTCACGCGCGCCGCGTATTCGTCCGAGCGCTGGCTGCCCGAAGGCGTCGCGCGGCAGCAGGTGCTGCAAAGCGCGATCGGACACTGGTATCAGCGGCCCGGCGTATGAGCGCGCACTCGAATCCGGACCCGAATCCGGACCCGAACCCGAACGCGAATCCGTCGCCGTGGATTTTGCTGCGCGGCCTTACGCGCGAATCGCGTCATTGGGGCGCGTTCGCGTCGCTGCTCGAAGCGCGTTGCGGCGCCGTGCTGCCCGTCGATCTTCCCGGCAACGGCACGCGTCATCACGCGATCTCGCCGCTCGAAGTGAGCGAATACGTCGACGCCGTGCGCCGCGAGCTTCAGCGCGCGCTCGGGCAGGGCGACGGCGCGCCGCCGTACCGCGTGCTGGCGATGTCGCTCGGCGGCATGGTCGCGACGGCGTGGGCGCTGCGCTATCCGGCCGAGATCGCGCGACTCGTGCTGGTGAACACGAGCATGCGGCCGTTTAGCCGCTTCGACGAACGACTGCGGCCCGCCGCGTGGCCCGCGCTGCTGCACGCGGCGCAGCACTGGCGCGGGCGCGACCGCATCGGCGTGGCCGAGACGCGCATTCATGCCGCGACGTGCGCGCGCCGCGATACGCTCGCCGCCGACCTCGACACCTGGCGCGCGATCCGCGCGAGCGCGCCGGTGAGCCGCGCGAACGCGCTGCGCCAGCTGTGGGCCGCCGCGCGGTTTTCGGCGCACGGCGTGCCGCGTTGCGAGGTGCTGGTGGCGTCGTCGCGTGCGGATCGACTGGTGAATCCCGTGTGTTCGGCGCGGCTCGCGCAGGCGTGGGACGCGCGCCATCTCGAACATCCGTGGGCGGGCCACGATCTGCCGCACGACGACCCGCACTGGCTCATCGATGCGATCTGCGCGAGCGAACCGGCGAGCGAACCCGCGAGCGCCGCGACCGATGCGCCAGCGCACGTCGATACGCGAGCCGATACGCGAGCCGATGCGGCCGCCGATCCGCAGCCCGATCCGCGAACCGATCCGGCCGCCGCCCCGGACGGCCCAGCATCGCCGGCGTGACGATTGCCCCATAATAGGGACGTTTCGTCAGCATATTCAGGAAGACTCCCCGCCATGAACGACACCGTCCGCACTTCATCGGGCAGCGCCGCGCCGCGTCTCACGAGCCTTTCGCACGGCGGCGGCTGCGGCTGCAAGATCGCGCCGGGCGTGCTCTCCGCGCTGCTCGCGCGCAGCACGCCGCTCACGGCTGCGTTTCCCAATCTGCTCGTCGGCACCGAGACGGCCGACGACGCCGCCGTCTACAAGCTCAACGACGAGCAGGCCATCGTCGCGACCACCGACTTCTTCATGCCGATCGTCGACGATCCGTACGACTTCGGCCGCATCGCCGCGACCAATGCGCTGTCCGACGTCTACGCGATGGGCGGCAAGCCGATCCTCGCGCTCGCGCTGGTCGGCATGCCGATCAACGTGTTGCCGCACGACGTCATCGCGCAGGTGCTGCGCGGCGGCGAGGACGTCTGCGCGGCGGCGGGCATTCCCGTCGCGGGCGGGCATTCGATCGATTCCGTCGAGCCGATTTACGGGCTCGCGGCGCTCGGCGTCGTGCATCCGTCGCGCGTGAAGCGCAACGCCTCGGCGCGCGCGGGCGACGTGCTCGTGCTCGGCAAGCCGCTCGGCGTGGGCGTGCTCTCGGCGGCGCTCAAGAAGGACCTGCTCGACGCGGCCGGTTATCAGGCGATGGTCGCCGCCGCCACGATGCTCAACCGGCCGGGCGCGGCGCTCGCCGAACTCGACGACGTCCACGCGATGACCGACGTGACCGGCTTCGGCTTGCTCGGCCACACGCTCGAAATCGCGCGCGGCGCGAGTCTCACGGCGCGCGTGCGTTACGCCGATCTGCCGTGGCTGCCGGGCGTCGAGGCGTTTGTCGATCAGGGCGTCTTCACGGGCGCGTCGGGCCGCAACTGGGCGTCGTACGGCGAGGGCGTGACGCTCGCGCCGAGCCTGCCGGAAAGCGCGCGCACGCTGCTCACCGATCCGCAAACCTCGGGCGGTCTGCTGGTCGCCTGCGCGCCCGAGCGCGTGGACGACGTGCTCGCGCTGTTCCACCAGGACGGTTTCGCGGATGCCCGCGTGATCGGCGAACTGGACGAAGGCCCTGCTCGCGTCGAGGTCGTATGAGCGCGGAGTCGCCGAAAGCCATTTTCTACGCGCTCGCCGCGAACGCGGGCATCGCCGTCTGCAAGTACGCGGCGGCGGCGTTCACGGGCTCCGGCTCGATGTTCGCCGAAGCGATTCACTCGACCGCCGACTGCGGCAATCAACTGTTGCTGCTGTTCGGCCTGCGCCAGTCGCGCGAACCACCTTCGCCGCTGCATCCGATGGGCTCGGGCCGCGCGATCAACTTCTATTCGCTGCTGGTCGCGCTGCTGCTGTTCTTCGTGGGCGGCGCGTTTTCCGTGTATGAGGGCGTGCACCGGCTGTTCACGCGCGAGCCGCTGCAATACGTGTATGTGGCGCTCGCGGTGCTCGGCGTGTCGGTCGTGCTGGAGGCGCTCTCGCTGTATGGCGCGATGCGCGAGATTCGCGCGGGCAATCCGGGCAAGCCGCTGTGGCGATGGTTCCGCGAAACGCGCGATTCGGACCTGCTGGTCGTGGCGGGCGAGGACGTCGCCGCGCTCGCGGGTCTCGCGATTGCGTTCGTCGCGGTGCTGCTGACGGTGATCACCGGCAATCCCGTGTGGGACGCGTGCGGCTCGATCTGCATCGGCTTTCTGCTGATGACGATCGCGTGGCTCGTCGCGCGCGAAGTGAAGTCGATGATCGTGGGCGAGTCGGCGAGTCCGGAAATGCGGCGCGACATCGAAACGTTTCTGCGCGCGCGGCCCGAGATTCGCCACATCATGAACGTCATCACCCTGCAATGGGGCAAGGAGATCGTCGTGGCCGTGCAGGCCGAGATGATCGACTACGAACACAGCCGCACGATGGTCGAAGCGATCAACGAGATCGAAGCGGATTTGCAGGCGCGTTTCCCGCAGGTGCGCTGGGTGTTCTTCGAGCCGGACTTCGTGAATCGTTAAATCGTGATCGGTCGTCAGCCGACAAGCTGACGATCCGGCAATCCCCGAACGGGCCGCCGCTCCTGGAGCGCGGCCCGTTTTTCTTGTCGATGCGCGGATGAGGCGCGCTGTCGCGTGCGTCGTCGATTTAAGAATCGTCCTATTTTGCGTTGTCCTACGTCGCTATAGGATTTCCTTTCGGTTGACTTGCATGAATTGCAAAATTTTGTCGCATGTCGCGCGCATGTTCACGGCAGGACGCGCGATGTGCCGCCGCACTGTCGCAGCGGCGCGATGCGCGACATGGGCGTTCGATCCGGACGCCCTGCAACGCTGAATCGCGAAGCGCACCGGAGACGCCATCCTGTTCGTGATCATTTGCTTCGCGAAAGTGCTTGCAATGATCAGGATGACGAATGAACAAGATTTATCGCACGATCTGGAACGCCGCATCGGGACGCTGGATCGCTGTGCAGGAAAACGCGCGCGCACGCGGGGCGAAGGGTGGGAGCGGTGCGCGTTCGCGTAGTCGGCTCGCATGCGGCGCGCTTGCCGTGGCGGCGGCGTGGAGCGGCGGCGTTCGCGCGGGCACGGTGCTGGACACGGACGGCGCGACCGTCATAGCGGCGGACATCTGCACGGGTACGACGATCGGCGGCTCCGGCCTCAACTATCTGGCGATGGGCTGCAATGCCAGTGCGTCGGATACCGATTCGATCGCCATCGGCACGTCGTCGGTGGCGAACGGCGCCTCGGCGCTCGCGCTGGGCGATCACACCTTCGCGATCGCGAACGGCGCGACAGCGCTCGGCGGCGGCGCGACGGCGAGCGGCGTGCAATCGGTCGCGCTGGGCGGCGACAAGGTGGACGCCCTTCAAGACGCCGCCGCCAAGGCCACGGGCGAGCGCGCGGTGGCGGTGGGCGCGGCGACGCGGGCGATGGGCAACAACTCGGTCGCGCTCGGCAGCACCGTGACGGCCGCCGCCGACAACGCCGTGGCAATCGGCTCGGGCGCCGCGGTGAGCGGAGCGGGATCGGTCGCGCTGGGCGTGAAGGCGAGCGGCGTCGGCGCGAATGCGGCGGCGATCGGCGCCGGTTCGGCGGCGTCCGGCGACGCGTCCACGGCGATCGGCAATCTCGCGGTAGCGAACGGGCAGAACGCGATTGCCCTTGGCACTTCCGCGAGCGCTTCGGCGGACAATGCGGTCGCAATGGGGCAAGGCGCGAAAGGCACCTCGAACAGGTCGATTGCAATTGGTCAGATCGCCATTGCGCAAGGCACGAACAGCATTGCACTGGGTTACAAGGCCACGACCAGCGTGGGCGGCACCGCGGACGGCAATATCGCACTCGGCGAAAACGCATTGATCAACAATACCGGTAGCGGTGCCATCGCGATCGGCCGCAACGCGTACGTCGAAGCGACGCTCGGCAATGGCCAGGCGACGGGCGCGTCCACGCTGGTGGTCGGCGACGGCGCGTATGCGTATGGCAATAACGTCACGGTCATCGGCGCCAGTGCGACTGCGACGCATACGGGCAACGTCGTGCTCGGCTCGAGTGCCGTTTCGTCCGGCATCAGTGGAGCGAGTGCATTCGGCACGTCTGCAACGGCGAGCGGAGCCGGAGGCTCTGCCATTGGTGCGCAAGCGCTTGCCTCGGCGAGCAACGCCACGGCAATCGGCTACGGCGCAACGGCTACGACGGTGAATTCGGTGGCGCTGGGTTATGGCGCGACTACGGCGGCGGCGGTGAAGACGCCGAATGGCGTGATCGGTGGTCAGACCTTCACGTACGCCGGCGCGACGCCGACCGGCGTGGTGAGCGTTGGCGCGGCGACTGCGGAGCGCCAGGTCACCAACGTAGCGGCGGGGCAAGTGAACGCAAGCAGTACCGACGCCGTGAACGGCTCGCAGCTCTACGCGACCAACACGCAGGTGACGGTGAACACGAGCGCGGTCACCACGCTGCAAGGCGAGATCGCGGATGCCGTGATGTACGACTCGACGGCGCATGACCGGGTGACGCTGGGCGGCGTGGGCTCGAACGTGAAATTGACCAACGTCGCGGCGGCCACGCTGACCGGCACGAGCACGGATGCGGTGAACGGTTCGCAGCTTTACGCCACGAACAACAACGTGACGGCCATCTCGAACACGGTGAACAAGATCACGAGTGGCGGCGGCATCATGTACTTCCATACGAACTCGATGCTGGCCGATTCGGCGGCGAACGGCCCGAACTCGACGGCGATTGGTCCGGGCGCTGTCACTACGTATACCGACGATATCGCTATTGGCAATGGCGCCTCGGCAAGCCGCCCGAGTTTTAGTGGGCAAGGCGCCAACGTTGCGCTGGGTGCGAGCGCAACGGCGCAAGGCTATCGTTCGGTTGCGATCGGTTACGGCGCGCGCACGAATACCGGCTCGCTCTATACGAGCGCGTCCGATATCGCGATTGGCCAGACTGCGTTCTCCGAGGGCTATAACTCGGTCGCGCTCGGCAACAACGCGAATGCCGGTACGGCGGGCACTGACGGCAACAACGTCGCCGTGGGCTCGAATACGTACGCGAAGGCATCGGGTGCCGTGGCGTTCGGCGGATCGGCGACGGCTGCGGCTTCGAGTGCCACGGCGCTGGGCGCGGCCGCCAACGCAGGCGCAAGCGGAGCGACGGCAGTGGGCAAAGCATCGACGGCGAGCGTATCGAATGCGGTCGCGATCGGCTATGGCGCGAATGCTTCGGTTGCTGACTCGGTGGCGCTCGGCCACGGCGCGACCACGGAGGCGGCGGTGAACACGCCCAATGGGGTGATCGGCGGCCAGACGTTCACGTATGCAGGTGCAACGCCGACCGGCGTGGTGAGCGTGGGCTCGTCCGGACACGAACGTCAGGTGACCAACGTCGCGGCAGGCCGCGTAACGGCAGCGAGCACGGATGCAGTGAACGGCTCGCAACTTTACGCGACGAACACGCAGGTCACGACGAACACCGGCGCAATCAGCACGCTGCAAGCGCTCACCGCTGATGCAGTAATGTACGACTCGACGGCGCATGATTCGGTGACGCTCGGCGGCGCGGGTACGAGCACGCCGGTCGCACTGCACAACGTGGCGGCAGGCGCAGTGAGCGATGCGAGCAACGATGCGGTGAACGGCTCGCAGCTCTACAAACTCGCCAGCAGTACGGCCAGCGGTCTGGGCGGCGGCTCGACGGTAAGCAGCGACGGTTCGATCACGACGCCGACTTACACCATCGGCGGCGCGACGTTCCACAACGCAGGCGAAGCCTTCACGAATATCGACGGCCGCACGACCGCGAACACGGACGCGCTCAGCACGCTGCAAGGCCAAACCGCTGACGCGGTGATGTACGACTCGTCGTCGCACGATTCGGTGACGCTCGGCGGCGCAGATTCGAGCACGCCGGTCGCACTGCACAACGTCGCGGCAGGCACGGTGAGCAATTCGAGCAACGATGCGGTGAACGGCTCGCAGCTCTACAAACTCGCCAGCAGTACGGCAAGCGGTCTGGGCGGCGGCTCGACGGTAAACAGCGACGGTTCGATCACGACGCCGACCTACAGCGTCGGCGGCGCGACGTTCCACAACGCAGGCGAAGCCTTCACGAATATCGACGGCCGCACGACCGCGAACACGGACGCGCTCAGCACGCTGCAAGGCCAAACCGCTGACGCGGTGATGTACGACTCGTCGTCGCACGATTCGGTGACGCTCGGCGGCGCGGGTACGAGCACGCCGGTCGCACTGCACAACGTGGCGGCAGGCGCAGTGAGCGATGCGAGCAACGATGCGGTGAACGGCTCGCAGCTCTACAAACTCGCCAGCAGTACGGCCAGCGGTTTGGGCGGCGGCTCGACGGTGAACAGCGACGGTTCGATCACGACGCCGACCTACACCATCGGCGGCGCGACGTTCCACAACGCAGGCGAAGCCTTCACGAATATCGACGGCCGCACGACCGCGAACGCCGACGCAATCAGCAACCTTCAAGGCCAAACCGCCGACGCGGTGATGTACGACTCGTCGGCGCACGATTCGGTCACGCTCGGCGGCACGAGTGCGACCGCGCCGATCGCGCTCCATAACGTCGCGAATGGCGCAGTCGACGCATCGAGTTTCGACGCCATCAACGGCTCGCAACTCTTTGGCGTATCGAGCGCGCTCGTCAATGCACTCGGCGGCGGCGCAAGCGTGTCTGCCGACGGCTCGATCACGACGCCGACGTATCGAATCGGCAACACGACCTTCCACAACGTGGGCGGCGCGCTCACGAATCTCGACGGCCGCGTAACGGATCTCTCCGATGCGGTGAGCAGCGGCACCATCGGCCTCGTGCAGCAGGATGCCACGACGCACGCCATCACGGTCGGCAAGGACGTGCCCGGCATTTCGGTCGATTTCGCCGGCACGAACGGTGTGCGTCTGCTGACGGGCGTGGCGGCAGGCAATGTCGATGCGAGCAGCGTCGACGCCGTGAACGGCTCGCAACTCTTCGCCATCGGCAACGCCACGGCGAACGCGCTGGGCGGCGGTGCGACGATGAACGCGAACGGCACCATGAGCGGCCCGAACTACGCCATCGGCGGCAACACATACAACAACGTGGGCGGCGCGCTGACCGATCTCGACGGCCGCGTTGCGCAGAACGCGCAGGACATCAGCGATATCAAGGGCGATGTGGCGAATGCGGTGGCCTACGACTCATCGGCGCACGACTCGGTCACGCTTGGCGACGGCAGCACACCGGTGAGTCTGCACAACGTCGCGGCCGGCACGGCGGACACCGACGCGGTCAATCTCGGCCAGATGAACAACGCGATCGCATCGGTCCAGCAGGCGGCCGATGCGGCGGTCAATCCGTTCGTCGCGGCGCAGGGCAATCGCGACACGGAAGGCGCGATTGCCAGCGGCACACACGCAACGGCCGCCGGTGCGAACGCCGTCGCGAGCGGCGCGAACGCCGTGGCGCTCGGCGCGAACACGCAGGCGACTGGCGCGAATTCGGTGGCGCTCGGCGCGGATTCGGTGGCCGATCGCGACAACGTGGTGTCGGTCGGCTCGGCGGGCAACGAGCGGCAGATCACCAACGTCGCGCCCGGCACGGCCGGCACCGACGCGGCCAACATGAACCAGCTCAACGCGATGGCCGCGCAGGGCCAGGGTTACGTCGATCAGCGCATCTCGGGCGTGCAGAACCAGATCAGCGACGTGCGCCGGGACGCATTCGGCGCGGCCGCGGCGGCGATGGCGGTCGCCGGTCTGCCGCAACCGACCGAGCCGGGCAGGACGATGGTGGCCGCCGCCGGTTCGCGCATCGGCGGACAGACCGGCATGGCGCTCGGCGTGTCCTACGTGACGCGCAACAACCGCTGGGTCGCAAAGGCGTCGGCGAGCTCGAGCAGCCAGGGCAACACGGGCGTGACACTCGGCGCCGGGTATCAGTGGTAAGTCTCGTACGGTAAAGCCCGATGGTCGACAAACCATCGGGCTTTTTTTATTGCGCTTTCAATGACGGAACGGCGTCCACACCGGTGCGGTGTTGTTCCAGGTGTCCAGCTCGGAAGGCGTAGTCGTATTCATGATCAGTCATCCTGATTAATGATGAAGTTCGCGATGCAGGTCGACGCGTCGCGTGTTATTCGCTCACGCGCGCCACGCGTTGCGCGTCGTTCGCGCGGCCTTCCTGAATCGCGAGACGTTCTGCCTGCGTGCGGCCCACGAGACTCTGATTCGGATAGCTCGTCTTGTTCAGCGCGGGCAACGTGCCGTCGCGATACGCGGCGACGATTTCGGCCTTCACTTCTTCACGCGTCTTGGGACCGTTGTTCACCGATTGCGCGAACACCGATGCGCTGGCGGCAAGCGAAACAACGAGCGTTGCGCCGAGGGCGGTTGCGAGAGTGCGTTTCATGATCTGCTCCTGTTTTAAGGGCGCCGCAAATCGATGAAAACAACAACCGGTGCGGCGACAGGTGCAAATGTAGGTGTCCGCGCGTCGGCGATAAACAGTCTGAAAACGAAAGGAATTGTCGAGATTCCGGAACAATCGGTCGCACGCGTAGGCAATGCAAACGCTCAAAAGCAAGACGGGCGGGCTTTCGAAGCCCGCCCGTCTGGGCGCGAATATGCACGGTATCGCGCAATATCGCGCCTGAGAATCCGCGAAAAATTACGCAGCCCACTCCGAAATGACCGGCGTTTCGAGGCTCGGCGCCGACTCGCGCTCTTCGAGCGTGCGCAGCGTGCAGGCCTTGTCGAGCGAGCCGCGGCCGCTCAGCAGCGGGCAGCGGTCGAACACTTCGGCGATCCAGTCGACGAACACGCGCACCTTCGGCGACAGATGGCGGCTATGCGGATACACCGCCGAAATCGGCATCGGCAGCGGTTTGAAATCGGGCAGCACTTCCACGAGCTGGCCCGATTTCAGCAGCGGCAGCACCATGTAGCGCGGCGCCTGAATCAGCCCGAAACCTTCCACGCCGCAGGTCACGTACGCATCGGCGTCGTTCACCGACACCATGCTCTTGAGCTTGACCTCGACTTCCTTGTTGTCGACGAGGAAGGCCCAGTCGATCACGCGCCCCGTGCGGCTCGAAAAATAATTCACGGCGCGATGCTCCTGCAGATCGTCGAGCGTTCGCGGCATGCCGTGGCTTTCGAGGTACGAGGGCGCCGCGCACGACACGCCTTCGAACAGCCCGATGCGCCGCGCGACCAGCGACGAATCCTGCAACGCGCCCACGCGCACCACGCAATCGACGCCTTCCTGTAGCAGATCGACGGGACGATCGCTCAGGCCGAGCTGCAGATCGATGTCCGGATAACGCGTGTGGAATTCGCACAGCGACGGAATCACGATCAGCCGCCCGATGGAGCCGGGCATGTCGATGCGCAATTTGCCGTGCGGCTTGCGATTGCGATCCTGGAACGTCTGTTCGGTTTCCTCGACATCGGCGAGGATGCGCACGCAGCGTTCGTAATACGCGGCGCCGTCCGGCGTGAGCGAAAGGCGGCGCGTGGTGCGATGCATGAGACGCACGCCGAGAAACGCTTCGAGATTCTGAATGATCGTCGTGACCGAGGCGCGCGGCATGTCGAGCGTTTCGGCTGCGCGCGTAAAGCTGTTCGTGTCGACGACGCGGGTGAACACCTGCATGGCCTGAAGGCGGTCCATTGCCATTCTCCGAAAGTCATCGGACGCACGCCGCGCGGTG
This sequence comes from Paraburkholderia sp. SIMBA_027, assembly GCF_046535315.1. Lineage (NCBI taxonomy): Bacteria > Pseudomonadati > Pseudomonadota > Betaproteobacteria > Burkholderiales > Burkholderiaceae > Paraburkholderia > Paraburkholderia sp. SIMBA_027. The sequence continues at coordinate 446,733 of NZ_JAWRWY010000003.1, forward strand.
TTCGAAATAAACACTCGCGCGTAAAGAGGAGACAGATTGTTCAGGTGCGCCGAATTGTGTTGCCGGATTATAGGCATTTATTTAGAAGTCTGCCGAACCCACAATTCGCTCCATTCGAATCTACTCTCGCGCATTGCGCCGTTTCGACATGGATGCCTTTAAACGTTCGACGCCGTGGATTTCAGCCGCCGCTCAAGTTGCTAACGCTGCTAACGCGTCGGCCGATGCACCTTATGCGCCCGACGCGGCCAACGAGCCCGCCCAGCCGGCGCGCGTCGCGCCTGCCTCGCCCGTTGCGGGCAAGGCGCGCGGCCGGACGACCGCGATCGACGTCAGCGAAGTGACGATCGAAGGCCACGTGAAGGACATCGTGCTGCGTCTGTATCGTCCGCAGGGCGCGAACAATCTGCCCGTTCTGCTGTATTTCCACGGCGGCGGATTCGTGCGCGGCACGCTCGACGACGCCGACGTGCAAAGCCGCTTTTTCGCAGAACGCTTACCCGCGCTGGTGGTGTCGGTCGATTATTCGCTCGCGCCCGAATTCCCGTTTCCGGCCGCGCCCGAAGACGCCCATCGCGCGGCGCTGTGGGTGCTCACGCGCGCCCGCGCATTCGGCGGCAGCACGAAGCGCGTGATCGCCGCCGGTCACGACGCGGGCGGCCAGATCGCCAACGTGCTCGCGTTTATCGGCCGCGATCGCGGCGACGTGAAGCTCGCGGCGCAGGCCTTGTTCGCGCCGATGCTCGACCCGAGCCTCACGCGTCTGGGCGACGAGCGCCGCCTCGGTTCCGACATCACCGCGAGCGAATGCGCGCAGTGCTATCGCGCTTATCTGCCCGACGCCACGCAGCGCATGCATCCGTACGCGGCGCCGCTCGAATCGTCGCGGCTCGGCGGTTTGCCGCCCACGCTGATCGTCACCGCGCAGAACGACGTGCTGCATATCGAGGCGGAAAAGTACGCGAGCCGCCTGATCGACTCCGGCGTGCGCACACATGTGGTGCGTTATCCGAGCGTTTCGCACGCGCAGATCGGCGCGCACGAGGAAGCGCTCGCGGAAGCCGTGCGCTTTTTCAAATGCTGCTTCGAGGCCGACGCGAATCGCGATGCAAGCCGTGACTCGCCGCGTTCGCCGCGCAATCCATAAACAACAACCACACACCCATCTGGAGCCCGCCAAATGTCACTCTTTTCGCAATCCCCATCACGCATCGCGCTAGCGGTCGTGGCCGTGCTCGTCGTCGCGGGGCTCGGCACGCTCGGCGCGATGCGCTTCGATGCGCATCCGGCCGTGGCCGCCGAAGCGCCGCCCGCGCCGGAAGTCGATGTCGCCGCCGTCGCGCAGCGCACGATCACCGACTGGCAGTCTTACTCCGGCCGCCTGGCCGCGGTCGAAAAAGTCGATATCCGTCCGCAGGTATCCGGCACGATCGTTTCGGTGAACTTCCGTGACGGCGCGCTCGTGAAGAAGGGCGACACGCTGTTCGTGATCGATCCGCGTCCGTATCAGGCCGCCGTCGATCAGGCCGCCGCGCAACTCGCCGCCGCGCAGGCGCGCACCGGTTACGCGCAGAGCGACTGGGAGCGCGCGCAACGCCTGATCGGCGACAACGCCATCGCCAAACGCGATTACGACGAGAAGCAGAACGCCGCGCGCGAAGCCAGCGCGAACCTGAAGGCCGCGCAGGCCGCGCTCGAAGCCGCGCAGATCAATCTCGGCTATACGCGCATCGTCGCGCCGGTCGCGGGCCGCGTGTCGCGCGCGGAGATCACGGTCGGCAACGTGGTGAGCGCGGGCGCAAGCGCCGCGCCGCTCACGACGCTGGTGTCCGTGTCGCCGATCTACGCCGAATTCGACGCCGACGAGCAGACCTATCTCGACTACATCAGCCGCATGAAGGATGGCTCGAAGGTGCCGGTCGAACTGGGGCTTGCGAACGAAACCGGCTACTCGCGCTCGGGCACGATCGAGTCCGTCGATAACCGGCTCGATACCTCGTCGGGCACGATTCGCGTGCGTGCGCGTTTCGACAACGCCGATGGCGCGCTTGTGCCGGGCCTCTACGCGCGCATCAAGGTGAGCGGTTCCGCGCCGCATCCGGCGCTGCTCGTGGACGAAGCCGCCATTGGCACCGACCAGGACAAGAAGTACGTCTACGTGGTCGACGGCACGGGCAAGGTCGCCTATCGCACGGTGCAGATCGCCGGGCAGCAGGGCAATCTGCGCGTGATCGTCGATGGCCTGAAGGCGGGCGAGCATGTGGTGGTGAACGGCACGCAGCGCGTGCGTCCGGGCGAGGCGGTGCGCTCGCATATGGTGCCGATGAACGGCGATCCCGACGCCGACGCGGCTGCCGTCGCCACGCAACCGGCCACGAAAGACAGCAAGGACGCGAAGACTTCCTGACGCGCAGCGTCTCGCACACGGCGCGCGTCGCCGTGTGTGTCAGCCTCGCAGTTAGTTAGTGATACGAATGAATTAAGAGCGACCCATGAACATATCGAAATTCTTCATCGACCGGCCGATCTTCGCGGGCGTACTGTCCGTGCTGATCCTGCTGGCCGGGGTGATCGCACTGTTCCAGTTGCCGATCTCCGAATATCCCGAGGTCGTGCCGCCTTCGGTCGTCGTGCACGCGCAGTATCCGGGCGCGAATCCGAAAGTGATCGCCGAAGCCGTGGCCGCGCCGCTCGAAGAGCAGATCAACGGCGTCGAGAACATGCTGTACATGCAGTCGCAAGCCAATAGCGACGGCAATCTCACGCTCACGGTCACGTTCCGTCTCGGCACCGATCCGGACAAGGCCACGCAGCTCGTGCAGAACCGCGTGAATCAGGCGCTGCCGCGTCTGCCCGAAGACGTGCAGCGTCTGGGCATCACGACCATCAAGAGCTCGCCGACGCTCACGATGGTGGTGCACCTGATCTCGCCGAACAATCAGTACGACATGACGTACCTGCGCAACTACGCGCTGCTCAACGTCAAGGATCGCCTCTCGAACATTCAGGGCGTGGGCGAAGTGCAGCTGTGGGGCGCGGGCGATTACGCCATGCGCGTCTGGCTCGATCCGCAGAAAGTGGCGCAGCGCAATCTCACCGCGCAGGACGTGGTCAACGCGATTCGCGAGCAGAACGTGCAGGTGGCGGCCGGCGTGATCGGCGCGTCGCCGAGCGTGCCCGGCACGCCGTTGCAGCTGAACGTGAACGCGCGCGGCCGTCTGCGTACGGAAAGCGAATTCGGCGACATCATCGTCAAGACCAATCCCGACGGCGGCGTGACGTATCTGCGCGACATCGCGCGTATCGAACTCGCGGCGTCGGAATACGGCCTGCGTTCGCTGCTCGACAACAAGCCCGCCGTCGCGCTCGCGATCAACCAGGCGCCGGGTGCGAATTCGCTCGCGATTTCCGAACAGGTGCGCGCGGCGATGAAGGATCTCAAGCAGGACATGCCCGCGGGCGTGGACTACAAGATCGTCTATGACCCGACGCAGTTCGTGCGTTCGAGTATCGAAGCAGTGATTCACACGCTGCTCGAAGCGATCGCGCTGGTCGTGATCGTGGTGATCGTGTTCCTGCAAACGTGGCGCGCGTCGATCATTCCGCTGATCGCCGTGCCGGTGTCGATCGTGGGGACGTTCTCGCTCCTGCTGGCGTTCGGTTTCTCGATCAACGCGCTGTCGCTGTTCGGGATGGTGCTCGCGATCGGCATCGTGGTGGACGATGCGATCGTGGTGGTGGAGAACGTCGAGCGCAACATCGCAAGTGGATTATCCGCGCGCGACGCCACCTATAAAGCGATGCAGGAAGTGAGCGGGCCGATTATCGCCATCGCGCTCACGCTGGTCGCGGTGTTTGTGCCGCTCGCGTTCATGAGCGGTCTCACGGGCCAGTTCTACAAGCAGTTCGCGATGACCATCGCCATTTCGACGGTGATCTCGGCGTTCAACTCGCTCACGCTGTCGCCTGCATTGTCGGCGCTGCTGCTGCGCGGCCACGATGCGAAGGAAGACTGGCTCACGCGCGGCATGAACCGCGTGCTCGGCGGCTTCTTCACGCGCTTCAACAAGGTGTTCCATCGCGGTTCGGAAAGCTATGGCCGCGGCGTGAACGGCGTGCTGCGCCGCAAGGGCGCGATGCTCGTGGTCTATGTGGTGCTGCTCGGCGCGACGGTGCTGATGAGCCGCGTCGTGCCGGGCGGCTTCGTGCCCGCGCAGGACAAGGAGTATCTGATCGCGTTCGCGCAACTGCCGAACGGCGCATCGCTCGACCGCACGGAAAGTGTGATCCGCGAGATGAGCGCGATCGCGCTCAAGCAGCCTGGCGTGGAAAGCGCGGTGGCGTTTCCGGGTCTCTCGGTGAACGGCTTCACGAACAGTTCGAGCGCGGGCATCGTGTTCGTCACGCTCAAGCCGTTCAAGGAGCGCAAGGGCAAGGCGCTGGCCGCGGGTGCGATCGCGGGTGCGCTGAACCAGCAGTACGCGAGCATCAAGGACTCGTTTATCGCCGTGTTCCCGCCGCCGCCGGTGCTCGGTCTCGGTACGCTCGGCGGCTTCAAGATGCAGCTGGAAGATCACGGCGCGCTCGGTTACGAAGCGCTCAATCGCGCGACGCAGGACTTCGTGAAGCGCGCGGCGCAGACGCCCGAACTCGGCCCGACCTTCACGAACTATCAGATCAACGTGCCGCAACTGAACGTCGATCTGGACCGCACGAAGGCGAAGCAGCTCGGCGTGCCGGTGACGGACGTGTTCGACACGATGCAGATCTATCTGGGCTCGCTGTATGTGAACGACTTCAACCGCTTCGGACGCGTGTATCAGGTGCGTGTGCAAGCCGATGCGCCGTTCCGCCAGAAGGCCGACGACATCCTGCAACTGAAGACGCGCAACGCCGCGGGCGACATGGTGCCGCTCTCGTCGCTCGTCACGGTGTCGCCGACGTATGGTCCGGAAATGGTGGTGCGTTACAACGGCTATACCGCCGCCGACATCAACGGCGGACCGGCGCCCGGTTACTCGTCGGGGCAGGCGCAGGCGGCAGCCGAGCGCATCGCGGCCGAAGTGTTGCCGCGCGGCGTGAAGTTCGAATGGACCGACCTCACGTATCAGCAGGTGCTGGCCGGCAACGCGGGCATCTGGGTGTTCCCGATCAGCGTGCTGCTCGTGTTCCTCGTGCTGGCCGCGCTCTACGAGAGTTTGACGCTGCCGCTCGCGGTGATCCTGATCGTGCCGATGAGCGTGCTCTGCGCGCTGACCGGCGTGTGGCTCACGCAGGGCGACAACAACATCTTCACGCAGATCGGCTTGATGGTGCTGGTGGGGCTGGCGTCGAAGAACGCGATTCTGATCGTGGAATTCGCCCGCGAACTGGAGCACGACGGACACACGCCGCTGTCGGCGGCGATCGAAGCGAGCCGTCTGCGTCTGCGCCCGATTCTGATGACGTCGATCGCGTTCATCATGGGTGTGGTGCCGCTCGTGCTCTCCAGCGGCGCGGGTTCGGAAATGCGTCACGCGATGGGGATCGCGGTGTTCTTCGGCATGCTGGGCGTGACCGCATTCGGTCTGCTGCTCACGCCGGTGTTCTACGTGGTGCTGCGCACGCTCGCGGGCGGCAAGATTCACGTCGCGCAGAAGGACAATGCGCACGCGCCGAAGCATACGGTGGACGCGTAAAGAAGGATGATCAAGATGACTAACTATTCGTTCTCGCAGGAACATGCGGCGCACGCGGGCGCGTTCTGGCGCCGCACGCGGCTCGCGCTGGGCGTGGCGCTGTTCGCCTGGCTCGCGGCGTGCTCGGTCGAGCCGACCTACAAGGTGCCCGATTCGGGCGTGCCGAACGCCTACAAGGAAGCGCCGCAACAGACACAGGCCGCGCAAGCCGCGAATCCGCACGACGTGGGTTCGTGGACCGCGGCCCAGCCCGCCGACGCCATGCATCGCGGCGAATGGTGGAAAGTGTTCGGCGACCCGACGCTCGACCAGCTCGAAGATCAGGCGCTGGCCGCGAATCAGGACCTGAAGGCGGCGGCCGCGCGCGTGCAGCAGGCGCGTGCGCTGACGCAGGCGGCGCGCGCTTCGTGGTTCCCGTCGTTCGACGCGGGCTTCGGTCCGACTTACGAGCGCGCTTCGCCCGCTTCGCAGTATCTGCCGCAGAACACGCCGGTGGCGACGCAAACGCTCTGGCGCGCGCAGGCCACGGCGAGCTACGAAGCCGATCTGTTCGGCCGCGTCAGCTCGAACGTGAACGCGGCGCGCGCGGACGCGCAGCAAAGCGAGGCGCTGTTCCTCTCGGTGCAGCTCGCGTTGCAGGCCGACGTCGCGCAGAACTACTTCCAGCTGCGCCAGTTCGATTCGGACGTCGATCTGTATCGGCGCACCGTGACGCTGCGCGCCGACGCGCTCAAGCTCGTCGAGCGCCGCTTCAAGGAAGGCGATATCAGCGAGCTCGACGTGGCGCAGGCGCGCAACGAACTCGCGAGCGCGCGTGCGGATGCGGTCGGCGTGGCGCGTCAGCGTGCGGCGTCCGAGCACAGTCTCGCGATTCTGCTCGGCAAGGCGCCCGCCGATTTCACGTTCCCCGAAACGCCGCTGCAAAGCGTGAACGTGAGCGTGCCGCCGGGCTTGCCGTCGACGCTGCTCGAACGCCGTCCGGACATCGCCGCCGCCGAGCGCGCGATGGCCGCCGCGAACGCGCGCGTCGGGCTCGCGAAGTCGGCGTTCTTTCCGAAGCTCGATATCACGGGCGCGTTCGGCTACGAATCCGCTTCGCTCGGCGATCTGTTCATGTGGTCGAGCCGCGCGTTCCTGCTCGGGCCGCTCGCGGGCACGGCACTCACGGTGCCGCTGTTCGACGGCGGCCGCCGCAAGGCCAATCTCGCCCAGGCGCGCGGCAAGTACGACGAGGACGTCGCGCAGTATCGCCAGCAGGTGCTCGTGGCGTTCCGCGAGGTCGAGGACAATCTCTCTGATCTGCGTCTGCTCGACGACCAGATTCGCCAGCAGGATGAGGCGGTGAACGCCTCCGAGCGCTCGGCGCATCTTTCGCGCACGCAGTACGAGGAAGGCGAGGTCAGCTATCTGAACGTGATCGACAGCGAGCGCACGGTGCTGGTGTCGCAGTTGCAGGCTAGCCATCTGCAGGGCTCGCAGGCGGTCGCGGCCGTCAACCTGATCCGCGCGCTCGGCGGCGGCTGGGGCGACGCGAAGCCGCAGACGCCCGCGCAACCCGACGGCACCGCGCCGCCGCCCGCGCCGCTCGCCGCGCGTTAAGCGACGCGCCAATTGCCGCACCTTCGGTGCAGGCGCTTCGCGGCTGGCCCGTATGCACGTGCATATCGCCAGCCGCGATTTCATTTGCGTAAACGGTTCGTAGACCGTGCCGGCGCCTGCCACTATCATCGTTTGATTGAAGCTGGAGCGGACGCGCGCCGTCCGCCGGTTAGCTCGTTCGCGAGCGTCACTCATTCGGGAACCCAGGCATGAACGATCCACGACCGCCGCGCACGGCGGAGCACGCTACGTCTTTCTCGACCCGGCTCGCGACGCTCGCCGCAACCCTGCGCGAAAGCGCGGCGCGCCGCGACCTCGCGGGCGGTCACGCCGCCGCCGAAAAGCAGTTGATCGCCGATGCCGGTCTGCTCGCGCTCGCGGTGCCGCGCGAGTTTGGCGGCGCGTTCGACGATGCGTTTGACGACGCAACCGGCGCGCAAAACGGCGCGCGCTGGCCTGAAATCTACAGAACGATTCGCACGCTCGCGCGCGCGGACAGCGCACTCGCGCATCTGCTCGGCTTCCAGTTTCTGCAGATCGTGAGCGTCGATCTGTGGGGCAGCGCCGCGCAGCGCGCGGACTGGCTGCGCGGCACGGTCGAGCATCGCTGGTGGTGGGGCAACGCGGTCAATCCGCTCGATACGCGGCTCGTCGCGCAGGCGGACGGCGAGGGCGGCTGGCGTCTGCACGGCAAAAAAGGCTTCTGCTCCGGCACTTACGGTTCGCAGATGATGACCGTGAGCGCGCACGATCCGGCGACCGGCCAGCCCGTGTTCGCGGTGGTGCCCACGGCGCGCGCGGGCATCACCGTGCACGACGACTGGGACCCGATCGGGCAGCGCCAGACCGACAGCGGCACGGTGTCGTTCGACGCGGTCGAAGTGCGCGCGCATGAAGTGCTCAAGCGTCCCGACACGCCGCGCGCCTCGCTGCGCACGCTGGTCTCGCAACTCGTGCTGACGAACCTGTTCGTCGGCATCGCGGAAGGCGCGCTCGAAGAGGCGCGCGAGTACGTGCTCGCGAACGGCCGTCCGTGGGTGAATTCGGGCGTGCAGCGTGCCGCCGACGATCCCTATCTCCAGCAGCGTTTCGGCGAGATGCGCATTCAGGCGCTCTCGGCGTCGCTGCTCGCGGACCGCGCGGCGTCGCTGTTCGACGCCGCCTGGGCGCAGGGCGACGCGCTCGGCGCGGACACGCGCGCCGAAGTCTCGCTCGCGGTTTCCGAAGCGAAGATCGTTGCGCATCGCGCCGCGCTCGATGCGGGCGAGCAACTGTTCGACGCCTGCGGCGCGCGCGCCACGGCCGCCGCGCTCGCATTCGATCGCTTCTGGCGCAACGCGCGCGTGCATACGCTGCACGATCCGCTCGACTATCGCGTACGCGATGTTGGCCGCCACGCGCTCACGCGCGAATTGCCGGAGCCGACGCTGTACACTTGAGGGACCGATCGCGTGCCCCTCGTTTTGCGGGCCGCGAAAAAATCCACCCTCGAGGATCGCACCGTTGGAGTTCAAATTACCCACAACGGCGACGGCGCCGTTTTGCCCATCGGAAGTGCAGGGCAGCGTGGCGGTATCGCCGGCTGCGCCGTTCTGGAAAAAATTTCTCCAGTTCGCGGGCCCAGGCCTGCTGATCTCGATCGGTTACATGGACCCGGGCAACTGGGCCACCGACATCGAGGCCGGTTCGCGCTACGGTTACAACCTGCTGTTCGTGGTCGTGCTGTCGAGCATCGCCGCAATGGCGCTGCAATGTCTCGCGATGCGGCTCGGCATCGTCACGGGCCGCGATCTCGCCGAACTCTCGCGCACGCGCTATTCGAAACCGGTCGCGATCGGCCAGTGGGTGCTCGCCGAACTCTCGATCATCGCCTGCGATCTCGCCGAAGTGCTCGGCGGCGCGCTCGCGTTCCATCTGCTGCTCGGCTGCTCGCTGATGTGGGGCGTGGTGCTCACCGCGTTCGACACGGTCATCGTGCTCGGCCTGAAGGGCAAGAACTTCCGCACGCTCGAAGCGATCATGGCGGGGCTGATCGCCACCATCGGCATCGGTTACGTGATCGAACTCGCGCTCGTGAAGCCGCACTGGCCGTCGGTGTTCGCGGGCGCGGTGCCGTCGTGGCACGCGATCGCCAGCCAGGAGCCGCTCTATCTCGCGATCGGCATTCTGGGCGCGACCGTGATGCCGCATAACCTTTACCTGCATTCGTCGATCGTGCAGACGCGCGCCGTGAAGCGCGACGAAGCGAGCATCGGTCAGGCGATCGGTCTGTCGCGGCTCGACACCATCGTCTCGCTGGTGCTCGCGCTGCTGATCAACGCGGCCATTCTGATTCTCGCGGCCGCGGCGTTTCACGCGACGGGCCACAACCAGGTCACCGAAATCGAGGACGCCTACAAGCTGCTCGCGCCTATCGTCGGCAGCGGCGCGGCGGCCGTGCTGTTCGCGATCACGCTGCTGGCGTCGGGGCAAAGCTCGACCTTCACCGGCACCGTGGCGGGCCAGGTGATCATGGAAGGCTTTTTGCGGATGAAGATTCCGTGCTACCAGCGGCGGCTCATCACGCGCGTGCTCGCGCTGATTCCGGCGTTCGCGGGCGTGTGGCTGCTGGGCAACGGCGCGGTGGGCAAGCTGCTGGTCGCAAGCCAGGTGGTGCTGAGCCTGCAGTTGCCGTTCGCGCTCTGGCCGCTCATCCGCATGACGAACGATCGTTCACTGATGGGCGTGTTCGTGAACCGGCTGCCCACGCGCATGATCGCGTGGCTGCTGTTTGCCATCATCACGGCGGCGAACCTGTGGCTGGTCTGGCAGACCTTCGTGGGGAATTAAGGGAACTGAGGGGAATTGAGGCGAAGCAATGCGCTTCGCCGTCCGGCGCCGCGTGGGGCACCGGACGGTTTCGCGTCTAGTCGTGCTGCTGCGTCCGGTTGACCGGATCTTGGCTCTCCTACGCTTATGCAGCCTCGGCAATGCCATCCGGCGTTTCCACCGGAAGGTCGCTCTCGGTCTGCTCTGCGCCCCGTCGCGCTGCAGCCGCCTTCTTCGTCTTGCCAGCGCGCGAAGGCGGCTGGCATGCGCCACACACGACGTTGTGCTGCAAGTCGTGGCGGTGCGCGACGAACTTACCGCCACAACGGCAGCAAGGCGTCATCTGCAGAATATCGGCATCGAAAAAACGCACCAGAGTCCACGCACGCGTGAGGTCGAGCACCGGCTCGGTCTCGCTGTGGCGGCAGTGTTCCAGATACAGCCGGAACCCTTTGGTGAGCGCGTCGAGATGCGAACAACGCGCTTCGTTCTTGAGGAACAGGTACGTGTTGTAGAACAGCGAAGCATGAATGTTCGCCAGCCACGTCATGTACCAGTCCGCCGAGAACGGCAACATACCCTTGGGCGGCGATACGCCGCGGATCTCACGATACAGGCGAATCATGCGGTCCCGCGAGAGCGACAGCTCGCTCTCCAGAACCTGCATGCGCGCGCCCAGTTCGATCAGCGCGATCGCGCGAAACACTTCCTGGGCATCTTCGGTGAGGCTGCGGCGGTTCGTCATGTCCGTTCCCCTCAGGCGAATTGCCCGGCGGGCTGTCCCGCAAGCAGGATAGCCGCATGAGTCGCCGCTACGTTGGCATGCCGCGAAGTCTGCGTCAGAGCGGACAACATGGCATGGTCATCGAAGCGGAAAAGGCAAAGAAGCTGGTCGGAAGCAGCCAGCTTGACGATCTGTGCCAAAGACAGATTGGAAAGCAGATCGGCCAGTTCCGACGACAGACCCAGTCGGAACATCCCGACCGGTTTGTCCTCGCGCAGCATGCGCTGTGCGAGCATCAGATACGACAAATTAATTTCGCGGATAGATTCCAGCGTCTCGCTGCTACGGTCCATTTCTCTCTTTTCCGAAGCCCCGATTAAACCCCCCGGCATTTGCTGCCGTTGTAACTTTTCTGGTCGTCGTCGGCCCGCTCTTTGTCGGCCCTGACTCTTTGATACAACGTGTTACAACTCGTAACACGTTGAAGCGAATTGTATGAGGACTAATCTCAGAAATCAATCCCTGTTCAAAAAAATAATTCGGCTGTTACAAATATTTTCGGTAAGTCTTTCTGGTGTCCGAAACAACGGCCTCCAGGAACCCCGAGCGCACGCGAAGCAGTCTGAAATCTCTCGTAAACCCAAGTGGTATAAGGGATTCCTCGAAGGCACCGCTGCATGCGCAACGAATCGTAAATCGCGGACGGACGCTTGTCATCCGAATAAACGGTTTGAAAGGATTTGCGTTGACAGGTAAGAAATGCGCAGTCAGCGATTAATACGTATGAGGATAAATCTGTAACAAGTGTTTCGACCCTGTGTAACGAGGCTTGTCAAGATGTGACAAGCCGCAGGCATGCGCGTCGCGTTGACGCGCTTTGTAACAGTGCTGGTTTACACGAATATGTAAATCGCATGGAAATGCGGAATTGAACGCATGGCGGCGCATGCGTGCCGGCGCGCAACGGACGATCTGACGCCGGCTATGGATGCCGTGCCGATTCAGACGGCACGGTCGCCGAGAATCGGGGTGCGCTTGACCTCGGAAACATAGAGCAGGATCAGCGAGACCCAGACGACGCCGTAAAGCAGCATGAAGCAGCTCGAGCGGATCTTGAGCAGGTCGAGCAGCGCGCCGAACAGGATCGGCAGCAGAAAGCCGCCCAGCCCGCCCGCCAGTCCGACGATGCCGGTCACGACGCCCATGTTGGACGGAAAATCGTCGGCGACATATTTGAAGGTGGACGCCATGCCGAACGCGAACACCGCGCCGAGCACGAAGGTGAGCGCCACGAAACCCGCGAGCGGCATGCTGATATGGAGCGTGGCGGTGCCGTCGATGGTGTGGATCACGAAGTCGGTGGCCGGGTACGAGAGGATGAAGAGACAGATCCACGCGACCCACAAGCCCCACCAGGTGACGTTGTGCGCGCCGAGTTTGTCGGCGAGCAGGCCGCCGACCGCGCGCAGCACCGAGCCCGGCAGCGAGAAACCCGCCGCGAACGCCGACGCCATCACGAGCGACATGCCGTATTCGGCCTTCAGATACTGCGGAATCCACAGCGAGAGCGCGGTGAAGCCGCCGAACGTGATCGAGTAATACTGGCACAGGCGCCAGACGCGCGGATCGGCGAGCACCTTGAACGAGTCGATCAGCGAGCCGTTCGACTTGCCCGCGCCCGGATCGCGCGCCGAGGCGAACCAGAAGATCGCGGCGGTCACGAGCAGCGCGACGGCGTAGATGCGCGGCACGAAGCGCCATCCGTACAGCGACTGCAAGGTGGGCGTGACGAACAGGTTGACGGCCGCGCCCGCCGTGCCCGCGCCGAAGAAGCCCATGGCGAAGCCGCGTTTCTGGGGCGGGAAGAAGCGCGCGACATACGGCGTGCCGACCGCGAACGACGCGCCCACGCAGCCGAGAAAGAGGCCGATGAACAGAAACTGCCAGAGCTGGCTCGCATAACTGACGATATAGACCGGCACCGCGCAGACCACGAGCAGGATCGTCATGACGATGCGCCCGCCGTAGCGGTCGGTCCACGCGCCCAGCGGCAGACGCATGATCGCGCCGGTCAGCACGGGCGTGGACGTGAGCAGGCCGAACTCGGTGCTGTTGAGCTTGAGCTCTTCGCGCAGCGGCACGCCGAGCACGCCGAACATCATCCACACGACGAAGCAGACCAGAAAGGCGAGCGTGCTCGCGAACAGAACGGACCATGCCTGCCCGCTCACGCGTGGGGGAGTGGCGGCGGTCGGGGGCGGTTCGGTGCGCAGATTCATGATGTTTTTCCTGGTCGCGCGTGGTGCGGGTGGGGCATGGGCGGGTTACTGCACGAGCGGACTCGTCGCCGCCTCGACGGCGGCGTGTTCGAGCGTCGCCGCCGATGCGAGGATCGAGACGTATTGCTGAATCGCCTTGTGACGCACGCGTTCGGTGAGAAAGCGTGCGATGTCGTCGGCGGCGGTTTCGAATGCGACCGGCTCGCCGGGCACGCGCCGGTCGATACGCACGAGGTGGAAGCCGAAGCGCGTGCGCACGAGGCGCGGCAGCAAACCGAGTTCGGGACTGTTGAACAGCGCCTGCTCGAATTCGGGCACGGTGTCGCCGCGCGTGAGCTGGCCGAGGCTGCCGCCCACGGCACCCGACGGGCAGTTCGACAGTTCGCCCGCGCGCGCCTCGAACGCGTGCGGTTCGCGCAGCAACGCGTTGAGCGCGTCTTCGGCCTGATGGCGCAGCAGCGCGAGCGGCACGCGCTCCGTCACGGCGAACAGAATATGGCTCGCGTAGACGATCTCGTTGCGCACGAACTGCGCGGCGTGCTGCGCGTAATAGCGGCGGCAATCGTCGGGCGTCGGCTCGGGCACGCGCAGTTCGCGGGCGAGCAGCGTGTCGAGTGTGGTGTCGTCGAGGGCGGCGTCGGCGTCGATCAGCGCGAGTTCGACGGCGCGCTGGCGCAGCAGTTCGCGCACGACCAGCGCGCGGCGCGCGGCCAGCGGCGGGTCCGGGTCGTCGGCGTGATGGCGGCTTTCCTCTTCGATCGCCGCGGCGGTGATTTCCACGTGATTCACGCGCGCGGCCTGCGCGTGGTCGAGCGTGTGCGGATCGGCGTTCATGGTCTCGTCTCCTGGCGTTCGCGGGGTAACGGCTCAGCGCTTGCGCACGAGTTGATACGGACGCAGCAGATAGGCCACCGAGGCCAGCCCGCTCCAGATATGCACCATCCGCGTGAACGGCGAGACGAGGAAGATCGTGAAGCCGAGCGCGATATGCATCTGATAGACGAGCGGCACGCCGTCGAGCAGCGCCGCGAGATTGCCCTGGAACGTCACCACGCCTTTCACGTAATCGGTGAGCTGTTCGAACATCGCGCCGTCCATGTGATGTGCGGACAGCACGACGGTCATGAGCCCGAGCGCGAGCTGCACCCACAGCATCAGCACGATGACGATGTCCCACACCTTGCTGTTGCGGCGAATGCGCGTGTCGCCCAGACGCCGCGCGATCAGCAGCGTGAGCCCGACGATGGCGAATGCGCCCGCGATGCCGCCCGCGACCATCGCGAGCAACTGGTGCATCGACGCGGAGATGAACGGCGCGACGAGCCAGTGCGGCGCGAGAAAGCCCGCGAAATGCCCGGCCACCACGACGAGAATGCCCCAGTGAAACAGGTTGCTGCCAAGCCGCAGCGTGCCGCGTCGCAGGAGTTGCGACGAGTCGCTTTTCCACGTGTATTGCTCGCGGTCGAAGCGCACCAGCGAGCCGAACAGCAGGACCGCGAGGCAGATGTACGGGTAGATGCCGAACAGGAACTGATGGATATATTGGCCCATGACTGATCCTTTCCAGGTGAGACGTGTCGTGCGGTTGAGTGCTGTCTCTTGTGCCGCTTTCTTGCGCCGCTCATTTGCGCCGCTTTCTTGCGGCGTGCCTCAACGCGGCGGCCGCCGTGCGTGGAACTGCACCGGCGCGACGCCCGGCTGCGTGTTGCCCATGAAGCGCACCGGCTCCTCGCTCCAGACGGCGTCGAGCGCGCTCAAGCCTTCGCGGTCGTGCGGCGCGTTGGCGTCGTCGTCGTGGGCTTCGTCGGGCTGTGCCGCGCCGTTGTCGCCCGCGAGCGCGAGCACCGCGCCGGCCACATACGCGTAGTGGCTGTTGCGGCGGCTCAGTTCCGCGGTGATCGATTGCAGAATGGCCGTGGTTTCGCCGAGCAGCGAGCGCGCCTCGTTCGCTTCGAGCAGCGAGAGATATTCGAGGAACACCGGCAGATAATCGGGCAACTGCTCGGAACCGAGCAGCAGGCCGTGGCGCTCGTAGGTCTGCTTCAGATCGATCATCGCCTGGCCGCGATCGCGCGATTCGCCATGCACGTGCTCGAACAGATGCAGCGAGGTCGCGCGCCCGCGATCGAATAGCGCCACGTAGTTTTCCTGTAGCGCAAGCAGATCGCGCGAGCCGAGATAATCGAAGAAGCGCAGCAGACGCTCGCGCGTTTCGCCGCGCAGCGCGCGCTCGCCTTGCAGATACGCGCGCGCTTCGCCGACGGAGTGAATCAGCGTGTCGTCGGGGTACTCGAGACACGCGGCGAGCAGCCTGAATGTGAGGCCGTTGGGGCGGGGCGCGAACATCTCAGATCTCCTGAATCGGAATGTTGCGATGGCCGCTTTTCGGCGCGAAGAGGCTCGCGTCGCTGCGTCCATCGGAACAGCCGTTGCCGAACGTGAAGCCGCACGACGAATGCAGATCGAAGGCGTTTTCCGCGTATTCGCGGTGCGTGGTCGGAATCACGAAACGGTCCTCGTAATTCGCGATCGCCAGATAGCGATACATCTCTTCGACCTGATGCAGCGAAAGCCCGGCTTGCGTGAGCACCTGCGTGGCGTCGACGCGATCGACGTGACGCGCGCGCATGAACGCGCGCATTGCGAGCAGACGTTCGAGCGCGACCTGCACGGGCTGTTCGTCGCCGGCCGTGAGCAGATTCGCCAGATAACGCAGCGGAATGCGCAGCGAATGCACGTCGGGCAGCCAGCCGTTCATGCCCAGATCGCCGCTATTGGCGGCGGCGTTGATCGGCGAAAGCGGCGGCACGTACCAGACCATCGGCAGCGTGCGGAACTCGGGATGCAGCGGAAACGCAATGCGCCAGTCGATCGCCATCTTGTAGACCGGTGAGCGTTGCGCGCCCTCGATCCACGCGGCGGGCACGCCGTCGCGCTCGGCTTGCGCGATCACTTGCGGATCGAACGGATCGAGAAACACATCGAGCTGCGCCTGATACAGATCTTTTTCGTTTGCGACGCTGGCGGCTTCCTGAATGCGGTCCGCGTCATAGAGCATCACGCCGAGATAGCGGATGCGGCCCACGCAGGTTTCCGAGCACACGGTGGGCTGGCCCGCTTCGATGCGCGGATAGCAGAAGATGCACTTCTCCGCCTTGCCGCTCTTCCAGTTGTAGTAAATCTTCTTGTACGGGCAGCCCGATACGCACATGCGCCAGCCACGGCACTTGTCCTGATCGATCAGCACGATGCCGTCTTCCTCGCGCTTGTAGATCGAGCCCGAAGGACACGCGGCCACGCACGCCGGATTCAGGCAGTGCTCGCACAGGCGCGGCAAATACATCATGAAAGTATTTTCGAACTGGCCGTAAATCTCTTTCTGCACGTTCTCGAAGTTGTAATCCTTTGCGCGCTTTTCGAATTCGCCGCCGAGAATTTCTTCCCAGTTCGGCCCCCATTCGATTTTCTCCATGCGCTCGCCGCTCACCAGCGAACGCGGGCGCGCGACCGGCGTCGCCTTCGTATTGCCGGCTTCCTGCAAATGCGCGTAATCGAAGGTGAACGGCTCGTAGTAATCGTCGATTTCGGGCAGGTGCGGATTGGCGAAAATCTGCGCGAGCAAACGCCACTTGTTGCCCAGACGCGGCTCGATCTTGCCGTCGGCTTTACGCACCCAGCCGCCGCGCCAACGCTCCTGATTTTCCCAATCCTTCGGATAGCCGATGCCCGGCTTCGTTTCGACATTGTTGAACCACGCGTATTCCATGCCTTCGCGGCTCGTCCAGACGTTCTTGCAGGTGACCGAACACGTATGGCAGCCGATGCATTTATCGAGGTTCAGCACCATGGCGATCTGCGCGCGCACCTTCATGACGTTTCTCCTTCGCGAACGACGGGCGGCAATGCGCCCACGGGCGTTTCTTCGCCATCGAGCCAATCGACGTTCTTCATTTTGCGGACGATGAGAAACTCGTCGCGATTGGAGCCGACCGTGCCGTAGTAATTGAAGCCGTAAGCGAGTTGCGCGTAGCCGCCGATCATGTGCGTGGGCTTGAGCGAAATGCGCGTGACCGAGTTGTGAATACCGCCGCGCGTGCCGGTGATTTCCGAGCCCGGCGTATTCACGATCTTTTCCTGCGCGTGATACATCATCACCATGCCGCGCGGAATGCGTTGACTCACCACGGCGCGCGCGCACAAGGCGCCGTTCGAGTTGTAGCACTCGATCCAGTCGTTATCGACCACGCCGATCTGCTGCGCGTCCTGCTCGGAAATCCACACGATCGGGCCGCCGCGCGAGAGCGTGAGCATCAGCAGATTGTCGGTGTACGTGCTGTGAATGCCCCACTTCTGGTGCGGCGTGATGAAGTTCAGCGCGATCTCGGGATTGCCGTTCGAGCGCGAGCCCACCATGTTTTCGTAGCTGCCCGTGTCGATGGGCGGCTTGTAGACGCAAAGCGCTTCGCCGAAGGCGCGCATCCACTCGTGGTCCTGATAAAGCTGCTGCCGGCCGCTGAGCGTGCGCCAGGGAATCAGCTCGTGCACGTTCGTATAACCGGCGTTATACGACACATGTTCCGATTCGATGCCGCTCCATGTCGGCGACGAAATGATCTTGCGCGGCTGCGCCTGAATATCGCGAAAGCGGATCTTTTCGTCGGCGCGCGCTTCGGACAAATGCGCGTGCTGAATACCGGTGATCTTGCTGAGCGCGTCCCACGCTTTCACCGAGACTTCGCCGTTGGTTTCGGGCGCGAGCGAGAGAATGGTTTCGGCGGCGTCGATCGCGGATTCGATGCGCGGGCGGCCGGCGGCGTCGCCGAATGCGGGCTCGTTCGCGTAGCGATAGTTGAGATCGCCGAGCGCCTTCACTTCGTCCTGCGTGTTCCAGCTGATGCCCTTGCCGCCGTTGCCGAGCGTGTCCATGAGCGGGCCGAGCGACGTGAAACGGTGATACGTCTCGGGATAATTGCGCTCGACCACGGCCACGGTCGGCATGGTCTTGCCGGGTATCGGCTCGCATTCGCCGCGCTTCCAGTCGGCCACGCCGAACGGCTGCGCGAGTTCGCCGGGCGCGTCGTGCGCGATCGGCGAAAGCACCACGTCGCGCTCCACGCCCAGATGCCCGACGCTCAGTTCGGAGAAGCGCTTCGCGATGCTCTTGAAGATTTCCCAGTCGCTTTTCGCCTGCCACGAAGGATCGACGGCGGCCGAGAGCGGATGAATGAACGGATGCATGTCCGACGTGTTCATGTCGTCCTTCTCGTACCACGTGGCCGTGGGCAGCACGATGTCCGAGTACATGCAGGTCGTGGACATGCGGAAGTCGAGCGTGCAGAGCAGATCGAGCTTGCCGCGCGGCGCTTCGTCGTGCCAGACGATTTCCTCGGGATGCGGCGCGCCTTGCTTCGACATTTCCTCGCCCTGCACGCCGTTGGTCGTGCCGAGCAGATGCTTGAGGAAATACTCGTGGCCCTTGCCCGACGAGCCGAGCAGATTCGAGCGCCACACGAACAGGTTGCGCGGGAACGCATCCGGATCGTCGGGATCTTCGCAGGCAAGTTTGAGGCTGCCGTCCTTGAGGCTCGCGGCAACGCGTGCGCCCGCTTGCGCGGCGTCGCCGATCGAGCGCCCGAGTTCGAGCGGATTACTTTTCAGTTGCGGCGCCGACGGCAGCCAGCCCATGCGTTCCGCGCGCACGTTGTAGTCGATGGGCGCGCCGTGATACGCCGATTTGTCCGCGAGCGGCGAAAGCAGGTCGGTCGGATTCATCGGGTCGTAGCGCCACTGGTCGGTGTGCGCGTAGAAGAACGAGGTGGCGTTCATCTGGCGCGGCGGACGGCTCCAGTCGAGTGCGAACGCGAGCGCGGTCCAGCCGGTTTGCGGACGCAGCTTTTCCTGGCCCACGTAATGCGACCAGCCGCCGCCCGATTTGCCCACGCAACCGCACATCACCAGCATGTTGATGATCGCGCGGTACGCCATGTCCATATGGAACCAGTGATTGATGCCCGCGCCGATGATGACCATCGACTTGCCCTCGGTCTTGTCGGCATTCTCGGCGAACTGGCGCGCGACGTTGATCACGTCGGCGCGCTTCACGCCCGTGATCGCTTCCTGCCACGCGGGCGTGTAGGGCACGTCGTCGTCGTAGCTGTGGGCGACGTCCTTGCCGCCGAGGCCCTGATCGAGCCCGTAGTTCGCGATGAACAGATCGTAGACGGTGGCGACGAGCCGCTCGCCTTCGCGCGTGGCCACGCGGCGCACGCCGATGCGGCGCGAGAGGATCGACTGGTGCTCCGTATGCGCGAAGTGCGCGTGTGCGACGTTGCCGAAGTAGGGGAAGGCGACGTCCACCACGTCGTCGTGTCCGGCGACGAGCGAGAGCGCGGGCGTGAGCGGTTCGCCTTCGGCGTTTTCCTCGCGCAAATTCCATTTGCCCAGATCGCCGTCGACCTGCTGGCCCCAGCGGAAGCCCGCCGATCCGGCCGGCACGGCCAATTCGCCGTTCGCGGCGTCGATCACCACGGTCTTCCAGTCGGGATTGTTGGACTGGCCGAGCGCGTCGGCGAAATCGGAGGCGCGCAGATAGCGGTCGGGCACGTACTGGCCGTCGCGCTCGACGAGCGTGACGAGACACGACATGTCGGTGAAGCGGCGGCAGTAATCGGCGAAATACGCGCTCTTGCCCGCGAGGTGATACTCCTTGAGGATCACGTGGCCCATCGCGAGCGCGAGCGCCGCGTCGGTGCCCTGCTTCGGATGCAGCCAGATGTCGCCGAACTTCGCGCCTTCCGCGTAATCGGGAAAGATCGACACGATCTTCGCGCCGCGATAACGCGCCTCCACCATGAAGTGCGCGTCGGGCGTGCGCGTTTGCGGCACGTTCGAGCCCCACATCATGATGAAGGTGGAGTTGTACCAGTCTGCCGATTCGGGCACGTCGGTCTGCTCGCCCCAGGTTTGCGGCGAGGCGGGCGGCAGATCGCAATACCAGTCGTAGAACGACAGACACACGCCGCCGATCAGCGAAAGGTAGCGCGAGCCGGCCGCGTACGAGACCATCGACATGGCCGGAATGGGCGAGAAGCCGATCACGCGGTCGGGGCCGTGGCGCTTGACCGTATGCACGTTCGCGGCGGCCACGATCTCGGTGACTTCGCTCCAGTCGGCGCGCACGAAACCGCCGAGGCCGCGCCGCGATTGATAGCTCTTGCGCGCGGTGTCGTCGTCGACGATGGCGGCCCACGCTTCCACGGGGCCGAGCGTGCGGCGTTTCTCGCGCCACAGCTTGACGAGCGCGCTGCGCACGAGCGGGTACTTCAGACGGTTCGCGCTGTAGAGATACCAGGAATACGACGCGCCGCGCGAGCAGCCGCGCGGTTCGTGATTGGGCATGTCGGGGCGCGTGCGCGGGTAGTCGGTCTGCTGCGTTTCCCACGCGACGATGCCGCCTTTCACGTAGATCTTCCACGAGCACGAGCCGGTGCAGTTCACGCCGTGCGTGGAGCGCACGATCTTGTCGTGCGCCCAGCGCGTGCGGTAGGCGTCCTCCCATTTCCGGTCTTCGTCTGTGACGGCGCCGTGGCCGTCTGCGAATGACGGTCTTGCGGTGGTGAAATAACGCAGACGATCCAGAAAATGGCTCATGACACCTCCAGACAACCCTGTGGGGACAGGCTTATTCGAGAATATGAAACTTAACAAGTAGATCTAATACATCAAATGTTAATAGACACTTGTAGCCATATGCACGCGTTGCGAATGCAACGCGACTTGAATCAAAAGAAGTGTGTGATGGCATTGTGCACGATGCGATATTTGTGCGTGTGCAATTTGTGCCAATGAGGTTATGTATCATTTCGATATATTTTAAAAGGAATAACGAATTGAATTGAAAGTGTTGAATGCTTTGGCCGAAAGGAAAGGCGGTGGATGGCCGTCAAAATCGTGTTTACAAGTTGATTCGTCGTGCGGCGCGTATGAAAGGCGATGTTAATGAAGTCCCGAACGACGTGCGGCGCAGCGTCACGCGCTATTTACATCGGCGTGAAAAATGAATTAACGAAGCGCGGGGAAAGCGCGGGGATGCGTAAAGCATCGATATTTGAAATATGACAACTGCAATCGTGACGGTGGTCTCAATGACGATCATTTCGCCATCGGTACGAGGCCGAAAAGCCGTGGGGTTAATCGCGCTGTGTCTGCAATGCGTGGACAGTACGGGAATCCGCGGGAAAGAAAGCCTCGATGGCCAGTTCGGCAAGCGTGATGTCCACGGGCGTGCCGAACACGGTCGTGGTGCTGTAGAACGCCAGTTCGCCGAGCGCCGTCTGCACGCGCAGCGGTATCGCGATGGGATGCTGGACCGGTTCGACGGCCGCGTGGCCCGCATGCGGCGGCGCGGGATAGGCGGCGAGTTCGTCGTGCAGCGCGGCGAGCGTGGGGTCCGCGCTGACGTCGATCTGCCGTTGCAGGCGCGCGAGCAGATGCGCGCGCCAGGCGTGCCAGTTGAGGATGCGCGGGGCGATGCCGTCGGGATGCAGCGAGAGGCGCAACGCATTCACGGGCGCGGCCAGCAACGCGGGCGACGCGTCGCCGATCAGCGGCGCGAGCGCGTCGTTGGCGGCGACGATATTCCAGTGGCGATCGACCGCGAGGGCCGGATAAGGCGCGTGAGCACGCAGCACGAGTTCGACGGCCTCGCGCGCGGCCGCGAGTTGCGGATCGTCGAGCGCGCGTTCGCGATAAAGCGGTGCGTAGCCGGCCGCGACGAGCAGCGCGTTACGTTCGCGCAGCGGCACGTCGAGACGCTCGGCGAGATGCATCACCATTTCGCGGCTCGGCGTGGCGCGCCCCGACTCCACGAAACTCAGGTGGCGCGTGGAAATTTCCGCTTCGGTGGCGAGCATCAACTGACTCATGCGGCGACGCTGCCGCCATTCGCGCAACAGTTCGCCGACACCGCGGCGCGCGTCGCCGGAAGCGGGTACGGCGAGCGCCGACGTGAATGCAGACGTGAGCGTGTTCATGGCGCCGATTCTAACGAAATCGCGCCGTCGCGCGATTACTTCAGACGTAATGGCGCCGCTGCATGCGTGCGATTCTTTTTTTGTCGACGCGGCGATGCGGGCATCATGTGAATCCCGCGCGTTTGTGCGCGCGCGGTGTGCGCGCAAGCCACTTATCGCTGCGCGTGCGATCGCCTAGAATGCAATTTCACTTTTCGTGCTGACATGGCGGGAGAAGGCCATGAGGGAAACGGTTGTCGCTTATCTGCTGGGTCCGGCCGTGATGGTGCTGATCTGCGCCGCCATGTGGGCCGCGTCGCGCCATCATCGCGGCGGTTTCGAGGCGCGCGTCGCGCGCTGGCTCGATGCGCACCGGGGGCACGGCATTCGCCACAAGCATTGAGCGTGCCAGTGTAGCGCTGCAATCGGTGCAACGGCGGCGGCGCCTTGCGGGTATACGTGCATTCCATTCGCGGCGAGCGTCAGGCGATTTACGCCAATTGAATGGCACTCCGAAGTAATTGATGCGCTGCGGCGCTCCGGCCGTATCGGGTCTGTCCCGTATGCGGGGAACTGTATGACAGTACACGTGTCACTGCCATATTGCGAAACGGAGCCTTCCATGACACGACCCGCCGACTCCCTGATCATTTTCATCGCCCGCATCCTGCTTGCGATCCTGTTTTTGTGGGGCGGCGCCATGAAACTGCTGGGTTACGCGGGCTTTATCGGCTATCTGCATTCGCGCGGCGTGCCGTACGTGCAGGTCGCGGCGCCCGTGGTGATCGCGGTCGAACTGCTCGGCTCGCTCGCCCTGATCTTCGGCGTGCGCATGCGCGCCATCGCGTTCCTGCTGGCCGTGTACGCTGTCGTCACGGCCGTGCTCGGGCATGACTTCTGGAATGTCACCAATGCCGCACAGCAGCAGGAAGCGGCCGTGCATTTCTGGAAGAACGTCGCCATTGCCGGCGGATTTTTGCTGCTCACGGTAACGGGCGCGGGACGTGCTTCCATCGATGGAATGCGCGCGCCGCGCGGTGGCCTGCGAGGCTGAGCGCCGCGCCGCATCCCCGATCCCCTGAACGCAAGGAGCCGGCTTTGATCCAGAATTTCGATTTCAACGTGGGCGGCAAGACCGGGCAATTCTGCGCGAGCCTCGCCGACGACGGCACGCGCCGCGTGCTGATCAGCACCGCCGATACGGCCAAAACGCTGGTGATCCTCGACGCGACCGGCCTGCTCGGCGCGCTCAAGGCCGAACTCGAGGAGCCCGAGCAGTTGATCGCGCACGCTATCCGCAAGGCGCAGACCGAAGGGCTCATCGAACGCGCGCTCGCCTCGGGCGCGATTCAGGAGACGTCGCTCTAGCGCGCCTCTTCTTATCCGCACGTTCGGGCGATGCTGCGTCGACGCGGTGTGTCACGCAAGCGTCATGCTCGATGTCGTCTCAAGCGCGCCGCCGGGCTTTGGCCTTCGCGGCGCGCGTTGACGTCCTTCTCTTTCGTTTAGCGCGATGCCTTCATGCGCGGCGCCGTCTCGGCGGCGGGCGGCGCGTGGGCGGCGTCCGTCCGCACGAAGCACGCGAGCGCCGCCGCAATCAGCAGCAGGATCGCCGAGATCGCCGCGTCCGCGTGCAGACCGCTGACGACTTCCGTCGCCGCGCCGCTGCCCGTGAGCGCGCCGAACGCCGCCACGCCCACCGCGCCGCCCGTCTGGCGCGCCGTGTTCAGCAACGCCGACGCCGTGCCCGCGCGCGCCGGTTCGACCGAGGACAGCACGGTCGTCGTCATGGCCGGCACGGCGAGTCCCATGCCCGAGGGAATCAGCAGGAAGGCGGCCATCATCGCCAGCAAGGGCGTGCTTGCGTCGACGGGCATCAGCAGCGCGTAGCCGAGTCCGGCGAGCAGGGCGCCGCCGATCATCGGCGCACGCGTGCCGAAGCGCGCGACCACGTGGCCGCTCGCGATATTCGAGAGCAGAAAGCCACCTGTGAGCGGGATGAACGTGAGCCCGGCCTGTAGCGGCGTCTGACCGCGCGCATGCTGGAGAAACAGCGCGAGCACGAACACCGTGCCGTAATAGGTGAAGTTCACGCAGATGCCGAACAGCACCGACGCGCTGAAATTACGGTTGCGCAGCATGCCGAGCGGCAGCATCGGCGAGTCGATGCGCGCTTCGAGCATCACGAAGGCCACGCCGGCGATCAGCGCGAGCGCGAGGCCGCCCGACACCGCCCAGTGCGCGAGGCCGAGCGGCCGCCATTCGATTACCGCGCCCGTGAAAGCCGTGAGCGCGACGACGGCGAGCAACTGGCCGCGCAAGTCGAGGCTGCGCGCGGCGGCGGGTTGGGCGGTGCCTGTTTCGGAAGCGGCTGAAGCGGCGGAAGCCTTGCGCGGCGCGGGAATCCACAGCAGCGTGGCGGCGAGCCCGGCCGCGCACAACGGCAGATTCACGAGGAAGATGCTGCGCCAGCCGAACGCCGCGATCAGCAGGCCGCCCGCGACCGGCCCGGCGGCGATCGAGATGGCCCCGGCGGCGGTCCAGAAGCCCACGGCGCGCGCCCGCAGCGTGCGTTCGTGGCGGCAGGCCTCGTTGAGCAGCGCGAGCGAATTCGGCAGCATCGCGGCCGCGCCCGCGCCTTGCAGTGCGCGCGCGGCGATCAGCATGACCGGATCGGCGGCGAGTCCGCAGGCCAGCGAGGCGAGCGCGAACACCACCAGCCCGATCGCGTACAGACGGCGCGCGCCGTAGCGGTCGCCGAGCACGCCGCCGGACAGCATCAGCGCGGCGAAGGCGAGCGTGTAGGCATCGACGATCCATTGCAGCCGCGCGACATTGGCGTGCAGGTCCGTGGCGATGCGCGCGAGCGCGATATTGACGATGGTGACGTCGAGCTGCGTCACGACGAAGCCCACGCTCACGGTGGCGACGATGCGGGCGAGCGCCGGCGTGAAGCGCGCGGGCGGGGCGGAGTGCGGATGGGAGGGGTTCATGCGACTCATCATAGGCCGCGTGAGGCCGACGACGTTTCGGGCTGAGGTGAAAGATGGGTGCAGGTTCCAGGCCCACGACGCCGGCGCCTGCGCGTGCGCCAATAAAAAGCGCCACATCGCGAACGATGTGGCGCTTTTGACGACGGCGTAGCCTTTCGGGGACCGATCAGCGAGTGCGCGCCGGGTCCTTGAAGAACAGCGTGGTCAGCGCGCCCAGCACGCAGATCGCCGCGACGTAGTACGGCGGCGCGAGCGGCTCCGACTTCATCATCAGCGCGACGACGATCGGCGTGAGTCCGCCGAACACCGCGTAAGCGACGTTGTACGAGAACGAGATGCCCGAGAAGCGCACCACGGCCGGGAAGGCGTTGACCATCACGAACGGCACCGCGCCGATCGTCCCGACGAGCAAGCCCGCCACGGCGTAGAGCGGCATCAGCAGCGAGCTGTCCACGGCGAGCTGGCGGAACAGCGTGTAGTACGCGATGGCCAGCGCCACGCCGCCGATCGACAGCACGCGGCGCGCGCCGAAGCGGTCCGCGAGCGCCCCGGCGCTCACGCAGCCGACGGTGAGGAACAGCGTGGCGACGCAGTTGGCGAGCAGCGAGGTGGTGGCGTCGAGATGGAACTGCTTCTGCAGCAGCGGCGGCGTCATCAGGATCACGACGACGATGGCGGCCGACAGCATCCACGTGAGCAGCATCGACACGATCACCGCGCGGCCGTGGTCGCGCAGCACGGCCTTGAGCGGGACTTCGTCGGCGAGCGACTTGCGCGCCTGCATTTCCGCGAACACGGGCGTTTCGTGCAGCCATTGGCGCAGATACACCGAGAACAGCCCGAACACGCCGCCGATCAGGAACGGCACGCGCCACGCCCAGGCCGAGATTTCCGACGGCGCGAAATGGTGATTCACCGCCGCGGCGATCAGCGAGCCGAGCAGGATGCCGAAGGTCAAACCCGCCGTGAGCGTGCCGCACGCGTAGCCGATATGGCGGCGCGGCACGTGCTCGGAGACGAACACCCACGCGCCCGGCACCTCGCCGCCGACGGCCGCGCCCTGCAGCACGCGCAGCGCGAGCAGCAACACGGGTGCGAATACGCCGATCGTCGCGTAGGTCGGCAGGCAGCCCATCGCGAGCGTGGGCAGCGCCATCAGCAGGACGGAGAGCGTGAACATGCGCTTGCGACCGAGCAGGTCGCCGAAGTGCGCCATGACGATGCCGCCGAGCGGACGCGCCAGATAGCCCGCCGCGAAGATGCCGAAGGTCTGCAACTGGCGCAGCCAGTCGGGAATCGCCGCCGGAAAGAACAGCTGGCCGATGGCCGGCGCGAAGAACACGAAGATGATGAAGTCGTAGAACTCGAGCGCGCCGCCGAGGGCGGCGAGGCCGAGCGTCTTGTAGTCGCTGCGCGTGAGCGCGCGCGCCGGTGCGCTCGCCTGAGCGCCCAGATCCGTAGCTTGCATGTCCGAAAACCGAGAAGTTGTTATGAGCCGTGGGACGGCACGTCTATTGGCTTCACCGGCAGGCGCGCGGGTGGCGCGGCGGGCGGCGGTGGTCGGGCGCGGATCGCGGGTGCGGATCGAGGCCTGGTAGGCACGGGGAACGGCGCGCGGTTCCGGGTAGGGCACGCGCCGACGCTGACCAATCCTCGATTTTACAGTAAGCCGACGATGCGCCCGGCATCGGCTTCTGGAGGATTCCTGTCAGGTTTGGTGGAGTCGCCGTAGGAATGCGGCGCACTGTTGCGCAATTCGGACTGATCTGATGGGCGGCCTTTGCAATTCTCCACAGAATTGCCGCCAGGTTGTCTGACATAGAGAGGTGTCTTCATGCGTATCGCGATTCTCCAGCGCGACCCCGTTCAACGCGCGCAGATCGAGCGGGTGCTCGGCCAATGCGGGCATGCCTGCATGCCGTTCAGCGACGGCATCTCGCTGGCCAAGGCGCTCGCCGCCTCCACGGTCGACATGCTGGTGCTCGACTGGCAGGGCACGCGGCTCTCGGGCGCGGAGCTGCTGAAAACGGTGCGTGCGATCAACGGCAATCAGATTCCGGTGCTGTTCGCGTCCGAAGACACGTCGGACGACAGCGTGCTGCGCGCCTTTTCCGTGGGCGCCGACGACTACGTGAGCCTGCCGGTGTGTCCGTCGGTGTTTCGCGCGCGCGTGAACGCGCTGCTGCGGCGCGCGTTTCCCGATCGCTTCGACAACGTGACGCTCGACGCCGGCGCCTATCGCTTCGACATGCGCCGTCAGGCGGTCACGGTGCGCGGCAAGAGCGTGGAGCTGTCGGGCACGCAGTATCGGCTCGCTTCGCTGTTCTTCGCGAACGTCGGGCGCGTGCTGTCGCGCGATCATATTTACGCGATGGTCTGGGGCCGCGAGTTGCAGACGCTCACGCGCACCATCGACAGCCACGTTTCGCGGCTGCGCGTGCTGCTCGACATCGAACAGCACAACGGCTACCGGCTGCAGCCGGTCTACAAGAGCGGTTACCGCCTGTTGCGTCTGCAGGACGACGCTGCACCGCTGCAGCGCGAGGCGGCCTGATCTTTGCGAACGCGCCGTCGCGAACGCGGCGGGCAAAAAAAAGGCGGCACGTCATGCGTGCCGCCTTTTTGTTTGCGCGGTCCGGCTGTGCGGGACCGGCGCGGAATCTGTGCGCCGCTTCAGCGCGCGAGGCCGAGTCCTTGCAGGACCGCATTGCCTTCATTCGTCAGGCGGATTTTCGTGGCGCCTGCGGCGACGTCGCCGGGCACCTGCTCCACGAGACCCGCTTCCTGGAGCATGGCGATCTCGGGCTTGGCGTGCGCGTCGATGGGCGCGTGCAGCAACAGCAGCAGCGTGGCGAGCTCGTGATGGCTCAGCAAGCGGCGCAGGATCGTGCGTTTCGCGGGCTTCGCCGGTTGCTCGTTGCTTGCTGCCTGATTCTTCGAACTGGTCCAGTACACGGGCACCTCCTGCTACGTTGTCTTTCTGGTGACGCGATGATGCGGACGAAGACTTAAACGATTCTTAAAACCGCCCGCCCAATTGTGTCGCGGTACTACACCGGGTTACGCCAGTAAGCAGGTGTTAATGCGGGCGGCATCGACAGCCGGAATGCCCGCCTGGTGTTCCGCAGCGCGGACCGCGATTCCGGAATCATGGTGCGCAGGTTTTGCTCGCGCCCTCAATCCAGAGATTCTTCGCGTGGCGCTTGCCCGCGTAGAAACGATAGGTGGTCGTGCCGTTGTCGGCGCGCACCTTGATCACGTTCGAGTCGCCGAAATCGAGCATTTCGCCTTGCGGCAGCGACGTCGTGTTGAAGCTCGATCCGTGCCGCGTCGCTTCCACCGTCAGGCAGGAGATCACGTCCCGCACCGAGCGGTTGGTCGTGGAATCGATAACGGGCTGGCCGGAATCCGGATTGCTCTGGAACCAGGCGCAGGCGCCAAGCGTGAGCGAAAGGGCGAGGGGCACGACGAGCTGCTTCATATTGCTCCTGTTAACCAGTTAACCGTGTGGGCGACCGGCGCGAAGTGAGGGGAAGCCCTTGCGGGCCGCGTGGCGGCGCGCCGGAAAAAAGAGCCAAAGATTATATCGGCAGCACGTCGCGTGCCGCCGCGCGCAAGGCAACGCAGCGCGTGAAAAAACGCGCGATGCGTGACGGAAAGCGGGCGCATCGCGGAACAAGCGGGCACGTGTGTTGCACAGACGCGACTTGCGCGCCCGTCGCGCGACACAGACGCACACGTTTGATCGCGGCGAGATAGACTATTCGACAGGTGCACTCCGCGATCTGACGCGACGTCAGGGAGAATAACCATGAGCCGCCCGTCGATCCGTTTTCCTGTTCGTGCCACCGGTACCGGCTCGGTCTGGCGGTGGATCAAGTGGGGTGTCATCGTCGCGCTGCTGGCGGCGATCGTGATCCTCGCGCGCATCGTACAGATCGAAATCGACACCTCGCGATTACAGGCGCGCTATCTCTCCGAACTCACACGCGACATCGGCTTCACCGTCGAAAACGGGCCGAGTCACAGCATCCGCTTTCCCACCACGAACGGTCCTTACGACACGCGGCTCGGCTACGCCCAACTGCCGACGTTCACCGACCGTCTTGCGCAGCGCGGCTTCGCGGTTGCTTCGCAGGCCCGTGATTCGGAACGCATGATTTCGCTGGCCGATCAGGGTCTTTTCATCCCGTTCGAGGAGAAGGACCAGGCCGGCATCGCGCTGCGCGACGCGAATGGCGCGACGCTGTTCCACACGCGCTATCCGCAGCGCGCCTATGAAAGTTTCGACGCCGTGCCGCCGCTCGTGCGCGACTCGCTGCTGTTTATCGAAGACAAATACCTGCTCGCCGCCGATCAGCCGAACCGCAATCCGGCCATCGACTGGGGCCGTTTCAGCCACGCGCTGATCGATCAGGGCGCGCGCCTCGTGAACCGCCATCAGCAGACGCCGGGCGGCAGCACGCTCGCCACGCAGATCGAGAAGTTTCGCCATTCCACCGGCGGGCGCACGTCCACGCCGCCGGAGAAACTGCGCCAGATCGCGTCGGCCTCCGTGCGCGCGTATCTCGACGGGCCGCAGACCATGCCCGCGCGTCAGCAGATTCTCGTTCATTACCTGAATTCCGTGCCGCTGTCGGCGAAGGCGGGCATCGGCGAAGTCAACGGGATTGGCGACGGGCTCGCGGCTTGGTACGGGCGCGATTTCCGCGACGTGAACCGCGTGCTGCGCGCGCCGGTGTCGAGCGCGACGCTCGACGAACAGGCGCTCGCGTTTCGCCAGGTGCTGTCCTTGCTGATCGCGCAGCGCGCGCCTTCGTATTTCCTGCAAAAGAACAACGAAGCGCTCGCGAAGCTCACCGACAGCTATCTGCGCCTGCTCGCGAACGGCGGGGTGATCACGCCGCAATTGCGCGACGCCGCGCTCGCCACGCAACTGACGCTCGACCGCTCGAAGCCCGCGCCGCGCCCGGCCGTGTCGTACGTGGACCGCAAGGCGGTGCTCACGTTGCGCACGCAACTGATGCAGGCGCTCGGTCTGAAGACGCTTTACGACCTCGACCGCCTCGACCTGACCGCGACCGCCACGCTCGACGACGGCGTGCAGCAGGCCGTGAGCGACCGGCTCGCCGATGCCGCGACGAAGGACGGCGCGCGCGCGGCGGGACTCGTGGGCTTCGAGATGCTGCGCCCTGCCGACGATCCGTCGAAGATCGCGTACAGCTTCACGTTGTTCGAGCGGCGCGGCGGCGAAAATCTCGTGCGCGTGCAGACCGACAGCGTGAACCAGCCCTTCGATATCAATTCTGGCGCGCGCCTGAATCTGGGCTCGACGGCGAAGCTGCGCACCATCATCACGTATCTGCAGATCGTGAGCGCGCTGCACACGAAATACGCCGACCAGGATGCGAAGACGCTGCGCGCGGAACTGCCGCAGGTGGACCCGAGCGATGCGCTCACGCGCTGGGCGATCGACTATCTGTCGAAGACCTCGGACCGCTCGCTGCCCTCGATGCTCGAAGCGGCCGTGGAGCGCAAATACTCGGCGAGCCCGGGCGAAACCTTCTACACGGGCGGCGGCGCGCAGAGCTTCAATAACTTCGAGTCGAGCGACAACGGGTCGATTCTCACCCTGCACCGCGCGTTCCAGCATTCGGTGAATCTCGTGTTCGTGCGGCTCATGCGCGACATCGTCCACTACGAGATGATCCAGACGTCCGGGCCGCCCGCCACGTGGCTCGACGATCCGGCCGTGCGCAACCGCTTTCTCACGCAGTTTGCCGACGGCGAAAGCCAGGTCTACATGAAGCGCTTCTACGCGCGCTATCGAGGCAAGAGCAACGACGAAGCGATCCAGATCCTGCTGCAACACACGCGCAAGGGACCGGCGCGGATCGCGACCGTGCTGCGCAGCGCGAATCCGGACGGCTCGCTCGCGTGGTTCGATACGCAGATGCGCGCGCAACTGAAGAACACGAAGTTCCAGTGGCTCGACGACGAAGATCTCGCGAAGTACTACGACAAGTACGCGATCGACAAATTCAACCTCAACGATCGCGGCTATATCGCGGGCATTCATCCGCTCGAACTGTGGCTGCTGCTGTATCTGCGCTCGCATCCCGACGCGACGCTCGCGCAGGTTCAGCAGGCGAGCCGCGATACGCGTCTCTATACCTATAAGTGGCTGTTCAAGACGAAGTATCACGCGACGCAGGATCGCCGTATCCGCCACATGATCGAACTGCGCGCATACGACGCGATCGGCAAGTCGTGGCGCGCGCTCGGCTATCCGTTCGACAACATCACGCCTTCGTATGGCGCGGCGATCGGCGCGTCGGGCGACCGGCCGTCGGCGCTCGCGTATCTGATCGGCCTCGTGTCGAGCGATGGTCAGAAGCTGCCGACGCACAGCTTCGAATCGCTCGACTTCGCGCGCGGCACGCCGTACGAGACGCGCTTCGTGCATGCCGCCACCGCGCCGCAGCCGCTCATCTCGCCGGATATTTCGAAGGTGGTGCGCGAGCTGCTGACGTCGGTGGTGGAGGGCGGCACGGCCAAGCGTCTCGCCGACGGCATGACCTTCCCCGACGGCAAGAAGCTGGACGTCTACGGCAAGACCGGCACCGGCGATCAGCGTTTCAATGTCTATGCGCCGGGCGCGCGGCTGATCGAGTCGCGCAAGGTGAACCGCAGCGCCACGTTCGTGTTCGTGATCGGCAATCGCTTTTATGGCACGCTGACCGCGTGGGTGCACGAGCCGTATGCGGCGCGCTACACGTTCACGAGCGCGCTCTCGGTGCAGTTGCTCAAGTCGCTCGCGCCGGTGCTGCAACCTTTGCTCGAGGATCAGGACGCGCCCGACGGCAAGCTCAAGGCGGCAACGGGATCGAAGGAGATGACGCTGATCGATCCGCAAACGGGCGCGATGCAGCAGGTGAGTCTCGCGTCGCTGAACGCGGCTGCGCAAAGCGGATGGACCAGCACGATGCCGGGCTTCTATGCGGATGCCGGCTCAACGGGCGCGATGGGTGCGATGGCGAAACGGAAATGAGCGTTCGCCGCGCGCAGGGATGAACGTGATGCCGATAAAAAACGCGCCCGGATGGGCGCGTTTTCTTTGGTGCCGCCGATGCGCCCGTGAGCGCGATGGCGAAGCTCAGTACGAGCCGGCGTCCGGAGGCGGCGGCGATCCCGGCGGCGGCGGCGGCAGATAACGCTGCTGCGGTTGCGTCTGATACGGCTGCTGCGTCTGCATGCGGCCCGCGACCGGAATGCGGTTGCCGTTGCCGTACATGCACTGCAGATACGCGTAGTCGTAACGGCGTTGCACGTCGTAAGCCGAGCCTTGCACGTTGCCCATGCCGACAGCGCTGCCCGCGAGCAGGCCCGCGCCCGCGCCGATGGCCGCGCCCTGGCCGCCGCCGAACGCGGCGCCGGCTGCCGCGCCGAGTGCGGTGCCGACCACGGCGCTGCCCACGCCCGCATTCGTCGCGGCCTGATTGGTGGCGCCGCCGCCGACCTGCTGGAAGGCGAACTGGCGGCAGTTGTAGTCGTCGTTGCGGAACTGGTCGAAGGTCTTGCCGGTGCCGGGCAGCGCCATCACGCTCGGGCCGGTCGGCACCACGGCGCACGCGCTCAGGAGCCCTGCCGCGGCAAGCACCGCGAGATAAGTCGATTTCATGTGCAGCTCGTCTGGTCGGTTAGTTCGAAGGGGCCGCCTGGGCGGGCACCGAGCGCCAGCCCGACGCGCATTGCTTCACGTACGGGTAGTAGGTCTTGGAGGCGTCGCAGTAGTACCAGGTGTCGCCGTTCTGGCTGGCGGCGACGCCGTTCGGGCCGTTGGCGGGCCCTTGCTGGTAGACCGCGTCCGGGTCGCCGGCCTGGCCCTGCTCGACGTAGTCGGGCGGTGGCGGGGGCGGCGGGGTGACGATGACGGGCGGCGGCCCCCAGTAGTAGGGCACGGGCGCGACGGGGTAGTAGTACGGCACGCCGCCGCCGATGAACACGCCGACGCGCGCCGCGTTCGCCGCGCCGCTCACGCAGGCGATGGCGGCCACGGCAGCCCCGAGAATGAATTTCGACCTTCTCACAACGATCTCCAGTACGGATGGTCCCGGGCCGGTCAGCCCGCGCATGATGAAACGCTATGACAAGGCGGGGTTCAATGCAATTACGCGAGTTGTACTGTTTTTTCGAGTTGTTACAACTCGGTGACGGCGTCCGGTACGCACCTCGGACGCTCGCGCCGTTCGGAGCACAAGCTGCGGCTTCGTGGTCGTATCGGCGGTCTTCAGTCGCTTCTTGCGCGGTTCGTGCGCGGCGCGTTTGTTTGCCGTAAGCTGCGCGTCGGTAATATTTGGATATTTGAGACAAGGGCCTGTTGAGCGATGTCAGGCCTGATTCTGGCTTTCGGATTGAATAGAAAAAGCCGGATGTCCCCCAGAATGATCTGAAATCCTCGACGTCTTGTCCGGTCAAGATGTGCCGCGCAATGTGCGCGCATCTGTCCCGATCGCCGCTCGAATCGATCCTCTGTCTACCCATGCCGTTGTTTCGCGCTCGCCCGTGCGTTCGGGCTTGCGCGGAATTCGCCATCGGCGCCGCGCGCGACCGCGAAAAAGTCGAATAGTCATTTCGATTCGCCGCGCGCGGTACACGCGCATGCGCCACTTAGACTGGCCGACCGCCGCGTGATCGGCGCGGCGCCATCCTTGAAAATTAATAAGGACTACAAAGATGAGGAAAATTCTGATGGGCGCGGCGGCGTGCGCCGTCGTGAGCGCAGCGCCCGCATGGGCGGGTTTGGGTGGCGCGCCGACTTATCCGTCGGCGCCACGCATGCCGGGCATCCGCACGATGACGGCAGCCAATGGCGTCGCCGCGTCCTACACGGTGACCACGGCCACGCTCGCTAACGGCACCGTGATTCATGAGTATCTCGATAGCGCCGGTACCGTGTTCGCGGTGTCGTGGCGCGGTCCGCGCGTCGGCTCGCTCGAAACGCTGCTCGGCAATTACTTTCCGGCCTGGCAAAAAGGTCTTGCCGAAGCGCGTGCGGCGCGCGGCGGCGGCCACGGCCCGGTCTCGATGCACGGCCCCGATCTGGCCGTCGAGTCGGGCGGCCACATGGGGGCGCTGACGGGGCGCGCGTGGCTGCCGAAGGCGCTGCCGCAAGGCATGAGCGCGGATCAGATTCAGTGAACGGAGCGAGACGATGAACAAGATCATTCTGGCTTCGGCACTCGCGCTAAGCGTGGCGCTCGTGGCGTGCGGAGGCGGTGGGGGCGGCGACGAGGGCGATGGCGCGCCGGGCCGGGCGGCGGTGTCCAACGGCAGCGCGCCGTCGAGTGGCGGCGCATCGGGTTCGGGAACGAACGGGGGCAAATCGGGTTCGGGCAGCGCGACGAGCGCGACGAATAACCCGCCGAATAACAGCAGCTCAGGCAATAACGGTTCGGCTGGCGGCAAGGCCGGTTCGGGATCGACCACGCCTTCGGGCAACGCGGGCGCTGGCGGTTCGGCGTCGGGCGGCCAGAGTTCGGGCGGCACCGATTCATCGGGCTCGTCGGGATCATCGGGCTCGGGCACTTCGGGCGGCGACACGTCCGGCAGCGGCGCTCCGGGCGGCGGCAGCAGCGACAGCGGCGCGCCCGACGGCGGCGCAACCGCCGACATCGGCAACACCGTCGCGGTGAGCGTTTCGTCGGCGAGCAGCGTGCGCAATGTCCCGCTCGTGAGCGTGACCGTCTGCCAGCCCGGCAGCAGCGGCCAGAAGAACTGCGCGACGATCGACAACGTGCTGCTCGACACCGGCTCGTTCGGCCTGCGCCTCTATGCATCCGCGATTCCGCCGGCCACGCTCGCCGCGCTGCCGATCCAGCGCGACGCCGCGAGCGGCACGAACGTCGCCGCGTGCGGCATGTTCGGCTCGGGTTATACGTGGGGCAGCCTGCGTAGCGCCGACGTGAAGCTCTCGCGCGAAATCGCCGCCTCGGCGCCGATCCAGGTGATCGGCGATCCGGCCATCGTGTCGAGCGCGCCGTCGTCGTGCGTCTATAACGATTCGCTCAACACGACCGGAGCGCTCGGCGGCGTGAACGGCATTCTTGGCGTGGGCGTCGCGCGCAACGACTGCGGCGCGGCGTGCGCGAGTTCGGCGCAGGCCGGCTATTACTACGCGGATGCCGCGCCGGCGACGCCCATCGCCATGCCGCTCGCGAACCAGGTTACCAATCCCGTCGCGCTGTTCCCGATCGACAACAACGGCCTGATCGTCGATATGCCCGCGATCGACGCGACGGGCGCGCTGACGTCGTCCGGCACGGTGATCTTCGGCGTCGGCACCCAGTCGAATAACGCGTTGCCGGGCGCGGGCACGACGATCCTCGCGACCGACCGCTGGGGCAATTTCAGCGGCAGCGTCGCGGGCGGCGCGGCCGTGCCCGCGTTCATCGATTCGGGTTCGAACACGCTGGGCTTCGAGGACTGGGCGCTGCCGCAATATCAGGGCTTTTACGCGCCGGTTTCGGCGATCCAGCGCGCGCTCGCGCTCTCCGACACCACGGGCGCGGCCGCGACGGCCAGCATCGGTATCGGCAATGCGCGCGCGCTGCTCGCCACGCGTTACACGGCGTTCAGCACGCTCGGCTCATTCCTCGGACAGACGCTCGATCTCGGCATGCCGTTCTTCTATGGCCAACGTGTCTGGTACGGCATCGAAGGCACGCGCGCGGGCGCGAATGTCACCGGACCTTATGTGAGTTTTGCTGCCCGGTAATGCTTTCTTCAGGTAATTAGCATAAAAAAGCGCGCTTATTTCAGCGCGCTTTTTTTATTCAAACTACTCTGTCAGGTTCTCATTAACAACATAAAAAGTATTTGCAAAGCATGATTCGTTTCCCCTATTATTCGCACCTCATGCAAAGTTCGATCGGGTACGCGTAAGGCGGCAAAAAATTCCCAATGGCGCCCTAAAAAATTCACGAATACAAACGTTTGCCCTGGCGAAAACCCTTAGTCAAGGCGTCAGACCGGGCGCCGTTATAGCGCAAGTAGGCCGGACCGTTTCCAATCGGTCCTTTTTGCAAGACCTAAAATGCACTGGCGTTTTAAAACGTCGACAAAAGCCACTGAGAGAAAGCTTGCGATTTGCATGCAGATTGCGAGTTGCGCGCCATGACCACGAGGGAAATAACAATGGAACATTCGACGCCCGAGCGTCAGCTCGAACTCATCGAGCTGAGCGCGGTCACCGCTGCGCTCAATCGCGTGCAGGCCGTGATCGAATTCGATCTGCAAGGCATCATCCTGCATGCTAACGAGAACTTTCTCGCAACCGTTGGCTATACGCTCGATGAAGTGCGAGGCAAGCATCATCGAATGTTCTGCGAGCCCGAGTACGCGCGCAGCGAACCGTATCGACTCTTCTGGGAGCGCCTCGGCCGCGGCGAATTCGATCGCGGCGAATACCGGCGTCTTGGCCGCGACGGCCGCGAAATCTGGATCAACGCGTCGTATAACCCGGTGTTCGGCGAAGACGGCCGTCCCTATAAGGTCATCAAGTTCGCGACCGACATTACCGCAATCAAGCAGCAGCACGCGGAATACGAAGGCCGTTTGCGCGCCATCGACAAGGCGCAGGCCGTGATCGAATTCGACACGCAGGGCATCGTGTTGCAGGCGAACCAGAATTTTCTCGACACGCTCGGTTATCGGCTCGAAGAAATTCAGGGCAAGCATCACCGCATGTTCTGCGACGAACTGTATGCATGCAGCGCGGAATATACCGAGTTCTGGGCCAAGCTCAATCGCGGCGAATTCGATGGCGGACGTTACAAGCGCATGGGCAAAGGCGGACGCGTGGTCTGGATTCAGGCGACCTACAACCCGATCTTCGACGTCAATGGCCGTCTCTACAAGGTCATCAAATTCGCCAATGACGTGAGCGCGCAAGTCGAGCTCGAAGAGAGCGTGAAGCACCGCGCCGAAAGCGATCAGCGCAAGGTGGAAACGCTGCTCGAGGTGGTGCGCAATGCGGCGGCGGGCGACCTCACGGGCAAGGTGGAAGT
The DNA here is from genome assembly GCF_046535315.1 of Paraburkholderia sp. SIMBA_027. Taxonomy (NCBI): domain Bacteria; kingdom Pseudomonadati; phylum Pseudomonadota; class Betaproteobacteria; order Burkholderiales; family Burkholderiaceae; genus Paraburkholderia; species Paraburkholderia sp. SIMBA_027. Next base: position 483,893 of record NZ_JAWRWY010000003.1, read on the forward strand.
GGCCGGCGACGATCCCATCGATCAGCTCGCAGCCGGCATCAAGAGCATGATGAGCGACCTCTCCGGCGTGATCGGCAAGGTGGTGGAATCGGCGGGCACGTTCAAGGATTCGTCGCAGGACATCGCGGCGCGCGCGGATACCGTCGCGGGCGGCGCGCAACTGCTCGGCGCGACGGTCGAGGAAATGAACGCGTCGATCGAGGAACTGACCGCATCGATCAACTCGATCGCCGACAACTCGCGCGGCGCGGACCAGCTCGCCAAGGACACGCAGCAGGAAGCCGAGCGCGGCGCGAAGGCGGTGGGCCGCTCGATCGAATCGATGGAACTCATCAACCGCTCCTCGGAGGATATCGGCGAGATCATCAAGGTGATCGGCGAGATCGCCAGCCAGACCAATCTGCTCGCTTTCAATGCGGCAATCGAGGCCGCGCGCGCGGGCGAGCACGGGCTCGGCTTTTCGGTGGTCGCCGACGAAGTGCGCAAGCTCGCGGAGCGTTCGTCGCAAGCCACCAAGGAAATCTCCAAGCTGATCAACGAGTCGGTCAAGCGCGTCGCGCAAGGCAGCGAAATCTCGAAGCAGGCCGGCGAGGCGTTCGAGCGCATTCTCTCGGGTGTGAGCCGCACGACGCAGGCCATTTCCGAAATCTCCTGCGGTGCGGACGAGCAATTGATCGCCGCGCGCGAAGTGGCCGCCGCGATCCAGCAGGTCGCGGAAGAGACCGAGAAGTCCGCGGGCGCGTGCGACACCATCGCGCGCGCGGCGGCCTCGCTCAGGGGCGGCGCGGAAGGACTCGACACGACGGTCGCACGCTTCGTCGTCTGACGATCAGGAGAGAGCAGTGGACATCGATAAGGATGCCGAAGCATCGGTGCAGCGTGCGTTGTTCGAGCAGGTGAGGCGGCATACCGGCATCGCCATGAACGAGCGCAAATGGACCATGCTCAAGGGCCGTTTGCGCCGCCGCGTGATGGCGCTGGGATTGCCCGATTATCGCGACTATCTTCAGGTGCTCGACACCAACGTGGAGGAAGTGCGCGACTTCATCGATCTCGTGACGACGAACGAAACCTCGTTCTTTCGCACGCCGCGTATCTGGGAGTATCTGTCCGAAGCGTTCTTGCCGTACTGGCATTCGCTGGAGACGGGCGCGCCGTTGCGCGTGTGGTCGGCGGCGGCGTCGAGCGGCGAGGAAGCGTGGTCGACGGCCATGCTGTGCGAGGAGTTTCGCGCGCGCCAGCCGTCGTTTCGCTACACCATCGTCGGCACCGATATTTCGGACGGCATTCTCGCCACCGCGCGCGCGGGCCGTTATCAGGGGCGCAGTCTCGAAGGCCTGCGCCTGCATCATCCCGCGCTCGCGCAGAAGTATCTGCGCAGCGACGGCGAATGGGCGAGTGTGAACGACGCGCTGCGCGCGAACGTCACGTTCCGGCAGCACAATCTCTATGCGTTGCCGCGCGACTTCGGGCAGTTCGATCTCGTGCTGCTGCGCAACGTGCTGATCTATTTCGATCAGGACGGCCAGCAGGCGGTGCTCGCCAACGTGCGCCGCGCGATGAAGCCCGACGCCGTGCTGATCGTGGGTGAATCGGAATCGCTGAGCCGCATGGCGACGGACTTCACCTTCGAGCAGCCGCTCATCTACCGCAACGGAAGACACAACGAGGAACGGGACCATGAGCACGCGTGACGTGCAGGTGCGGATGTGCGAGATCGCGGTAGGCAGCGCGGACGACGCGAAAATCCTTCGCGCGACGCTGGGTTCGTGCGTGGGCATCGGCCTGTTGTGGCGCGCGCGCGGCACCTATGGGCTGGCGCATTGTCTGCTGCCGCAACCGGTGGGCAGCGCGCGTGCGCCTGGCGCCGCGCAGACGGGCAACGGCGCGAAATACGTGATCGAGGCCCTGCCGGCGCTGATCTCGATGATGGGCGCCGATGCGGCGCCGGACGGTGAAATCGAAGCGGTGCTCGCGGGCGGCGCGAACATGATGCATCACCGCACGACGATCCACGAGCCGATCGGCGATCTGAACGTGCGCATGGCGCAGCAGTTGCTGGCCGGCGCGCGCGTGCGCGTGGTGCACGTCGATGTGGGCGGCGAGTGCGGGCGTCAGCTCACCATCGATTGCGGACAGCATCACTACGCCGTGCGTCATTTCGCGCGGGCGTCGTGACGCACGATGCGCGCCTGATCAATTCGTTCGGATAACGAATCAAGGAGCTTCGCGATGAATCATCGTGCGCTGGCCGCGGGTGGCAAGCTGGAGCTGTATGGATCGTTTCACCTCGCGGGCACGGAACTCGCGTTGCCGGTGTCGGCGCTCCAGGAGGTGGTCAATCATCCCGAAGCGCTCACGCCGGTGCCGCTCGCGCCGTCGTATCTGCTCGGCCTGTTCAATCTGCGCGGCACGCTGATTCCCGTGGTGGATCTGCGCCAGTTGCTCAATCTGCGCGACGAAGGCGTCGCGGGGGCGCGCAAGATCGCGATTGTCGAGGCGGCGGCGGGACGTGTCGGTCTGCAATTCGACGCCACGGGCGAGATCCTGCGCGTGCCGAAGGATCAGGTCATCGAGATCGCGATGGCCGAGGGCAGCGCGCCGTCGGCGATCGGCTCGGTGCTCAAGCTCGACGGCGGCGAGCGCATTTTGCAGGTGTTGTCCGCCGATGCGCTGCTGCGTTTGCGCGACGTCCCGCATCTGGCCGAACCCGCCGCGCGCTCGACCGCGCGCCGGGCCCAGCAGGGGCAGCGTCGCCAGAACGTGTCGTTCAAGGTGGGCGGCACCGCGCTCGCGCTGCCAATGGGCGCGATCCAGGAAATCATTCGCGTGCCCGCGCTCCAGCATTCGCCGCTCGCCGACGACGTGTGCATCGGCATGCTCAATCTGCGCGGCGCGACCGTGCCCGTGCTCGATTTCGGCAACTTCCTCGGTTTCTCGCGCGCGCCGGAAGACACGACGTCGGCCGACGAGCGGCGCATCGTCATACTGCTCCGCGACGATCTGTATTTCGGCTTGCTCGTCGACGAAGTGGCGAGCATCGTCGCCTGCCGCGATGACGAACTGCTGCCGATGCCGAGTTACGGCAACGCGCATCACTCGCTGTTCTCGGGCTATCTCGCAGCGGAGGGTGCCGAGGGTGCCAGCGGCGTCCTGCTCGTGAACGCCGATGCGCTTTACGCGCATGCGCGCGTTGCATCGCTCGCGGCGGGTCATCGCGATCTCTACCGCAAGGCCACGGAAGCGGCCGGCGTCGCGCAAAAACGCGGAACGGGCACACGTCAGACGCTCGTGACGTTCCGCATCGGCCAGTTGCTCGGCGTGCGCATTACGGATCTGCGCGAGGTGATCGACTATCGCCACGACACCGTCAAGACGCCGGGCCTGCCCGCGTTCGTGCGCGGCGTGCTGAATCTGCGCGGCGTGCTGGTGACGGTGATCGACGTGCGCGCGATGTATGCCATGCCGCCGTACGAGGATCTGACGCGCGCGAAGATCCTGATCGTCGAGCATCACGGCGAGAAGTATGGGCTGCTCGTCGATTCCATCGAGGACATCATCACGCTCAAGAGCTGCGCGCAACTCGCGATGCCGACCATGCTCACGCGTGCAGCGGGCGCGAATGTGCGCAGCGATATGCGCGAAGCGGTCGAATTGCCGGGGCAGGGTACGCTGATGCTGCTCGATCCCGCTTCGCTGTGCGAGCGCGTGGCGCAAGAGGCCGCGACGGTGTGAGTCAGGCTTCGAGCGCGAGCGTGGCGAAGGTGGCGAGCCAGTGCTCGCCCATATAGTCGCCGGCGACGTGATCGAGCGCGGCGTTCAGATGCGTCTGCGCCGCTTCATGCAGCACTTGCACGAGCGGATCGTTCGCAGGCAAGGCGCGCGCGAGCGTGCGCTGGCACCACGCGCGGCTCAGGTTCAGACCGTCGAGATGCGCGATCTTGCCGTCGGTGCGGTCGCTGACCGTGGCGGGCATGAACAGCGTGGCCGGTTCGCGCCGCGCCAGCGCGGGCAGAAATCGCGTGAACCATGCTGCGAATGCATCGGCGGTCAACACGCGGCTCATCAGCACGGCTTCCATCAATGACGGCGACAGAAATTCGTCGCCGGACGGTTCCCATGCCTGGCAATCCGAATCATTTTCATGCCAGCGTGTGGCCGTCTCCTCGATCAACTTCGCCAGTGTGTTTCGCTGCGTTTGCCGCGCAAAATCGAGCGCCAGCGTAAGCGCGAACGCCGTGTTGAAATGCGTGCCCACGCGCAGCGGATAAGTCGATTTCGGCAGGAATTCTTCGAAGCGCTCGACGAACGTTTCCGTGAGCGGCGCAAGCGTGCGCGACCAGCGCGCGGCCGCGGGTGTGGTCATCGCATGGAGCTGTCCCGCGAGCGCGAGCAGCCACGCCCAGCCATACGGACGCTCGAATCCACGGTTATGCGGCAGGTCGAGATAGGCGCGCTCGCCCGCCATGTTGGCGTCGGTGAAATGCGCGTCGATCACGGCGACAATGCGGGGCGCTTCCGGCAGCTCGGGAAAGCGCGCGAGCAGCCGCGCGACGAGCCAGTAGCCGTGCACGCAGGAATGCCAGTCATAGCTGCCGTAAAACACCGGATGCAGCGCGCGCGGCGTCTGCACGTCCTGCGGACCCGCGAGCGCGTGCGTGAGCTTGTTCGGATATTCGCGCGTGAGGTGAGCGAGCGCGAGCGAGGCGAAACGCGAGGCGTGTGCAGAGGAAAGCGTGGCGTTCATGGCAGCCGTGGACGATGTCGCGAGAGCGTCAGCTTAGCGCGATTCGCCGCGTTCATCGCGGCGCGCGTTCGCGTTCGAGCCGCCGCATCGCTTCGCCGACGTCCTGACTGAATTGCGCGAGCGCCGCCAGTTCGACGTTGGGCGGTTGCAGCGCGCTCCACAGCACGCTGGCGAGTTGCGTGGCGGTGGCTTCGATATCGGTGCGCCGATTGGCGAGCGTCGCGTCCCAGAGCACATGTTCCATCGGCCCGAACACCAGCGAGCGCAGCAGGCGCAAGGGCATGTCGCTGCGAATCTGGCCGCATTCCTGGCCGCGCGCGAGCACGCGCATGAGCGGCGCGGTATAGCGGCGCTGCATTTCCACGAGCGCCTCGCTCAGCTCGTGATGACGCGTGCGCCCTTCAGAGAGCACGAGTTCGCAGATGCCGGTGCCGCTTTCCAGCATCAATTGCAGATGCATGCGCACGATGAATGCAAACTGCTGATGCACCGTGCCGTCGCGGGGCAGTCCGGCTTCGATCGCCTCGATCGATTCGTCGTACCAGTCGCCGATCACGCGCGCGCAGAGTTCGCGTTTGCCGCGGAAATAGCTGAACACCGTCGCTTCCGAGATGCCCAGGCGTTGCGCGATCTCGGCCGTGGTGGCGCGCGCGTAGCCTTTCTCGGAGAACACCGCGCGCCCGGCTTCGAGGATTTCCTTGACGCGCTGCTGGGACTTGCGTCCGGCCGGTTGGCGGCGCGACGCGGGCAGGACGGGATGGGCGGTTTCTGACATTCTGAGTAAGCTTCACTTCTATGCGGATTTGTAGCCGATTATGCACGAATGCATTGGCTGTTCAATGAGTTTTTATATGGCTAAGGTGTGCATGTTAAGAAATCTGAGTGATACTCAAAATCACCTATTGACGTTAACGTAAATGTGGCGTGAAATGGGCGACGAAGAGGACAGCATGCGCCCTGCGCGGCCAACCCCGCGCCCGCACTCAGGAGACAGACAGATGAGCAACGTACCCGGTTTGCAGTTCCCGCTCGGCGAAGAAGTCGAAATGCTGCGCGACAGCATCGCCAACTTCGCGGCGAAGGAGATCGCCCCGCGCGCGGGCGAGATCGATCGCACCGACCAGTTCCCGATGGACCTGTGGCGCAAGTTCGGCGACCTGGGCGTGCTCGGCATGACGGTCGCGGAGGAGTACGGCGGCGCGAACATGGGCTACACCGCGCACATGGTGGCGATGGAAGAGATTTCGCGCGCATCGGCGTCGGTCGGCTTGTCGTATGGCGCGCACTCGAATCTGTGCGTGAACCAGATCCACCGCAACGGCACCGAAGCGCAAAAGCGCAAATATCTGCCGAAGCTCGTTTCCGGCGAACACGTGGGCGCGCTCGCAATGAGCGAGCCGAACGCGGGTTCGGATGTCGTCAGCATGAAGCTGCGCGCCGAGAAGCGGGGCGATCGATACGTCCTCAACGGCACGAAAATGTGGATCACCAACGGGCCGGATTGCGACACGCTCGTGGTCTACGCGAAGACCGATCCGCAGGCGGGCGCGAAGGGCATCACGGCGTTCATCGTCGAAAAAGGCATGAAGGGTTTTTCGGTTGCGCAGAAGCTCGACAAGCTCGGCATGCGCGGCTCGCACACGGGCGAACTCGTGTTTCAGGACGTGGAAGTGCCTGAAGAAAACGTGCTCGGCCAGCTCAACGGCGGCGTGAAGGTGCTGATGAGCGGGCTCGATTACGAGCGCGCCGTACTCGCGGGCGGTCCCACCGGCATCATGGCCGCCGTGATGGATTCGGTCGTGCCGTACATTCACGAGCGCAAGCAGTTCGGTCAGGCCATCGGCGAATTCCAGCTCATTCAGGGCAAGGTCGCCGACCTCTACACGACGTATCAGGCGTGCCGCGCGTATCTCTACGCCGTGGGCCGCCAACTCGACACGATCGGCAAGGAACACGTGCGCCAGGTGCGCAAGGATTGCGCGGGCGTGATCCTCTATACCGCCGAAAAGGCCACGTGGATGGCGGGCGAAGCCATTCAGATCCTCGGCGGCAACGGCTATATCAACGAGTATCCGGTCGGACGTCTCTGGCGCGACGCGAAGCTTTACGAAATCGGCGCGGGCACGAGCGAGATTCGCCGCATGTTGATCGGCCGCGAACTGTTCGCGGAAACCATGTAATCCTAACTATCGTCAAGACAGGCAAGGACAGGACACCGCGATGCCGATCATCGAATCGAAGCTCAATCCACGCTCGGACGAATTCAAGGCTAACGCCGCGGCGCTCGATGCGCTGGTCGCCGATCTGCGCGAGAAGATCCAGAAGCTCTCGCTGGGCGGCGGCGCGGCGGCGCGCGACAAACACGTGTCGCGCGGCAAGCTGCTGCCGCGCGAGCGCATCGCGCAACTGCTCGATCCGGGCACGCCGTTTCTCGAACTCTCGCAGCTCGCCGCTTACGGCATGTATAACGACGATGCGCCGGGCGCGGGCGTTATCACGGGCATCGGCCGTATCGCGGGCCAGGAGTGCGTGATCGTCTGCAACGACGCAACGGTGAAGGGCGGCACCTACTATCCGGTCACGGTCAAGAAGCACGTGCGTGCGCAGGAAATCGCGCAGGAGAACCGCTTGCCGTGCGTCTATCTCGTCGATTCCGGCGGCGCGAATCTGCCGAATCAGGACGAGGTGTTTCCCGATCGCGATCACTTCGGCCGCATCTTCTACAACCAGGCGAATCTGTCCGCGCAGGGCATTCCGCAGATTGCCGTGGTGATGGGCTCGTGCACGGCGGGCGGCGCGTATGTGCCGGCCATGAGCGACGAGTCGATCATCGTGAAGAATCAGGGCACGATTTTTCTCGGCGGGCCGCCGCTCGTGAAGGCCGCGACGGGCGAAGAAGTAAGCGCGGAAGATCTCGGCGGCGGCGACGTGCATACGCGCCTGTCCGGCGTGGTCGATCATCTCGCGCAGAACGACGCGCATGCGCTCGCCATCGCGCGCTCGATCGTCGGCAATCTGAATCGCGTGAAGACGCCCTCGCTCGCGCTGAAGGAGCCGCTGCCGCCGCGCTACGACGCGCAGAGCGTGTACGGCGTGATTCCGGTCGATACGCGCAAGCCCTTCGACGTGCGCGAAGTGATCGCGCGCATCGTCGACGACTCGGCTTTCGACGAATTCAAGGCGCGCTACGGCACCACGCTCGTCACGGGCTTCGCACACATTTGGGGGCATCCGGTCGGCATCGTCGCGAACAACGGCATTCTGTTTTCGGAGTCGGCGCTCAAGGGCACGCACTTCATCGAGCTGTGCTGCCAGCGCAAGATTCCGCTCGTGTTTTTGCAGAACATCACGGGCTTCATGGTGGGACGCAAGTACGAGAACGAAGGCATCGCGCGCAACGGCGCGAAGATGGTGACGGCGGTGGCCACGGCCAAAGTGCCGAAGTTCACGGTGATCATCGGCGGCTCGTTTGGCGCGGGCAATTACGGCATGTGCGGGCGTGCGTATTCGCCGCGTTTCCTGTGGATGTGGCCCAACGCGCGCATTTCGGTGATGGGCGGCGAGCAGGCGGCGTCGGTGCTGGCGACGGTGCGTCGTGACGGTATCGAGGCGAAAGGCGGTGCATGGAGCGCGGAGGACGAAGAGGCGTTCAAGCAGCCGATTCGCGATCAGTACGAACGCCAGGGGCATCCGTATTACGCGAGCGCGCGCCTGTGGGACGACGGCGTGATCGATCCCGCCCAAACGCGCGACGTGCTTGGCCTCGGGCTTTCGGCCACGATGAATGCGCCCATCGAAGAGACGCGCTTCGGCGTGTTCCGCATGTGAGCGGCGCCACGGAGACGAAGCTATGACGATGCAATACGAAACATTGCTGGTCGATATCGCGAATCACACGGCGACCGTCACGCTGAATCGGCCCGACGTGCGCAACGCGTTCAACGAAACCATGATCGCCGAAGTGAGCGCCGCGTTCGAATCGCTCGGCGCGCGCGACGACGTGCGGGCGATCGTGCTCGCGGGCAACGGCAAGGCTTTCTGCGCGGGCGCGGACCTGAACTGGATGCGCAAGATGGCGGGCTATTCCGATGCGGAAAACCGCGCCGATGCGATGGGCCTCGCGCGGATGCTCGCCGCCGTGTATCGCTGCCCGAAGCCGGTCATCGCGCGCGTGCAGGGCGACGCCTACGCGGGCGGCATGGGCCTCGTCTGCACGGCCGATATCGTGGTGGCCGCGGACACGGTCAACTTCTGCCTGTCCGAAGCGCGGCTCGGTCTGATGCCCGCGACCATCGCGCCTTATGTGATTCGCGCGCTGGGCGAGCAGGCATCGCGCCGCTATGTCGTCACGGCCGAGGCGTTCGATTGCGCGACCGCGCTGCGCCTCGGACTCGTGAGCGAAGCGGTGAGCGCGGCCGATCTCGACGCCACCGTGCAGCGCATCGCGCAGACGCTCTGCGCCAACAGCCCGAACGCGGTGCGCGAGTGCAAGCAGCTCGTGCAGGACGTCGCGAGCAAGCCGATCGACGACGCGCTGATCGCCGACACGGCCGAGCGCATCGCCCGCATCCGCGCGAGCGACGAGGGCCGCGACGGCGTGTCGTCGTTCCTCGAAAAGCGCACGCCGCGCTGGCGTGCCTGATCGCCCTGCAAGCCCAGATATCGCGAGACCCTACATGTTCAACAAGATTCTGATCGCCAACCGGGGCGAGATTGCCTGCCGCGTCGCGGCCACCTGCCGCCGTCTCGGCGTCAAGAGCGTGGCCGTCTATTCGGATGCGGATGCGAACGCGAAACACGTGGCCGCCTGCGACGAAGCCGTGCATATCGGCGAGGCGAGCGCGGCGCAAAGCTATCTGCGTATCGAACGCATCATCGCCGCGGCGAAAGCGACGGGCGCGCAGGCGATCCATCCGGGCTACGGTTTTCTCTCCGAAAACGAAGAGTTCGGCCGAGCCTGCGAGGAAGCCGGCATCGTTTTCATCGGGCCGCCGGTGGCCGCGATTGCCGCGATGGGTTCGAAAGCCGCGGCGAAAGCGCTGATGCATGCCGCGGCGGTGCCGCTGGTGCCCGGCTATCACGGCGACGATCAGGACGCCGCGCTGCTCCAGCGCGAAGCCGACGCGATGGGTTATCCCGTGCTGCTCAAGGCGAGCGCGGGCGGCGGCGGCAAGGGCATGCGCGTGGTCGAGCGCAGCGAGGACTTCGCCGCGGCGCTCGCGTCATGCAAGCGCGAGGCCGCGAGCAGTTTCGGCAACGACCGCGTGTTGATCGAAAAGTATTTGCAGCGTCCGCGTCATGTGGAAGTGCAGGTGTTCGCCGACTCGCTCGGCGGCGCGGTGTATCTGTTCGACCGCGATTGCTCGGTGCAGCGCCGCCACCAGAAGGTGCTCGAAGAAGCGCCCGCGCCCGGTCTCGCCGACGACGTGCGCCGCGCGATGGGCGAAGCCGCCGTGGCCGCCGCGCGCGCGGTCGATTACGTGGGCGCGGGCACTGTCGAATTCATCATGACGGGCGCGAACTTCTACTTCATGGAGATGAACACGCGCTTGCAGGTCGAGCATCCGGTGACGGAAATGATCACGGGCCTCGATCTCGTCGAGTGGCAGTTGCGCGTGGCGGCGGGCGAACCGCTGCCGCTCGCGCAGTCGCAACTCGCGGTGACGGGGCACGCGCTCGAAGCGCGTATTTACGCGGAGAATCCGGTGCGCGGTTTCCTGCCGTCCACGGGCACGCTCAAGCATCTGCGCATGCCCGCGGGCGTCGAGTTCCGGCTCGGCGATGCAGGCCAGCGCGCGAGCGTGCGCATCGACAGCGGCGTGCGCGAGGGCGACACCATCACGCCGTTCTACGATCCGATGATCGCGAAGCTGATCGTGCATGGCGCGACGCGCGCCGACGCGCTCGCCCGTATGCAGCGCGCGCTCGAGGAATGCGAGGTGGTGGGGCCGAGCACGAATGTCGAGTTTCTGCATCGGCTCGTGACGTGCGAACCGTTCGCGAACGCCGATCTCGACACGGGGCTGATCGAGCGTCATCACGACGCGTTGTTTGCGCCGCGCGACAGACCGCTGCGCGAAGCGCTCGCGCTGGCGAGCGCGGCGCTGATCGGGCGCGAGGGCGGCGGCGTGAACACGGCGTCGCCGTGGCAGGCGCTCGCGCATTGGCGGCTCAACAGCGGCTTCACGCAAACCTTCAAGTGGCGCGACGTCGAACGCGATACGCCGATCGAAATCGCGTTCGCACACGACGGCGGCGTGCAGACGCTGGCCTGCGCCGCAAGCGACGAGCGCTTTACGTGGTGGCGCGGCGCAAGTGCGAATGAATACGGCGTGACGATCGGCGATACGCGCGTGACGGGCCGCGTGTTTATCGACGGCGACGTGTTTCATGTGTTCTGTCTGGGCGCGGCGCTGTCGTTCGAATGGCAGAACCTGCTCGCGCATGCGGCGGACGCCGAGCACGGCGAAGGGCGTCTCACCGCGCCGATGCCGGGCAAGGTCATCGCGGTGCTGGTCGAGCCGGGCGCGGTGGTCGAGAAGGGCGCGCCGCTCATCGTCATGGAGGCGATGAAGATGGAGCACACGATCGGCGCACCCGCTGCGGGCAAGGTCACCGAGGTGCTCTACGGCGTGGGCGATCAGGTCGCGGACGGCGCGCAACTGCTGATGCTCGAAACCGAATGACGCGATTGCGGTGATCGGCACGAGACATGGTTTGACGCGTGAGAGCGTGTGACCCTGGGGCGTTTCGCGAATGCGGAACGCCTTCTTTTTTGTGCGCTTTCAGGCCGCGTTAGTTAATCGGCGCCGGCACCGGCGGCGCGAATCGCAGCGCCACCGCAATGCGATTCCAGGCGTTGATGTTCGCGATGGCCGCAGTCAGAAACGCCATCTGCATGCCGGGGAACTGCTGCGCCACTTCCGCGTAGAGCGCATCGCTCACGCCTTCGTGCAGATGCGAAACCAGCGCTTCCGTATAGGCGAGCGCCGCACGCTCGCGCGCCGTGTAGTGCTCGGGCGCTTCATGCCAGGCCGCGAGCAGATCGAGCTTCGTGCGCGTGAGCGGCTCGCCGGGCAGCGCGCGTGCGATATTGAGGTGATATTGAATGCAGAACGCGCAACCGTTGATTTGCGAGGCGCGAATCTTCAGCAATTCGGTGAGCGCCTTTTCGAGGCCGGAGGCGTCGACGGCCTTGCTCATCGTGACGAGTCCGGCCACCACCGACTGGGCTTCGTGGGCGAACGTGTCATAGCTGATGCGGGTGGACGTGCTGGACATGACTGGACCTCGCGCAAGTTGGCGGTTAATATCAGAGCACGAACATCATATTCGAACTCTGATATCATGCGCAAGACGACGAAACGGTCCGAAAAAATCGGGGCTGAAAGCGCGGCATCCGGCAACGCCGGGATTCCCGCGCCAGGCGAAGGCAAGCGCGGCGAGGCCGGTTATCTGGGCTATCTGCTGCGCCAGGCCGGCGCGGCGCACCGTTTGCGCATGGAGCGCGCGCTGACCGATCTTGGCATCACGCCGCCGCAATTCGTGGTGTTGACGATGCTCGTGGCTTATCCGGGCATTTCCGGCGCGGATCTCGCGCGCCTCGCGGCGCTCACGCCGCAGACCGTGAGTGTGATCGTCGGCAATCTGGAGCGCGATGGCGCGATCGAGCGGCGTCCGCATCCGGTGCACGGGCGCATTCAGCAGATCGGCGTGACCGAGGCGGGGCTCGCGTTGCTCAAGCAATGTCGCACGCGCGTGAAGAAGCTCGAAGCGCAGATGATCGAGGGCTTTTCGGCGGGCGAGGAACAGGTGATCCGCCGCTGGCTCGCGAGCCTTGCGCGCGAGGGCGAGGCCGGCGGATTACAGGCGTTGTCGTGAACGTTATCGTGAAGGTGATTGCGGCCGTTACTGCGGACGCGCGATGGCGCACGCGTGATCGAGCAGACCTTCGGCGCTGCCCGAGCCGTTGTCCACATCGAGCCCGCTGTTGACGACGAGCCAGCCGTCGCGCGCCGTATCGGGACCCGCGCCCGTCACGAGAATCGTTTGCGCACTCATGCTTTGTTTCGCGTCCAGATCGCGCTCGACCACGCGGAACGGATTGCTGCGATCGGCGAGACTCGTCACGCGCGTGATGCGATAGCGCTTGCCGTCGAGCGTCGCCCAGCGCCACGCGCCGGGTGCGTCGTGTCGATAAGGCGCGAGCGCGTCGGCGATATCGGCGCGCATGCAGTCGACGTGAATGTGCAGCTGATTCTGCGAACGCCGTTCCGTTGCATTGATTTCGAGGCCGAGTTGCGTCGGCGCCAGCGTCGTCTTCAGCTTCGCGTTGACGTAGCGCGTCGCGTCCCAGGCGCCCACCCAGTAGTCGGGCGAGCCGCCGTAGAGAATCTCCGGACTCTCGATGCCCGAGACGCGATCGGTCGGAATCAGCAGATATTGCGCGCGGCCGTTGATGTCCTTGAGCACCGCGTAGCGCTTCTGGAAGTCGACCGTCGTGCACGGACCCGGCTCGCCCTTGTCGCGTGCGTTGGGCACGCATTGTTCGCCGACCACTTTCCAGAGTCCGTTCGGGTCGAAGGTCGACAGCCGCACGCAGCCCGTGACGGCGAAGGCGGCGATCAGCGCACTGGAGAACGCGGCGGAGAGCGCCGCGATGCGTGAGCGGCGACGAGCGGCGAGAGCGGGAACGTGAGGCATCGGCGCAAAAGGGCGTAGTGGATCGATTCGAGTTCGATCGTGGACGGGCCGCGCGACTGGCTGCGTCGAGTCTGCTTCGCTGCGCGCGGGCTGGCCTTGCTGCGGGGAGTGTAGCGGAAGCGTGTGTCGGGCGTGTGCGCGGATGCGTGTGTCGATTTAATCGCCCTCGCGAAACAGCCCATAAAAACACGGCATAAAACGCAGCGGCCCGCCGAATTACTCCGGCGGGCCGCTATTTCATCGACATTCACAGTGCCTGCGCACCGCTCATTTACGCGGCGGATGAAACGTCACAGTTTGCTCCGCAGGCGCGTCGGACGGCCCGCAGGTGCCACAGGTGCCGCAGCCGTCGCCACAATCGCCCGTCGCGCCTTTCGGCTGGATCCAGCGTCCCACGCGTTGCGCGAAGGCGCCGCGTTGCGGCCGCAACAGCGGCGCGGCCGCGCCCGCCTGCACGCGTGAAGCGGTCTTCGGCGCGAGCTTGCGCAGCGCCTGCCAGAGGCTCGCGGCGACGAGCAGGGCGATCACGGCATATTGAATCAGCAGATTCGCGCTCACAGGAAATACCTCGCGACTTGATACGTGACGAACGATGCCGCGTACGCGACCACGAACATGTAGCCGAACGACACCACCACGGCGCGCCACGAACGCGTCTCGCGGCGGATCACGGCGAGCGTCGACATGCATTGCGGCGCGAAGGCGAACCACACCATCAGCGACAGCGCGCTCGCCACCGAGAAATTCTGCGCGAGCGTATGGCCGAGCGCGGCGACATCGCTGTCGCCGCCTGCCACGGCATAGACCGTCGCGAGCGCGGCCACGGCGGTTTCGCGCGCGGCGAACGCGGGAATCAGCGCGAGGCTCATCTGCCAGTTGAAACCGAGCGGCGCGAACGGCCACTCCAGCGCGCGGCCGAGATAGCCCGCGATCGTGTAGTCGATGGCGGGGCCGGTCGCGCCCGCGGGCGGCGAGGGGAACGTGGAGACGAACCACATGATCACGGTCAGCGCGAGAATGATGCCGGTCAGGCGCTTCAGGAAGATCGTGCAGCGTTCCCACAGGCCGATCGCCACGTCGCGCGCGCGCGGAATGCGATACGACGGCAGTTCCATCAGCAGCGCGTGTTCGGTGCGGTCGCGGCGCAGATGCTTCATCACCCAGCCCACCGCCATCGCGCCCACGATGCCCGCCACGTAGAGCGCGAACAGCACGAGCCCCTGCAGGTTGAACACGCCGAACACCATGCGGTGCGGAATGAACGCGCTGATCAGCAGCGCGTAGACGGGCAGACGCGCGGAACAGGTCATGAGCGGCGCGACGAGAATGGTCGCGAGTCGGTCGCGCGGATCGGAGATGCTGCGCGTGCCCATCACGCCCGGAATCGCGCACGCGAAACTCGAGAGCAGCGGAATGAACGAGCGCCCCGTGAGACCGACCGACACCATCATGCGGTCGAGCAGGAAGGCCGCGCGCGGCAGATAACCCGACTCCTCCAGCACGAGGATGAAGAAGAACAGCACGAGAATTTCGGGCAGAAAGCCGAGCACGGTGCCGAGGCCGGTGAGCAGACCGTCTGTGAGCAGGCTGCGCAGCGGGCCGTCGGGCAGCCACGCGCCCGCGATGCCGCCGAGCCAGTCGAAGCCGTCGCCGATCGAATCGGTCAGCGGCTTGCCGAGCCCATAGACCGCCTGGAAAACGAGGAACATCACCACCGCGAGAATCAGCGGGCCGAATAGCGGATGCAGCGCGACGCTGTCGATGGCGTCGTCGCGCGCGTCGGTGGCGCGCGGCATCGTCACGGCGTCGGCGAGAATGCGGCGCACGGCGGCGTGGAGATCGCCGTCCTGCGCGATGTCGGCGGTTGCCGCTTGCGACGGCGCGGCGTCGTCCGCGTTCACGCGGTCGAGCAGATCGACGAGCGACTGCGCGCCGTTGCGCTGCACGGCGACCGTTTCGACCACCGGCATGCCGAGCGCCTGCGAGAGCTTCGCCGCGTCCACGACGATGCCGCGTCGCTTCGCGGCATCCATCATGTTGAGCGCGAGCACGACCGGGCGGCCCATGCGCTTCACTTCGAGCACGAAGCGCAGATGCAGACGCAGATTGGTCGCGTCGGCCACGCAGACGACCAGTTGCGGAATCGCCTCGCCCGGATAGCGGCCCATCAGCACGTCGTGCGTGACGCGCTCGTCGGGGCTCGCGGAATCGAAGCTGTACGCGCCGGGCAGATCGAGCAGTTGCACCTTGCGGCCCGACGGCGTGACGAAGCGGCCTTCCTTGCGCTCGACCGTCACGCCCGCGTAGTTCGCGACTTTCTGGCGCGCGCCGGTAAGCAGATTGAACAGCGCGGTCTTGCCGCAATTCGGGTTGCCGACGAGCGCGATGCGCAGCGGCGTGGCGTTCGTCGTGCTCATGCAGCGGCTCCGGCTTGGGTGTCGGTGGCGTCGATCGCTTCGATCTGGATGGTCACGCGTTCGGCTTCGGCGCGGCGCAGCGCGAAGCGCGTCGAGCCGATCTGCACGAGCAGCGGGTCGGCGCTCCAGGGCGCGCGTGCGACCACGCGCACGGGCTCGCCGGGCACGAAGCCCAGATCGCGCAGACGTTGGGCGATGGGGTCCGGCGCGGAGGCGTCTTCTACGCGCGCGACAAAGGCGCTTGCGCCTTTTGAAAGGTCGGTCAGACGCATGGGGAAGCTTTCTATATTGAAATGAGAACTGTTCTCATTGTAGCGGCGATGCGCTTTGCGTGCGGTGGCGTGCGTCAGATTGCGGCGTTGCAATCGGGGTGAGAGACGGTGTGCAAAGGGCTGGGCGCAGTTTGTTCGACGATATGCGCCAATTTGTCGCACGCATGGCCGGCGCAGGTCGCGCCGACGCCACGTACGACTGACGGCGCACGGCCGAAAAGGCGTAAGCGTAGCGGAAGTCGAGCGAAAGAAAACTGGGCCGTTGTGCTCAGAGGGCGGGCGCGGGCAGGCTGCCGAGAATCCGCTCGAAGGCGAGACCGATGGCGAGCAGGCGGCGGTCGCTGCCTGCCGGTCCGTCGAGTTCGAGGCCGACCGGCAGCGGCCCGTTGTCACCTTCGACGAGACCCGACGGCAGCGCGAGCCCCGGAATGCCCGCGTTGCTCGCGGGATCGGTGTTGCGCAGATAGGCCTCCATCTCGTCGATGGGCGGGCCGCCGTCGATCGACACGCGCGACGAGCCGTTCAGTTCGTCGAGCGGCACGGCGGCGAGGCGCGTGGTCGGGAACAGCAGCGCGTCGAGCCCCTTCGCGGAGAAGGTCTGCGCGTAGCGCTGCTGCAGGCGCGGACGCCACACGGTCATCGCGGTCTGATAGTCGCTGCCGCGCGCGTCGGCGAGGATCGCATCGTAGGCCTCGCGCACGTCGGGGCTGGCGATGCGCGCCGCCACCTCGGCCACGCTGCGCGCCGGCGCGTGATTGGCCGCGAGCCACGCCTGCAGATCGTCGATGGGTTCGTGCAGCGCGATCGCGAGGCTCACGCGGTCGTTGAGCGCGAAGATGTCGCCCATGTCGATCGGTACGAGCGTCACGCCCGCCGCCGCGAGCTTCGCGAGCGCCGCGCGCGAGACTGTTTCGGTGGCCGCTTCGAGGCCTTCCCAGAACGGCGCGGGCAAGCCGATGCGCAGATTCGCGACGGCCGCTTCCGCGAGCGGGCCGTGACCGGTGATCACGCCGTCGAGCAGCGCCACGTCGGCGACCGTGCGCGCCATCGGGCCCACGGTGTCGCGCGTATGGCTGATCGGCACGACGGCTTGCGGATCGTGATAACGGCGCTGCGTGCCGCCGTCGCCCACGCTCGGACGCAGGCCGACGATGCCGCAGAGCGCGGCCGGAATGCGCGTGGAGCCGCCGGTATCGGTGCCGAGTCCCGCGGGCACGATGCGCGCCGCGATGGCGGCGGACGTGCCGCCCGACGAGCCGCCGGGAATTCGTTCGGGATCCCAGGGATTGCGCACGGGGCCCGCGTGCGGCGCGAGATTCGTGCTGGTGATGCCGAACGCCAGCTCGTGCATGTTTGCCTTGCCGAGCACGATCGCGCCCGCATCGACGAGACGCTGCACCGACGGCGCGTGGCGCGCGGGCACGAACCCTTCGAGCGCGGGCGTGCCCGCCGAGGTTTGCAGTCCGCGCGTGTTGATGTTGTCCTTCACCACCACGGGCAGGCCCGCGAGCGGCAGATGCGCGCGTTCCGCGGCGCCGAGCGTGTCGATGCGCTGCGCCGCCGCGAGCGCGCCTTCCACGTCGAGCGTGGTCAGCGCGTTGAGATTTTGGAGCGCCTGCGCACGCGCAATCAGCGTGGCGACGTAATCGGCGGCTTTGAGCCGGCCCGCGCGGATCGCGTCGACGGCCTGCGTCGCGGTCAATTCGAGCTGCTGGTCGACAGTCCAGGTCATGCAGTCTCCTCCTTGTGCGGCGCGGCGGGCGCGCGCAATCATGCGCAATCGCGCAAACCGTGCGCGCCGGTGCGGACGTCTTCGGCTAGCGCTTCATGAAGCGCAGCGCGAGCCGCGCGAGCGCGGGCACGAGCGTCGGACGCAACAGGCGCGGATCGTAGCCGCTCATGCGGTCGGTGTCTTCCTTCAGGCACAGTTCGATCATCTCGCGCGGCTTGAGCGCGTCGCCGAGCACCTCGCGGTTCGCGGGCAGGAAGTTCGAGTCGTGCGCCACGCCGTCGGCGTCGATGCCGCGCGCGATCGCCACGCGGTCCCATATCAGTTTGATCCAGATTGCGCCGACGCGCAGCGAGTGCCACGGACGGCGCCACCACGGCATGGTCTTGCGATACCACGCGACCCAGTTCACGAAGAACAGGATGTGGCGCGCTTCTTCCTGGATCACCGGCTCGAAGGTCTCGACCAGTTCCGCCGGAAAGAAGCCCGAACGCTGCGCCGAGCGGAACAGGCCGAAGGCGAAGAAGCTGTCGATGCACTCGCTGTAGCCCGTGAACATCCACGCCCATTCGGCGTCTTTCGGTGGCGCGTAATGCGGTTCGGGCGCGAGTTCGATGCCGTAGGCCTGCACCAGATGCGAGAGCACGACCTTGTGGCGCGCTTCCTCGTCGCCGTCCATTTCGATGGCTTCGCGCAGCAGCGGTTCGGTCACGGTCGCGGCGTAGGTTTTCACGCGGATCGACGCGCGGCCTTCGGTCTGCACGGCGATATCCCAGATCGGCAGCGACGTCAGGCGGCGCAGCGCATCGGCTTCGAGCTTCGGCCAGTCGAGCACGGCGGGACGGTACGGATCGTGGGTGTCGAGCAACATCCGGCAGAACATCTTGCGATGTTCGTCCGATCCGATCTTGATGGGCCCTGGCGTGTCGTGAGTCCAGCGACGCAGCGCGGCGTCCTGGTCGGTGAGGTGATCGCCGCCTACCTCTGGATGCGTCAGGGTTTCGGACATGGATACAGTAAAAATGACAGTGATATGACTCCTATTCTGTCACATTCGTAAGAAATCCTGCCTTGGCGCGCGCAGGCCGGAACCGGCTGGCGACGACCGTAGATGGCCGCTACAAGCGTGCTTCATTCGTCCTTCATTCGGGCCGGATCAGGCGCAGCGGCGCTGTTCGTCGATCCACATGCGCGCCCATCGGCACGCGTAGGCGAGCGCGTGGCGCTCGTCGAAGAAGTAATCGAGCGCGTCGAACGAGCGGTGCGCGCGCGGGCGCGTGCTCGGCAGCGTGCCGATCGTCAGATTGGCGGCGTACAGGCCGTTCGGAAGCCGCTGCGCACTGGGCGCGACTTCGTAGCCTTTGTAGCGAAGGGTTGCGTGCATGGCCACTGAATCCTGTCGATGCTTGCGTAAACAGGCCCAAGCGTAGTGACACCCCTGCGCGGGCGGAACCAATCATTCGTCGCAAGCAAATCACGTCCGGTCTGCAACGATCAGCAGCGGCAACTGCATGAGGATTCGCGCAGGGCGGGTTCGCGTATGCGGCTTCAATGTGCGGTCGCCACAATGCGCCGTCTGTGGGCTGACCGACGCAAGGCGTGCGCATGCGTGCGCTGGCGCGCACAGCGCGTGGCGAGTCCGGCGGGAGAGGAGGAAGCGGCGAGCGTCCGTGGGGCGCGGACGCTTCAGACAGTCGGCGGAGCGTGGTCAGACGCTCCGCCGGTCAGCCGTTCAGACGGCGACGCTCAGGCGGTCTTCGTTGCGTGCGGGCTGGGCCGACGAACTCGATCCACCGGCGGCGGCGAGGGCCGCACCGGTCTGCGACGCCGTGTGGCGCGAATTGAACGCGAGCGCGAATTGCGCGGCCTGCTGGCCGACCGTCGAGAGCTGATCGACGACCTTCGGGTCCGAGCATTCGTGCGCGCTTTCGAAGCGCGTTTCGAGCGTGTTGATGCCCGCGCCGAACGGCGTCGGCCAGCCGCGCAGCGCGTGCACGATCGAGCGCAGCGAGGTCAGCACCGAACCGGCGGCCTGCCAGCCGTAGGCGGTCACGATGCAGCCGACCGCGCGGCCGTCGAGATACGGACGCGCGTCGCCGCGCAGTTCTTCGAGCGTATCGAGCGCGTTCTTCACGAGGCCGGACACGCCGCCGTGATAGCCGGGCGTCGCGATGATCACGGCGTCGGCGGCGCGCACGGCTTCGATCAGCTGGAGCTGGGCGTCGGTGCGCGTCGGGCTTTCGGGCGCGTAGTGCGGCAGGCTGTGCAGGAAGGTGCCGTCGAACAGTTGCGTGCGGGCGCCGGCGGCTTCCGCGCCGCGCAGCGCGAAGGCCAGCGCGCGCTCGGTCGACGACGCGGCGCGCGTCGTGCCGCCAATGCCGACCACGAGCGGACGGTGTCTGGAATCGGAAGTGCTCAAGGGGTGCTCCTCGAAATGGCGATGGGCGGGCGTGCGAAGCATGACGGCGCGCGGCAACGCGGGTCATTCGCCGGGTGCCTGATGCCCGATGCTGGGGCGGCTTAAATCAGGCCGGAACAGTCATCTTAGTGAGCGCGCCGCGCGGCGCGAAACGACTTTTTGTTCTAACCATATGCCGTCGCGGCGGGTTCGCACCTGGGGTACGCGCGCGATATGCATATGCGAAAGCATTGGTTGGGACGCGAGCGGGTCATCGGTACGATGAAACCGTCTCCTCCATGACATCTCCTTGACATGGGATTCGGCCCCGCACCGCAAGGTGGCGGGGCCGCTTTTTTTCGTCCGGGAAATGAGGCGGCGCGGGTGGCTTTGCGGGTGGCTTTTACTGCGGCGCGCGCGAAGCGGCGGAGGATTGCGCGGCGGACGGCGTGGCGGCCTGCATCGACGGACGCGCGACCTGCACCGTGGACAGCGCCATCAGCGGGCTTTGCGCGCGACGCGCGGACACCGCGTAGCCAACTTGCAGCACGTTGCCGTCGGGGCCGATCTGCGGCGGAATCGCGGGCAGCGTGCCCGGTTCCGGCTTCGTGAGCATGGGCGTGGAGCCCGGCAGCACGGGTACGGTGGGCGCGGAGGCGCGCAGCGCCGGTTCGGCGACCTTGCGCGTGCCGAGGCGGTCGTTATTGGCGAGCTTGTGCTTCGCGCCGTGATGCCCGTGCCCTTTCTTGTCGGTCGTCGTGGGATGCGCCCCGGGCGTGCGGGCCTCGGGCGGATTCCAGATCTCGATGTAGTGTTCCCCAGCGAGCGCGGTGGATGCGAGGGCGCACAACAAGCTCCCCGTCAAGATGAATCGCACGTCGTGATCTCCGTTTTGATGAACTGCCCCGCCGACCGCACCGGCCCGCAAAGCGCGGGCTGGCGGGCACGCCCGAAGGCGGCGGTGCCCGGTACGGCAACCGGGCGGCACGGATGGCCGGCTGCACGCACTGTACATTCGTACAGCGGTGAATGCAAACGTTTGAGGGAAATGCGCGCGTCGCTGTTGCGCGGATACGCCGAGTGCGCGGGCGCGGCGGTGCAAGGTATTTTTTCGCGATTTTTGGGTGCGTTTGCGCCGCCGGGCCAGGCAGAGAGATCAGGCTGCGTCGAGCGCGCCCGGTCCGTGGATGCCGAGCCATCGCCCATAACTGCGCGGCGAGAACGCGAGCGTGAGCACGATCATCGCGGTGATGGAGACGGCGAGCATGACCCACGCGGCCGTGAAGCTGCCGCTCAGGTCGCGCACGCGTCCGGCCACGAGCGGCGCGAGCGCGGCGATCACGAAGCCGAGCCCCTGCACGAACGCGACGAGGCGAGCCGCGATGCGGTGATCGCCCGAATGATCGAGCGCGGTGACGAGCGTGACGGAGAAGGTGCCGCCGAGGCCCGCGCCCGCCGCCGCGACCCACAGCAGCGGCGCGGCCTCGGGCCAGGCCGCGAGGCCGGCCACGCCGATCCACTGTGCGCAGAGCCCGGCGATCAGCCAGGGACGTCGGTCGGTGAAACGGGCGGCCGCGAGCGGCAGCAGCAGCGCGCTGGCGGCCTGGAAGACCGTCATGGCGGCGAGCAGCGAGCCGCTTGCCTCGACGCTTGCGCCATGCTGCTGGTAATACGCGGGCAGCCACGCGACGAGGCTCGTATAGCCGCCGTTGACGAGGCCGAAATGCAGCCCGAGCGTCCATGCGCGGCGCTTGCGCCAGACCGGCACGTGGGCGTGGTTTTGCGTGCTTGCGTGCGCCGCCGCTTGCGCGCGGTTCGCCCCTTTGCCGCGATTGATTCCGAGCCACAGGCCGAGCGCCGCCACGGCGGGCAGCGCCCAGATCGCGAGTGCGCCGTGCCACGACGCGCCCGCGCGTGCGACGAGCGGGCTGAGGCTCGCGCCGAGGCCGCCGCCGCCCATGATCGACGCGGAAAAGAGGCCCATCGCGAGCGGCACGCGGTGCGCGAAACGCTGCTTCATGACGGCGGGCAGCAGCGCCTGGATGGCCGCGACGCCCGCGCCCGCCGCCACGGCGGTGAGCATGAGCGCGACGCCCGACGCCGCGACCGCGCGCGCCCCGACTGCCGCCGCAATCGCGACGAGGCCGAGCGCCACGCCGCGCGTTTCGCCGAGCCGGCGCGCGAGCCAGCCGGTGCCGAACGTGCCGAGTCCCATCGCCACCACGGGCAGGCTCGTGAGCAGCGAGGCGCCCGAGAACGACAGCGCGGTGTCGTGCCGGATCGTCGCCATGAGGGGGCTGATCGACGTGAGCAAGGGCCGCAGATTCAGGCCGATCGCGACGATGGTCGCGTACCAGACGAGGGCGGCTTTTCCGTCGGCGTGGGGCGGCGAGGCGCGGGAAGGGTCCTGGCGAAGTGTCATGCGGTCAACCTTATCTGCTATATTTGGTTGACCATTATACAGATTGATTGTCAACAATATGATCTGCCCGGCTATCCCGGGTATCACGCAACGGCCATGCGTTGCCCGGTTTCGTCCGGGGGCGCGCGTCGCTACAATGCGGCCTGATCCTGTCCGCAAGTCAAATCGCACCCACGCTCATGGCATCCCGAACCCGCTCGATCACGCCGCCCCTCCCGCCCCAGACCGACGACGAATCCGACGACGTCGAAGCCCTCGTCTACGCGTCGATCAATTCGGCGCTGCTGCAAGGCAAGCTCTCACCGGGCCAGCAGCTCGTCGAGCGCGAGCTCGCGGCGGCGTTCGGCTGCACGCGCGGCGCGCTGCGCAAGGTGCTCGCGCGGCTGGGCTACGAAGGCAAGCTCGTGATGGAACCGAATCGCGGGGCGTTCGTGCCGTCGCCGTCCGAGGACGATATTCGCGCGGCGTTTCGCGCGCGGCAGGTGGTGGAGGCGGGCGTGGTGACGAGCCTGTGCGGCGCGCTCGATGCGCGTGCGCGCCGCGCGCTTGCCGCCCACGTGCGCAGCGAAAAGAAGGCGCTGCGCGACGGCCGCGTGGACGAAGCGGTGCGCCTCGCGGGCCAGTTTCATCTGGTGCTGACGGAGATCGCGGGCGGCGCGGCACTGGTAGCCGCGCTGGCGCAGCTCGTCGCGAAGACGGAGCTGTACAAGGCGCTGTTCGATCCGAACAAGGCCACCACCTGCGCGCCCGACGAGCACGCGCAGATCATCGCCGCGCTCGAAGCGGGCGAGCGCGACGCTGCGCTCGCGACCATGCGCGAGCATCTGGCGGAAATCGAGGCGCGGGTGGTGAAGCAGGCGCGTGCGCGCGCGGGCCTCGACCTGAAGGCAGTGTTCGCCGGGCTGGCGCCGTAGCGGCCGCGCGCCCGGCGCGTCGCAGAGGCGCGCTCAGCGCATGAGCAACGAACGCGCTTAGCGCGTTTCGGCCACGCGCCGGTTCAATTCCTTGGTCGCGGCGAGCGGAATACGCGCGTCGTCCCAGGTGGCGAGCCATTCGACTTCTTTCGAAGCGAAGATCTGGCCGTGATTGCGCAGCGCATATTGCAGCGAATCGATAATGTGATTGCGGATGATCTCGGGGGTATGCGGATCGTCGAGTACGGTGCGGAAAGCTTCGAGCGTGGCCATCGCGATGGCTCCGGCGAGTGTGGCGATTAAGTGGTTATCGCACGACAAAAAGACCGCTGCCAGCGCGTCAAAATAATCTCGTGCTGGTTTTTTTGCGTCGATGCGCAGGCTCGCCGCCGTCACGCCGGTTATTTTTTCTGGTCGCGTGCGCGTTTGAGCCGCTCCAGATCCGCTACGATCGCCCGCGCGGCGGCCGGCCGGCGCGCGAGGTCGATGCCCACATACGGCGCCCGGTTCGGCACGGTGAGAAGGCCGGCACCGGCGCCGGGCCGAGCGCGTTGACCGCGAACTAATCGCCTTCGTCGATAATTTATCTGGACTACGTATTAACCGGGATGAAGTTCGCGGCGTGGGATCTTGCGTGCGCCGCAAGGCGTCGCGCTACGTGCGCGCGCGTTCCATTGATACACTACGCCGATCGCGCCGCGAACGTGACGGCGCAATCGAAGTACATCGACGAAAAAGGAACATGACGATGGTGCGCTACCGGCACTACAAAGGCGGCATTTACGAACTGGTTTGCGAAGCGACGCTCGAGTCCGATCCGTCGGTCACGATGATCGTGTATCGCGCCGCGAACGGCACGATCTGGACACGGCCCGAATCCGTCTTTTTCGAGCTGGTCGAAGTCGATGGCGCGCTCGTGCCGCGCTTCGCGCCCGTCAACTGAACGCACTTTTTTCACACCACACGAGGTCCGCTCACGATGCGTCTACTGATTGCTCTGGTCTTGCCCTGGTTGCTGTTCTTCACGATTGGCCGTCCGCTCGCGGGCATCATCTGCCTGATCCTGCAGATCACGCTGATCGGCTGGATTCCGGCGGCCATCTGGGCCGTGTATTCGCTGAGCCAGTATCAAACCGATCGCAAGATCAACGACGCGTTCGGCCGCCGCAATTGATGCTTCGCGTCGCGCGGTTACACCCGTAATGCGCGCTCACAATTCAGCGAGAACTTAAGACTGATTCCACTTTCTTACATATGGAAAGGAGATTCGGTCATGCTTAAATATGCGCTGATGGTGGGCGCCGTCGCCCTGCTCGCGGGGTGCGCCGTGGCGCCCGGTTACGACTATGGATACGGCTACGGCCAGCCCGGTTATTACGACTACGGCTACGCGCCGGGGTATGCGGCGCCGGCTTATGGCAGCGTGAATATCGGCATCTGGGGCGGCGGCGGTGATTACTACCGTGGCGGCGGCTGGCACGGCGGCCCGCGTGGGCCGCATGGCGGACCGCCCCCGGGCGGCTGGCATGGCGGCCCCGGCGGCGGGCGCGGGCCAGGCGGTCCCGGAGGACACGGCGGTCAGTGGGGTCCGCCCGGCGGCGGCGGTGGCGGTGGCCACGGTGGTGGTGGGGGAGGCGGCCACGGTGGCGGCGGCGGTCATGGCGGCGGAGGCGGTGGTCATCGTTAAGCCGACGGGCTTTTAGAGTCACACCTCGGGAATTTCGGGAAGCCTCGCCAGGCTGTGACGCCGGCAAACCGCTGTCTCTAATCTCTAAGTATCGTCCGAAAAAAATCAGGCCCGCCGCTCAAAAGAGCGGCGGGCCTGATTCACATCTGGACGCGGCGCGCTGCCTGACCTGTCAGCGACCGCGCGTCAAAACTTACTGACCCGACTGCGACGTGCCGGCGGTCGACGGACCGTAAGCCGTGTTGGCCTTTTCGGCAGCGATCTTGGCTTCGGCAGCCTGAATGTTTTCCGGATAGTGCATCCAGTCGCTCGGATCGTAGCCCGCTGCGCGCAGTTGCGCGAGTTCGGCGCGGACTTGAGCGCGCGTGACGGGTTGTTGCGACTGGGCGAACGAAACCGCCGGGGCGGCGACGATGGCGGCGATGACTGCGGCCTTGAGAAGCGACTTCATAACGATGACCTCCGGTTCTTTTTTAGCGGGCCGGCGCGACGCCTTGACCCATGGCGACAATGTAGGCGACCGTGAGCCTAGGGTAAATACCTACCAAACGAATTCAGTGTTCTCCTGGCGACAACAATCGTCCCGCCAATTCGTCTGATTATTTCGGCGATCGCTTAAAACGGCGCATTGTTTAGGTGTCAGATCATTTCGCATCGCGCGCGGGATTATTGCGAAATCCGCAACTGGAAATCGCCTGATTCGCCATATATCCGGAACTGGCGCTTGCCTAGAATCCACTCAACGCTCGATGCCGGCCCTGGTGCCGCGACATGCCGGGCGATTCCAACAATCCGGAGGTCATCATGAAGTCGCTCATTCAAGCCGTTGTCATCGCCACTGCCTTCGCCGCGCCGCTGGCCGCGTTTGCGCAGTCTGAACAGGGTCTCACGCGCGATCAGGTGCGCGCGCAGCTCGTCGAATTCCAGCAGACCAGCCGTAACCAGAACGCCGGCGCCGCCACGGTCGCCGCGCCCGTCACGCAGGGCAACAGCGCGTACGGCGGCGTGAGCAGCACGTCGATGGCCGGTGCGGGCTACGTCTCCGAAGCCGCGCGCAAAGGTCCGCAATCGGTGTACTTCGGCGGTCAATAAGCCGTCAGGCGAAGCGCTTTCGCCACGTACACAGAAACCGGCCCGCGATCTCGAATCGCGGGCCGGTTTTTTTCATCAATCGGAATAATCGGCGCGGAAGTGGATAACAGCGCGCAAAAAGGGCGAAATCCGGCCAAAGCGGCCTGATTCAGGCCAATTCGGCGTCGGGCACGTCGAGCACGAGGTCGGTGAGCGCGACGGCCACGCAGGTCAGCACGTCGCCCTGCGCCTTTTCCTCGCGCGACAAGCCCGGCCATTCGATCGTGTAGCGGATCTCGCCGCTGACGATGCGGCACAGACACGTGCGGCACGTGCCGTTGCGGCACAGACGCGGCAGGCGAATGCCCGCGAACGAAGCGGCTTCCAGCAGTGTCAGTTCGGGCGGCGCTTCGAAGGTCGCGCCGAGCGGTTCCACGCGCACGACCGGTATTGTCGATACAGCCGGCACGGGCGTGACTTCGTGTTGAGGTTCACGTTCCGGTGCTGTCGATGCTTCGGTCTCCTGCGCGAAGCCACGCGGGTTGTTGTCGGCGCTCATGATATCGATACGCCGAGCAGACGCCCCGCGCCCGCCGTGAACGCGGCGGCGGCGAGACCGATCACGATTTGCCGCGATGCGGAAAACGCCGCGCTGCGCCCATTGAACAGCGAGGTGAACACGCCGACGGCCGCCAGCCCGAGCGCGCTCAGCGCCACGCTCTGCACGATGGCCGCCGTGCCGTGCGCCCACAGAAACGCCGCCGTGGGAAACGCCGCGCCGAGCGAAAACAGGCAGAACGACACCGCCGCTGCCGACCACGGATTGCCGCCCAGTTCCTTCGGATCGATGCCGAGTTCCTCGCGCGCGAGCGTGTCGAGCGCTTCGTCCTTGTCGCGCATGATCTGGGCGGCGACGCGGCGCGCCTCGTCGGCGTCCACGCCCTTGGCCTGGTAGATCAGTGCGAGTTCGTGACGCTCGGCGTCGGGCGTGTGTTCGAGTTCGTCGGCTTCCCTCGCGAGCTGCGTGCGCGCCAGCTCGCGCGCGTTCGTCACTGAGAGCCATTCGCCGAGCGCCATCGAGCACGCGCCCGCCACGAGTCCGGCGAGTCCCGTCAGCAGGATCGTGCGGCTCGCGCTGCCCGCGCCCGCGACGCCCATGATCAGGCAGAAGTTCGAGACGAGTCCGTCGTTCGCGCCCAGCACTGCCGCGCGCAGGTCGTTGCCGCGCGTCGCGCCTTTGTGCCACGACTCGGCCGCCGCGATCTGCTCGCCTTTCGTGCGGCCGCGCGCGCCGCGTGCGCCTTTGCTCTCGACGATCGATTGCACGATGGCCGCGTGTTCCTGCTCCTGCGCGGAGAGCGTTTCGGCGCCGGGTTCGCGCGCGTAGCGGTCGCGGTCGGCGTACTCGGCGGCGGCCACCGTCGGCAGGACGAGCGACGGTCCGAACGCGCGCGTGAGCGTCTGCAACAGCCGCGTCTTCGCGCTGCGCCGATGCGTGCGCACCCGCACGCCGTTGGCTGCGAGCTTGCTGCGCCAGATGTCGGCGTGTTCGCGTTCGGAGGCGGCGAGTTCGGCGTAGATCGCGCGCCGCCGCGTGTCCTGCTCGCAGGCGCTGAGCGTGTCGTAGACGACGGCGCTGTCGAGTTCGTCGGCGAGATTGCGCCGGTAGCGTTTGAGTTCCTGGGCGGAGGCCATGTCGCGCGGGGGAAAAGCGTTGTCGCGAAGCTTACCCTGGCGGCGCGCGAATACCGGTATCGCTGCACGCGCGCGGCTAGCGCCGCCGCAGGTGCCGGTAGACGGTATTGCGCGCGAGCCCGAGCTCGCGCGCCGCGGCGGACACGTTGCCGCTGTGGCGCGACAGCGCGTCGTCGATCAGATGCGCTTGCCAGTCGGCCAGACGTTCGGGGCGTGCGTCGCCGTTGTCGTCGCGCGTGTCTTGTGCGTGCGCATGGCGGCAATGCGCGGATTCATCGGCGTGGACGGATGTTCGTACCGACTCCGACTCCGAAGCAGACCCAGACCCAGACTCAGACGCGCAATCGGCAAGCAGATCCTCGGGCAGATGCACGATGTCGATGGCGTCTTCGCCCTCGGCGAGAATCGCGGCCGTGCGCAGCACATTGGCGAGCTGGCGCAGATTGCCCGGCCAGCGGCAGCGCGCGAAACACGCGCGCACGGCAGGCGTCAGGCGCGTGGGCGCGTCGGGTGCCTCGGCGCGCACGCGCGCGAGCACGCGGGCGATGAGCGCGTCGAGATCGCTGCGCTCGGCGAGCGGCGGCAGCGTCACGGCGAGCCCGTTGATGCGGTAGTAGAGATCCTCGCGGAAGGTGCCGTCGGCGATCATCGCGCGCAGATCGCGGTGCGTCGCGCAGACGATGCGCAGATCGACCGGCACCGCCCGCGCCCCGCCGAGCGGCACGACCGCGCGCTCTTGCAGCACGCGCATCAGGCGCACTTGCTGGGCGAGCGGCATGTCGCCGATTTCATCGAGAAACAGCGTGCCGCCGTGCGCCTGCACGATCTTGCCGGGACTGCCGCGCCGCCGCGCGCCGGTGAACGCGCCTTCCTCGTAACCGAACAGTTCGGCTTCGATCAGCGAGTCGGGCAGCGCCGCGCAATTGAGCGCGACGAAGGGCGCGTCGCGCCGCGGCGAATCCTGATGCAGCGCCCGTGCGAGCCATTCCTTGCCGGTGCCGGTGCGGCCGAGCACGAGCACGGCGATGTCGCGGCCGCGCACGCGCGCGACGCGTTGAAGCACGGCGGACACGCGCGCGTCGCCGCTGTCGAGATCGGCGAGCGTCGGCTGCCAGGCCGTTTCGGCGACGCGTGCGCTCGCGGGCGCGGGCCGTGCGATATCGCGCGCGGCTTGTGCGGCCTGCGCGGGGTTCGACGCGCTTGCGGACTGGCCGAACGACGGCGCGCCGAACGCCGAAGCGCCCAACGTGCCACGCGCGACCACGCGCACGCCGCTCGGCAGCGTGAGCGTGACGGGCTCGCCACGCGCGCGGGCGAGTTGCTGGATGAAAGCGGCGAAGGGCTGGCCGAACAGCGCGTCGAAGCCGCGCGATTGCAGGGTGGCGAGCGGCGAGCCGAACTGGAACAGCGCACTGCGGTTCGCGCACAGCAGCGTGCCGTCCTGCGCGAAGGCGGCGAGGCCTTCATAGAGCGTGCCGATGAACTCCGCGCGCGCATGAAATTGCAGCCGCACGGCATCGGCGAACTCGATGTTGAACAGATGGTTCTCGATCATTTGCGCCGACATCCGCACGAGCGCGAGCGTGTGCTTGTGAAAGCCGCGCGATTCGCCGCTCACGTCGAGCGCGCCGAGCGTGCGGCCCCACGGATCGGCGATCGGCGCGCACGAGCAGGTGAGGATGTGGTTCGCGCGCAGGAAGTGCTCGCCCGCATGGACGATGGTCGGCTGGGCGTCGACGAGCGCCGTGCCGATCGCGTTGGTGCCGCGGTCGCGCTCCGCCCACGAGACGCCCGGACGCAGCGCCACGCGCCGCGCTTTCTCGACGAAATCGGTATCGCCGAGACTGTGCAGGATCACGCCGTTGCGGTCGGTGAGCACCACCATGCTTTCGGTATCGACGATCTGCGCGTGCAGCGCGTCCATCACGGGCCGCGCCTGATGGTAGAGCGTGCGATTCGCGTCGAGCAGGTCGCGCAGGTCCGCGCCGCCGAGCGGCTGGAAGTCGGGCGCTTCGCCCGCGCGCAGGCCGAGCGCCAGCGAGCGCGCATGCGCCTGGGCGATCGTGTCCGCGCGCGCCGCCTCGGGCGGCTTGACGGTGACGGAGGGGCGTCGGGTCACTCGTGTCTCCAATCTTGTGTGGCTGCGCTGCGCCGCAACAAGCCGGCGCGCGCCGTGATGCCTCGCCTCATGGTACAGGAAGGCGGGCGCGCGCCACATCGGGGCGAATCCGGGCGTTTCGGCGCATAGGGATGGCCGGTTTGTGCCGAGGGGAGCGCGGCCCGCACGCGCCGCTTGTCGCTGCTTGCTGCTGTTTGCCACTGCTTGCCTTTATGCGCGCGAGTGCCAGGATAAAGGAAGGGATGCGCCTCGCGCGCGTTCCGGCGGCGGCGCAGCGGGTTGTGGGCGGATGGATGTCGGGCCGTCGCGGCTCCCTAGGGGAGTGCGTCATGGTCTATGGCGAATTCAGGATCCTGGTGGCGGCGCTCGCCGTCTTCGTCGCGCTGGCGGGTCTCGCGGCAGCGATTCACGGTCTGCTCTTCGACAGGCACGACTTCGTGGTCTACGGCATGGCGACGGTCGGGGGCGGCATCGCCGTGTTCGTCGCCATGCTGACCGTGCATCCGAAGGATCTCGAGATCGAGCATCGCCAGCATCGCGAGTCGTGACGTTGCGAGTCGTCACGTTGCACTGGCGCGCGACGATCGTTGCGATGCAGCATGCGCCCGCACGGAGCCGGCGCGGGAGCGGGCGTGTGCGCGTGCAACCCGACGCGATCCTGAATGCGATGCTGCACGCGCCAACGCTCGCAGCGGCAGCGGCAAGAATCGGGCCGCGACGAAGGTTTTGCCCGTGTGACAAAGTCGACCTTGCAGGCCGCAGGAAGTGTCCTACAGTGAATCCAATCAACCGCCGCAAACGTGTCGCGCAAGACGGCACCCGCGGCGGTCGGTGTTTTGACCCGCGCGCAAGCCGTGGAGGAGCAACGTAGCGTGACGATGGCGCGGCCCGCAGACCCTCTCAACCTGAGGCATTCCCATGCAGATCCAGTTTCCGAATGAAGTCCCTGAGTACTCGGGACGCGCACTGACGTTGGCGTTTCCGGCGATGATCGATGGGGAGAGGGTCGAATGTACGATCACGGCGGCGGCGCTCGAGGATCACTACGGCGCGGCGTCGACGCGCGCCGAGGACATGCTCGACGCCTTCGACCATCATCGCGAGAACATCGAGGCGGTCGCGCGCCGGCTGCTCTCGGAAACCCGCGCGCAGTGCCTGACGCTGCGCAGCGGCTACGTACGTTTCGTGCAGGCGCACGGGATGCTGTCTTGAGCGCTCGATGTTTGATTGATGCCTGAATAATGCGCTGAAATCCACGCGCAACGCCGGAGATCACGTTCCGGCGACTCACTACGCCACGCGCCCGCCGGACGGGCGCGTGGCCGTTTTCGGACCCCGCCTCAGATCATGCGGCGCAGCGTGTTGTCGCGGAACACCAGATGGTGCGCGATGGCCGCGAGTGCATGCAGGCCGATCACCCAGTAGAACGCGTTGCCGATGAGTTCGTGCGCACCTTTCAGGAACTGGCGCGCAACGGGGTCGGCGCCCACAAGCACGATCTGCAGGTCGATGCCCGCAAGCGTGACCGGGCGGCCGCCGGCGTTGATCATCAGAATGCCGAGCAGCGGCTGCACGAAGATAAACAGATAGAGCGCCAGATGCACGAGCCGCGAGAGGAAGGTGAGCACGCGATTCGAGTCGATGTCTTGCGGCGCGCCGTGCCAGAGCCGCCACAGGAGCCGCAGCACGGCGAGCGCGAGTACCAGCGTGCCGCACCAGAAGTGCACGTTGCTCCAGAACGCGCGGCTGTCCGAGCCTTTCGGGCCGCGTATTTCGATCGCCAGATAGGCCAGTGCGACGAGCAGGAAAATGACCCAGTGAAAGAAGATGGCGGGCTTCGAATAGCGTTCGGCGGCGGCGGGGTAACTGGCCACGGGCGGCTCCTTTGTGCGGGGATCGTTCTGGTGTGAATTCCCTATGATAAGTAGCCAGCGCGATGGCGTGCGGCTGCATGACCGTTTAGCTTGATGTCGCTACCGGCGAGTGGTCTCTAAGCGCCGCGCCGCGCGGACGTAAACGCGAAACGGGCGGCCCCGAGGCCGCCCGTTTCGTTTCGCGCTGAACATGTGCAACAGCCGCCGCGCGTTACGCGGCTGACCGGGCCCGCGTCGCCGGTGTCATCAGCGTCATTCGCCGCCGAGGTAGAAGTAGCGGAACAGGAACACCGCCGCGATGATCCAGACGATCAGGCGCACGTCGCGCAGACGGCCCGTCAGCAGCTTCAGGCCCGCGTACGAGATGAAGCCGAACGCGACGCCATTGGCGATCGAGTACGTGAACGGCATCGCCAGCGCGGTGAGCGCGGCGGGCACGACTTCGGTGGCGTCGTCCCAGGGCAGGTCGGCGAGTTCGCGCAGCATCAGGCACGAAACGTAGAGCAGCGCCGGCGCGGTTGCGTAGGCGGGCACCACGCCCGCGAGCGGCGCGACGAACAGGCAGGCGAGGAACAGCACGGCCACGGTCAGCGCGGTCATGCCCGTGCGGCCGCCCGCCTGCACGCCCGAGGCGCTTTCGATGTACGCCGTCGTCGACGAGGTGCCGAGCACCGAACCCGCGAGAATCGCGGTGCTGTCCGCGAGCAGCGCGCGGTTCAGACGGTGCATCTTGCCGTGCACGAGCAGGCCCGCGCGGTTCGCGACGCCCATCAGCGTGCCGGTCGCGTCGAACAGTTCGACGAGGAAGAACACCAGCACGACGTTCAGGATGCCGGTCGAGAGCGCGCCCTTGATGTCGAGTTGCAGGAAGGTCGGCGCGATCGAGGGCGGCGCCGAGAAGATGCCGTGGAACTGGTTGCCGCCGAAGAAGAACGACAGAACCGTCACGCCCACGATGCCGATCAGGATCGCGCCGCGCACCTTGAGCACGTCGAGCGTCACGATCACGAAGAAGCCGATGATCGCGAGAATCGTGTGCGGGTCGTGCAGATTGCCGAGCGAGACCAGCGTGGCCGGATTGCCGACGATCACGCCCGAGGTCTTCAGCGAAATGATCGCGAGGAACAGGCCGATACCCGAGGTGATCGCCACCCGCAGCGAGTGCGGAATCCCGTTGATGATCGCCTCGCGCACGCGCAGCAGCGTGACGATGAAGAACAGGCAGCCCGAGATGAACACGGCGCCGAGCGCGGCTTGCCACGTGAAGCCCATCCCCTTGACCACCGCGTACGCGAAGTACGCGTTCAGGCCCATGCCGGGCGCGAGCGCGATCGGATAGTTCGCGTACAGGCCCATGACGATCGACGCGAGCGCCGCGACGAGGCAGGTGGCGACGAACACCGATTCCTTCGGCATGCCGGCGTCGCCGAGGATCGCCGGGTTCACGAAGATGATGTAGGCCATCGTGAGGAAGGTGGTGATGCCGGCGAGCACTTCGGTGCGCAGGTTCGTGCCTGCCTCTTCGAAGCCGAAATAGCGTTTGATGGCGTCCATGAAGGTTGGCCCTTGAGAATCGAGCGGTTGATTTGTTGTTGGGATCGGCGTCGGCGGACGGGCGGCGGGGCGCGTCCGGATCGCGCGGATCGTGTGGTTGAAGCGGTTACGGGCGGGATTGTAAACAATTGTCCGCGCCGCGCAGCAATGCGTTTACGAAACGCGTGGAAGCGCTGCAACAGTGCGTGCTGTAAGGATAGAAAGGGATGCGCGCGCAACTTCCGTGCGGCGAGGTAAACGGGTCGGGGTCCGCGTGTATCGGAGCGCGTCGGAGCGTGTCGTCGCGTACCGGCGGGTATTGGCGCGTCATGCGGTGAAGATCGTCAGGCGGTGCGCGCGGACAAACGCGATCGCACGGCAGTCGCGAAATCAACGATTCCGGACACAAATTTCACGCGCCGGTCGGCCTTTGAGGGGCAGACCGTCATACCCGCCGGGAGCGGGTCCGGCGCGCGCGTGCGGCGGCGCGCCTGCTCCTGTTTTCTTCCGGGCGCTCGCTTACTGCGCCGATTGCGGCATGACGCCCGCTGCGTGCGCCGCGCGGCGTTGCGCGACGATGGCACCCGCGCGTTGCGCGTTTTCGGGGTAGTCGATCCAGTCGAGCGGATCGTAGCCCGCGGCGCGCCACTCGGCGAGATCCGCGCGCACCTGCGCGCGTGTCATCGGCTGCGCGGGGTTGTAGCTCTGCGCCGAGGCCGGCAGCGAAGCGAAGCAGCACGCGGCGGCGAATACGCCGACCGCGGCACGTGTGACGGTGTTCATGATGAAGCCTTTCGTATTAGGGATAACCCTTAAAAGTATAGACGGTATCCCGATAATCGAAAGGTGCGATTGAGTCTGTGTGTTATGCCGCGTGCATGGATTCAGCCCCGCACCGCGGCGCGTTCGCGCGATTGGCGGTATTCGCCGGGACGCATGCCGGTCCACTTGCGGAAGGCGCGGTGAAAGGCGCTCGGCTCGGCGAAGCCGACGGCGGCCGCCACGTCGGCGACCGCGCGCGCGGGGTCTTGCAGCGCCGCGAGCGCGAGGTCGCGGCGCAGTTCGTCCTTGATCGTCTGGCAACTGTGGCCTTCCTGATGCAGCCGCCGCCGCAGCGTCGCGGGCGCGACGTTGAGCAGCCGCGCGATGGCGTCGGCGTCCGGCCACGCGCTCACGGGCAGGGCGCGCAGCGCCCGCCGCACGCGCGCCGCGAACGCGCCCGGATTGCGATACTTGACGACGAAATTGCCCGGCGCGTTGCGCAGAAACGCGCGCGCGGAACCGGCGGTCTGGATCACCGGCAGGTCGAGAAACGCGGGCGCGAGGTCGAACCACGACCCGGCTTGATCGAAGCCGATGTCGTCGCAGATCATCGACTGGTATTCGTGCGCGTTCGCGGGCGGCGCGCAGCGAAAGCGCGCCGCCACCACCGGAATGCGCCGCCCGACCAGCCAGCTCAGCAAGCCGTAGACGAGGATGAACCACGTCGCGTACGCGAACATCGCGGGCGGCCGCGTGCCCGCGCGATGGACGAGCGTGACGCGCACGCGCGTGGCGTCGATGTCGATTTCGCCCGCGAGGTCGTCGAGCACGAGGCGCATGAAGTGGATGGCGCGCTGCAGCGCCTGGCGGCCCGTGCGCGCGCCGAGCGCCGCGTGCGTCATGGCGACGAAACTGCCGCTTTTCATGGCGTGCGCGTCCTGGCCGAAGAATTCGTCGTCGAGCGCGCGCGCGATGCCCGACCACAGCGCGCCGTATTGCGCCGCGCTCACGCGAGCGCGCGGCGCGTCGAGCAGGTCCGCGCCGATGCCCGCCGCGTCGAGCACCGGCGACACATCGAGCCCCTGGGCGCGCGCGAGCGCCAGCGTCTCGTTGACGAGACTCATCGCGATCGTGCCTTTTTCGCTCACTCTGCTGGTTTTCCCTGACTGCAAGGACTGGCCTCCGGTGGGGTTGTCGCAGACGATATGGTAAATCCGCTCAGTCAGTTTGATCGTGGCGGGCATCGAATGCCGGTGCGCCGATGCCTAAACTTTTCGCGAGCCTTGCAGTGGTGCGCAGCCGGGGCCACAGTGGCAACGAGGCTGTGAGCGACGCCGATGCACGCCACGCGCCGCACGGCACGAGACATGAAGGGGACAAACATGGACGAGTTCTACACCGAAGATCAGCGCATGATCCGCGACGCCGCGCGCGATTTCGCGACCGAGCGCCTCGCGCCCCACGCGGCGCAATGGGACCGCGACGGCAAGCTGCCCGACGACGTCGTCGCGCAACTGGGCGAACTGGGTTTGCTCGGCATGATCGTGCCGCAGGAGCAGGGCGGTTCGTACACCGATTACGTGGCCTACGCGCTGGCGATGGAAGAGATCGCCGCCGGCTGCGCCTCGTGCGCCACGCTCATGAGCGTGCACAACTCGGTGGGCTGCGGGCCGATCCTCCAGTACGGCACCGACGCGCAGAAGGACCGCTGGCTCGCGAAGCTCGCGAGCGGCGAGATGATCGGCGCGTTCTGCCTGACCGAGCCGCAGGCCGGTTCCGAGGCGAACAATCTGCGCACGCGCGCCGAGCTGCGCGACGGCCAGTGGGTGCTCAACGGCAACAAGCAGTTCGTGACCAACGGCGCGCGCGCGAGCCTCGCGATCGTGTTCGCGGTCACCGACCCGGACGCGGGCAAGCGCGGCATTTCCGCGTTCGTCGTGCCCACGGATACGCCCGGTTTCAACGTCGGGCCGCCCGAAAAGAAGATGGGCATTCGCGCCTCGGACACCTGTCCGATCACCTTCACCGATTGCGCGATTCCCGAAGCGAACCTGCTCGGCCAGCGCGGCGAGGGCCTGAAAATCGCGCTGTCGAATCTCGAAGGCGGGCGCATCGGCATCGCGGCGCAGGCGCTCGGCATCGCGCGCGCGGCCTTCGATGCGGCGCGCGCCTATGCGCACGAACGCGTGCAGTTCGGCGAGCCGCTCATCAAGCATCAGAGCGTGGCCAACATGCTGGCGGACATGCATACGCGCCTCAACGCCGCGCGCCATCTCGTGCATCACGCGGCGCGTCTGCGCACGCTCGGCAAGCCGTGTTTGTCGGAGGCGTCGCAAGCCAAGCTCTACGCCTCGGAAATGGCCGAAGAAGTGTGCTCGCACGCCATTCAGATTCACGGCGGCTACGGTTTTCTCAACGACTATCCGGTCGAGCGGCATTACCGCGACGCGCGCATCACGCAGATTTACGAAGGCACGAGCGAAGTGCTGCGCATGGTGATCGCGCGGCAGCTTTGAATATGGAAAGGATGGCTAAATAAATAACGATAGCAACTGGAGACGACGATGACCGGGTTCACCCCTTCCGCGCAGGCCTTCATCGACGCACGCGATCTGCTGCAGCGTCACCGCACCGACTACGCGCGCGCTTACGCGGAATTCGCGTGGCCGAAGCTCGACACCTTCAACTGGGCGCTCGATTACTTCGACGTGATCGCGCGCGGCAACGCGAATCCGGCGCTCTGGATCGTCGACGATCTCGCAAGCGGCGGCACGCAGTATTCGTATGCGCAGATGGCCGAACGCTCGGCGCGCGTGGCGAATTTCCTGCGCGAGCAGGGCGTGGGACGCGGCGATCGTCTGTTGCTGATGCTGCCGAACCGCGTCGAACTCTGGGACGTCATGCTCGCGGCGATGAAGCTCGGTGCCGTGGTGTTGCCCGCCACCACGCAGCTCTCGCCCGACGACGTGCGCGAGCGCGTGGAGGCGGGCGGCGCGCAATACGTCGTGGTCGATGCGGCGGAACTCGCGAAGTTCGACACGCTGGACGCGAACGTGAAGCGCATCGCGGTGGGCGCGCCGGACGTCGGCGCGCCGTGGATCGATCTGTCGCGCGCCTATGCGGCCAGCGCCGCGTTCGTGCCCGACGGCCCGACGCGCGCGAGCGATCCGATGCTGCTCTATTTCACGTCCGGCACGACCTCGAAGCCGAAGCTCGTCGAGCACACGCATCAGAGCTATCCGGTCGGCCATCTGTCGACGATGTACTGGATCGGCCTCGTGCCCGGCGACGTGCACTGGAACATCAGCTCGCCAGGCTGGGCCAAACACGCGTGGAGCTGCTTTTTCGCGCCGTGGAATGCGCAGGCCTGCGTGTTCGTCTACAACTACGCGCGCTTCGTGCCGAAAGAGACGCTCAACGCGATCGTGCAATGCGGCGTGACCACGCTGTGCGCGCCGCCGACCGTGTGGCGCATGCTCGTGCAGGAGCCGCTCGCGAGCTATCCGGTGAAACTGCGCGAGATCGTCGGCGCGGGCGAGCCGCTCAATCCCGAGATCATCGAGCGCGTGCGCCACGCCTGGAACATCACGATCCGCGACGGCTACGGCCAGACCGAAACCACCTGCCAGATCGGCAATTCGCCGGGCCAGCCCGTGGTGGCCGGCTCGATGGGGCGGCCACTGCCGGGCTATCGCGTCGAACTCGTCGATCCCGACGATCAGCCCGTGAACGAAGGCGAAATCGCGCTGCCGCTCGGGCCGGATTCGACGCTGCGTCCGCTCGGCCTGATGACCGGCTACGCGAACAACGCGACGGCGAGCGAGTACGCCATGCGCAACGGTTACTACCACACGTCCGACGTGGCGATGCGCGCCGAAAACGGCTACTACGTCTACGTCGGTCGCGCCGACGACGTGTTCAAATCGTCCGATTACCGGCTCAGTCCGTTCGAACTCGAAAGCGTGCTGATCGAGCACGAAGCGATTGCCGAAGCGGCCGTGGTGCCGAGCCCCGACGAACTGCGTCTCTCGGTGCCGAAGGCGTTCGTGATCGTGCGTCAGGGCTACGAGATCGGCCCCGATCTCGCGCGCGAAGTGTTCCGTTTTTCGCGCGAGAAACTCGCACCGTACAAGCGCATTCGGCGGCTGCAATTCAGCGATTTGCCGAAGACGATTTCGGGCAAGATCCGCCGCGTCGAACTGCGTCGCCGCGAGATGGATCGCACGCCCGACACCGCGCGCCAGCCCGACGAATACTGGGAAGAGGATTTCCCCGAACTGCGCGGCTAGGTCCGCGCCTGCACGGAGTCACGCCATGATCGAATTCGAATACGTGCACGAGGGCGCGGTTGCGCTCGTCACGCTCACGCGCGCGCCCGCGAACGCCTTCACCGTCGATGGCTTGCGTCAGCTTCAGCAGGTCATTGAAGCGTTCGACCGCGAGGCGCAGGTGCGCGCCATCGTCATCACCGGCAGCGGGCCGAAGTTTTTCAGCGCGGGCGCCGATCTGAACGCTTTCGCCGATGGCGACCGCGAAGCCGCGCGCACGGCGGCCACGGCGTTCGGCGCGGCGTTCGAAACGCTGCAAAACGCGCGCGCGGTGACCATCGCGGCGATCAACGGCTATGCGATGGGCGGCGGGCTCGAATGCGCGCTGGCGTGCGATATCCGCGTGGCAGAAGAACAGGCGCAACTCGCGCTGCCCGAGCCCGCCGTGGGTTTGCTGCCGTGCGGATGCGGCACGCAGACGCTGCCCTGGCTCGTCGGCGAAGGCTGGGCCAAGCGCATCATTCTCACGGGCGAGCGCGTGGATGCGGCCACGGCGCTGCGCATCGGTCTCGTCGAAGAAGTCGTGCCGCAGGGCGGCGCGCGCGAGGCCGCGCTCGCGATGGCGGCGCGCGTCGCCGGGCTGAGTCCGCACGCGGTCGCGTCGAGCAAGGCGCTGATCCATCAGGCGCGCAACGGCGTGCCGCGCGGCGCGGCGCTGGCGGTCGAGCGCGAGCGTTTCGTCGATCTGTTCGATTCGCCCAATCAGCGCGAGGGCGTGAACGCCTTTCTCGAGAAGCGCAAACCGCGCTGGCACAGTGAAATGGAGAGTTAAGTCATGAATGCACGACCGGAAGCCGTGCGGCACGCAGCGGTGGGAACGTCCGCGCAAACGGAAGCCCTATCGCCTGAACAAAGCGAGGTACTGGTTCGCGTGGTCAATCGCGTCGCGATCGTCACGCTCAATCGTCCCGCCGCGCTCAACGCGCTTTCGCATGCGATGGTGCGCGAGCTGGCCGTGCTGCTCGAACGCGTGCGTCACGATCCCGAGGTCGTCGCGCTCGTGCTCGAAGGCGCGGGTCCGAAGGGCTTTTGCGCGGGCGGCGACGTGCGCGCGATCGACCGGCTCGCACGCGCGGGCGAGCGGCTCGGCGAACAGGGCTGGCAGCAGTTTTTCGTCGACGAATACCGGCTCGATTACGCGCTGCATACCTTCGACAAACCGGTCGTCGCGCTGCTCGACGGCGTGACGATGGGCGGCGGCATGGGGCTCGGTCAGGCGGCGTCGCTGCGCGTGGCGACCACGCGTACGAAGATCGCGATGCCGGAGACGCGCATCGGCCTGTTGCCCGACGTGGGCGCGACGCATTTTCTCGCTCGCATGCCCGCGCACATGGAGCTGTATGTGGGGCTCACCGGCGCGCTGCTCAATGGCGCCGACGCGCTGCATCTGCATCTCGCCGATGTCTGCGTGCCGGGCGACTGGCTCGACGGCTACGAGGCGCGGCTCGCGCAGGTGTCGTTCGACGGCGGCGTGTACGACGGGCTGCGGCAGGTGTTCGAGACGTCAGGTCACGACGCGATTGCGAGTCCGCTCGCCGCGCGGGAGCCGCTGATCGCGCGGCATTTCGACCGGCAGGCGCGCGTTGGCGAGATCGTTGCTTCGCTGCGGGCCGATCTCGAAGGCGCGCCGCCCGGTGACGCACGCGCCTGGCGCGAAGCCACGCTCGACGCGCTCACGCACTATTCGCCGACGATGCTCGAAGTCACGCGCGAGGCGCTGCTGCGAGGCCGTCATTCGACGCTCGCGGAGAGCTTTCGCATGGAGCTGGGCATCGTCGTGCGCGCGATCGAGGAGGGCGACTTCTGCGAGGGCGTGCGCGCGCATCTCGTCGACAAGGACCGCACGCCGCACTGGTCGCCCGCGACGCTCGCCGACTTGCGCGAGCCGCGCGTGCAGCATTTTCTCGCCTCGCCGTGGCGCGCGGAGGATCATCCGCTGGCGGATCTGGGCGCGTGATTGCGACACCATGAAAAACGCCCGCCGTGCGCAAGGCACGGCGGGCGTTCTGGTCTGAGCGCGGCGCGCTTACACGCTCACTGCGTTCACAGATAGCTGCAGCAGTAATCGAGCGTTTCGACCACGTCGATGTCGAAGCGGCTCTTGCCCGGCACCGAGAACGATTCGCCCGCCGCGTACGTCTTCCATTCGTCGCTGCCGTCCAGACGGATGCGGCACTTGCCGGCTTGCACTTCCATCAGCTCGGGCGCGTCGGTGCCGAAGTTCAGCTGGCCAGGCAGGATCACGCCAAGCGTCTTGCGCGTGCCGTCCGCGAACAGCACCGTGTGCGAGACGCACTTGCCGTCGAAGTACACGTTGGCCTTGCGGATTACGGAAACCTGGTCGAATTGCGTTGCTGCCGTCATGGCGGTCTTCCTCTGAGTCGTCGTGAATGAATGCGTGGGCGCCTCGCCGCGCAGGGCGGCGCGCGAAGCGCGGCCCGCCATCATACCGGCTCCCGGCGCGTCCTGACATGGCCGCCCGGTCAGCGCCGAACGGTCGCCTGCCACTCATCTTCGCCATGAAATGCGGCCTGCGCGTGCCGCGCGCCTTGCCATCGTCGACGATCCCCAACGCCCTCGCCGCTGAATATTCGGTAATCAGTGTTTACAGAAAAATAACATGTCATTACAATTGCGACGGCAAATGAGAATCATACGCATTTGCAAATAACATAAATTACAGGGGCCGGGAAGTGCTGCGTGGCGCGTGACGCCTGGTGCTATCCCGTCTCCGCCTTCGATCAAGCCGCTCACCATGTCCGCTCACTTCCCGAGTCGGATGCGCACTGTCGCGTCCGTCGCAGCCCTCTATTGCTCCGGATTTTTCGCCGCGACCGCCGCGCATGCGCAAGCTGCGCCGGCCGTGGCCGCATCCAGCGCCGCCGCCACCACGACGCCCACGACGCCCACGCCGAACGCCGCCGACGCCATGCTGCCCGCCGTCAAGGTCAGCTCCTCGGCGCCTTCGGAGATGCAGACGAAGTCGCTTTCGTCGTACAAGTTCACCTCGCCGCTCATCGACACGCCGCGCTCGATCACGGTGATTCCGGAAGAAGTGCTCAAGCAGAAGAACGTCTCGACGTTCCAGGACGCGCTGCGCACGGTGCCGGGCATCACCTTCCTCGGCGGCGACGCGGCGGCGAATCCGTCGGCGGACCGTCCGGTGATTCGCGGCTTCGAGTCGCGCAACTCGATCTTCGTCGACGGCATGCGCGACTCGGGCGTGCAGAACCGCGAGACCTTCGACGTGGAGAACATCAGCGTCGTGAAGGGCCCGGATTCGGTGTACGCGGGGCGCGGTTCGGTGGGCGGCAGCATCGACATCACGACCAAGACGCCGCAGGCCGACAGCTTCATCAACGGCAGCATCGGTCTCGGCACGGACAGCTACCGCCGCGCGACCATCGACTGGAACCAGCAGCTCAACGACACCACCGCGTTCCGCCTGAACGCGATGGGCCACGACGCCGACCAGGCGGGTCGCACCAACGTCTATAGCAAGCGCTGGGGCGTGGCGCCGTCGATCGCGTTCGGCCTGAATTCGCCGACCACGGTCACGCTGAGCTACTACCACCTGAGCAGCTACGACATGCCCGACTTCAGCGTGCCGTTCCGCTCGACGGGCGGCACGCCGGTGCCGAGCAACCGCAGCCAGTTCTACGGCCTGAATTCGCGCGACTATCGCTACGGCCAGACCGATACCGGTGAAGTGAAGGTCGAGCACCGCATCAACGACGCGTGGAAGATCCACAACACGACGATGTTCGGCCGCTCGACGCTCGACTATCTCGCGACCAATCCGCAGATCTCCAGCACGAATCCGAACCTGCTGAGCCTGCAGGCCAAGAGCGGCAAGTACGCGACCAACAGCGTGTCGAACCAGACCGAGGCGAACGGCAAGTTCGATCTTTACGGCATGCGCCACACGCTCACGGCGGGCGTGGAGTTCAGCCACGAGCAGGATCTCTACGAGGGCTATCTCGTCACCGATTCGAAGGGCAACAACATCCGCTCGGGCGGCCCGTGCTCGGTGGCGTACAACTGCACGCCGCTCGGCAGCTGGAACCCGAACAATCCGTGGACCGGCAGCGTGCTGCTCAACGGCGACAAGACCTTCCCCGGCCCGGCGACGCATACGCAGACCAACACCGCCTCGGCGTATCTGTTCGACAGCGTGCAACTGTCGCAGCGCTGGATCTTCAACGCGGGCGTGCGCTTCGACCGTTACGACGTGACGGCCGAGCAAGCGGGCGTGGCGAATCTGAACAACACGTCGAACCTGTTCAGCTATCAGTTCGGCCTCGTCTTCAAGCCGATCGACACGGTGAGCCTGTACGCGTCGTACGGCACGTCGGCGAATCCGCCGGGCGCGAACTCGGGGCTGGGCGGCGGCACCGACCAGCTCACGGCGACCAATCAGGATCTCGCGCCGGAGCGTTCGCGCAATATCGAAGTGGGCGCGAAGTGGGACGTGCTCGACCGCCGTCTGTCGCTGACGACCGCGCTGTTCCAGACCGACAAGACCAACGCGCGCGTGAGCGACGGCCTGGG
This sequence comes from Paraburkholderia sp. SIMBA_027, assembly GCF_046535315.1. Lineage (NCBI taxonomy): Bacteria > Pseudomonadati > Pseudomonadota > Betaproteobacteria > Burkholderiales > Burkholderiaceae > Paraburkholderia > Paraburkholderia sp. SIMBA_027. Next base: position 527,115 of record NZ_JAWRWY010000003.1, read on the forward strand.
CGGCACGATCAACGCCGGTTCGCAGCGCGTGCGCGGCTTCGAATTCGGCTTCGCGGGCAACGTGACGGAAAAGTGGGCCGTGTTCGGCGGCTATTCGTATCTCGACGCGATCACAACCAACGCGGGTCCGACGAGCCCGGCGCTCTCCGGCCTGCCGATGGTGATGGTGCCCAAGCACAACTTCACGCTGTGGACGAGCTACGACGTGCTGCCGAAGCTGAACATCGGCGCGGGCGCGACGGTGTCGAGCCTGACGTATGCATCGGTGTCGGCGACCTCGCGCAAGTGGACGCCGGGCTACGCGCGTTTCGACGCCTCGGCGACGTGGCGCGTCTCGAAGAAGGTCGACTTGCAGCTCAACGTGAACAACATCTTCGACAAGAAGTACTACCAGAGCGCGTATCCGATCTACGCGACCTGGGCGCCGGGCCGCTCGGCGATGGTCACGCTGAACTTCTATCAATGATGCGTGGACGCAAGGTGTAAACGGAAAAGGGGCGCTGCGAGCGCCCCTTTTTTTGCGTGTGCGTCATGCACGTGCGTTAAGTGCGACGCGCGCGCTTACTCCGCCGTCACCGTCACCGACGCTTCGGACGTCAGCATCATGAACGTGAAGCTTTCCTGCAGATACAGCTTCACGCTCTTGTCGTCGTGCGAGGCATAGCCGATCGACACGTCCTGACCCAGATGCAGCGCGAAGTCGCCGCCGCGCGTGCTGAGAATGCTGCCGCCTTCGATCGCCGGCGCCCAGATGATCTCGCCGTTCACGAGGCGGCGGATGTGTTCGAGAATCGGATAGCCCTGATCGCTCGCCTCGCTCACGGCCGTGTAGGCGTCCGAGCCGAGCAGCACCGCGTACGGGCCGTCCACGCCCTGCAGGCGTAGTTGTTCAAGCGCCTTGGCGATGACCGTCGGGTAATCGGCGATGTCGGCGGGCATCGGCAGCAGCGGGTTCGACGTGCCTTCGCGAATGCCCGTGATCTGCGCGGCCTTGTAGCCGTCGAAGATCGCGCGGTCTTCGGCGAACGCGAGGCGCGTGGCCGCGTCTTTCGCCGGTTGCCAGTCGGAGTCTTCCGCGCCGCGCTCGACGTCGTCGATGGCTTCGCGCGAGAGTTCGAACGGCACGCGCAGTTCGACGATCGCCTTCACTTCGCGCTGGCGCGCGCGGATGCCGTCGAGCGGCGCTTCGATGCCGTTCTGATGGCCGGTGCCGACCGCGGCGAGCGCGGCGCCGCCGGGGCCGTTCACGTCCACGACGCGGCGGCCCGCCAGCGAGCGCTTGAAGGTGCGCGCGACTTCTTCTTCGATCTGCGACCACGCGGCCGTGGAAATGGGCGCCAGCTCGCGATGGAGGTTATTCATACCGGGGTGCTCCTTTGAGTGATCCGATGGCGAGCGAGCCGTCCGCGTTCGCGGCGGCCGTCTCGGTTTGCGTGTCCGGCGCCGAGGCGTCCGGCGTGTCGATGGTGGCGGCCGCGCCCGGTTCGTGGTCGGCTAGCGCTTCGAGCAGCGGCTGCGACGGCACGAAGAACAGCCCGCCGGTCACGGCGCGGCTGAAGTCGAGCAGGCGGTCGTAGTTGCCTGGCGGCAAACCGACGAACATGTTTTCCAGCATCTGCTCGATGGGCGCGGGCGAGCGCGCGTAGCCGATGAAATACGTGCCGAACTCGCCCGAGCCCGGCCGGCCGAACGGCATGTTGTCGCGCAGGATCTTGATCTCGTTGCCGTCGGCGTCGTCGAGCGTGGTCAGCGAGCTGTGCGACCAGCTCGGCTTCACGTCTTCGTCGAGTTCGATGTCCTGCAACTTGGTGCGCCCGATGATGTGTTCCTGCGCTTCCACGGGCAGCGCGTTCCAGCCCTTCATGTCGTGCAGGTACTTCTGCACCAGCACGTAGCTGCCGCCGCAGAAGTCGGGGTCTTCGTTTTCGCCGATCACGGTGAAATGGACCGCTTCGTTGCCGGTCGGATTCTCGGTGCCGTCGACGAAACCGATCATCGCGCGCATGTCGAAGTTGCGGAAGCCGTGCACTTCGTCCTCGGTCGTCACCGCGCCGTCGAGCTTCTTCATGAGCTGCGTGGCGAGTTCGAAGCAGAGGTCGGTTTCGTCGGCGCGAATGTGCAGCAGGATGTCGCCCGGCGTGGCGACGGCCACGCGCTCGCCCTTGCCGAATTCGCGGAACGGGTGCAATTCGGCGGGACGCGGCTCGCCGAACAGCGTGTCCCATGCGTCGGACGAAAAGCCGACCACGCACGAGAGGTTGCCGGCGGGCACGCGTTTGCCGACGGCGCGCACGAGATTGCCGACGTCCGCGCACCAGGCGCGCACGGCGGCGCGGCTGGCGGCATCCTCGTTGACGGACAGGACGATGAAAAACGCGCTGCGGGTGACGGCGCTGGAGACGGACTGCGGTTCCTGCGTGAGTGAGGCCGGCGTCATGGTGTGGGGTTTCGCTCGTGAAGTCGGATGCGGATACGGCACCGCGCACGCCGCGGCGGCGCGCGGGCGGGGAAGCTTTCGGTTCCCTGCCGGGCGCGCGTGGGGAGCGTGGGGGCCAGTGCCGCATAGTGTAATCAAACTCGCGGAAACAGGCGGTTTGCAGGTAAAAGGCGCGCGTGCGACGATAGCCCTGTCCTGTCCGCGGAGAGATCAGTCATGTGGGACCACACCGAACATGAAGGCTTCGAAATCTGGGTGTTGCCGATTCCGGCATTCGGGCCGCGTTCGCCCGAGCCGCTGTTTCACTACAGCGGCTATATCTGCCGGCACGGCGCGGACGCGCATCTGGACGGGCGCAGCGTGCGCTTTCACGATCTGATGCGCAATTACGTCGGGCCCGATGCGGCGCTCGACGCCGCGTACGCCGACGCGCGCTCGCGCATCGACCGCTTCCACGCCAGCGGCAGTTGGGCCGAGTCGCAGGCCCAGCCGGGCGCGTAGCGATCGCGTCGGTCGCCGCGAACGCCGCGAACGCCTGTGCCAGCAGGGCCGGGCGCAGCTGTCAGGCGGTGCGTGGAATCGCCGCGCTCAATCAGCGGCCGCCGGAAACGACCAGCATGACCGGTCGCCCTTCGCAGCCTTCGCTGCCCGGCATCGTCATGACGCGCCAGCCGGGCGGCTCGCCCGGCGCGGCCAGGTCGGGGCGGCGGACCTGGTCGCTGCCGTCGTTGTCGCGATCCACGTAGGTCGTCAGCACGTTGAACGGCCAGGACGCGCGGCGCAGCCGTTCGTGCACGAGCGAGCCCACCCAGATCGGCGTGTCGGCGGACGCGAGCGCATAGCCGGTCGGCCAGAAGCGCAGCACGTCGCGGCGGCTGCCGGGCCGTTGCGGATCGTCGGGCAGATGCAGGCGCGCGAACACCAGCGGCGACGGCTGGCCGTTGTTCAGCTTCGGCAGCAGCGGCAGCGAGAGCGCGTCGACGTTCGGCGCGACCAGCGAGAGCACGCTCTTGACCGAAAACTGCGTGCCTTCGCTCCAGCCCGCGTCGCGCAGCGCGTGGCTCAGGTCGGCGGCGCTGGCGGCCCACTGGAGCGTCATCGGCTCGCGGCGCTCGCCTTTCATGTCCACGCGGTAGCACGCGAAGGTGCGCCAGAGCGTGTCGGTCCACGCGAGCTGGCTGACGACGACCGGCGGTTCTTCGTCGCGCGATTCGACGGCCGCCACGTGCCCGGCCGCGCCGCGTTGCAGCACGAGCGCCAGCACCAGCACCGCGAGCACGATCGACGGCATCACGTTGCGCTCGGGCGGACGCTGCGGATAGCGCCACAGCGAGAGCAGCACGACCGCCGCGACCCAGATCGAGGCGAAGGCCGCGCCGCCGATTGCGTCGGAGAACAGGAAGCGGTCGAAATAAAGGCCAGCGAAAGTCACCGACACCACGATCGCATTGCCGAGCGTCGCCACGATGGCGGCCTGCGGCATGTTCGCGCGCCGCACGAGCAGGAACATCATGAAGCCGTAGACGATCACCATCGACGCCACGCGGTCGCTCGGGAACACGTATGCGCCCACGTGCGCCGCCGCGCCCACGTCGTGATGGATCAGGATGCGCAGTACGAGGATGAGCGCCTGCGAGACGCCCGCGGCCAGCATCCAGTACGCGATGGTGCGCCAGCGCCGTTCGAGCGCCATCCACGCCGTCACGGTCACGACCAGCAGGGCGAGCGTGAGATTGCTGCCGAGCGTTTCGACGCGCGCGAGCACGTCGTCGGCCCAGGTCGTGTGGATCGAATGCAGAAAGAGGCGCACCGACTGGTCGATCTGCACGAGCGGATCGCCGCGCAGCAGGTTGCTCAGCACGTACGAGAACACGGCGGCGCACAGCGGCACCAGCGCCGTCACCACCAGCACGGCGCCGAGCGCGGGCTGCCTGGGGTCGAGCAGGCGCGCGATGCGCCGCGCCGCGTGGCTTTCGCCGTGCCGCTGGGCCCACTGCGCCGCGCCGCGCCGCGAGGCGCCCGCCCACTGGTCCAGATGCGCGAGCAGCACGTGCGTGAAGCGCCAGATCAGCCAGAACGCGAGCGCGATCATCGCCAGCGCGACCACGAGCCGGAACGACACCGCGCCCGCCAGTTGCAGCGACGCGCCGAACACCACGCCCGGCAGGATATGCGCGGGCGCCCAGACGAGCGCGGAAATCACGTTCATCACGAAAAAGCGCATCGGCGTCATGCCCGCCATGCCCGCGACGATGGGCACCACGGCGCGCAGCGGTCCGACGAAGCGCGCGAGGATCACGCTGCGCGTGCCGTGGCGCGCGAAGTAGGCTTCGGCTTTTTCGAGGATGGCGGGATGCCGGCTGAACGGCCAGACCTTGACGATGGAGTCGCAATAACGGCGGCCGATCCAGAAGCTCAGCGCGTCGCCGGCCACCGCGCCCACGATCGCGCAGACGAACAGCCAGCCGAGATTGAGCGCGCCCGTGCCCGCGAAGGCGCCCGCGATGAACATCGCCGTGCTGCCCGGAAAGAACGTGCCGATGAGGGCGAGCGATTCGAGGAACGCGGCGAACACGACGAACGCGAGCGTCCAGCCGGGATACTCGGCGAGCAGGTGCAGCAACTGGACGTAGGCGTGCTCCATCGACGCGGGTTGGGTGCCTGGTTGGGAGCCGCGCGGGCCGGCGCGGCGGTGGATCGGCGCGGGGCGCGGCGCGCGGCGTCACCGGCGTACTGGTCGTCGTGAGCGAAGCGCGCGTCCCCATCCGCAATATAACCGGGGTCGGATTTGCGCGCGCGGTGCTGCACCGCTACGGTTCCGGCGCGCCGCCGGCTTGCGCCCGCCGTGACGCCGCCGCGCCCATGAAAAAACGCCCCGCAGCGCGCGCGAGGCGCGCGGCGCGGGGCGTTCAGCACGTGTTGCGCTTTCTGTGCGCTTTCCGCGCGTCCGGCTTGCGTCAGTGCTTGACCGCTTCCATCGGCAGCAGGCCGGTCTGGCCGTAGAACTCCTGGGCCGCGAACGCTTCGCGCTCCTTGCGGGCGCGCGCGCTGTTATCGAGGCGCGAGACCGTCCAGATGCCGATGAACGCGAGCGGCACCGACACAAGCGCCGGGTTGTCGAGCATGACGAGCGCGTGGGCGTGATGCAGCACGTCGACCCACACCGACTTCGAGAACAGCGTGAGCAGCACCGAAGCCGCAAGGCCGAGCGCGCCGCCCGCCACCGCACCGCGCGTGGTCATGCCGCGCCAGAAGATCGACATCACCAGCACCGGGAAGTTGGCGCTGGCCGCGACCGCCGCCACCAAACCGACGAGAAACGCCACGTTCGCATGCTCGAACAGGATGCCGAGCGCGATTGCGATCACGCTGAGCGTGAGCGTCGCCACGCGCGAGATGCGCATTTCGCGGCGTTCGTCCTTGCGTCCGCGCGCGAGCCAGCTTGCGTACAGATCGTGCGAGACCGTGGTCGCGCCCGAGAGCGTGAGGCCCGCCACCACGGCGAGGATCGTCGCGAACGTGACCGCCGCGATGAAGCCGTAGAACAGATTGCCGCCCACCGCCTGGGCGAGCTTCACGGCCACCATGTTCGAGCCGCCCAGCAGGTCGCTCGTCAGATTGAAGTGGCCGCCGGCGTCGAGGCGGAAGAACTCCGGATGCTGCGCGAGCAGCGCGATCGCCGAAAAGCCGATCACGAACGTGAGCAGATAAAAATAGCCGATGAAACCCGTCGCATAGAACACCGACTTGCGCGCTTCCTTCGCGTTCGGCACCGTGAAAAAGCGCATCAGGATGTGCGGGAAGCCCGCCGTGCCGAACATCAGCGCGATGCCGAGCGAGAGCGCGTTGAGCGGGTCGCGGATCAGCTTGCCGGGCGCCATGATGCTGAGCGCGCCCGGATGCACGTTCACGGCCTGGCGGAACATCTCGTTCGGGCTGAAGCCGAATTGCGCGAGCGCGAGAATCGCCATGAGCGTCGCGCCGCACAGCAGCAGCGCGGCCTTGATGAGTTGCACCCACGTGGTCGCGGTCATGCCACCGAAGAACACGTAGATCACCATCAGCGCGCCCACCACGATTTCGGCGATCCAGTAGTCGAGGCCGAACAGCAGTTCGATCAGCTTGCCCGCGCCCACCATCTGCACGACCAGGTAGAAGATCACTACGACGAGCGAATTGGCCGAGGTCATCATGCGGATCGGGCCTTGCGCGAAGCGATAGGCGACGACGTCGGCGAAGGTGAATTTGCCGAGATTGCGCAGCGGTTCGGCGATCAGGAACATCACGAACGGCCAGCCGACGAGGAAGCCGATCGAATAGATCAGGCCGTCGAAGCCGAAGATGAACACCATGCCCGAGAGGCCGAGAAACGAGGCCGCCGACATGTAATCGCCGGCGATGGCGAGGCCGTTCTGGAAGCCGGTGATGCCGCCGCCGCCGGTGTAGAAGTCGCGCGTGGTGCGCGTGCGGCGCGCGGCCCATTGCGTGATGCCGAGCGTGACGAGCACGAACAGCAGGAACATGCCGATCGCCACCGGATTGTGCTGATGCGGCGGCATGGGCGCGGCCGGGCCGGCGGGCACGTTGGCGTGCGCGAGCACGGAGGCCGTGGCGAGCGCGAGCGCGGCGAATGAACGAAGCGGGCGCGTCATGCCGTCACCTCGTGTTGCAGCCGGGCGATGAGCGCGCGCATGGCCGGGTCGAAGCGGCGATTGGCGCGCAGCACGTAGAAACCGGTCAGCGCGATCGCGCCGAGGATGATGCCCACGCCGACCAGAATGCCGACGCTCGTGGTCGCGCCCGCATACAGCGGATGCGCGAGCTGATGCGGCGCGAGCGCGACGATCAGGATGAAGCCGTAATACAGGGCGATCATGAGCGCGGTGAGCGAGAAGCTGAAGCGGCGTCGTGCCGCGACGAGCTGCCGGTACTCGGGATGCGCCTTGATCGTGTCGATCGAGGATGAGGCCATAGGTGTCTCCTTGCCAGTGCCGCCGGATAGGCGACGGACGAACGGGGCCGGGCCACCTTCACGGGGTTGCCTGACGCTTTCTCCGACGGGAACGCTGTTGTTGTGTCTTTGAATGCGCCGCGCCGCTGGAGAGCGGGGCGGCGCGCGCGCTATTTATTCGCGTCTTGTGGGTGCTGCGTGTTTCAGGTTTTGTGCTTCGGGTTTCGCGCTTTATGCGAGCGTGTTCACGAGTTCCGGCACGGCCGTGAACAGATCGCCGACGAGACCGTAATCGGCTACGGTGAAAATCGGCGCTTCCTCGTCCTTGTTGATCGCGACGATCACCTTCGAATCTTTCATGCCCGCGAG